>JABJKE010000030.1 GCA_018660505.1 Rhodobiaceae bacterium | reverse complement strand
CGCGATGCTATCTTCGGCTTTGGGTTCATAATCGGGCACGCCATTTTGCATCAGGCGGAACATATTATTGAAGCCCAAAGCAATCATGGCGCCGATGCCATGTCCGGTGGGCAAGCCTTCGCCGTCTTCCTCGGCGGGCGTGGTGACAAAATGCGGCGCGCCGTTAATCAGCGCTTCGCGCATGCCCGGCTCGCGCAAACGCTCGAGGCGTTCAGCGGCTGGCAAATCGGCGAGCGGTCGATATTCGGGATGCATGGAAAACGGATGCACGGTGCTTTCCCAACCCAAAATAAGCCCGGTCGCGCGCAAGGCAATCTGGGCTTTTACATTGGCGCCATCGGCCACTGCTTTATCGGTCATTTTTAATAAATTGCGCCAGCCTTCGGGCTCGGCTGGGTTTTGCAGCAAAGCATAAGTGACGGGCAGGCCCGTTTTTTTCGATAATTCGGACATCCAGCCAAATTCTTCCTCAGCCGGATTTAAATCGGAGGCCATTTCAAACACCCCATAGCCAGCTTTTTGCATGCCCTCGGCAATGCCGATGAGCTCGTCTTTATTGGCGAACGTGCCGGGCACGGGCTCGCCATCTTTCGACAGATGCAACATGGTGCGCGAGGTCGAAAAGCCGAGCGCGCCAGCGCGGATGCCATCTTCGACAATATCGGCCATTTTCTGAATATCGTCTGGCGTCGCCGCCTCATTATCGGCGCCGCGTTGCCCCATCACATAGGCGCGAACCGAGCCATGGGGAATTTGCGTGGCGATATCGAGCGCGCGCGGTTTGGCGTCCAGGGCATCGAGATATTCGGGAAAGGTTTCCCATTCCCAGTCGATACCTTCGGCCAAGGCGGCGCCTGGAATATCTTCCACGCCTTCCATCAGGCCAATCAACCAATCGCGTTTGTCTTCCTTGGCCGGCGCAAAGCCGACGCCGCAATTGCCCATCACCACCGTGGTGACGCCGTTCCAACCGGTCGGCGTTAAATAGGGGTCCCAAGTCACTTGGCCATCGTAATGGGTATGCACATCCACCCATCCGGGGGTCACTAAATCGCCCTTGGCGTCAATCTCGGTTTTGGCTTTTTCGGTCAGTGTATCGAGGTCAGAAATTTTGGCAATTTTGCCATTTTCAATAGCGATATCTGCGTGTCGGGCAGGCGCGCCAGAGCCATCGACCAATTTGGCATTGCGAATGATTAAATCGAACATAATTTTCCCCTTATTCTCCATCAGGCTTCTCTTGTCATTAGCTTGTTCTCCATCAGGCTTCTCTTGTCATTAGCTTGCCGCATCGGTAGTCTGCGTGTCAAATAGGAGACTTACTGATGAAAAAATATTGTTTGGCCGCTGTGGCGCTGATCATCGCTTTTACGCCCCCCAGTTGGGCGCTCGACGCCAATGATTTGGGCACTGTGCTGACCCAAAATGGCGCTGACCCAAAAGCTTCTGGCGCGGTGCCAGCCTATACGGGCGGGATTACCACACCGCCGGCGGGCTATGTGAAAGGCGGCGACCATATCGACCCTTTTGCCGCCGATAAACCTTTGTTCACCATCACCCATGCCAATATGGCGCGCTATAAAGAGCGCCTTAGCGCCGGCCAATTGGCGCTATTGGAGCGCCATCCCGAGACTTACAAAATGCATGTCTATCCGTCACGTCGCTCGTGCGCGCTGCCGGATTTTGTTTATGACGAGACCAAGAAAAATGTCTCTCGGGCACAGCTGACCGATGGCGGCAATGGCGTTGTCGGCGCGCGCATTGGCGTGCCGTTTCCGATTCCCAAAACGCCGGTTGAATATTATTGGAACCATAATTTTCATTGGCACGGCTATCGCTACCAAGCGGTGACCCATGGCGCCAATGTATTCGCCAATGGCAACCGCACGCGCATTACCCGCAAAGATTGGCGCTATAATTACTACGCAGACCCACAAGGCCCGCAAGCCAAACACGCCAATGACCAATTTGTCTGGATGGGAATTTGGACCTCGCCGCCGCGCTTTAACGGCCAAGGCTTCTCCATGACCAATACAATCAACCAGATTGAGAAACCGCGTCATGGCTCTGTTTTTAACCCCAGCACCCGCAAAGTCATGCGCACGACGCCCAGTATGACAACCTATGATGGGCCCTTGAGCACTTCGGGCGGGCTTCGCAATAATGACAATATGTTTCTGTTTGGCGGCTCGCCAGACCGGTATGATTGGAAGCTGGTTGGCAAACGCGAAATGCTGGTGCCGTATAATAATTATCGCGCCTCTGCCTCTACCACCACGGCGGATGAGCTGATGACGCAAAACCATCCGAACCCAGATTTGCTGCGCTATGAGGCGCATCGGGTAAATATTCTCGAGGCGACCGCCAAGCCGGGGTTCAACCCGACCTATAGCAAGCGCCAGTTTTATGCCGATGAGGATAGCTGGATTTTCTTAATGGCCGATTTATACGATTCGTCGGGCGCGCTCACACGCGTGCAACATGCCTTTATCAAAAACTATTATGAGGCGCCCGCTTGCGTGTTTGAGTTTGATGTGATGCATGACTTGGCCTCGGGCCGCTATAACGTCGACCATATTAAATTGCAAGAAGGGCCGGCTAATTTGGATGCGGAAGATTTAGAGCCATCCGATTTTGGCTCCAATGCTTTGAAACGGAAAATAGGTCGATAATGAAGCTTCCCATTTCGCTCGATAGCGTGAAAGGGTTTTTGGACGCGCAAGAGGGCGAAGCCCTATTTGCCGTGGCCCAAGAAATGTCGCCCCAAGGCTTGTGCGTTGAAATTGGCTCCTATTGCGGCAAATCGACGGTCATCCTGGGTACGGCCTGCCAACAGGCGGGCGGGGTTTTGCTGGCCATCGACCATCATCGCGGCTCGGAGGAAAACCAACCGGGCGAAGATTATTTCGACGCAGATTTAGATGACGGCGAGGGCGGCATGTCGTCCTTGCTGCAATTTCGGGCCACGATGCGCCGCGCCGGATTGGAAGATACGGTCATTCCCGCGCTCAGCCCGTCGCAAGTGGTGCAGCAACTGCCTTTGGCGGCGCCTGCTTTTGTGTTTATCGATGGCGGCCACTCGATGCCCGCCGCTTTGGCGGACTATCGAAATTGGGGCACGCGGGTGATGCGCGGCGGCATTTTGGCCATCCACGATGTGTTTCCCAATGTCGCCGATGGCGGGCGTCCGCCGCATGAGATTTATAAATTAGCCCTGCATTCGGGCTTATTTGTCGAAGAAAAAGCGGTTCAATCGCTGCGCATTTTGCGCCGCCTATAGGCCCGTCAGCACGCCATGTGCGGGCGTGGTTTGACTGACACCATCCTGCGCCAGAATAACCGCCCCGGCCGTCCAGGCCGGCTGCTCGATAGGCCAAAAGGCTTTTTGCTCTATCTGCATGCCCATCCAATAGGCGCCGTTTTCATCTCTAAATTGGTCGAGCCAAGACAAATGCGCCAGCGCGCGGCTGGTGTCGCCATGCGCCATCAGCGCGATGCTTAATTCGGCGCTTTCCGCCACTGTCACCCAAGGTTCTTCTTCCACACACCGACAGCCAAAGCCGTCGACGACGAAATCATCCCACCGCGATTGCAATTTATCGCGCGCTTTCTCCGGCGATAGGGCGCCACTTAAAACCGGATAATACCAATCCATCGAATAGCGTGTCTTGGGTTCCCATGTGCGGTCGAAACGCTCGGGCTTATGGGCGACAGCTTCGCCCAAGGCCAACCGCGCCTTGTGCCAGGGGCCAGCGTCTTTTCCCAGAGCCGCGGCCAGTTTTTCGGCGCAGAGTAGGCTTTTATGGATGGAGCTATTGCCCGTCACCAAAGCATCGTCTTCGGGTGTCTCGGGGTCTGGCGCGGTCCACCGAATGTCGCCATGCGGGCTTTGCAAGGCCAGTACGAAATCGATGGCGGCTTTGACCATGGGCCAATTGGCATGGGCATAATCTAGGTCGGCGTGTAGCGCATAATGATGCCAAATGGCGGTGGCAATATAGGCGATGAAATTTGTATCGCGAATGCGGTGGTTGTTTTCTATGCCTTGCAGAGTGAATTGATGCAGCTCTTCGTCGATTGGCACGGCGCTGCCCAATTGTCCCCACCAACTGCCGTCGGGGGCTTGGCTGTCTCGCAAAAAAGCGATGCCGTGTTCGGCCGCGTCTCGCTCGCCGATAAGGTTTAACCCCATCACGGCTTCCAGATGATTCCACGGGTCGATAACGCCGTTTTGAAACCACGGAATAGAGCCGTCGGCGTTTTGCAAGGCCAATATGCTATCGCGTGCGCCGTTAAAAAAATCACCAAAGGGAGATTTTGAGGTCTGGCTCATCAGGTTTCTTCCGCGCTATCAAGCGGTGGCTTTGCAAAATAAAGCACCACGCTTTTGCCCATCACGGGGTCGGCCAGCGCCGATAGGGCGCGCAGCGGCAGCGGGTTTTTGAGAATTTCAATTTCCAGCAATTTTTTATAGCCGCGCACGAGAATATTGCGGTCGTTGTTGACGCCAATGGCACAGCGCAGCCACCAATAGGGACTGTGCAGCCCGTGTTTTAAATGTTTGCGCTGAAAGCGAAACCCCAAGGCTTCGAAATCGGCGCGCAAATCCTTGGCCTTAAAAATCCGCACATGGCCGCCGGGCGTATTGTGATAATCTTCTGAAAACAGCCAGCAAATTTTTTCTGGCCAGCGATGCGGCACAGAAATGCCAATGCGCCCACCGGGTTTGACCACTCGCCAAATTTCGGCCAAAGCGGCTTGATAATCTGGAATATGTTCCAGCACTTCGGAGCAAATAAGCCGGTCGAAATGACCATCGGCGAATGGCAATTGCAGCGCATCGCCGACCATTAAGTCATAGCGGCGCGCAGGCCCGGTCTGGGGTTGCAAATCGGGATGCGCGTCAAACCCGTTTCGGGTCACCAGAATATCGTCGAACCCTAAGTCGATACCGACCGCTTGGCAGCGCTTATGAAAATAAGCGGCATGGGTATGGCGGCCATGGCCGCAGCCTAAATCGAGCAGCCGATGGCTGTCTTCGAGGCCGAGGTAATCGAGATGGATGGTCTGCATAATTTACAAAGCAACCTTATGGTGGGTGGCCAAAGTCTGGCGATAGAGGTCGACAACCTCGCGGGCGCAGCGTTCCCATTTAAATTTATCGAGAATATGCTGGCGCGCTTTTTTCGACATGGCTTCGCGCCGCGCCGGATCGCGCAAGAGCGCGTCAATCGCTTCGGCCAGCGCGGGCGGGTTTGAATGCGGCACCACAAGGCCGGCATCGCCCACCACCTCTGGCAGCGAACCGCCCGTGGTGGCAATGGTTGGCACGCCGCAAGACAAAGCCTCGCCTGCGGGAAAGCCAAAACCTTCGTAAACCGAAGGCGACACAGCGATGGTGGCCTCGGCGTATAGGTCGCGAATATCTTCGCTGCTGAGGCCAGAGACGAATTTAACGCGGTCGCGAATGCCCAATTTATTGAGCAATTGCATGGTCTGGCCTTCGCGCAAACGCCCCACCACCAGCAGCTCCAAATCCGGATGCGCGTCGAGCAGGCTGGCATAGGCTTCAATGAGATAAATCAGCCCCTTGAGCGGCACATCGGCGCTGGCGGTGACCATCAATCGATTGGTCTTGCGAGTAATATGGGGTTGGGGTTGGAATAATTCATGGTCGATACCGTGGTGGATGCGAACCATTTTTTTCGGGTCGACGCCGAAATCTTTCTCGACATCGCGCTTGGTGCTATCGGATACCACGATGAGCGGGTCGAGCTGGCGCGCTACTTTGATTTGCATATTGAGGAAACTATACCAGCGCCATTTCAAAAATTTCATATGCGGCCATTTGGCGTGCGAAATATCGATGCGCTTATCCATGGTAATCGGGTGGTGAATGGTGCCAACCACCGGCAGCCCCATGGCGCGCACATCGAGCATGCCGTAACACAGCGTCTGATTGTCATGCATAATGTCATAATCATCGATTTTATCGCGCATATAGTCGGCCATGCGAACGCCGAACGTATAGGGCTCTGGAAAGCCGCCCCAATTATGGCTCCACCATTCGAAGAGGTCGGTCTTATTCGAGATAATCTCACGATTGAGACACATAATCGGGTTCGGGCGGGCATACATATCCAGCGATGGCAGTTTAATCAGCCCCACGCGCGGGTCGAGCTCGGGGTAGGGCGGGCCCGAAATAACATCCACATGATGGCCCAAATCGACCAAAGCTTTGGCAATCAATCGCATGTAAATGCCTTGGCCGCCAGTATGCGGGTCGGAGCGATAGCTGGGCAGAAGAATGCGCAAAGGCGCCTCGCCTTGAATGGCCGCAAGTTGTTTGGCGGAGGCTTGGCCTATCATTTTTTCAGGTTTGTTCATCGTTTCGCTGGAAGTCCCTGTTGAGTTGGCGCGACTATAGGCAAAGCCGTGCGTTGGCTCAAGGTTTGGTAAAAAATATTTTAACTTTCAGGCGCAGCAGTAAGGCTTAGGCAAAACGACGGGTCAGCCAGTCGAGCATTAAATGGCTCAAAGCCTCGGGCTGTTCGTTTTGGGTCCAATGACCGCAATCGTCGATGATATGGGTTTCTAAATCGCTAACATAGGCGTCCATGCCATCGGCCATAGAGGGCGGCAAAACGCGGTCGTCGGCGGCACAAATCATCAGGCTCGGCTGCGGCACTGTTTGTTCGACGCCCGCCGAGGCTTGCCAATTGCGCGAGAAATTGCGGTACCAATTAATGCCGCCGCGAAACCCAGAGCGCTTATAGGCGTCGACGTAATAAGCAAAATCCGCGTCTTCTAATAAAGCCACGCCCGGCCAGCTGGCTTCCTCTTGGCGTATCATTTTCAGCAATTGGATTTTTTCCCAAACTTCCGAAGACGCATCTGGCGCAGGGTTTTGCGCTTGCGCGCCCGCGCTTTGGCGATATAGGCAGCGCAAGGGCAGGGCGGGGTCGGCGTCTAATATGGCTTCGGCTTGGCCGTAGTTTTGAAACATCACGATATAAAAATCATCGCCCAAGGCGCCGCGCATCAGCTCAATCGGGTCTTGCGACAGGCGCGGTATAAAGGGCGTATTGACGCCGATGAGGCCGGCGATGCGCTCGGCTTGGAAAAACGGCAATTGCCAAATCATAATGCCGCCCCAATCATGGCCAGCAAAAACCGCTTTCTCGAGGCCATAGGCATCGAGAAGATGCGCCATATCGCCGGTTAAATGCTGCATATCGTAAAGCGGCACACCGCTTTCATCGCCCGCATCGCTCAGCGCGTTTCCGGTGAAGCCATAGCCGCGTTGTTCGGGAATAATCACATGCCAACCCGCCTCGACCAGCTGCGGCACCACTTTGCGCCAGCTATAGGCGACCTCTGGCCAGCCATGGCAAAGCACCACACTGGGGCGGTCGTCGCGCGCGGTGCCGGCTTCAAAAACCGCCATGCGCAGGTCCGGCAGGTCGATATATTTGGGGTTGTTCCAGTCGATTGTCATGCCCCAAACCTAGCTTATTCTTGGGCCAAATTGGGTTTTTTCTTCCCACGCCCAAGCCATAGCGTCAGCGCCTCAGCCTGTCTCTGGGATAGGCGTTAGCCCCAAATATCGGCGCTTGGGGGGTGCAGGCTGGCGCCTTCAAACAACAGACCGGGTTGGCGGTCTTGCGCCAACCAGAGCGGCCCATCGAGGTCGACGAGGTCGGCGTGTTGCGCCACCAAAAAGGCTGGCGCCATAGACAAAGACGTGGCGACCATACAGCCGACCATAATTTTTTTGTGCCGCGCCCGCGCCATGTCGACGCAAGCCAAAGCCTCGGTCAGCCCGCCAGCTTTATCGAGTTTGATATTCACCCAGGTATAAGCCTCGCTCATCGCCTCTATGTCGTGGCGGTCGTGGACGCTTTCATCGGCGCAAAACGGCAAGTCGATTTGGCTCAGCCCGTGTTCTTGCGCTTGCGGCACGGGTTGCTCGAAAAACAACACGCCATAACGGCCCAAGGGCTCGGCATAGCGGGCCAGCTCGCTCAGCTGCCAGCCCTCATTGGCATCGACCACCAATTGCGCGTCGGGTCTGGCTTCGGCCACAGCGGCCAGACGGCTGAGGTCTGCCATCACCCCATCGGCGCCGCCGAGTTTTAATTTCAATAGCGGATAGGCCTGGGCTTTCACCGCCATAATGGCCATGCGGTCGGCGTCATCCAGCCCGATGGTAAAAGCGGTGGTGACGGGTTTTAAAGCGTCCAATCCGGCGCTGATATAAGCGCGCTCGCCGCTTTGTTTGGCCGCTAAATCCCATAGCGCACAATCCAGCGCATTGCGCGCGGCACCGGGCAAAAGCGCTTGGGCTAGCTCCTCACGGCTCAGGCCCGCTTGTAAGGCCGGCAGAAGCGCTTCAATAGCGCCGCTGGCGGTCTCCATGGTTTCGCCAAAGCGCGCATAGGGCACCGCCTCGCCGCGCCCGATAATGCCGTTTTCTTCTATCTCGACGCAAATCACTTCGGCATCGATTTTACTGCCGCGCGCAATGGCAAAGCGCTGTTTCAGCGGCCAAGTTTCGACTTTAATGGTTATGTGGCGAGCCATGGGCATGAGCAAGGAGAAGCCTTAAGAGAAGAGCCAAGCGGCTGCCAAAAACCGGGCCGCACTAATTGCTAATATGGGCCTGCGAATGCTTGCCCTCAAGCGTAAATTGCTTATATTCATTAAAAATTAAATGGAGGACATAATGGCTAAAATTACTTTCGTCGGACACGACGGCACAGAAGTTACTCATGAAGGCGACAACGGCATGACCGTCATGGAAGTGGCAATTAAAAATTCAGTTGTCGGCATTGATGCAGATTGCGGTGGCGCTTGTGCCTGTGCGACTTGCCATGTTTATGTGCGCGACGAATGGGTAGCCAAAACCGGCGAACGCGCGGAAATGGAATCCGATATGTTGGACTTCGCTTTTGAAGTGAAAGAAAACTCGCGCCTGGCTTGCCAGTTGAAAGTCAGCGATACGCTCGACGGCCTCACCGTGGAAGTGCCTGAAAAGCAATTCTAGCGTTTATCAAACACCCGATATTCATGCTCGATAGAGCTTTCAATCAGTTGCCGCCAAACAGGCTCCGCTATTTCTGCTGCGAGCCCTGTCTTGGCGGCTTCTTTTAACACCAAGGCGATCACTTCTTCAATGCGGGCTTCGTCGCGCACGGTTTCGCGCGCGGGCTTTACTTTGCCAGCTGCTTCAATCATTTTTTGCCGTTCGGTCAAGAGCGCCACCAATTGGCGATCGAGCGCGTCGATGGTTTCACGAACGTCAGCCATTTCGGGGCAGGGAAGCGGGGCACGGTCTGTCATTTAAGTCTCGTCAAATCTCATAATGGGTTGGTTTATCTGAGGCACATGTAGCCAAAAACGCGGGCCATGACCAGCCCATGAAAAAACCAGCTTAACTATCCGACCAATCGGCGTGTTTCATGCCTTGGCGCACATAGTCATAACCCGTGATGAGGGTCAATATCGCGGCCAGCCATAAAAGCCCAAGGCCAATGACATGGGCGCCCGATATAAGGCTCTCGCCCGCCTGGTCGGAGAGTAAAAACCCAATGGCAACCATTTGAATGGTGGTTTTATATTTTGCCAAAGTAGACACGGGCAAAGCGACGCGCAGCTCCATTAAATATTCGCGCAAGCCCGAGACCAGCACCTCGCGGCATAAAATAATGACCGCCGCCACCATGTGCCAATCATTGACAATATCAAAGCCGACCAAAAGCATCAGGCAGGTGGCGACCATTAATTTATCGGCAATCGGGTCGAGCATACGGCCAAAGCCGGATTGCACATTATATTTGCGCGCCAACCAGCCATCAAAAAAATCGGTGAGACCAGCGACGGAAAAAATAATCAGCGCCAGCCAATCGCCAAGCCCGCCCGCAATATAGAAGGTCGCATAGACGGCGGGTATCATGGCGATACGAAAAAGCGTGAGCAGATTGGGCAGGTTTTGCATGAGGTCGGTTCCTTACGACTCGTCTGAGTTGAAATGATTGTAGATGCGTTGCGCCATTTTTGCACTAATGCCATCTACTTTTTCTAAATCGGCCAGGGCCGAGCTGGCGACTTCTCGGGCCGAGCCAAAATGATGCAGCAGCGCTTTTTTGCGATGTCCGCCAATGCCCTCAATGCCATCCAATGGGTTCTTGCGAATATCGGCTTTGCGTTTGGCGCGGTGGCGGCCAATGGCAAAACGGTGGGCTTCGTCGCGCAGGCGTTGCAGGTAATAGAGCACCGGAGAATTATGCGACATCATGAAGTCTTGCTTGCCGACCATGAAAAACCGCTCGCGCCCCGCGTCTCGGTCGGGGCCCTTGGCGACGCCGACGAGGGGGATATCTTCGAGGCCCAATTCGGCCATGACTTTTCGGGCCACGCTCAATTGCCCTTTGCCGCCATCGATAAGCACTAAATCAGGCCAGGCGGCGGTCTCGCGGGTTTCTTCTTTGGCGAGGCGTCCGTAGCGGCGGGTAAACACTTCGCGCATCATCGCGTAATCGTCGCCCGGTGTGGTGGTTTCATCTTTAATGTCGAATTTCCGATATTGGTTTTTCATAAACCCATCGGGTCCCGCGACAATCATGCCCCCGATTTGATTGGTGCCTTGCAGGTGACTATTGTCAAAAACCTCAATGCGCTGTGGCGGGGCGGCAAGGCCAAAAGCCTCGCCCACGCCTTTTAAAAGCAACCGCTGGCTGGCGCTTTCCGATACATGACGGCCCAAAGCCTCTTTGGCATTTTGTTCGGCATGGGTAATTAATTTCACCTTATCACCGCGTTGGGGGCGATGAATTTTAACGTTATGGCCCATGCGAGAGCTAAAGGCCTCGCCCAAAAGCGAGGCGCTGGATAGCGACCGATTGATAAAAATCTCGCGCGGCACGGGCCGCGATTCATAAAATTGGCCTAAGAAAGCTTCGAGGATTTCGGTCTCGGTCTGATGTTTATCATGGCGCGGGAAATAGGCTCGATTGCCCAAATTATGCCCGGCGCGAATGAAGAAAACTTGCACGCAAGATTGCCCGCCTTCTTGCACCACGGCCACGACATCGGCTTCCACCACATCGAGCGGGTTTACCCCATTGCCTCTTTGCACATAGGTCAGCGCTCGAATGCGATCGCGCGCCGCGGCCGCCACTTCAAAGTCGAGCGCCTCGCTGGCGATTTGCATTTTCTCCAGCAGCGCGTCTTGCACTTTGCGGCTATTGCCAGATAAAAAGTCGCGCGCTTCCTCCACCAATTCGTCATAAGCCTCGCTCGAAATTTCGCCAGTGCAGGGTGCCGAGCAGCGTTTGATTTGATACAGCAAGCAGGGACGCGAGCGACTTTCGTAAACGCTGTCGCTGCAAGAGCGCAATAAAAACGCGCGTTGCAAAGTATTCAACGTTCGGTTGACGGCACCCGCCGAAGCAAAGGGGCCAAAATAAGCGCCCCGCCTTTTGCGCGCGCCGCGGTGTTTGTAGAGCTGCGGCACGGCATGGTCGTCGGCCAAGAGAATATAGGGAAAACTTTTATCGTCGCGCAGCAGAACATTATAGCGCGGGCGTAATTTTTTAATCAGATTGGCTTCGAGCAACAGGGCATCGGTTTCGGTTTCCGTGCGAATAAATTCCATCTGCCGCGTCGCGGCAATCATCGTCGAAATGCGATTATTGTGGCCGGAGGGGCGGGCATAGGAGCGCACACGGTTTTTCAGGTTTTTGGCCTTGCCGACATAGAGCGCATTGCCCTCGGTATCCAACATGCGATAGACACCCGGCGCAGAGGGCAGCGTCGCGACTTTGGCCTCAATGAGAGCCCGTCCTTGTAATTTTTCTGTTTCGGTCACAATACAACCCAATATCGGTAAAAATGACCCTTAGTCTAGCTAAAACTGGACAAAATTTAATGCACGGGTTCTGTGGATAACTATGTGTGTAAAAAAACGATTCGACCGCCAAACTATTGATTTATAACATTTCCATACTCATTGCCTAAATTTTAAGCAAAATACTTAAGTATTTGAAATTATTGAGATAAAGAAAATCAAGCAGGGAAAATAATTATTTTTTAGAGGCTATTTTCGGTCTTTACAACAAAGCGATAAATGTTGCAGGGGGGTGTGAAAAACTCCCATCTTACGTTTAACTATTGAAAAACATATAGATAGCGAAAAAATGACGCCTTGAGCGCGGTTTTTTTGGGTTGAAAAGGCGCCATAGCGCGTTGATTTAAGCAGTTTGTAGCCGCTCAATGGAAATGCCGACGCTCTCGGCAGCGGCAATCGCCTCTGGTTTTTCCACCTGCACATGCAAATGGCGAATGCGCGGGTCGGCCAATAGCCGCTCGGCGATGGTTTCGGCCAGCGTTTCCACCAAATCAATGTGGCCTTCTTCGATAATGGCGATGACGGTTTTGCTCATGCTTTCATAACAAACGACGTCTTCGATGGTGCTTTCGGGCCCTATGTTGCTTTTGGGCAGAACCTTGGTTTCCGCCACCGCGGCATCGAGGCTAATGAGAATGGTTTGCTTGGCGGTACGCTCATGCGGGTGGATGCCAATATTGGCGGCAATGGCCAATCGTTTGACAAAGACATGGCGCAGCCCAAGCGCGGCACTGGCTAGGTTTTTCGAAGCACTGGTCGGATGTTGGTTCATAATCTGTCTACTTTACTCTTTGACATCGACGACATCTGGCGTCTGCCAAGCCAGATGCTGGCCGCCATCTTGCGTCAAGGTTTGGCCGGTCATCGCGCGGGCGGACAAAATATAGCGCGCCGCGGCCACAATATCCTCCGGCGAGGCGCCATGGGCCAGGGGCACAAGGCTGGCTTGTTTTTCAAATTCGGCCAACGCTTGGCGCGGATTGGGCAAAGTTGGCCCCGGCGCGATGGCATTGACCCGAATATGTTGCGGCGCCAAAGCTTGCGCGAAAGTTTGGGTGAGCGTGGCCAATCCGGTTTTGGAAACCGTATAGCTCACGAAATCAGGGGTCAGGCGAAACACCCGTTGGTCGGTAATATTGATGATATTGCTATCGCCAAGGCCTGCGTCTTGCAGCTCGGGCTGATTGGCAAAATCGCGCATCAATAAAGCCGGCGCGCGCAAATTTGCGTTGAGGTGCGTGTCCCAAGTCTCGGCGGTCAGCGTGTGGGCGGTGTCGCGCTCGAAAGTCGAGGCGTTATTTATCAGCGCCGATAAGGGGCCCAAGGCGGCTGCCGCTTTGGGTACTAAGGTTTCGACTTGCGCGGCCGCGCGCAAATCGGCTTGCAGCGCTATGGCGTTTCCACCCTGTGCTTGAATATCCTCGACCAACTGCTCGGCCTCGGTTTGCGAGCTAGAATAATGAATGGCGATGGCCCAGCCATCGGCGGCCAGCCCTTCGGCGAGCGCGCGCCCGATGCGTTTGGCGGCGCCAGTAATCAAGACAGCTTTGGACGTAATTTTTGTCATGCGCCTGATGTAGCAGTTTCCCCCAAGGGTGTAAAAGTTTTTGGGCAAAACATTTGCTTTCGCCATCGGCGCCAGATTTGCCAAAGGGCTGCCCATCTTACCCAACAAAAACGTTTTACAAGCCGCCGGAATTAGGTAAAACACTAACAGACCTAAAAATAACATAAGGCAGGTCGGTAGGGCTTCGTTATGAATTGCGTGTCTTTTCAGGTGTCATGACACCTCTATGTCACATTGGCTTTCGCTTTGCGGAGCCATGTCGTTAGCTTTTACCAATATTTAACCGATGCGACATTAAGCTGTCGAAGAACAAAAAAAGGAGTAAGTCGATGCAAGTCTATAATTATTTAAATGAAGCCGTTTCCTCACCCGCCCCAATTCGCCGCGTGGGGCTTTTGCTGGCCGCAACTGTTTTTGCGCTTAGCACGCTCTTGATAACCCCATCTCGTGCCGACGATATGGAAACCTATAAAGATTGGCCGCAACAATCGCGCGCCGAACGCTTGGGCACTTTCACTTATGTATTTGGCGGCACTGGCTTTATTAGTCACTCGGGCACGGCAGAAGGCGCCGTCGCTTATGGTTTGAACACGGACGAACCGGAACTGGCTAAAGAAGATGCAGATGATATTTTTATAACCGGCGGATTTGGCCTGCGCCTTTCGTCTGATTTGAATTTTGAGGTTGGTCTTTCGCTGCTCAATGGTGCCTATGACGCACCTAGCGGAACGGGCCCAACGCCAAAGCCAGACCAACCAGCTTTTGAGATGTCGCTGCTGAAAGGTTTCGATTTAGGCGGTCCACCGCTGCTGCGCTATACGCTGCGCGCGGGCTTTGCTTCGATTGATGACCCGAATACAGATGATGGGGCTTTCTTCGGTTTTGGTGTCTCGCATGAACCTTTCCGGGCGGAATTCCGGAGCTATGACTTCGGCACATTTGAAAGCGACGTTTTCTCGGTTAGTTATATTTACGATTTCTAATCTTCAGCCGAAACCCTCGGCTGACTTGCAGACTGCTTCTTTACCTTAACGCTTAAGGGGCCTTATTTTAAGGCCCCTTTCTGCTGCGTCCAGAGGGGCGTCGAGGGGGTTTTTTGGCTTTCTTACCTGTGCTTTCCGCCACCCGGGCATCGACCGCAGATTGGCGGGCAAAGGGGTCGTCGGCAATGGCCAATTCGGTTTCTTGCAGGCGTTTAATCTCATCGCGCAAGCGCGCTGCGGTTTCAAATTCGAGATCGCCCGCCGCTTCGCGCATCTCGCTCTCCAGCCCTTCGATATGGGCCCGTAAATTACTGCCCAGCAGCGGCGCTTGTTTTTCTTCCATCGCCTCGCGCACCCGATAGGGCCCTGGCGCCGCTTGATTGTCTTGCTCCGCCATGCCTTCGATAATATCGGCGATGTTTTTCTTCACCGAAGCGGGGGTAATGCCATGCGCTTCATTATGGGCAATTTGGCGGGCTCGGCGTCGGTCGGTCTCGGCCATGGCGCGGGTCAAAGATCCGGTCATTTTATCGGCGTATAAAAGCACGCGCCCTTCGACGTGGCGGGCCGCGCGGCCGATGGTTTGCACCAGCGAGGTTTCGGAGCGCAAAAACCCTTCTTTATCGGCATCCAAAATAGTCACGAGCGAACATTCGGGAATATCCAACCCCTCGCGCAGTAGGTTGATACCGATGAGAATATCGAAAGCGCCAAGCCGCAAATCGCGGATAATCTCAATCCGCTCCAGCGTATCAATATCGGAGTGCATATAGCGCACCCGCAGGCCTTGCTCATGCATATATTCGGTCAAATCTTCGGCCATTTTTTTGGTCAAAACGGTTACCAAAACGCGCTGGTCCCGCTTGGCCATGTCTTGGCATTCGGCCATTAAATCGTCGACCTGATTGGTGGCCGGGCGGATTTCGCAGGTTGGGTCAATTAACCCCGTGGGACGAATGACCTGCTCGACAAACACCCCGCCGGTGCGTTCCATTTCCCACGGGCCGGGGGTGGCCGAAACATGCACGGTTTGCGGCCGCATGATATCCCATTCTTCGAATTTCATCGGCCGATTGTCGACGCAAGAGGGCAGGCGGAAGCCAAATTCCGCCAGCGTTGATTTGCGTTTAAAGTCACCGCGAAACATGCCGCCGATTTGCGGCACGGTCACATGGCTTTCATCGGTAAACACGAGGGCGTTATCGGGCAGATATTCAAACAAAGTGGGCGGCGGCTCGCCCGGTTTGCGACCGGTTAAATAGCGCGAATAATTTTCAATCCCCGCACAACTACCGGTTGCATCTAGCATTTCCAAGTCGAACATAGTGCGTTGCTCTATCCGTTGGGCTTCCAGCAAACGCCCCGCCGCTTCAAACTCTTCGAGCCGCGTTTTCAGCTCTGCCTGAATGCCCACGGCGGCCTGTTTTAACGTCGGGCCAGGCGTCACATAGTGCGAATTGGCATAGACGCGCACTTGCTCAATATCAGAGGTTTTATGCCCCGTCAGCGGGTCAAATTCGGTCAGATTATCAATCTCATCACCAAATAACTCGACCCGCCAGGCGCGGTCTTCATAGTGGGCCGGAAAAATATCGATGGTGTCGCCGCGCACGCGAAAGTCGCCGCGCGCAAAGGCCATATCATTGCGACTATATTGCAGCGCCACTAAATCTGCGAGCAATTGCGAACGGCTGATTTCCAATCCGGGTTTCAGCTCCAGCGTCATATTGGAATAGCTCTCGACCGAGCCAATGCCATAAATGCACGACACGGAAGCAACGATAATCACGTCATCGCGCTCCAATAGCGCGCGCGTGGCGGAGTGGCGCATGCGGTCGATTTGCTCGTTAATATTGCTCTCTTTTTCGATGAAAGTATCGGTGCGCGGCACATAGGCCTCGGGCTGATAATAATCGTAATAAGAGACAAAATATTCCACCGCATTGTCGGGGAAGAAGCTTTTGAACTCGCCATAAAGCTGCGCTGCCAAGGTTTTATTGGGCGCCAAAACAAGCGCCGGGCGTTGGGTGCGATGGATGACTTGCGCCATCGTATAGGTTTTGCCCGAGCCAGTTACGCCCAGCAGAACTTGGTCGCGCTCGTCGGCTTCAATGCCTTGGATTAACTCTTCAATGGCTTGCGGTTGGTCGCCGGCTGGTTGGAAGTCCGAGACCATGCGAAACGATAAGCCGCCTTCGGTTTTTTCGGGCCGTTCGGCGCGATGCGGGGTGAAAGCCATAGCTTGGCCTTCCCGCATCCCCGGTTCTTCGATGGGCGCCAAGTCGCCGCGCCCTGTCAGACTTTTTTGTTCTTCCGCCATGCCAGCAATATAGCGCGATTGACAGAAATAGAAAGCGCGCCGCCCAAGCCTTCATCGCGGTTAGGCTTTTGGAAACCGCTTGTCGATATCGTCGGGACTGGCGTTGACGCGATCGATCAGCCATTCGACGCTGCCTTGCAGCCAAAGACCGATGTGCACCGCAACGATGGCGATTAGCACATGCACCAAAACATAGACGGCGAGCAGAAATACCTGTGAAATCAAGAGGGCCATGGGAAGTCCATTGGTTGTTATTATTGTTCGTTAAACCCAGCTTAGCGTGGCTTGTTTGGGATAATTTTTGGTTAATGCGGCGCCCGCGCAAAAATGCCGGCGGCGATAATATGCCCCCGGTCGGTTTGGCGGGCATAGGTTAGTTTCCATTGGTTTTCGCCGCTGGCGGTATTGCCGGTTTCATAAGCGTGCCAGACGCCTTGCGCGGCGGTGTCGCGGATCAGGCGCTGGCCATAGGGGCGGTTTTTGACATCTCGCTTGCCCGAGAAATCTTGCCCCACAAGGGTACGGTCGGCGCTGTGATAGAGGTTCTCGCCATCGGCGGAAAGCACAAATAAATACAGCCCGTCTTGATAAAACCCCGGGTCTTTGTCCATGGCGTTAAAGGCGAAAAGCCCGTCTTCGGTAATCATGCGATAGGCTTTATCGACCATCGAGATGGCGCGGCTTGGCACTTGAGCTTGGGCTGAGGGGGGCGCGGGTTGGCTGGCGTTCGAGCCGAGCCAGCCGACCAGTAAACCGCAGGCAAAAACCATCAACAGCGAAGTGAATCGCTTTGGCATGAGAGTATCCTTTCGTTCTTGTTTTCATATTCTCAAGCATGTAGCTTGCGCTCAAATGGTGTTTCGAGCAAGGAGTTATCTCATGTCGTCATTTTTGTCAGAAAGTCTTTCGCGGGTGCGCCCATCGGCGACGATGGCGGTTACCGATAAGGCGCGTCAATTGCGCGCCGCAGGCCGCGATGTGATTGGTCTGGGGGCCGGCGAACCCGATTTCGATACGCCCGAAAACATCAAGCAGGCCGCGGTGGAGGCGATTGCGCGCGGCGAAACCAAATACACGGCGGTGACCGGCATTGACGAGCTGAAACAGGCGATTTGCGCCAAGCTGAAGCGCGACAATGGGCTGGATTATGAGCCCGCGCAAACCTTTGTGGCCCCCGGCGGCAAGCCGGTGATTTATGATGCCATGATGGCGACGCTCAACCCCGGCGATGAGGTGATCATCCCCGCGCCCTATTGGGTGAGCTATCCCGATATTGTGGCCTTGGCGGGCGGCGAACCGGTGATTGTGGAAGCGCGCGCCGAAGACGGATTTAAATTGCAGCCCGAAGATTTAGAGGCCGCCATTACCGATAAAACCAAATGGTTTATTTTCAATTCGCCGTCCAACCCCACGGGCGCGGCTTATTCTGAATCGGAATTGCGCAAGCTGACGGATGTGTTGAAAAAATATCCGCATGTCTGGATTTTGACCGATGATATGTATGAGCATCTGACCTATGACAATTTCGTTTTCGCCACGCCTGCGCAAGTCGAGCCCGCGCTTTACGAGCGCACGTTGACGATGAACGGCGTGTCGAAAGCCTATGCGATGACGGGCTGGCGCATCGGCTATTGCGCGGGGCCTTTGGAGCTGATTAAGGCGATGACGAAAATTCAATCGCAATCGACCTCCAACCCCACGTCGATAAGCCAATGGGCGGCGGTGGAGGCCTTAAACGGCCCGCAAGATTTTATTCCGGAGAATAATAAGACGTTTAAACGACGCCGCGATTTGGTGGTGAAACTGCTAAACGACGCGGCGCATATCGAGTGCCAAACGCCCGAAGGCGCGTTTTATGTCTACCCGAGCTGCCAAGGCTGCATCGGCAAAACCGCGCCCGACGGCACGCGGATTGACAGTGATGAGGCGTTTGCCACGGCTTTGCTAGAGGCCGAAGGCGTGGCGGTGGTGCATGGCGAGGCGTTTGGCCTGTCGCCGTTTTTCCGCATTAGCTATGCGACATCGGATGAGAATTTGGTGGAAGCCTGCGGACGGATTGCGCGCTTTACGGCCTCGCTTACCTAACTTTTGGGGCGGGCGGATAGACCGATTGGTCTTCGGATAGCATTGGCAGAATGCTGACCACTTCTTGTGCGGTCAGCGGGGCATCTTTGCGAATTTTCAAAACCACAATATCGTCTTCTAGGGCGACGGAGAGCAGCGTGTTGGGCGCGAGGCTAGTTTTGCGGTCGCGGATATCGGCCAGCGTACGAAACAGCATCCAGCAAGGGGCGGTAATCAGCAGCCCTGCTGTGATGGCGAAAATGAGCAGCATGAAGACCTGCACAATCGGCCAGCTATTGTTGAAAGCGTTGAAAATTTCGGCGGACATTATTTTCTCTTTTGTTCGAACAAAACCAACACCAGCTAGCGCTGGTGCTGGGGTGTTAGAACTACCGCGTAAAGTCGGCACGGCGTATTGGGCCGGAGGCACTATATTCCGCCATCACCCCAGCCTAGGCCGAAGCAACGGATAATGACGAGCGCATGCCAAGTAAATGCTAAGTCGATAGCGTAGGGCTTAGCAGCATGCGCCCGCTTTACGAGGGGAGTTCTAAGCCCCAACCCTCAGGCCGTCGACCTGAGGGATGTGGAGAGCTTAGCACTAAATTGCGGCAGGGTGTTACACGCCATAGGCGAGTGGGGGAGCGGGGGCAATCTAGGGTTTGTTGTGGGGTGTCGCAAAACTTATCCCCGTAATTAATAGGCCCGACGAAAGTTTTATTTGAGCAAATGCTTTTTAGAAGCAGCCGAAGCTAGGAAGTCATCTATACTTGACCAGTTAGCTCTCTTTGAAAAATAAAAATAGAAAGGAGGTGAGTTGAATGGCTAAATATTCTTTTAGTTTGGGTAAACAGGCAAATGGTGATTACTGGGTTCATGTTGATAAAAGCCCTTGTCCGGCTTTGCCGAATAATAGCTTGCCACTTGGTCGCTTTGAAAATAGTCGGCGGGCCTTGCAGGAAGCAAAGAAGACGCAATCTGCCGCCAATGGTTGTAAGCATTGCTGTCCAGAGTGTCACACAAAATGAGTTTTATTAGGCCACGCTTGCGTGGCCTAGTTACCCTCGCGGGGGCAGGAAAAATAAACCGCTCTTAAGCGGCGTCACCTTGAAGTTTTTGTAACCATGAAGCTCTGCACGATGTGGAGCAGTTTTTAGGAACTTTATAATGAATAATGAAACTTTAAATGACACAGGTTTTTTAAACGCGATTGAAGGTTTGAAACCTATTGGTGAACTAAAATTAGGGCAAATGTTTTTTAGTTATTACAAGGACAAGGGCTTGTGCTTGGGGATTGTTCTTGAAAAAAATGTGGCTCGCAATTACGTCGCGCATTTACGTTTTGAGAGAGACGAAACTGGGGCAGGGAGTTCTATTTTCAGACAAGTCCCAATGGACCCCCATTACCCTGATTCATTACCCGGAAATAGTTTTGTTCTGGCAATTCGATTAGATTTAAAAATTGATGGTACGATGGAGCAGCTTCAGGTTGTCGATTTTAACTACGACCACATGGGCAAGCCTGGACAGGCGGGTGACCATTTGGGGTGCTTAGCTTTCGTAGATGAGGATGAAAGCGAAAACACAAGCTCCATGGCGGTGATTAGTTTTAAAGGAAAAAATTCGGATTCTCTAAATGGATACTTAATAAAAGAACCGGGAGATGAATGCGACCCTCTGATAGGATTTGAGGACACGATTTTCTATTTTGACGAATGGTATGGGGTTGTTGGAGACCAAAAGGTTTTTACGGTTAGAAGCGAAGGGCTATGCAAAGAAAAACAAAAAGAGGCTTCGCTTACCATGGAAGCTTCGGAGCCTGAAAAGCCAAGTAGTGAGGAGTAAAAATGACAGAGTTTAGTGAATATCCTGAAGGGAAAACTATTGACGTTAAGTTGGATTGGATAAAAAACCTAGATGCTGGCTCATTGCAAGGGCCTAAAAAATTTGGCGAACTTTTTGTTGGGTATCTGAATGTGCTTAGAGAGGTTCAAGAGTATTTTTCTTTAATCGATACTGAAAAAGTAGCGAAAATATTAGAAAAAACGGGAATGCGATTAGAGGGTTTTATAGACCCAATAGCATCCCATGTAATTAGAGTGAATGGCATCTCAACGGCAGAAGAAGCAGTGCGTATCAATCGGTCTGCTCAAGACCAAACATACAAAAATCTTAATGAAATTTGTAATCTCTTAGCTCCTTTCCAACTTCGGGTTTTGAAACCACCGGCTTCCTCCTCGAACTCGAAAGAACTTCAAGAACTTTACAGTCAAATAGAAGAGGTTTACCGAAATGCCAAGGCTTCTGAAGCACAAATTAAACAAGTTGCAGAGATGGCTTCTGACGAGGCCAGCAAACTTGGTGTGGCGCAAGAGGCACGACATTTTTCTGTGGAGTCTGCTAGGCACGTAGAAAATTCAAAAAATTGGTTTTGGGGGGTAATAGCCATTTCCGTATCTTTATTGGTTACGTCAGTATACTTTTATTTTTTTGACCAACCTCCCACATCGGAAAAAATTGCTTGGAATCATTTCATCCCGAGATTTTCTTTCCTTGGATTGCTAATCTTTATTGATTTCATGCTGATTGGTATATACCGCGCGGAGCGGCACAATGCAGTAGTCAATAAGCATCGCGCCAATGCGCTCAACACTTTTGAAACCATGACTGCGGCCACGTTGACTCAAGATGTTAAAGACGCCGTGACGCTAACAGCAGCAGGTGCGATTTATGCGCCACAGGACACAGGGTATTCAAAGAAAACGGCGAACTCGCTAAATTCTGCCGCTGATATTTTATCGGCTATTCAGTCTCCTAAAGATTAAATAGTGGCAAAATAGGTTCGTCGGTAATTCATCCCCCCAACGTCCAACGGCGTGAGCTGTTGGCGACCCGTTTTGAGGGGCGGGCGACTGCGACGCCAGCTTGCTGGCTTGGAGCAGGCTCAAGGGCAGGGCGCCAGCCCTGAACTTGAGCTTTAGGCCAAGCTTCCATCAAAATAAAAAACAACAAAAGCCAGAAACAAAACCATTCCCGTTGCTAACCTCTTGCCGACTTCGGGGCTGCGCCCCTACGCTGGCGCAAGGCGCACCAAAGCCAACAAGTTGGCAGGTGCTTTTAGCGCGACAACTCCCGCATAGCCTCATCCAGCCCCTGAATGGTCAGCGGATACATTCTATCTGAGAAAATCTGCTTAATAATTTGCAGCGAGGCCGTGTGTTCCCAATAGCGTTCGCCCAGCGGGTTCAGCCAGATGGCGCTCTCGTAGATATCGGTCAGGCGTTTCAGCCATAGCGCGCCCGCTTCTTCGTTCCAATGTTCCACGCTGCCGCCCTCATAGGTAATCTCATAGGGGCTCATCGAGGCATCGCCCACGAAGATGATTTTATAGTCGCTGCCATAGGTGTGCAGCACGTCCCATGTATCCATTTTTTCGTTGTGGCGGCGGTTGTTGTCTTTCCACACGCCTTCGTAGAGGCAATTGTGGAAGTAGAAATATTCCATGTTTTTAAATTCGCTGCGCGCGGCCGAAAACAGCTCTTCGCAAAGCCGAATATGCGGGTCCATCGAGCCGCCGATATCGAAAAACACCAGAACTTTCACCCGGTTGCGACGCTCGGCGATCATTTTAATGTCGAGATAGCCGGCATTGGCGGTCGATTTAATGGTGTCATCAAGGTCCAGCATATCGGCTTCGCCATCGCGCGCGAATTGGCGCAAACGGCGCAGCGCTACTTTGATGTTGCGCGTGCCCAGCTCGACGCTGTCGTCGAGGTTTTTATATTCGCGCTTGTCCCAGACTTTAACCGCTTTGAAGTTTTTATTCTTGTCTTGGCCAATGCGCACGCCTTCGGGGTTATAGCCATCCGAGCCAAACGGCGAGGTGCCGCCGGTGCCAATCCATTTATTGCCGCCTTCGTGGCGTTTTTCTTGCTCTTCGAGGCGCTTTTTCAGCTCCTCCATAATTTTGTCCCAGCCGCCGAGCGCTTCAATTTCGGCTTTTTCTTCCTCCGAGAGGAATTTTTCCGTCAGCGTTTGCAGCCAGTCTTCGGGAATTTCCGAAACCTCGCCATCGCCCAAGCTCTCCAGCCCTTTAAACACGGTGCCGAAAACTTGGTCGAATTTATCGAGGTTGCGTTCGTCTTTGACGAGGGCGGCTTTCGACAAATAATAAAACTCGGTCACTTCGTTTTGAATGACCTCATGGTCCAGCGCTTCGAGCAGCGATAAATATTCGCGCAAGGAGACGGGCACATTGGCGTTTTTCAGCTCATGGAAAAAATTAACGAACATGGGACAGGCCCCTTTCAGTCAATCTAATTGCGCTCTCGCCGCGCCAAAAAGGCCAGACGCTCAAACAAATGCACGTCTTGCTCGTTTTTAATCAGCGCGCCATGCAGCGGCGGAATCAGCTTGCCGGCATCTTGCTGGCGCAGGGTTTCCGGGTCGATGTCTTCGTTCATCAGAAGTTTCAACCAATCCAAAAGCTCGGACGTCGAAGGCTTTTTCTTCAGGCCGGGCACATCGCGCACTTCGTAAAACGAGGCGAGGGCGTTTTTCACCAGACGGTCTTTGATGTCTGGATAATGCACATCTACAATCTCGGTCATCGTATCGGCATCGGGGAAGGAGATATAGTGGAAGAAGCAACGGCGCAAAAACGCGTCGGGCAATTCTTTTTCATTGTTCGAGGTGATGATAACCAGCGGGCGCTGCGCCGCCTTAATGGTTTCGCCGGTCTCGTAAACGTAAAATTCCATGCGGTCTAGCTCTTGCAGCAAATCGTTTGGAAACTCGATGTCGGCTTTATCAATTTCATCGATCAGCAGCACGGCGCGTTCTTCTTGCTCGAAGGCTTCCCACAGCTTGCCTTTGTTGATGTAGTTTTTCACATCCTTCACGCGCTCGTCGCCCAATTGGCTGTCGCGCAGGCGGGTGATAGCGTCATATTCGTAAAGCCCTTGTTGCGCCTTGGTGGTCGATTTCACGTGCCAGGTAATCAGCTTCATGTTCAGGGCTTTGGAAACTTCTTCCGCCAAAACGGTTTTACCCGTGCCGGGCTCGCCTTTAATCAGCAGCGGGCGTTGCAGCGTTAACGCGGCATTAACCGCAATGCGCAAATCTTCAGTGGCGATATAATTTTCGGTGCCTTCAAACTTTTGGGACATGGATGGTTTCCTCATGAATATCAAATTACCTGTAACAGGCGACGTATGGCGGCAAAGACTAAGGGCAAGCTCGCGTGCGTGCAAGTGTCAATTCTGTAAACTTATTAACGCGAAGGTGGCTTGATTTTATGCCTCGAATTACCTATAGAAAATGCGCTCGTTTAATTGCTCAAAAGGCGATGGACGAAAAACGAAATGATAGGGAAGAGACGCTCATGGCGACCCGACTGCCGAAAGACTATGTTCCAACAGATGACGAGCCATTTATGAACGCTCGGCAAAGAGAGTATTTCCGTCGCAAGCTGATGGACTGGAAAGACGATCTGATTAAAGGAACCAAAGAGACGGTGATGGGCTTGCAAAACGAAAGCGTCAATCACCCTGATGACGTCGACCGTGCCAATTCAGAAGCCGAGAAACAACTCGAGCTGCGCACGCGCGACAGGCATCGCAAGCTGGTCAATAAAATTGATAGCGCGCTGCGGCGTATCGAAGATAAGACCTATGGCTATTGCGAAGAGACCGGCGACCCGATTAGTTTGAAGCGTCTCGATGCGCGCCCCATTGCGACCATGGGACTGGAAGCCCAAGAGCGCCACGAAAAGCGCGAGCGGGTCTATCGCGACGACTAATGCCATTTGGTGATTCTATCCAGCACCGCTTAAAATCGCCGATTTGGTTTTTACACACAGGTTTAAATTTATAAAAAATAGCACCAATTCAATGGCTTATACCTGTTCTTGACAAATAGAACAAAAAGTGAACATAATGCTTCATTGCCCGCACTATCGGGCTATGAAATAACGGGAGCTTAGATTATGGCTGAAGTGGTGAACCTTATGCAAAAGAGTGAAGAGAAGAAAAAAGCGCTGGAAGCGGCGTTGTCTCAGATTGAGAAAAGTTACGGTAAAGGCTCGATTATGAAGCTGGGCGATCCAGCCAGTATCGAAGCTATCGAGAGCATTTCAACGGGCTCGCTGGGGCTTGATATTGCGCTTGGCATTGGTGGCTTGCCCAAAGGGCGGGTGATTGAGATTTATGGTCCGGAGAGCTCGGGCAAAACCACTTTGGCGCTGCATACGATTGCCGAGTCGCAAAAAGTCGGTGGCACTTGTGGCTTTATCGATGCGGAACATGCGCTGGATCCCGGCTATGCAAATAAGCTGGGCGTGAATGTGGAAGATTTGCTGATTTCGCAGCCAGACAATGGCGAGCAGGCGCTCGAAATTGCCGATACATTGGTGCGCTCTGCGGCGGTCGATGTTTTGGTTATCGACTCGGTGGCAGCCTTGACCCCAAGAGCCGAATTAGAAGGCGATATGGGCGACAGTCTGCCAGGTCTGCAAGCGCGGTTGATGAGCCAAGCGCTGCGTAAATTGACTGGCTCGATTTCGCGTTCCAATACGATGGTGATTTTCATCAACCAAATTCGGATGAAAATTGGCGTGATGTTCGGCTCGCCCGAAACCACCACTGGCGGCAATGCGCTGAAATTTTACTCGTCGTGCCGTTTGGACATTCGCCGCATTGGCGCCATTAAAGACCGCGATGAAGTGATTGGAAACCAGACCCGCGTGAAAGTGGTGAAGAATAAAGTGGCCCCGCCTTTCCGCGTCGTCGAATTTGACATTTTATATGGCGAAGGCATTTCCAAAATGGGGGAGCTGATTGACCTCGGTGTGAAAGCTGAAATCGTTGAGAAAGCCGGCAGCTGGTATAGCTATGGCACGCAACGCATCGGCCAAGGCAAAGAAAACACCCGCAAGTTCTTGCTCGAAAACCCAGATATGGCGGCGGAAATTGAAGCCAAAGTGCGCGCTGATGCGGGTCTCATCGATGTTGAAGAGCTAACAGAGGAAGAAGCCTTATTGGCCAAGGGGCAAGATGAAGCTCCGGTGGAAGAAGCGGCAGGTTAGTCTTTTGCACTAGCAAGCGAACTGGCAGTCGAACTGACAATCGAGCTTACAGTGACATAAATTGAAAGGCCCGGCTTTGTCGGGCCTTTTTGTTGTGCTATCGGCAGGGGAAGCTTCTTGTTCTTGAGCGCGCGAACGGCTATGTAAAAGGCATAGAGTGAGGTGAACCATGTCGACTGGTCTGGCGGATATCCGCGCAAGTTTTTTAGATTATTTTAAAGCGGAATCGCACGAAGTGGTGGCCTCCAGCCCGCTCGTGCCGCTGAATGACCCGACGCTTTTGTTCACCAATGCGGGCATGGTGCCGTTTAAGAATTATTTTACCGGGCAAGAAGCCATCCCCGAAAAATGGGTCGGTCCGCGCACGGTGAGTTCGCAAAAATGCGTGCGCGCTGGCGGCAAGCATAATGACCTCGACAATGTTGGCTATACCGCGCGCCACCATACGTTTTTCGAAATGCTGGGAAATTTTTCCTTTGGCGATTACTTTAAAGAAGAAGCCATTCATTACGCGTGGAATTTTTTGACCAAGGAACTCGACCTGCCGGCTGAGAAATTACTGGCAACGGTCTATGCAGAAGATGAAGAGGCTTTCGGCCTTTGGCAAAAAATTGCGGGCCTGTCGGAAGATAGAATCATCCGCATTGGCACGGCTGATAATTTCTGGTCAATGGGCGACACGGGCCCTTGTGGTCCATGCTCCGAAATTTTCTTCGACCATGGCGAAGCCATTGCCGGTGGCCCCCCGGGCAGCCCGGAAGAAGACGGCGATCGGTTTATTGAAATTTGGAACATCGTATTCATGCAATATGAGCAGCAAAGCGATGGCACGCGCGTGGATTTACCCCGACCCAGTATCGATACGGGCATGGGGCTAGAGCGCATTGGCGCGGTTTTGCAAGGCAAACACGATAATTACGATACCGACCTCATGTATCATCTCATCGAGGCCTCGGCCGATATATCTGGCCAAAGCATTGAGGGCGCGCATGGGGTCAGCCATCGGGTGATTGCCGACCATTTGCGCTCGTCGGCGTTTTTAATCGCCGATGGCGTTTTGCCGTCCAATGAGGGGCGCGGCTATGTGCTGCGCCGCATTATGCGCCGCGCCATGCGCCACGCGCATATGTTGGGCACTAAAGAGCCAGTGTTATGGCAATTGTTTCCCGCGTTAAAAACCCAAATGGCGGCGGCCTATCCTGAATTAGAACGCGCTAGCGCCTTGATTGTGGAAACCCTGCGCCACGAAGAAGACCGCTTCCGTGATATGTTGGGGCGTGGTCTGAAATTGCTCGACGATGAATTGGGGCAAATGAAAACCGACACGCTGCCGGGCGATGTGGCGTTTAAACTTTACGATACTTTCGGCTTCCCGCTTGATTTGACCCAAGATGCTTTGCGCGAAAAAGGCCTGTCGGTCGATACCAATGGCTTTGATACGGCGATGGAAAAACAACGCGCCGACGCGCGCGCCAATTGGTCGGGTTCCGGCCAAGAGGCAACGGAGGCCATTTGGTTTGATTTACGTAATGAGCATGGCGCCAGCGAATTTGTCGGCTATCAATCCGGCGAAGCCGAGGGGCAAGTGCTGGCCATCGTGCGCGATGGCGAGACCGTGCTAGAGGCCAAGGCTGGCGACGAGATTGCCGTCATGCTCAACCAAACCCCGTTCTATGCCGAAAGCGGCGGCCAAGTTGGCGATATCGGTCGGTTGAGCGATGGGGCGGGTCTGGCGATTGAGATTACCGAAACCCGAAAAAGGCTCGGCGATGTGCATGTTCTCCACGGCACGGTCGAGGCGGGCGAATTGCGCCACGGCGCGCTGGTGCATCAAGAAATTGACGTGGCGCGGCGCGATGCGATTCGCGCCAATCATTCGGCCACGCATTTATTGCACGAAGCCTTGCGCCGTGTGTTGGGCGATCATGTGACGCAAAAAGGCTCGCTGGTCAACGACCAGAGTTTGCGCTTTGATTTCTCGCATCCGCGCGCCATGACACCAGAAGAAGTTGATGCCGCCGAGGCCATGGTCAATGATATCATCCGCCAAAACGCCGACGTCTCGACCCGCCTGATGACCCCCGATGAAGCCATTGAAGCGGGCGCTTTGGCTCTGTTTGGCGAGAAATATGGCGATGAAGTGCGCGTTTTATCGATGGGCTTGGGCAATTCAGACGACACAGAGGGCGCCTATTCGGTAGAGCTTTGCGGCGGCACGCATGTGCGCCGTTTGGGCGATATTGGCCTGTTGAAAATCAGCTCCGAAGGCGCGGTCGCCTCGGGCGTGCGCCGTATTGAGGCGCGCACAGGCAAAGCCGCTTTGGCCCAAATTGCCGCCCACGAACATATTCTGCACGCCGCCACGCAAGAATTGAAAGTCGGCGTGGAAGACCTGCCGGCTCGCGTCAGCAAGCTTCTCGAAGAGCGAAAAAACCTCGACCGAGAGTTGGCCGAAGCCAAAAAACAATTGGCCTTGGCGGGCGCCCATAGCGGCGGCGACGAGAGCGCCTCGCAGGTGCGCGAGATTAACGGCGTCTCCTTTATGGCGCGCTGTCTCGATGGCCTGCCAGCCAAAGAATTACGCGGTCTTGTGGACGACGGCAAAAAGCAATTGGGCAGCGGCGTTGTGGTTTTCATTGGCATTGATAATGGCAAAGCAGGCATTGCCGTGGGCGTGACGCAGGATTTAACGTCGCGTTTCAATGCGGTTGATTTAGTGAAAGCTGGCTCTGCCGCGCTTGGCGGGCAGGGCGGCGGCGGACGCCCAGACATGGCGCAAGCCGGCGGCCCCGAGACGCAAAATGGCGCGCAAGCCATTGCCGATATTGAAGCCCTGTTAGGTTAAGGTAAGCTTAAAGCGCTTTTTCTAAATTCTCGCGAACCGCATCGAGGAAACCCTCGGTGGTGAGCCATTTTTGGCCTTCGCCGACCAAGAGTGCCAAATCTTTGGTCATTGAGCCGCGCTCTACGGTGCTGACGCAGGTTTTCTCCAGCGTCGTGGCAAAATGCGCCAGCGCGTCATTTTTATCCAATTCAGCGCGTTTGGAAATGCCGCGCGTCCAAGCAAAAATCGAGGCGATGGAATTGGTCGATGTGTCTTCGCCGCGCTGATGCGCGCGATAGTGGCGCGTCACCGTGCCGTGGGCGGCTTCGGCTTCCATGGTTTTGCCATCGGGTGTTAACAAAACCGAGGTCATCAGCCCCAAGGAGCCAAAGCCTTGGGCGACGGTATCGGATTGCACATCGCCATCGTAGTTTTTACAGGCCCAGACAAATTCGCCGTTCCATTTCATCGCTGCCGCCACCATATCGTCGATCAGGCGATGCTCATAGGCGATGCCCAATTTATCAAATTGGTCTTTAAATTCAGCGTCGAAAACTTCTTGGAATAAATCTTTGAAGCGCCCGTCATAGGCTTTCAAAATGGTGTTTTTAGTCGAGAGATAGAGCGGCCATTGGCGGTCTATGGCGTAGAGCATACAGGCGCGGGCGAAATCGCGGATACTGTCATCGAGATTATACATCGACATAGCCACGCCGCCGCTGGGGAAGTTAAACACTTCAAATTCTTTGGTGTCGCTGCCGTCTTCGGCTTCCCATTTCATGGTCAGTTTGCCTTTGCCAGGCACGACGAAATCGGTGGCGCGATATTGGTCGCCAAAGGCATGGCGGCCGATGACAATCGGGTCGGTCCAGCCGGGCACCAGGCGCGGCACATTGCGGCAAATAATCGGCTCGCGGAAAACCGTACCGCCTAGAATATTGCGGATGGTGCCATTGGGCGAGCGCCACATTTGTTTGAGGCCAAATTCTTCAACGCGCGCTTCATCGGGGGTGATGGTGGCGCATTTTACCCCAACGCCGATTTGCTTAATCGCTTCGGCGCTATCGATGGTGATTTGGTCGTCCGTGTCATCGCGCGCTTCAATGCCGAGGTCGAAATATTTCAAATCAAGGTCGAGATAGGGATGAATTAATTTGTCTTTAATCATCTGCCAAATGATGCGGGTCATTTCATCGCCATCCAGCTCAACAATTGGATTCTCTACTTTTATTTTCGACATTTTCTATTCATCCTGTAGCTGATGGTATGGCGCGAAGCAGGGCTCAACGGCCCGCCGAACCCCTAACATCTTTGTGTGAGCTTTAGTTCATAGCAAAATTGCAGCGTTGATAAAAGGCGTTCTTTGGCCTAAGGGAGTGGAATGAGTGATTTAAGGACAAAAGCGCCAGCAATTATCCTTGTCGGCGCCCAATTAGGCGAAAATATCGGCACCGTGGCGCGTGCCATGCTGAATTTCGGCCTCACGGACCTCAGGTTGGTAAGCCCCCGCGAGGGCTGGCAATATGAGCGCGCGCTGAAGGCCTCGTCGGGCGCCTCTGCTTTGATTGAGAACCACAAACTGTTTGATACAGTGGCGCAAGCCACCGCTGATTTGGGCTTTCTGGTGGCCACCACGGCGCGGATGCGCGATATGGTGAAGCCGGTGTTAACGCCCGAGAAAGTGGCGGCCGAAATGCGGGCGCGCCAAGCCGAGAACGCCGATTTGCAGGGCGGGATTTTATTCGGCCCCGAGCGCACCGGCCTCGACAATGAAGATATTTCCCTCGCCGATGCGATTTGTCGGGTGCCGCTCAACCCAGAATTTTCGTCGCTCAATTTGGCGCAAGCGGTTTTGCTTCTGGGCTATGAATGGTATCAGGCCACCGACACCACACCCGAGGTGCGCCAAGAAATGCCAGACACGCGCCCCGCCACGCGCGCCGAGGTTAACGCTATGTTCGCGCATTTGGAAGCGGGGCTCTCGGCTTCGGGATTTTTGGCCCCGCCGGCCAAAGCGCCGGCTATGGCGCGCAATATTCGCAATATGTTGCACCGCGCGACCCTGACCGAACAGGACGTGCGCACGTTTCGCGGCATGATAAATTCGCTTTTACGCTGGCCTCGCGGGGCAAAAGACCCGCTTTTAAAGCCGCGTGTGGCGGCCATTTCTCGTGGTGAGCGCGACCCTGGCGAGAATATCGAGAAAGACGCGTAAATAAGCGAAAAACCAGTTTGACAATGACGGGGCTTTTTGTATATTACGCGCCAATCCGCGAGAAATCGTCTCGCGCATTTTTTTGTTTAAAGTAAGGACAGCGCCGCATGAGCAAGCGCCTATCAACGAAGTATAAAATTGACCGCCGTATGGGCGAAAACATTTGGGGTCGCCCCAAAAGCCCGGTCAACAACCGTGATTATGGCCCCGGCCAGCATGGTCAGCGCCGCCGTGGCAAACTGTCTGACTTTGGTCTGCAGCTTCGTGCCAAGCAGAAGCTGAAAGGCTATTACGGCAATATTACCGAAAAGCAGTTTAAAGGCATTTATGCCGAAGCGGTTCGGGTCAAAGGCGATACCAGCGAGAACCTCGTAGGCTTGCTCGAGTCACGTCTCGATGCGTTGGTGTATCGGGCGAAATTCGTCACCACCGTGTTTGCTGCGCGCCAATTCGTCAACCATGGTCATGTGATGGTCAATGGTCGTCGGTGCAATATTCCAAGCCGTCGTCTGAAAGTGGGTGATGTTGTGGAAGTGCGCGAAAAGTCGCGCAACCTCAATGTGGTTCTGGAAGCGATCCAAAGCGCCGAGCGCGATATTCCGGAGTATACCAGCGTCGATCATTCTAAAATGACCGCCTCGCTGACCCAAGTGCCGCAATTGGCCGATATTCCTTATCCGGTTCAAATGGAACCTAATCTCGTGGTCGAATTTTATTCGCGCAATTAGATTTTAGGCTGGCCAAAACCAGCACGGGCGCGAAAGCGACCGGACGTCAAACAGGAAATAAAAAAGCCCGCCAATTCGGCGGGCTTTTTCTTTGGCTCAGCGGCTCTCTTATTCAGCCAGCTATCTTATTCAGCTAACGCAATGCCTTTTTCTTCGAGTAGCGGGCGCAATTCGCCTTCTTCAAACATCTCGCGGATAATATCGCAGCCGCCCACAAATTCGCCTTTAATATAAAGCTGGGGAATGGTTGGCCAGTTCGAAAAGCTTTTAATGCCATTGCGAAGCCCGTCATCTTCCAGCACATTGACGCCTTTAAAGGGCACGCCGATATGGCCTAAAATTTGCACCACTTGGCCAGAGAAGCCGCACTGCGGAAACACAGGCGTGCCTTTCATAAACAACACCACATCGGCGCTATCGACTTCGCTTTGAATCGTCTGATGAATGTCGCTCATCCTCGTCTCCTAACTTGGGTTAACTGTGTTTCGACGGCGCTGCGGTTTGCAGCGCCAAGGCGTGTAATTCGTCGCCCATGCCGCCTTGCAGCGCGTCATAGACCATCTTGTGTTGTTGCACCCGAGACAAGCCCTCAAAGGCCGCAGCGACCACATGCGCCGCGTAATGGTCGCCATCGCCGCGCAGGTCGGTAATCTCGACTTGCGCATCGGGCAGGGCCGTGCGGATGAGGGTCTCTAGTTCACCAGCGCTCATGGGCATGATGTGTCCTTTCGGCTTAACTCGACATGAGGGCCGGAAACCAACCCTCATAAATTTCATTCAGCTCTGCTACGGATATGGAAAGGCTAGACCCAAATGTCAATGTATGGCCAGCAGTTTTTCCAAGCCGCTTCAGCGGTAGGTCTTTCGCCAAAGCTTCAAAGGCGTCGGCTTTTTCCGGCGCGACGCTCATCAGGTAGCGGGCTTGGTCTTCGCCGAACCAGAAACCGGTGTCGCCATCTGGCTCGATTTGAGCGCCGATGCCGTGCCCCAAGCTCATCTCGGCTAAAGCCACCAAAAGGCCGCCGTCGGATAAGTCGTGGGCGGCCGCAATAAGGCCTTGGTCGATGGCGTCTCGAACAAAGCTGCCATGGGCTTTTTCTTGCGCCAAATCAACCCGAGGCGGGCCCACAATCTGATGATTGTCCAACACGTCGCGCTGGTAGAGCGAGGCGCCCAAATGGCCATTTGTCTCGCCCAGTAGATAGATAATCTGGCCGTCTTGGGTAAAGCTATTGCCCACGGCTTTGTCGAGGTCTTGGATAAGCCCGACGCCGCCAATGGCCGGGGTCGGTAAAATGCCCGTGCCATTGGTTTCATTGTAAAGCGACACATTGCCCGAGACGATGGGGAAATCGAGAGTTTTGCCCGCATCTCCCATGCCCTCCAGGCAGCCGACGAATTGACCCATAATTTCGGGTCGTTCGGGATTGCCAAAGTTCAAGCAATTGGTGATGGCCAGAGGTTTGGCGCCAATCGCGCAAATGTTCCGATAGGCTTCTGCCACCGCCTGTTTGCCGCCCTCTACCGGGTCGGCGAAGCAATAGCGTGGGTTTACATCGGTCGACATCGCAAGGCCTTTGTTGGTGCCATGCACGCGCACCAGCGCGGCATCGCCGCTGGGGCCGGCCACGGTATCGCCCATCACCATGCTGTCATATTGCTCATAGACCCAGCGCCGCGAGGCCACTTCGCTCGAGCCCATCAGTTTTTTAAGCGCGCTCAGCGTGTCCGGCGCGCCGTCCAGCCAAGCGTCGTTGAAGTCGTCCGCTTTTGGGGTCGGCACATGCGGGCGGTCATATTCGGGCGCGCCATCGGCCAAGGGCCCTAGGGGCATATCGGCAATTTCGCGGCCTTGGTGATGCACCACCATGCGGCCTGTGTCGGTCAGCTCGCCAATGACGGCGAAGTCGAGACCCCAGCGGTCAAAAATCGCTTTGGCTTCTGGCTCGCGGCCGGGTTTGAGCACCATCAACATGCGCTCTTGGCTTTCCGAGAGCAGCATTTCATAGCCCGTCATATGGGTTTCGCGCACCGGCACTTTGTCGAGATTCAACACAATGCCAACGCCGCCTTTATCGGCCATCTCAACCGACGAAGAGGTGAGACCCGCGGCGCCCATATCTTGAATGCCAATAATCGCATCCGAGGCCATTAGTTCTTGGCACGCTTCCAGCAATAGTTTTTCGGTAAACGGATCGCCCACTTGAACGGTAGGGCGTTTTTCTTCCGACGCATCGTCAAATTCGGCCGAGGCCATGGTGGCGCCATGAATGCCATCGCGTCCGGTTTTGGAGCCCACATAAACCACCGGAGAGCCGATGCCTGTGGCGGCCGCATAGAAAATTTTATCGGTGCGCGCCACGCCCACGCACATGGCGTTCACCAGATTATTGCCATTATAGCTCGGGTCGAAATTAATCTCGCCACCCACCGTCGGCACGCCCATGCAATTGCCATAACCGCCAATGCCCGACACGACGCCGGCCACAAGATGGCGGGTTTTGGGGTGCTCTGGCGCGCCAAAACGCAGCGCGTTTAAATTGGCAACGGGGCGCGCGCCCATGGTAAAGACGTCGCGCATAATGCCGCCCACGCCCGTGGCGGCGCCTTGATAGGGCTCGATGAAAGAAGGGTGGTTATGACTTTCCATTTTAAACACCGCCGCATCGCCGTCGCCGATATCAATGACGCCAGCGTTTTCGCCCGGCCCTTGGATGACTTGCGGGCCCGATACGGGTAGTTTTTTCAGCCATTTGCGAGATGATTTATACGAGCAATGTTCCGACCACATGACCGAGAAAACCCCGAGCTCGGTATAATTGGGCACCCGACCCATATGCTCACAGACCTTTTGAAATTCGTCTGGCGTCAGCCCGTGTTCGGCTACCAGCGCCTCGGTAATCGGGGTGTCATTGATATGGCTCATGATAGCATCTCCACAACGCCGGTGAACATACGCTTGCCATCGTCGCCCCCAAGGGCGGCTTCGGCGCGGCGTTCTGGATGCGGCATCATGCCGACAATGCGGCCCGATGTATCGCTGATACCGGCAATATCGAGGCACGCGCCATTGGGGTTGTCGCCCTTGGCATAGGTCAGTGCGATGCGGTCTTCGTCTTGCAATTGTTTGAGTGTGTCGTCATCGGCAAAATAATTGCCCTCATTATGCGCCACGGGAATGGTAATCTCTTCGCCCGCGCCATACAGCGAGGTAAAGGCGGTTTTATTATTGGCGATGGTGAGCTGCGTGTTGCGGCAGACAAAGTTCAGGCCTTTGTTTTGCATTAAAACGCCGGGTAGAAGCCCGCATTCGGTCAGCACTTGAAAGCCATTGCAAATGCCCAAAACGGCCGCGCCCTTATGCGCTTGTGCCACCACTTCGCGCAAGATGGGGCTATTGGCCGCCATGGCGCCGCAGCGCAGATAATCGCCGTAAGAGAACCCGCCGGGTAAGACGATTAAATCGCATTTGGGAAGATTGGCATCGCCATGCCAAGCCATAAGGGGAGCTTGCCCCGTGGCGGCTTCTAGGCACACGGCAACATCACGGTCGCAGTTGGAGCCCGGGAAAACAATAACGGCTGCTTGCATTGGTTTTACGCCTCGCTGAGGTGGATGTCGTAATTTTCAATCACCGTATTGGCGAGCAATTTCTCGCACATATCGGTCAGGGTGGCGCGCGCTTTATCGGCGTCGGTCTCGTCTAAGCGCACTTCGATGAGCTTGCCTTGGCGAACCTCGTCGACCCCGCCAAAGCCCAAAGAGCCAAGGGCGTTTTCAATGGCTTTGCCTTGTGGGTCGAGCACGCCGTTTTTTAACGTAATGTGGATGGTGGCTTTCATCTTAATTCCTTACCGTAAATTCACTTAACAAGTTTCGGGCCATCGCCTTTTTCCGGCGCCGTGTCGCTCAATAGGCCAAGGCGGCGGGCAACATCTTGATAGGCGTCTATCATGCCGCCGAGGTTTTGCCGGAAGCGGTCTTTATCGAGTTTCTCGCCCGAGCCCACATCCCAGAGGCGGCAGCTATCGGGGCTAATCTCATCGGCCAAGACAATGCGTTGGGTTTCGCCATCCCAAATGCGGCCGAACTCGATTTTGAAATCGACCAGCCGAATGCCGACCCCTTGAAAGAGACCGGTCATAAAATCATTAATGCGCAGCGACATGGAGACAATCTCATCCATCTCTTGCGGCCCCGCCCAGCCAAAGACGGCGATATGGTCTTCCGAAATCATCGGGTCGCCGAGCGCGTCATCTTTGTAATAAAATTCCACCAAGGGGCGCGGCAGCACATCGCCTTCATTGAGCCCAAGGCGCTTGACCAGCGAGCCAGCGGCGACATTGCGCACCACGAATTCAATGGGAATAATTTCCGCCTCGCGGACCAATTGCTCGCGCATGTTCAGCGATTTAATGAAATGCGTCGGAATGCCAATTTGCGCCAACTGCTGGAAAATATATTCCGAAATGCGATGGTTTAAAACGCCTTTGCCTTCAAACACCTCGTGTTTTTCGGCATTAAAAGCGGTGGCATCATCTTTAAAATGCTGCACCAAAGTGCCGGGCTCTGGGCCTTCGTAGAGTATTTTCGCTTTGCCTTCATAGAGGCGAACCCGTTTTGACATTTTTGTCTCCATACCCCGTTAACATGACGGAGAGGTTAAAGCTTGCGGCTGATTCTCGCAAACCTCGTTACTGGCTATTTAAAAACACGGGTGAAAATCGTATCCACGTGTTTAAAGTGATAGCCAAGGTCAAACAGAGCGTCCAATTCGGCATCGCTCAAAACCACGTCCGTATCGGCTTTTAACAAGTCCAAGAATGTGCCTTCGCCGCGCCAGACAGGCATGGCGTTGCGTTGAACCAAACGATAGGCATCTTCGCGGCTCACACCGGCTTGCGTGAGCGCCAAAAGCACCCGTTGCGAATGCACCAGACCGCCCAATTTATCGAGATTTTCTTGCATCCGCTCGGGATAAACCAATAGGTTGTCGACCACATTGGTCAAACGCACCAGAGCAAAATCGAGCGTGATGGTGGCATCGGGGCCAATCATCCGCTCAACTGAGGAATGCGAAATATCGCGTTCGTGCCATAGCGCCACATTTTCCATGGCGGGCACCGCCATGCCGCGCACCAAACGCGCCAGACCGGTTAGGTTTTCGGTCAGAATCGGATTGCGTTTATGCGGCATCGCGGAAGAGCCTTTTTGGCCTTCGGAGAAATATTCTTCGGCTTCCAAAACTTCCGTGCGTTGCAAATGGCGCACTTCCACCGACAACCGCTCGACCGAGGAGGCGATGACGCCCAAAGTGGCAAAGAACATAGCGTGGCGATCGCGCGGAATAACTTGCGTCGAAACCGGCTCGATTTGCAGCCCCATGGCCTCGGCCACATGGGCCTCAACGCTTGGGTCAATATTGGCAAAAGTGCCGACGGCGCCCGAAATCGCACAAGTGGCAATTTCTTGGCGCGCCGCCACCAGGCGGTCGCGGCAACGGTCGAACTCGGCATAGGCTTGCGCCATTTTGAGACCAAAAGTCGTGGGCTCGGCATGAATGCCGTGGCTGCGGCCAATACAGGCTGACATCTTATGCTCCATGGCGCGCTTTTTAATGGCCGCCAGCAGCGCTTCTAAATCTTGCAGCAAAATATCGCTGGCGCGCATTAATTGCACGCTCAAGCAGGTGTCTAAAACGTCGGAGGAGGTCATGCCCTGATGCACAAAGCGCGCTTCGGGGCCGACATATTCTGCCAAGCTGGTTAAAAAAGCGATGACGTCATGTTTGACTTCGCGCTCAATCTCATCGATGCGCGCGACATCAAAATTGCCTTTTTCGCGCACCGCTTTGGCCGCTTCGGCTGGCACAATGCCGAGTTTCACCATGGCATCCATGGCGTGGGTTTCAATTTCGAGCCAGATAGAGAAGCGGCTTTCGGCTTCCCAAAGGGCGGTCATTTCTGGGCGGGCATAACGGGGAATCATTGGCAGTCTCCTTTGAGCCTCGATGTAACAGAAATATGCCGCTGATTAAAGCCTAGGTTGAGCCAGATTGGGCGCCAAATGGCTTTTCGTGTGTGCAAAGCGCAAATTTTGCTCTCAAAGCAGTCCTTTTTCTTTAAAGCTCAAAACTTCCCCTCGCGCGACAATCAAATGGTCGTGCAGGCTGATGTTAAATCCCTTGGCTAAATCGCGCAATTTATGCGTCATATCAATATCCGCGCGCGAGGGCGACGGGTCTCCGCTGGGGTGATTATGGGCGATGATAAGCGCCGTCGCGTTGAGCGTCAGGGCGCGTTTGATCACCTCTCGCGGATAGACTGGCGTGTGGTCGACGGTGCCTTGCCCCATTTTTTCATCGGCGATAATGCGGTTTTGTTTGTCTAAAAACAGCACATGAAATTCTTCTATCTGGTTCTCGGCCATTTTTGTGCGGCAATAAATAACCAAATCTTGCCAATGGGCCAGCGCCGGCTTGTGCAAGATTTTAGATTGGCCAAAGCGCAAAGCGGTGGCGCGCACCACCAGAAAATCATCGACCACGCCTTCGCTGACCCCTTTGATGGCCAGAAGGTCGTCGCGCGGCGCGGCCAAGACGGCGGATAAATCGCCGAACCGCTCGATGAGCTTATGCGCCAAATCTTTGACATCGCGGCGCGGAATGGCGCGAAATAAAATCAGCTCGAGCAATTCATGGTCTTGCACGCTGTCGGGCCCGGCTTTGCGAAACCGCTCGCGCAAACGGGCACGGTGGCCCGCTCGGTAATTTTTAGGGGGTTTGGTGGGTGGCGGTTTTATTGGTTTTTCTTGCACCCTGTTTCCTTTTAGCCAGCGGGGTTTCGGTGCGGTGTATCGCTGCCGTTTAATGATTTGGTAAATATCTCGCAGCCCGTCGCGGTAACCCCGACGGAATGTTCAAATTGCGCCGACAGCGTGCGGTCGCGCGTGACAGCCGTCCAGCCATCACCCAAAATTTTAACCGCGGGCTTGCCCAAATTCAGCATCGGTTCAACGGTGAAAAACATGCCTTCGCGCAATACCAGCCCTTCGCCCGGGCGTCCGTAATGCAAAATATTTGGGCTATCGTGAAAAATCCGCCCCAGCCCATGGCCGCAAAAATCGCGCACCACAGCCATGCGGTTCAGCTCGGCATAAGATTGAATGGCGTGGCCAATATCGCCCAAAGTGGCGCCCGGCTTGGTGACTTGCAGCCCCTGCATTAGCGCATCATAGGTCACATCCATCAGCCGTTGCGCTTTGACGGAAGTCTCGCCAAGGCCATACATGCGGCTATGGTCGCCATGCCAGCCGTCATGATATAGCGTCACATCGACGTTCATAATATCGCCTTCGCGCAACAGTTTTTCGCCGGGAATACCATGGCAAACAACATGATTGATGGAAGTGCAAATCGATTTGCGAAAGCCGCGATAATTCAGCGGGGCGGGCACGGCGCCGAGGTCGCGAATAATCTCAACAGCTTTATCGTCCAAGCTTTGTGTGCTGACCCCCGGTTTTACAAACTCGCTCAATAGGTCGAGCGTTTGCGCCGCCTTTTGCCCAACGGTGCGCATGGCTTCGAAATCCTCAGCCGAATGGATTTTAATTTGTCCGGTATTTTTAAGCGGCTCAAAGCTGGCTTCGATAAAGTTCATGGTCAATCCTTTGGCTAAGAACTAGCATAAGGCGAGGGGATGTGTCGATAATTTCGCGCCTTGTATTATTTCGCGGCAGAGCTAGTTTATCGGCCAGGAGAGCTATCATGACCCAAACCGCCAAGCCCGTTACCGCCGCCATGTTGATCATCGGCAATGAAGTTTTATCGGGCCGCACGCAAGATAAAAACTTAGCCTTTGTGGCCAGCGCCTTGGGCGAAATTGGCGTCGATATGCGCGAAGTGCGCATTGTGCAAGACGAGATGGACGACGTAGTGGCCGCCGTCAATGCCCTGCGGGCGAGATATACTTATGTGTTCACCACAGGCGGCATTGGCCCCACGCATGACGACATTACCGCCGATTGCATTGCCGCCGCCTTTGGCGTGAAGCTAGAAATGCACCCGATTGCCGTGCAGCTTTTAGAGGCGCATTACGAGGCGCAAGATATTGAATTTAATGCCGCCCGCGCCCGCATGGCCCGCATCCCGGAAGGCGCGAGCCTCATCGATAATCCGGTCTCGACGGCACCGGGCTTTCGCATTGAAAATGTGCATGTGATGGCCGGCGTGCCGAAAATCATGCAAGCGATGATGGAAAATATTCTGCCGACTTTGCAAGGCGGCGAGAAATTGTCCTCCATCACGGTAACCGCGCAAGTGCCAGAAGGCTCGATTGCCGAGGCGATGGAGAAGCTGCAAGGCCAATATCCCGATATCTCGATTGGGCTCTATCCGTTTTATGGCGCCGATGGCGCAGGTGTCAGCGTGGTGGCGCGCGGCACCGATGAAGCCGCTTTGGCCGTCGTCGAGCAATCGGTGCAAGCGCTTTTCACCCAAATGGGCATGGCGTTAATCGAACGCCCCGCGCCCGCCGACTTATTGAAGGCTTAATCGGCCAGCCAGACCACATCCGCGCCATGGGGATGCGTATGCGCCAAAGCTTTGCCATCCAGCGCCAGAAGGAAACGACCCAGCATGTCGCGCGGTTGAATTTTTTTATTCTGCGCATCGACAAAATCTGGAAATAAATGCGGGTCTTCTTGGCTAATCCAGCGCACGGGCAGGGCGCGAATTTTTGTGACGAAATCTTGCACCCGATGGGGCGGCAGGTAATTCATCACCGCGCCATGATAGACAACCACACACATATCGCGCGGCGCTTTTTCCACAAGCGCGTCGAGTTGGTCGACAGCGTCGCCGGCCTCGATTTCGAAACTCTGTTTTTGCGCTACCCGCAGCGCTGCTTGAAGGCGGGCTCGACGCGGTTCTTGGCCTGGCCAGATGAGCGTTTCCAGCCAATCGCACTCGTCCGCGTCGCCAATATCAATCGGATGGATATCGACCCCATGGCGCCAGCCGATGGTCAAGGCGGTATCAAAAGGCGGCGTGCCGCTGACGTCGCAATCGATAATCGGCGCGTCCGCTTCGGCCTTTTGGGGCCGTCTGTGGGTGTCTTGAAAGCGATATTGGTAATAATCAGGCAAGAGGCAAAGCCCGGCCGAGGCGCCGATTTCAAGGAGCGCGATGGGTCTATCATCTGTTTCGGCCACTTTGGAGAGCGCCATATATAAAGCGGCGCAGCGGGCGGGCTCATTGGTTTGGGTGCGCCGCGCCTGCACCAATTGGGCAATGGCGGGGCCATGTTCGGCCAAGGCGGCCTCGGCGCTGGCTTGGCTATCTGGCACGCCCGCGATTTTGCGCAAGGCCGCGAAGATTAGGTTTGGCTGTTGTTTGTCGGTCGAAAATTGCGAGACATACCGCAAGCAGGGTTCGCTTTTGGCGAAAATATTTGCCAAAGCCACATAAGGCGGGCTGCGGTCCTTGGCTTCATAATCGGCAAAAATGCGATATCGGTCGATGATGTCTTGATATGGAGAGACGGTCATAATTTCCCTTTCTTATTATTATCAATAGCTTAGCACATATTTTGCGGGGCTCCGTAAACCTAACAAAACTTTTAGTTTTATTTTTTCGACGTGCAGGCCACTCTCAGGTCATCACAAATGGGAGATGATTATGAAAAACACTGTTTCTGCTCTGGTACTGGCCGCCGCTTTTGCGCTGCCAAATGCCGCTGTAGCTCTTGATTCTAGCTTCGATGCGATGTCGCAATCGGGCAACCACCAATTCTATGTTTGGTGCACAGGTAAAGCCGACTATAGCGCCGCCCAAAATGGTGCCGACGCGAAAGCCGCACAAAAAGCCCTCGCAAGCAAAGCGGGTGGCAAGTGCTGGCCAGTATGGCAAGGCCTAGATAACTAAGCCTTTTGGCTTTATCTAGGACTGGATACAAAGGCGTATCCGACCTATATAGATGAACGGCGGTCTTCGGGCCGCCGTTTTTTGTGGGATGGCGCTTTGGCGCAAGGAATGGTGAGAAATATGAATATGTCGGCAGTATTGGGTATCGGCGCGCTGGTCGTCTTGGGCGTGGTTTTATCATCTTGTGGCACGGGCAAGCCTTTGGGCGGCGATAAGCCGTATCATCATCTCGAAAATGGGTTCCGCAATCCGCCCGGCAGCATGACGCGCTATGTCTCGGTTGGCCGACGGCTGCAATTTTTAGGGCAAGCGGTCTGGCGCCAAGTCACCCATAGCGGGCAGCCGATTCCGGCCAATCATGCGCTGGCGCGCCAGCAAGCCAAAGCGCAATTGGCCGCCCTTGGCGACGCCGATTTCGTCAGCTGGATTGGCCATGCCAGTTTTCTGGTCCGCCTCGACGGGGTGAGCGTGCTCACCGACCCCGTGTTTGGCCGCCGCGCCAGCCCCATGTCGTTTGCGGGGCCCGCACGCCTTTTGCCGCCGGGATTATTCATCGAAGATTTGCCGCCCATCGATGTCGTGGTCATCAGCCATGCGCATTACGACCACCTCGATGTGCATACGTTGGAAAACCTGCCCAACCGCGAAAATATCACCGCCATTGTGCCTTTGGGCTTGGGCGATTATTTCACCAAACGCGGCTATGGCACGGTGCGCGAAGTCGATTGGTATGACGACGTCACCCTGCCTTCGCGCACCGGCGAATTTCGCCTGACCGCCTATCCGGCGGTGCATTGGTCGAACCGCTCGCCGTTTGACGTCAATCGCACGCTTTGGATGTCTTACGGATTTTCGGCTGGCGGGCGCTCGGTGTTTCATACCGGCGACACGGAAACGCATGACAGTTTATTTTCAGATATCGGCGCCCATATGGCCGAGAACCATGGCGGCTGCGACCTCGGCCTGATGAGCATTGGGGCCTATGCGCCGCGCGATTTCATGAGCGGCGCCCATATGGACCCGGAGGGCGGGGCAGCCATGGGGCGCGATGTCGGCTGCAAACGCATGGTGCCCATGCATTGGGGAACCTTCATTTTATCTTTCGAGCCGTTTGAAGAACCGCGCGATCGTTTCGTCAAAGCGGCGGGCAATCAGGCGCTGGTGATGAAAATTGGTGAAAGCTTGAAAATGGAAGATATTTCTAACTAAACAAGCGTGAAATTCATGCTATAGAAACGCCATCCAGCATGGCCTCGTGGTGGAATCGGTAGACACAGCAGACTTAAAATCTGCGGCCCGAATGGGCGTGACGGTTCGAGTCCGTCCGAGGCCACCATGGCTCCAATGGAAAATGAGATTAATTGGACACCCGACTACGGGGCTTCGCCCCTCCGCTGGCGCAAAGCGGGCTAAGCCAACAAGTTGGCAAGCCCTTCTAGCGCGAGGCCACAAGGGTTTGACTAAATAAAGAACGTGTTTCGAGGGCTTTGGTGTTCATATTGAATATGACTTTGTTAGCGCTGTTCAATTATGCCCAATTCAGTTTTTCCCTTCTTAACTATTACTCGCTTAACGTGTTCGCGAATGTCCGTGACACTATGGTCGACGCATAGTTCTACTACCCTCTCCTGCGTCGTTCTTTTCTTCCGTTCGTGGTATCGATAATCATGAATTCGGGCGAAAGTGCCTTTGCCTCTTTTCGCAGGGTCTTGCTTAGTGAACCCGCTATTTATCGGACACAACCAAATCTTGTTATAATGCGCTTCTATCATTGAGGCAGTATCGAGTTCGATTACGTCATGTTCATGTTCACGATAAGCTCTGGCTCCTGTCAAACGGTGCAAGCGGTCTTCGCTCAACCAGAAGAATACTTTTGAGTTAAGGGTTTTGTACCAATCCGAAGGCTTGAGGTCGTCGAGGAGGCAGTCTTCTAAGCCTTCATCATCCATAGCCATTTGGTCTCTTAACACCGCTTTCGGAAGGGTTTCCGTTTTAATCGAAATACTGGTTTGCCGATGCTTAACCTCAATGTCAGTTCGCTTCGAGCCTGTCACACCATAAGCGTCTAATAAGGCGGATGTGCTGAGCAGTCCGCGCTCCTTAATAGCAGCCCATGAACCTCGTTCGGCCATGTGGAAAAGGGTAGGGCAATTTTTAATGAGTTCTTCTAGCTCTTCGTTCGTCATGCGCTTATCCAATCGACAATTATTATTTTTGGACTTGATGGATAGTCAGGTCTTTTTACTCCGCCAACACAATCTGCAAAAACTTATGCGCGTCGTCGGCGGTTTTTTGGGGGATTTCTTCATGCGCCAAATGCCCCGCTTGCGGGTAGATAATCAGCAGGCTTCTCGAAATGGCTTCGTTCATCCGAAGGCCATATTTTACCTTAATCAATTGGTCTTGCTGACCCCATAACAATAACGTCGGGGCTTTTATTTTGCCCAGATGCGGCTCTAGCGGCGCACGGGTTTGATAGCCCGCGAAACGCTGGATGGTCGCATCGCGCGAGCCCGTCATCCGCAACATTTCCCAATAGCGATCAATCATCTCATAGGTCACAAAATTATCAGGGTCAGCCACCACACCGCGCAAAGTCGAGGCAATGATAAACCGCGGCGTTATATAGCGCATCATCATGCGACCTGCGGGCGAGCCGACTAAATTAAAAGCGCCAACGCTCGTCTCATCCGCATCCACCGCCATGCCCCCGGAAGAAACAGGGATGAGCGCCGCCACTCGTTTGGGATTGTCCAAAGCAAATTTTAGCGCCACCGCGCCGCCCATCGAGTTGCCCGCCAGCGAGACTTTATCCAATTGAAATAAATCGGCTATCTCGCGCGTGAAATTTGCCATGGCGTCCACGCTATAGTCATCCTCCGGCGTTGCACCCGTTAGCCCATGGCCCGGCAGGTCGAAACTAATCAGTCGATAATGTTCGCTCAACGTGCGCACCCATGGCTCCCAAGTATGCAAGCTGGCGTTTGAGCCATGAATGAGCAAAAGCGGCGGGCCTTGTTTATTGCCTTCGTCGCGAATATGCGCCCGCGCGCCCGACGGCAACTCATAGATAAAGGAGGCGTCATTGCGATATTTGGCAATCACGTCATGGCGCAATAAATCGGAAGAAATCAGAAAAGGCGAAGCGACCAAGGCGAGGACGATGACGGCAAAAAGCCCAATCAAGAGGTTTTTGAAAATGCGTATCAAAGCGCGCGTCCCCCGAGTTGCGATGCGGTTAGTCAATAGCGCAACAGTGGCGATATTCGGGCATCACAACAAGAAAAATCCGCAGAGAGTATCGCCTCATTCGCCCTTAAAGCGATAGCGCGTCGAGCAATAGGGGCAGATAATCTCGTCTTCATCGCCCATATCTAAATAGACATGGGGGTGGTCATTGGGGGCATCGGCGCCGATGCACTCGAACGCGCGCACGGGAATAGATACTTCGCTTGCGCCTGCTTCATTGCTGAATTTTGGTTTGCCCGCTTGAGCCATAATGCCATTCCCAATCTCGATAAGACGGTTTTCTATAGCCGCTGTTTTGTGCTTTCGCAAGCTCTAGCAGCAGCCGCAACCGCCCAAACTGGCATCGCCGTTTTCATGCCCGCCGTCGCCATGCCAAGCCGCCAATAAAGACTGCGACGAAAATTCTGCCGTCCGGTCAAATTCCGCGCGCGCGGCCTGCATCATTTTTTTGTCGCACATCACGTCAATCGCCGTCATGGCCAAAGCTTTGGCGCCATCCACAACCGCTTTATCGCCCATATCTGAGCCCGCCCATTTGGCAAATTCAGGGTTGTGTATCACCACACTGGGCGGCGCACAGGCAATCATCGGATGGATAGACGGTACGCGGTGGCTCACATTGCCCATATCGGTGGAGCCTGCGCCACTGCCAGGCATTTTTTCGAGCGGGAAGAAATCACGCCCCAGGCTTTCTGCGTTTTGCTTGTAGCGCTCGGCAATCGGCCAGCTGTCTTTAATCTCTAAATAGTCACCCAGCGCCCAATCGATTTGCACTTCGCAACCGGCCGCCAAAGCTCCCGCCTCAAAACAATTTTGCACCCGCTGTTTTAAATTGGCCAGCTCTAGCCCATTGGCGGCGCGCACATAAAAAGTGCCCACCGCGCGGTCGGGCACAATATTGGGTGCCAGACCCGCCTCGTTAAAAATGCCGTGAATGCGTTCGCTTTGTTTAATGTGCTGGCGCAATTGAGCAATCGATTGATAGGCCATCACCAAACCATCCAGCGCGTTAATGCCCGCAAATGGCATGGCCGAGGCATGGGCTGCTTTGCCAGTATAGGTCACGCGCACTTCATTGACCGCAAGGCTGGGCATGGTGATGAGGTTCACCCCCGCTGGATGCACCATCATGGCGGCATCCAAACCCTCAAAGGCGCCTTGGCGCGCCATCAGCTCTTTGCCATTGCCGCTTTCTTCGGCGGGCGTGCCTAAATAACGAACGCGCCCGGGTAATTTGGCTCCTAGTTTCGCCAGCGCCAGACTGGCGCCAAGCCCCGTGGTGGCAATAATATTATGGCCGCAAGCATGGCCGATGCCGGGCAGGGCATCATATTCCGATAGAATGCCCACCAAAGGCGCGGTGTCTTGCGTGCCAAATTCGGAGATGAAAGCCGTGTCGAGACCGCAAGCGTGGCGCTCGACGCGCAAGCCCGCCGCTTCCACTTTATTGCTCAGCAAGCCATGCGCGAAGACCTCTTCAAAGGCCACTTCGGGCTTGGCGTGAATGGCATGGCTGGCTTCCACCAGCTCTCCCGCCATCGCATCGATAACGTCACAGGCTTGTTGTTTCAGCTCGGCACTCATTTGCGGCTCCTTTTGTCTAGCCAATTTCAAACGGCATGCCCAACAGCATGCCCGCATCGACCACCATTAATTGTCCGGTCACATGGGCGCTCATCCGATTGGCAAAAAACAAAATCGGCCCTTTGACGTCTTGCGGCCCGCCCGCGCGCCCCATGGGGGTGTTGTGTTTTTGCGCATTGGAGATTTTTTCAAATATTTCGTCGCCAAAAGCATTGCGGAACCAATCGGTACCAACAAAACCCGGGCAGACGGCGTTGACGCGAATGTTCTCTGGCCCCAAGGAGCGCGCCAATGCCAAAGTGGCAGAGTTCAGCGCGCCTTTGGAGGCGACATAGGCAATGGACGAGCCAATGCCGCGCACGCCAGCCACCGAGGAGATATTCACCACGGAAGGTGCGTCGGCTTGCTTTAAAAAAGGCCGCGCATGTTTGATCATCTGATAGGGGCCGATGAGATTAAGCGCATAAATTTCTTCGAAATCAGCCGCGTCCAAACCCTCTAGATTGTCATGCCCCATAAATTTTGTGGTGCCCGCATTGTTTACCAAAATATCGAGGCGTCCCCATTTGTCCATGGCGGCTTCGACCAGCGTTTTGCAATTGGCGTCTTGGGAGACATCGGCCTTCACGGCAATGGCATCGCCACCTGCGGCTTTGCACGCGGCCACAACGGCTTCGGCGGCATCGGCGTTTTTGGCGTAATTAATCACCAATTTGGCGCCGCCTTCGGCCATGCCAATGGCGGCGGCTTGGCCAATGCCTGCGGAAGATCCGGTTACGATGGCGACTTGCTCTGAAAAATCCATAATGTTCTCCTATTTTCCTTTAAAAATGGGGTCGCGCTTTTGTAGGAAGGCTTGGCGACCTTCTGCATAATCCTCACTGGCCAGACAGTCTGCAAGACGTTTTTTCACTTGCGCGGCCTCTGCATGTGGATTGTCGAGGATAAATTTGCTGGCCCGCAAGCTCATCGGCGCCTTGGCGCAAATGCTTTCGGCCAGATTTTGCAGCGCCGTTTCAAAATTCTCGGCGCTGGCGCGGTGCTGCACCAGGCCGATGCGCTCGGCTTCGTCGATGGGCAATCGATCGGCGGTAAAAATAATCCGCTTGGCATGGGCTGGCCCCACCAAAGTCGATAAATGCTGGGTCGCATTGGCCGGATAGGCCAGCCCTAATTTGCCCGCCGGAATGCCAAACCGAGCATCTTCGCGCGCCAGGCGCAAATCACAAGCGGCTGCCAATCCCAAGCCGCCGCCAAGGCAATAGCCTTCGATGGCGGCCAGAGTTGGGATGGGGCACTGGGCGATGGCGTCAAAGGCGGCGACCGTGGCAATGTCGAATTCTGTGCCTTCGGGGCCGGCCAGCACTTCTTCGAATTGCGAAATATCAGCGCCCGCCACGAAAGTTTTGCCGCCAACGCCGCGCAAAATAATCAGCCGTATGTCGTCGAGGGCTGCCAATTGGTGCATGACATAAGCGATGCCCTGCCAGCCCTCGAGGTCGATGACATTATGTTTGTCGGGAAAATTAAATCGCAAATGGCCAATTTTGCCATGCGGTGTGGTTTCATAGCCAGCCACCAGACGGGCGGCTTTCGTGTCTAGGGCGATGGCGCCTTGGGGTAAGAGAGAAGAAGAGGTCATGGGCTGCCTTGTCTATAATGACGTTTGAAAAATGCGATGAGGTCGGGAAATACTTTGCCATCTTGCACCATAAACAAGTGGCCGCCTTCATAAAAATTGAGTTTGGCATTGGGTATTTTTGTCGCCATGGCTTGCATCGCTTCTGGCGGGGCAATGCTGTCGTATTTGCCGCCCGCCAACCAGACGGGGCAGGCTATCGTGTCTAATCTGTCCCAACAATCATGCGCTGCACGCGCTGCCAATTGTCCGGCGCGGCCTTGCGCCCAATTGGGCTCGTCGGCATAGGCCGAGAGGTCCGTGCGCTGGCGGGCCATTTCTAGCACCTCTGGATTGGCCGCCAAATAAGCGTCATCTATGCGCGTATCGTTTAGCTTCACGCTCAGTGGCAGCGCTTCTTCTGGCGGTAAAGCCGCCAGCTCGTGCAGCGGATAAGAAGCCCCGCCGGCGCCGCCCGCAGCGGTGCAAAAGAGCGCGGCGCACGACACTTTATCGGGGTGGCGAAGGGCTAATTCTTGCCCCACCATGCCGCCAAAGCTAATGCCCAAAACCATCGCCGTGTCTATCGCCAGCGCTGCCATCAGCTGTGCTGCGTCGTCAGCATAAGCGGCCATCGTATAGCCATCGTCGGGTTTGACGCTTTGGCCGAGCCCGCGCGGGTCGAAGCTGGTGACTTTAAAATGGCTGGTCAACGGGCTTTGCATAATATTCGGCGTCACGCGCATATCGCTGCCCGAGCCATTGAGCACCAAGACGTCAGCGCCTTGTCCGGCTTGTTCGTAATAAAAGGGCAGGCCTTGGACGCAGATTATCGGCATGGGTACTATTCAGTCGGTTGAAGGGAAACGGGCTTGCCAGCGAATCTTGGCTGGTGTTAACCTAAACCTATCGTGACAAGGCGTGCGACGAAAGCCTTTTGCACGGACAGCGCGTGCCTTTGGGGAAGTAACAGATGACGGAAGCGGCCGAAAAAATGCAGACGCTAGACCCCGTGTGGTCGAGCATTCGAGACGAGGCGGTCGATTTGGCCGCGCGCGAACCGGCTTTGTCGGGGTTTTTGCATGCCACGATTTTGAATTATGAAACTCTGGAACTGGCCATTGCGTCGCATTTGTCGGAAAAATTAGCCAATTCAGAGATTGGCGCGCGCACCCTATGCGAAGTTTTTGAAGAGGCTTTTGCCGGCAATGAAGCTTTCAGCGCCAGCGTGCGGGCTGATATTGTCGCCAATGTTGACCGCGACCCGGCCTGCCGCACGCATCTCGATCCGGTGCTTTATTACAAAGGCTTTTTGGCGCTGCAAACCCATCGCGCCGCGCATTGGCTCATCCATCATCAGCGCCGCGGTATGGCTTTATATTTGCAAAACCGCGCCTCGGAAGTGTTTCAAGCCGATATTCATCCGGCCGCCAGCATTGGCAAAGGTATTTTTATCGACCATGCCACGGGCGTGGTGATTGGCGAGACCGCCAGCGTGGGCGACGATGTATCGATGTTGCACGGGGTGACCCTTGGCGGCAGTGGCAAAGAGGGCGGCGACCGCCATCCAAAAATTGGCAATGGCGTGCTGATTTCCGTGGGCGCCAAAGTGCTGGGCAATATTCGAGTTGGCGATTGCGCCAAAATCGGTGGCGGCTCTGTGGTGCTGACCGATGTGCCGGCCTATACAACGGCGGTGGGCGTGCCAGCCAAAATCGTTGGCAAAGTATCGACGCCGGAGCCGTCTCGGCAAATGGACCACAGCCTCGCCTCCGAAGGGGATGGCATCTAATCACGTTTCAAAAATTGGGGAGAACCACATGGGACGCTTAAGCGGAAAGACAGCTTTTATTTCGGGCGGCGCGCGCGGCCTGGGCGCCGAAATGGCGCGGCGTATGCACCAAGAGGGAGCCAAAGTTATGGTCACCGATGTGCTGGTCGAGGAAGGACAAGCGCTGGCAGCTGAGCATGAAAACATCGCGTTTTTTACCCATGACGTCACCAATGAAGCGCATTGGGAAGCGGCCATTGCCAAGACGCAAGAGGTTTTTGGCGGTCTCGATATTCTGGTCAATAATGCGGGCATCACCCATGATGGCACGCCGGTCGAAGACACCTCGCTCGAGCAATGGCGCAAAGTCACGTCTATCGATTTAGATGCGGTGTTTTTAGGCTGTAAACATGGCGTGCGGGCGATGAAAGAAAACGGCGGCAGCATTATCAATGTGTCGTCGATTTATGGCATTGTCGGTTCGGCTGGCCAAGCGGCCTATCACGCGGCCAAAGGCGGCGTGCGCTTGCTGACCAAAGGCATGGCGGTAGAAATGGGCACTTTGGGGTATAAAATCCGCGTCAATTCCATCCACCCTGGTTTTGTGCTGACCCAATTGGTGCGCGACGGCATTAAAGATGCGGTCGAGGCGGGCATGATGCCGGGCGAAAACGAAGCCGTGGAAGGCCTGACCGAAGCCACTCCCCTGGGACGCCTCGGCGTGCCTTTGGATATTGCCAATGGCGTGGTGTTTTTGGCCTCCGATGAAAGCGAGTGGATGACCGGCTCTGAGCTTGTTATTGACGGCGGCTACACAGCCCAATAGGTTGGCCGCTGAAATCAGGGAGAGAGTAATGACCAGTGATGAAATGAACCGCGTGCAGAGCTATCTGCGAAGTAAATTTGAAAATGACGCGGTGACCCTAAAACGCGGTGGCAAAGAGGACATGGTTGAAGTGTTTCTCGGCGATGAATTTATCGGCACGATGTTCCGCGATGAAGACGAGGGCGAAGTGTCTTATGATTTCAACATGGCTATTTTAGAGTTCGATTTACCGACCGCTTAAGCGGGTCCGCTAATTTTGCGTGCGCGCCGAGGCGCGGGCGCTGCGGATCATGTCTTTGATGCGGGTATCGATGTTTTCCCAATCCGACAAATGGGCGCGCTTAAACACGAAACTGGCTTGCGCCGTGTTGCCAATATCAAAGCGGCTTTCGCAAGAGGGGCTGGGGTGGTCTTTTGTATCGCAAATAAACAGCGGCGCTTTGGCGCGTTCTTCTGTCGAGCCTGCGGGCAGGGCGCGGAAAATTTGTTTGCGGTCATAGGGCGAGTTTGGCTGAAAGTTAAACCCTTGCAAGCCATCTTTTCGCACGGCCCCCGCTCCCTTGAGGTAGGGCTTGTAGAGAGCGTCGAACACGCGGGCTTCTGGGAAGTTTCGTTTTCCAGCCCGTAGGTTGATAACAATCAGCGGCGATTGTTTGTCGGCGCGCAAAAACTGTTTCGCCAAGGCGGGGTGCCAAGGCTGCAACTCTGGCAATAAAGCATGCAATTCCGCATGGGCTAATTCGCGCCGACTGCGGGTCTGTCCATTGCGCGTAAAATGCGCGGGCACGGCAAATAAAGTGCCGCCAACCTCTACCCGAACGCGCGCCGGATCGTCGGTCGGGCGGTAAGAGACCCCCTGCAAATCGCGCAAGCCGGGCCCAAAATAGAACAGGTAAACCAAGCCGCTGCTGATAAGAAACCCGATAAGCACAGCCAAGGGAATGGCCCAGATAGGCCATTCATGCTCGGGGATTGCCCGCGACAATATGCGCTTAATCATTGTTTCCTCTCGACAGCGGTTTTTGAGTGTTTACCATAGGAGGGTGCGAAAGACGAAGCGATTAATCATGCGAAGCTGGAGGGAATTATGCCTATTTATGCCTTGGGAGAGAGCTCTCCTCAACTGCCCGAAACGGGCAATTATTGGATTGCGCCAGACGCGCAAGTGATGGGCAATATTGTTCTATTGGAAAACGCGAGCGTTTGGTTCGCTGCCGTTTTGCGTGGCGATAATGAAACCATCACCATTGGCGAAAATTCCAATGTGCAAGATGGCTCTATCCTGCATACGGATATCGGCTTTCCACTGACTTTGGGCAAAAATATAACCGTGGGGCACCAAGCCATGCTGCATGGCTGCACCGTGGGCGATAATTCGCTGGTGGGCATTGGCGCGACGATTTTAAACGGCGCGAAGATTGGCAAAAATTGCCTCATCGGGGCGCATGCTCTGGTGGGCGAAGGCAAAGAAATACCGGATAATTCTATGGTGCTTGGGATGCCCGGAAAAATTGTGCGAGAATTGGGTGAGGATAACGAGCAAATGATGATTGCCTCGGCCATGCACTATGTTGAAAATTGGCAGCGTTACAAACGCGATTTGAAAGAAATAGGATAATAAATGATAGAACGGGTTGACTATATTGTCGTGGGCGCCGGCAGCGCGGGTTGTGTGCTGGCCAATCGATTGAGCGAAAACAGTGCCGATAGTGTTTTGCTATTGGAAGCAGGAAAGAAAGATAAAAACCTGTTTATTCATATGCCTGCGGGCTATTCGCAAATCGTGCCAGAGCGCAATGAGCAAAATTATGGTTTCGAAACCGAAGCCGAACCGACGCTCAACGGAAGGCAAATGTATTGGCCACGCGGGCGCGGTTGGGGCGGCTCGTCCTCGATTAACGCCATGGTCTATATTCGCGGCAATTCGGCTGATTATGACCATTGGAACCAATTGGGCAATGCCGGCTGGTCTTATGAAAGCGTGCTGCCTTACTTCAAACGGGCCGAAGATTTTGAAGGCGATGGCGACGAAGAATACCACGGCAAAGGCGGGCCTTTGTCGGTGAAAAAATCAGACCGCGAGAACGACGAATTGCTGGATGTTTTCATCGCGGCGGGGCAAGAGGCGGGCATTCCTTTCACGCCAGATTTCAATGGCGAACAGCAAGAAGGCGTGTCGCGTTTTGAGCATACCATTCGCGGCTCCAAACGATGCAGCGCGGCGGTGGGCTATTTGCACCCGGTGTTGAAACGCAAAAACCTGCACACAGAAACCGAAGTGACGGTGGATGTTATCGTCTTTGAAGGCAAACGCGCGGTGGCGGTTGAATTTATCAAAAATGGCAAAAGCCAGACGGTTTTTGCCAATAAGGAAGTTATCCTTTCGGCCGGAGCCATTAATTCGCCGCAAATTCTATTGCGCAGTGGCGTGGGACCCGCCAGCGAAATTAAACCGCATGGGCTAGAGGTGGTGCACGAGCTGCCCGGCGTGGGGCAAAACCTGCAAGACCATTTGGGCGTGGTTAGCCAATTCGCTTGCACGCAGCCGGTTACTTTGCACCGCTCTGCCGTTTGGTGGCGCACGCAATTGGCGGGCATTCAATATCTGCTGATGGGCAAAGGCGATGCGTCTTTTCCTCCCACGGCGGCGGGCGCGTTTTTCAAATCAGCGCCCAGCAAAGCCGTACCAGATATGCAAATTCACTATGTTTCCGTGGCCGTGCCCGACGTGCATGGGCGCGATGATTTGCCAACCGAACATGGTTTCTCGTCGATTGTTTATGGCTGCCGCCCTGAAAGCCGTGGCTATCTGACGCTGAAAACTGCCAATCCGGAAGATGCGCCGGCCATGTATCCGAATTATCTCACGGCCGAGCAAGACATTGTCGATATTCGAAATGGCTTCCGCATCACCCGCGATATTTTTTTGCAAAAAGCGTTCGACCCCTATCGGGGCGCGCAAATAAAACCAAGCGGCGATGTGAACGTCGATAATGACGACGAACTGGATGGCTGGATTCGCGCCACGGGCGAGACGCTTTATCACCCCGTGGGCACCTGCAAAATGGGCAATGACCCCATGGCGGTGACCAATGAGCATGGCCAAGTGCATGGGCTGGAAGGTTTGCGCGTCGTCGATGCGTCGCTTATGCCGACCCTGGTGACCGGCAACACCAATGCGCCAACCATTATGATGGCGGAAAAAATCTCTGACCACATTCGTGGCAAAGCGTTTTTGCCAGCGCAACAAGTGGCAGGTTAATATGGTTCAGTTCGAATTTTTTTACGACATCTCAAGCCCGTGGACTTATCTGGCTTTCTCGCGCGTCGAAGCCATGGCCGCGCGCTGCGAGGTGGAGATTGATTTCAAACCGATTTTAGTGGGCGGGGTTTTTAACGCGGTCAATGAAACGGTCTATGAAACGCGCGCCAAGCCGCATCCGGTGAAAGGGCGTTATTACCTGAAAGATTTGCAAGATTGGGCAAGGTTTTGCGGCATTACCATCGGTCAGCCGAAAGTCTTTCCGCTGCCCGCCGCGGGCCTGATGCGGGCCGCTTTGGTGGCGCAAGACCATGGCAAATTAAGCGCTTTCTCGCATGCCGCCTTTCACGCCTATTGGGGTGAATTGCGCGACATCAGCCAGCCCGAAGAATTAACCGCGCTATGCGACGCGGTGGGGCTCGACGCCTCGGCCACGCTGGAAGCCATGCAAAGTGACGCGGTCAAAGCGCGCTTGCGGGCCAATACCCAAGAAGTGATTGACCGCGGCGGCTTTGGCTCGCCGACGATGTATGTCAATCAAACGGATATGTATTTCGGCAATGATCGATTGGAATTGGTCGAGGCGGCTTTGAAAAAAGCGGCAGGCAAATAGGAACCATCACATGACGCAGACGCCGCCAGACGACGCGACCCAAGAGGCCAAACAGCCGATTTTAAGGGCGCCTTTTATCGTCCTCGCTTTGCTGGGGCTCCTGTTGGTTTTTCAATTGCTGATGGCCTTTGGTGGCTATGCCCAACGCAATGAATTATTGGTCTCGCTGGGTCTGTTTCCAGCTCGGCTTTTCGCCGAAGGGCTGGGCGGTCTGCCGGGCACTTGGGTGCAAGGTCTGGTCAATTTGTTCAGCTATTCGATGTTGCACGGCGGTTGGGCGCATTTCATTTTAAATTCGGTTTGGCTGTTGGCTTTTGGCGCTCCGGTGGCGCGCCGCTTGGGGCCGCGCAAATTCATGTTCCTCTATATGATGTGCACGATGCTGGCGGGACTTGGCCAAATTTATGCCGCGCCTGTGCAAAATTATCTCATCCCGATTATCGGTGCCTCGGGCGGCGTGGCCGGCCTGATGGGGGCGGCGTCGCGATTTGCTTTTTCTGATGTGCGTTGGCTCGACCCGAAGTCGCAAAACCCAGAGCGGCGGTTGCTGCGGCTTGCGGAAGTGCCCAAACGTCGTCCCGTGCTTATGTTCATCGGCATTTGGTTGGTGATGAATTTGGCCTTTGGCTTGCTGGGCCCCTATGGGCTCGCCAGCCCAGATGGCGCGGCGGTCAACATCGCGTGGATTGCGCATTTGGTTGGCTTTTTTACCGGACTTCTGCTCATCGGCTTTTTAGAAAAGCCACCGCTTTCGGCCTCTGGCGGGCCCGGGCAGGTGGACTATGGCAACTGGAAAAACCCGAAAAAATAGATCGACCCGGCATGGCTTGCAATCTGCGGCACCCTGTCGCATGCTGATGGGGGAAGGAGGCTGAGCATGAGTATTCAGGCGATTTTGAACAATAAAGGTGCCGAGGTTATCGCGATTGAAAGCGAGAAAACCGTCGAGCAGGCTTTGCAAATGATGAATGAAAAGGCGATTGGCGCGCTGGTGGTGACGGGCGACGGAGAGATTTGCCACGGCATTTTCACCGAGCGCGATGTGATGCGCGCCTTGGCCCAACATGGCGCGGCGGCTTTGCAAGAATCTGTCTGCGAACATATGACCGAACGCCCGCAGAGCATTGCGCTGAGTTCAGGCATTGATGAAGCCATGAGCATTATGACGCAAAAGCGGTTTCGCCATTTGCCGGTTATGACCGACAATCATCTGTGCGGCATCGTCTCTATTGGCGATTTGGTGAATTATCGCATTCAGCAAACCGAGAGAGAAGCGGCGGCGTTGAAAGATTACATCGCCACCGGATAGGTTTTAAAGCTTGGTTGGGTTGGGCGCATCGCCATAGACGTCGAGCGGGTCGAAGACTTTCTCATCTTCTTCGTAGCGCAAGGCCACTGGCGTGTCGGGCAGCTCGCCCGTTGGCAAAGACCGATAAAAGCACGAGCGATAGCCGACGTGGCAAGAGGCGCCATTGCCGCCGACATGGACCCGCAACCAAATGCAATCTTGGTCATCATCGACGCGCATTTCGGCAATGGTTTGCACCAGACCGCTGGTCGCGCCTTTGTGCCAAATGGCTTCGCGCGAGCGCGAGAAATAATGCGCTTCGCCCGTTTCAATGGTCAGCTTTAAGGCTTCTTCGTTCATGAAGCCATGCATCAGTAATTCGCCACTGGTAAAATCAGTGGTGACGACGGGAATCAGGCCCTTGGCGTCAAATTTTGGCGCCAAGACGTGGCCTTCTTCTACTTGTTCTATGGTTTCGCGGGGTGCAAATGGACCAGTCATGTTTTTTCCCTCAACTCTTTGAGGTCTTATAGACCCTAGCGGCTAATCATGGCAAGGAAGCGGGCTTCCATGCGCGGATCTTCTGCAAAAACGCCGGTAAACTGGGTGGTAATGGTCGCCACATCTGGTTTTTTAATGCCACGTGTTGTCATGCATTGGTGCTTGGCATCGACCAAAATGGCAACGCCTGCGGGTTCCAACACGCGCTGAATGCAATCGACAACTTGCGCCGTCATGGTTTCTTGGGTTTGCAGACGTTTGGCAAAAATCTCAATCACGCGGGCCAGTTTCGAAATGCCGACCACTTTGTTGACGGGCATATAGGCAATATGCACTTTGCCCAAAATAGCCACCATATGGTGCTCGCAATGGCTTTCCAGCGAAATATCGCGCAGCATGACCATATCGTCATAGCCTTCGACATCTTCAAAGGTGCGACCCAAAACCTCATCTGGGTTTTCGTCATAGCCTGCGAAAAATTCAGTATAGGCGTTGACGACGCGCTTTGGCGTATCGATCAATCCCTCGCGTTCGGGGTTATCGCCCGCCCAGGCAATCAGTGTGCGTACGGCGGATTCGGCTTGCTCGCGTGAAGGTTTTTCCACTTTTACGTCCCGTTCTCCAATTGTTGGCGTTTTATTGCCGTCTACTCTCGCGTCCATTTTAATACCTCACTGGGCGGGAAATACGTCCCGCTATTCGTCAGGCATACAGACTGCCTAAATTACTATGCTTCGGCGTCTCGAACTTAGGCTTGGTTATGCCACGTCGAGGCGAGGTCAGCTCCCCCTAATTTTGCACATTGTTTTGCAAGAAAGCAAAGTCTCTTTGCAAAAACCCGCTTAAGGGAGTTGGTTAGATAGCCAAGTTTACCCCTAGGGACAAGATAAACATGAACCATGGAGCCTCTAAAAGCAGCGGGGTATCCGCCGCTTCCAGCGTCTCTATGGATTTATTTAACTCACAGCGGTTGGATTTCCAGCTGGGCGCGGCTTATTTATTTGGCCCTTTAATTGGCCTTGCGGCTCGCCCCGCAGATGAATTATGGTGCGCGCATGGAAACTCAGCTCTCTTTGCACAATAGTCTGGCCCGCGAAAAGCAAGTCTTTACGCCTCAAGATGCCTCGCGGGTAACGCTATATGTTTGCGGACCCACGGTTTATGGCCCTTGCCATATCGGCAATTTTCGACCTGCCGTTGTGTTTGATGTTTTGGTGCGCCTGTTGCGTGCGCTTTATCCGCAGGTCATCTATGCCCGCAATATTACCGATGTGGATGATAAAATTAACGCCAAAGCGGGGGCGGAAGGGGTCGATATTTCGACCGTTACCGCGCGCTATCATGGCAAATATCTGGCCGATATGCAGCTATTGGGCGTTTTGCCGCCCGATATTGAGCCTTTTGCGACCCATCACATTGGCGAGATGGAGACGATGATTAAGGGCTTAATCGACAAAGGTCACGCTTATGAGGCCGAGGGCCATGTGCTGTTCGATGTTACGCAAGACAGCGCCTATGGCACGCTTTCGGGGCGCTCGCGCGACGATATGCTGGCCGGTGCGCGCGTCGATGTGGCGCCGTATAAAAAAGATGCCGGTGATTTCGTATTGTGGAAACCCTCCACGCCAGAGCAACCCGGATGGGACAGTATGTGGGGTCGGGGGCGCCCGGGCTGGCATATTGAATGTTCGGCGATGATTGAAAAGCACCTTGGCACCACCATTGATATTCATGGCGGCGGCGCGGATTTGCAATTTCCGCATCATGAAAATGAGGCGGCGCAAAGCCGGTGTTCGCATGGCGCGCCTTTGGCCAATTATTGGCTGCACAATGGCATGCTCAATATTTCTGGCGAAAAAATGTCGAAATCCATCGGCAATATTAAGGTGATGGATGAGCTGATAGAAGAAGCCCCCGGCGAGGCCATTCGCTTGGCGCTGCTGCAAGGCCATTATCGCCAGCGGCTCGATTTCAGCGATGATTTGCTGGCCCAATCGGTGAAAAACCTCGACCGCCTCTATGGCGTTTTGCGCGACACCCGCGATATCGAAGCCGCGCCAGCGCAACCACCGGAAAGCTTTTTGGCGGCGCTTTGCGATGACTTAAACACGCCCAAAGCCTTGGCCGAATTATTTGCCTTGAGCAAAAACCTCCAGACGCCAGAAGACAAAGGCGGGTTTTTGGCCGCCGCGAGTTTACTGGGTCTGTTGCAACAGGTGCCGGAAGATTGGTTCGCCGTGCAAATTGGCGATATCGATGCGGCTGCCGTGGAGGCCTTGATAGAGACGCGTGCCAAGGCGCGCGCCGCAAAAGATTTCGCTGCCGCCGATGCGGCGCGCGATGCGCTGGCAAACATGGGCGTGGCGATTGAAGACACGGCGGATGGGACGATTTGGAAGCTCGCAAAATGATGCGCCAGCACCTATCTTAATACCATGATGAACGAGCTTTATAATCAGCGGATTTTAAAACTGGCGGCCGATATTCCCCATATCGGCAATCTGTCAGATGGGCCGCGGGCGGGCATTGTCCAAGCCGATGCCGTGTCGCGGCTATGTGGCTCGAAAGTGCATGTCGAATTGGCTCTGGGCGATGATGGCACGGTGGCGGCCTTTGCGCATCAGCTCGAGGCCTGCGCTTTGGGCCAAGCGGCCAGCTCGGTGATGGCGCGCGAGATTATTGGCACGGCGCCAGACGAGTTGCGTGCCGTGGGGGCCACCATGCGCGCCATGTTGAAACAAGACGGCACGCCGCCGACGGGGCGGTGGGCCGATTTAGAAGTTTTGGAGCCCGTGCGCGATTTTAAAAACCGCCATGCCTCGACCTTGCTGACTTTCGATGCGGTGGAAGACTGTCTGGCGCAACTCGGGGTTTAAAGCCCAAGCAGCGTAATTTTGACCGCTTGAGGTTTGCCGACTTCGATGTTTTCTGCCACGCGGACTGATTTTTTTACCGGTAATAAATAGCTCTGGCGTTCTTTGCTGGGAAACATAGAGGTCTGCCATTGGCTGTTGCCAATTTGGGCATTTACTTTCAAAGATTTAAAACCGCGTTGCACATGGGTGGTGAAATAGCGGGCGTGGTCGCTCACGTCTTTGGGCAGCGTAATGAAAAACCAGTCGGTTTTCTTGCCCGACCAAATCCATATTTCTCCGCTGAACTGGTATTCAAGTGTGTCCATTTATCAAAATAGTCTAACGCCAATGGGTCGGCTTGTAAGCTGCATTCTTTTGTTTCGAAACCCTATGGCGATGCGTTACTATGGCCGCATGATACGTCTTTCTCTGCGTTTTTTGGTGCTTTTACCGGTGCATATATATCGCCTCTTTGTCTCGCCGGTGCTGGGGCCGCGGTGCCGTTTTCAGCCCACTTGCTCGGAATATGCGCTCGATGCCGTGAAGGCGCATGGCGTTTGGACGGGCGGTTGGTTGTCGGCCAAACGTCTGGGCAAATGTCATCCGTTTCATAAAATGCATCCGGGCCATGGTTTTGACCCCGTGCCACTTGAGGTTTGCCTCCCACCTTGGTATGCACCATGGAGAGTTTCCTCGGCACACGCAGGTGATGAGACGGACGCCAAACAGGCGGCGAAAAAAGAGAAGTTGGACTTATGATTACATTGACCTTGCCGGATGGCGCGACCCGCGAATTTGATGCGCCCCTAGACGGGCTTGCTTTCGCGACCAGCATCTCCAAATCTTTGGCCAAAAAAGCGCTCGCCTTAAAGCTCAATGGCGAGGTCGTCGACCTAGCCACAGTCATTGATGCCAATGCCGATATCGCCGTTATCACCGCCGCCGATGAAGAGGGCGTCGATTTGCTGCGCCATGATTGCGCCCATGTTTTGGCCGAGGCGGTGCAAGAACTCTTCCCCGAAACGCAAGTCACCATTGGCCCGGTGATTAAAGACGGATTTTTTTATGACTTCGCGCGCGAGACACCCTTTAGCCTCGATGACCTAGAAGCCATCGAACAACGGATGCGCGATATCGTTGACCGCAACGAAGAGATTGTCCGCGAAGTCTGGCAACGCGACGAAGCGGTGGCGCATTTCACCGAGATTGGCGAGATTTACAAAGCCGAAATTATCGCCTCTATTCCGGGCGACCAGCCGATTACGATTTATCGCCAAGGCGCGTGGAAAGATTTATGCCGTGGCCCGCATTTGCCCTCGACGGGCAAGCTGGGCAAAGCTTTCAAACTGACCAAATTGGCTGGCGCTTACTGGCGCGGCGATAGCAATAATGAAATGTTGCAGCGCATTTACGGCACCTGCTGGGGCCATGAGAAAGATTTAAAAGCCTATTTGCATATGGTGGAAGAAGCGGAAAAACGCGACCATCGCAAAATCGGCCGCGAGATGGATTTGTTCCATTTCCAAGAAGAAGCGCAAGGCAGCGTGTTTTGGCACGCCAAGGGCTACACGATTTGGCAGCAGTTGGAGCAATATATTCGACGCCGCTTAGACGCCAATGATTACCAAGAAGTGAAAACGCCACAACTTTTGGACAAGCGCTTCTGGGAGCAGTCGGGCCATTGGGATAAGTTTCGCGAGAATATGTTTGTGGTGCCAGACGAAGTGCCATCGACAGACGATAAAACGGCGGTAATCTCTGGCGATGCGGATTTAATGGCCATCAAGCCGATGAATTGCCCCGCCCATGTGCAAATTTTCAAGCAAGGCATTAAGTCTTATCGCGACTTGCCCATTCGCATGGCCGAATTTGGCTGTTGCCACCGCAATGAGCCGCATGGCGCATTGCATGGATTGATGCGGGTACGCCAAATGACCCAAGACGACGCGCATATTTTTTGCCGCGAAGACCAAGTTATTTCCGAGGCCGTCGATTTTTGCGGCTTGGTAACCCAAGTCTATGATGATTTGGGCTTTACCGATGTGTCGGTGAAAATCGCTCTGCGCCCCGACGTTCGCGCGGGCGAAGACGAGGCCTGGGACCGCGCTGAACAAGGCTTGCGCGATGCGTTAACCGAAGCGGGTCTGGCATGGGAAGAACTGCCTGGCGAGGGGGCGTTTTACGGCCCCAAAATTGAATATCACCTGACCGACGCCATTGGCCGGACATGGCAATGCGCCACTTTGCAGCTCGACTTCGTGCTGCCGGAGCGTTTGGATGCCGCCTATATTGGCGAAGATGGCGAGAAGCATCGCCCCGTCATGTTGCACCGCGCCGTATTGGGATCCATCGAGCGTTTCCTCGGTATTCTCATCGAGAGCTATGCGGGCAAATTGCCGCTTTGGTTGGCGCCAGAGCAAGTGGTGGTGTGCCCGATTACCACCGATGCCGATACTTATGCGCATGAGGTGGTGGCGCAATTAAACGCGCAAGGTTTGCGCGCGCGCGCCGATACGCGCAATGAGAAAATTAACTATAAAGTGCGCGAGCATTCGGTGGCTAAAGTTCCGGTTATTCTGGCCGTGGGCATGCGCGAGGCCGAAGGCAAAACCGTCTCCATGCGCCGTCTGGGCTCGAAAGATCAAACGGTTATGGGTTTGCAAGAAGCCGCCGACGCTTTGTCGCTGGAAGCCACGGCGCCCGATTTACGCCGCTAGAAATTGTGTTGAAACTCGAGCGTCCACTGCTGGCCGCGTCGAAACCGCGCCAGCGGGTGAAGGCGATTGTTCACTCTTGTCGACCCGCGCCCAAAACTAATCTCAAACGGGTAAAGCGCGGGCTTCCAAGTGAGCCGCGTGCTCTGCGTCAGGGATAAATAGCCGCTGGTCTGGTTTTCAAACTGCTGCGCTTGGGAGCCGATTTGCCAATTCCCACGCCGCAAAGAAAGCTGATATTGGCCCGCTATATGGTGCTCCCGCGACAACCGCGTTTCGCTATAGTCAACTTCTTGCAGAACCGAGACCCGCCCCAAGGTAATTTTATCGGCCAGCGATAGGCCGAGGTGATAGCCGTTTTGGGGGCTTCCGCTTGGCCGCGTCGTGCGCTGTGCGGTTTGCCAATCGAGGCCGCCTTGCACGCTGGCCCGTTTTTCGCGTCGCCATCGGCGTTTGGGAAATAGCGTTTTAAGCCCCTGAAAAATATACGGCGGCAATAATCCGGTGGCCAATGCGGGCACATCGACTTGCAAGCCGAGCTGGCCGGTTTGGGTTTCATAAGTTTGCAAGGCCTCGCGTACGCGTTGGTGGCTCGCTTTGCCCAAGAGGGTGGTGCGCGCGGTGGCGCCATGTTCCACCAATAAGCTGATGAATGTTTCTTGCAGCCTATAATCGCGCGCTGGTGCTAGGGGAAACTGCACTGGCTGGTCGCCACTGCCATATTGCAAAATTGCTTTGCTCTCCCCGACACCCAGCCCCCAAGCCCCAGCAGAAGCAGGGGAGGCGAGAAAAAACACGGCGACAGAGAACACCACGATGCGCATGGGCCAACCTTTTGATTGTTATTGTTGTTGCGAGCGCTAATTGACTTTAACGCGGGGCGGCGATAAGCCAAGGCGAGACAGCTTGATAGGACAAGAAAATGGGCGATAGTTCAACCTTAGAATTCTTAAAAACCCGTCGTTCGGTATTGGCGCGCAATATGACGGTGCCGGGCCCTTCGGCTGAGGTTTTGCAAGACCTATTGGGTGCGGCAACGCGGGTGCCCGACCATGGCAAATTAGCCCCCTGGCGGCTGGTGGTATTGCAAGAAGCGGCCCGCGCCGAGCTAGGTAAAATCGCCGCCGATGCATTGGCGGCAAAAGCCGAAGCGCCCTCAGTGGATGCTTATGCCAGTGCGGCCGCGCAGTTTTTGCGCGCGCCATGTGTGATTGCCGTTCTGGCTTGCCCGAAGCCGCATCCTAAAATTCCGCGCGGGGAAATGATTTTATCGGCCGGTGCTGTGTGCATGACGCTGCTCACCGCCGCCCAATCTGCCGGATTTGCAGCCCAATGGCTGACCGGAGACGTGGCCTATGAGCGCGCGGTGTTAACAGCTTTGGGCGGCACGAGCGGCGATGAAATAGCTGGGTTTATTTATATTGGTACCGCCAAAGAGGCACCCAGCGAACGGGCGCGCCCTTCGCTAGAGGAAGTTGTTCAGTTTGGCCTGCGGCCATGAAGCAAATTTGGCAAGATATAAAAACCCTGATGACGCTGGCTTGGCCGGTGGTGATTTCGCGCATCGGCATTTTGACTTTGGGCATTACCGACACCGTGGTGGTGGGCCATTACGCGTCGGAGCATTTGGCTTATTTGGGCATTGGCATGGTGCCGAGCAATATTTTCATTTTGATTATGATTGGCCTGCTGATGGGCACTTCGGTTTTAGTGTCGAATAAATTCGGCGCCAAAGATTATAGCGGAACTGGCAAAGTCTGGTGGCACGCCATGCCTTGGGGGCTGTCCATTGGCCTTGTGGGGATGGTGTTCTGCTTTTTCGGCGAGCCGCTGTTGCTGCTGAGCGGACAAACGCCCGAGCTGGCGGCTGCCGGCGGGCGTATTTCAATGATTGCGGGCCTCAGCTTGCCGTTCGCGGCACTGCATATGACGACTGGTTTTTTCCTCGAAGGCATTCGCAATCCGCGCCCCGGCATGGTGATTATGATTGTCGCCAATATTGCGAATATTTTTGCCAATTACATTTTCGTCTTTGGCGCCTTTGGGTTTCCAGAACTGGGCGCAGAAGGCTCTATCTGGGCGACCCTTGTGGTGCGCTTTTTACAAGTCGTGTCGATTTTATCTTACGTCTGGTTTTTCCTCGACCACGAGAAATACGGCCTGCGCAAACCTAAAATCACCTGGGCGGGCGGGCGCGAGATGCGCGCCATTGGCTATGCGTCCGGCATTTCCATGGGCATTGAAAACACGGCCTTTAATGTGGTCATTCTGTTTGCTGGTTTCCTTGGCACTTTGGTGGTGGCGGCGCATATTATTATGATCAATGTGTTTGCGCTGTTTTTCATGATGGGTCTGGGCTTCGGCGTCGCCACTGCGGTGAGCGTGGGCAATGCTTATGGCGCGGGCGATATGGCAGCGGTGAAACGCTGGGCTTGGTTGGGCTTGAGCGTGCAAAGCGTCATTATGGTGTTCGCAGGCGTGTTCATGTGGGTGGCAGCCTTGCCCATGGCCGAGCTGTTCAGCACCGATGCGGCGGTGATAAAATTGGCGGCCGCGCTCATCACTTTGGTGTCTATCGGCACGGTTTTCGATACCGGCCAGTCGCTTCTATCGATGTCTTTGCGCGCGCGCGGCGATACGTGGGTGCCGACGTTCATCCATTTATTCTCTTACGGCGTCGTTATGATACCGCTCACCTATGCGCTGATTTTCCCATTGGGTCGCGGGGCCTTGGGGCTGGCAGATGGCATTGTGCTGGGCACTTTCGTGCCCTTCGCGCTGGTGATTTGGCGCTACCATTGGCTAGACAAAAAAATGGCGCGATAGGCAAATGGCTCGCTAACCAAGGTTGGGCGCGGGCTCAGCTAGTCGCTATATTGGCCGATAACTTTGGCCTCTAAGTAGCGCGCGCGTGTGTCTTCATCCAGTCCCAAATCTTCCAACACGGCCATTGTGTCTTGTCCAACTTCCGGCAAGACGCCTTTCGGGTCGGTGCTTTCGCTGGAAAAGCGAATAGGCGAGGCGATATTTTTATAGCTCGTGCCATCGGCCTTGGGCATATCGACAAACACGCCCGCCGCATGCATTTGCGGGTCATTATAGGCTTGCTCAAAGTTTTGCACGGGCGACCAAATCAGACCCGCGGCATCGAGCAGTGGTTTCCATTGCTCCAAGGTTTTGCTGGCAAAAGCCGCGTCCAAAAGCGCAATCAGCTCGACGCCGTTTTTGCGTCGGTCGCGCAGGCTGCCAAATCTCTCGTCTTCCAGCAGATGCTTCAGTCCGGCGGCGCGCGCCACATCGGGCCAATCTGGTTCGCCCGGGCGGGCGTTGATGAACAGCCAATGCTCGTCGGAGGTTCTGTAATAATTATTAATCGCCACAATGGCTTCTTCGCGCGGGCGCGAGCGGGCGATGCGGCCATAGCGCAGCCACGTGCCGTAATCGCAGCCCACCGCATAGGCGGCTGAGCGCAATAGCGAGCTTTCCACCAGACAGCCTTCGCCCGATTTTTGCGCTTTCAGCAAAGCGGCCAAAATACCGCTGGCGGTGGCGATGCCCGTAATATGGTCGCCCGCCGCCGTGCGCAAAGGCGCTGGCGAGGCGCCCTTGGGGGTCATCATCCAGCCAAAGCCAGATTTCGCCATGAAGGCCGCCGTGTCAAAACCCGGCTTATCGGCTTCTTCGCCCTCCAGGCCAAAGCCGGTAACGCTGGCGTAAACCAGTTTCGGATTGATAAGTTTCAATGTATCGAAATCGAGCCCTTGTTCTTTCAATTGCGAGGGCCGCACATTGGTGAGAAACACATCGGCATCGGCGACTAATTTACGAACGATATCGCGCCCTTCTTGCGTGCCTGTATTGACGGCGATGGCGCGTTTGCCTCGGTTATCCAGCGCGGAGACGGGGTTATCTGGATAGTCATCGGTCATGGCGCTGGCGTAAAATTTACGCATCGGGCAGCCGCCCAATGGCTCGACTTTAATCACATCGGCGCCCCAATCGGCCATAATGCCACCAGCGGCGGGGGCGGCGATATAGGTCGCCATTTCGATAACTTTAAAACCTTCAAGCATGGTCATATCTCCTGTTTAGACGTAACCTAAACTTAGGTTGGCGGGAAAACAACCGTTCAAGACGAAACTAAATAGAGGCTCTATGGACGATACAAAAATAAAAATAGCCCTCGAGGCAAAACGCGATGAACTGGACGCGCTTTTAGACGAGGCGGCCGCCGATAGCGCGCCCGTGCAACTCGACCAAACGCAGCAAGGCCGCTTGTCGCGCATGGACGCCATGCAACACCAAGCCATGGCGGCAGAAACATTACGGCGTCGGCAACGCGAACGAAGCCTCATTGAGGCAGCCCTGCAGCGCCTGGCGGCGGGCGAGTATGGCTATTGCGTCACCTGCGGAGAGGCCATTGGCGAGGCGCGTTTGGCGCTCGACCCGGCCACGCCGTTTTGCATTTTGCACGCCCGATAGGCCCCCCGCGCGCGTTTTCATTTGCCCCCATGGCCGCAGCCCTATATCAGACACGCATGACTTATTTTCGTTTCATTCGCCAGCATTTCGGCTTCCTCTTGTTTGGCTTTTTGATGATGGGCTTGTCGAACTTCGGGCAGACATTTTTCATCTCGCTCTATAGCGCCGAAATTCGCGCCGACTATGGCCTGACCAATGCCGGCTTCGGCGGCTTATATTCGGCCATGACGCTGCTCAGTGCTTTCGTCATGATTTATACAGGCCGGTTTATCGACAGTTGGAGCTTGCGCCGTTTCACCGGGTTTGTGCTGCTGGCCTTGGCCGGTGGTTGTTTGGTGATGGGGCTGACGCAATACATAGTGGCTTTGGGTTTGGGCTTATTTATGGTGCGCCATTTTGGCCAAGGTCTGGCCAGCCATACGGGCATGACGTCGGCCGCGCGCGCTTTTTCGCAACGGCGCGGGCAGGCGGTGTCTCTGGTGCAGCTTGGCTATGCAAGCTTTGAAGGGTTTTTGCCTTTGCTGGCGGTATTGAGTATCGCTTGGCTGGGCTGGCAACAAAGCTGGCTTTTATATGCGGCGATTATCCTCGCCGTGGCTTTGCCGTTGCAAAGCTGGTTGGTGGGCTTTGAGCCCCGCCAAGAAGCCGATGCGGCACAAGGCGAAACCGCCAAAGACGTAAACCGCAGCGATGTTTTGCGCGACCCGCGTTTTTACATGGTGCTGCCGCTCTACCTCGCGCCACCGTTTTTGCTGACCGGCATGTTTTTTCACCAAGTGCAATTGGCCGAGGCGCGCGATTGGCCGCTCGCGGCTTTGGCGACGGCGTTTACCCTTTATGCGCTGTGTAAAGTCGTGGTGTCTTTAATTACGGGGCCCTTGGTCGATAAATATTCGGCGCTGCGCCTGATGCCCTTGGGCGCGCTCCCTCTGCTGCTGGCATTTGGTCTATTGCTGCTGCCCTATGATATTTTTGGCGTCGCCACGCCTTTTGTTTACATGGGGCTCATCGGAATTAATTTGGGCACGGCAGGGCCGGTCAGCGGCGGGCTGTGGCCAGAGCTATTTGGCACCAAACATTTGGGCGCCATTCGCTCGCTCACCTCGCCGATTGTCATTATGTCGACGGCGGCTGCGCCGGTTTTGTTTGGCGCGGCGATAGATGCGGGGTTCGGCTTTGCTGGGCTGGCGGCCAGCGGCATGATTTTTATTATCGCCGCCGCCCTGCTTGCCTTTCTCGTGCCAGTCGATAAACTCGGCGACGCATAAAGCTTATTTAATCTGGGAGAGCACGATATGAGCACCGATAATTTGATACCCGCCGCTACTGTGATGATGCTCCGTGACACCCCAGAAGGCCCCGAAGTCTTTATGGTGGTGCGCCACCATGAGATTGATTTCGCCTCTGGCGCTTTGGTGTTCCCAGGCGGCAAATTAGACCCCGCCGATACTGACGCGGGGCTTCGCGCCCATTGTGCCAAGGCGGACGCCTATGACGATAAAGACTTAGCTTTGCGCGTCGCGTCCATTCGCGAGAGCTTTGAGGAATGCGGCATTTTATTGGCCCGCGAAAAGGGCAGCGATGATTTCATCTCGGCCGCGCGCTTGCAGCAATTAGAGGGCTGGCGCGAAAAATTTAACCAAGGCGAAGCCACGATGGCCGATTTCGCCGCAGCGGAAAACCTCGAGTTTGCCGTCGATGCGCTGGCGTTTTTCGCCCATTGGATTACCCCGAAAAACATGAAGCGGCGTTTCGATACTTATTTTTATATGGCGCGCGCGCCCGAAGACCATGTCGGTCTGCACGATGGTAGCGAGAGTGTCGATAGCGTTTGGATTACTGCCAAACAGGCTTTGGCCGATGCCGATGCCCAAAAACGCACGGTGATTTTCCCGACCCGCATGAACATCGAAAAATTCGCCAAACGCGCCAGCGTGGACGATGCTTTAGCTCAATGTGGCGAGGTGGTGACTGTGGTGCCCTTCATGGAAAAAGAAGGCGATAAAACCTATCTGCGCATTCAGACCGAAGCCGGATATGGCGACCCGAAGATGGATGTGTCGAGAGGCCTTTAAGGCTAAATCCCTTCGGGCATAAATTGCTCGGTCAAAATCCGTTCGTCCAAACTATGGTCTTCATCGAACAGCATGAGCATTTCATGCGTCGTCGATTGGCGCACGCTGACTTCGACGATATTGCGAAATTCGCTATTATCAGCCACGGCACTAATCGGGCGTTTATCGGCCTCGAGGGCGGTAAAAGTCACTTCGGCGGCCTCGGGCAAAAGCGCGCCACGCCAGCGCCTTGGGCGAAACGCAGATATCGGCGTGAGCGCCAGAAGCTTCGAATTAATGGGCAAAATAGGCCCATGCGCAGATAGATTATAGGCCGTGGAGCCGGCGGGCGTGGCCAGCATGGCGCCATCGCAAATCAGCTCATCCATGCGCGGCGTGCCATCAATGGTGATGCGCAGTTTGGCCGCTTGCGCGGTCATCCGCAGCAGCGACACTTCGTTGATGGCCAGCGCCTCATGGGTTTTGCCATCGCTATCGGTGGCGCACATTTTTAAAGGCCGCAACAGCGTGGTTTGCGCATTATCGACCCGCTGGCGCAAATTATCTTCGTCAAAACGGTTCATCAAAAACCCGACCGAGCCATGATGCATGCCGAATATTGGTTTTCCCTGATCCATAAATTCATGCAGGCTGGCGAGCATCAGCCCATCGCCGCCCAGCGCGATAATAATATCCGCCTCTGACGCCGAGACCCCCTGATAGCGCGCATGCAAAAGCTCCCGCGCGCTTTCCGCTTCGGGATGAGAGCTGGCGACGAAAGCCAGTTTTTTGTCCATATGGGTCGTCATAGTCTTGATACTCATTTATCGATATTGGGTTTTAGCACGGATGCCGCAGAAGGGAAGACGCATAGTGCGCATGGCCACGAGCGGGTTTTTTCGATAATCTTGTGGAGCTTGCGTGCCAGCCTGCCTATTGTGGGCGACAGAGTAGAGTTTCGGGAGAGCGAGATTATGAGCGAGCCATTTATTTTAAGCATCGACCAGGGCACGACCTCGTCGCGCGCCTTGGCCTTTAATAAGGCGGGCGACGTCTTGTCTGTGGCGCAACGCGAGTTCACGCAAATTTTTCCCGAAGACGGATGGGTGGAGCATGACGCAGACGAGATTTGGCAAACCACCTTATCGGTCTGTCGCGACGTGCTGGAAGATTTAGGGGCCGAAAATTTTGCTGGCATTGGCATAACCAATCAACGCGAAACCACTGTGGTTTGGGAGCGCGCAACCGGTCGCCCCATCGCCAATGCCATCGTCTGGCAAGACCGCCGCACGGCAGATTTTTGTCATCAGCTAAAACAAGCGGGCCATGAGCCGATGATTACGCAAAAAACCGGACTGCTGCTCGACCCGTACTTCTCGGCCAGTAAAATCACTTGGCTGCTCGACCAAACCAAAGGCGCGCGCGTCCGCGCCGAGGCAGGCGAGCTGGCTTTTGGCACCATCGATAGTTGGCTGGTGTGGAATTTAACCAGCCTCGATGGGCAAGGCGGCCAGCTCGTCACGGACGCCAGCAATGCTGCGCGCACCAGCTTGTTCAACATTCATACCCAAGCGTGGGACGCGGATTTGCTGTCGCTCTTCAAGCTGCCAGCCAGCCTAATGCCAGACGTTAAAGACAATGCGGCCGATTTTGGCACGTGCACCGAGGCCGCTCTCGGGGTGGCTTTGCCGATTGTGGGCATGGCGGGAGACCAACAAGCGGCGAGCATCGGACAGGGGTGTTTCGCGCCCGGCATGGTAAAATCAACCTATGGCACGGGCTGTTTTGTGCTGGCCAATACAGGCGCCAAGCCTGCCGTATCGGCCAATCGACTGTTAACCACCGTGGCCTATCGCTTGAACGGCGAGACGACTTATGCGCTCGAGGGCAGTATTTTTATGGCCGGCGCGATTGTGCAATGGCTGCGCGACGGCTTGGGGCTGGTGAAAAAAGCCTCTGAGACGCAAGCACTGGCAGAAGCGGCCAATCCGGAAAACAGTACGGTTTTAGTGCCCGCATTTACCGGGCTCGGCGCGCCGCATTGGGCGCCCGATGCGCGCGCTGCGTTTTTTAATATGACGCGCGACACGCGGCGCGAAGATATCGCCCGTGCCGCGCTGGAAGCGGTGTCTTTGCAAACGGCAGATTTATTGCACGCCATGCAAGAAGACATGCAAGCGGCAGGGCTGGAGGGCGCGCCGAGATTGCGTGTCGATGGCGGCATGGTGGCCAATGATTGGCTGTGCCAAAACCTGGCCGATATCTGCGATGGCCCGATAGACCGCCCGAAAATTAACGAAACCACGGCTTTGGGCGCGGCCGTTTTGGCGATGTTGCAATTGGGCTGGTTCGATAATCTGCAAGATTTAGCCGAGAATTGGGCGCTGGATAAGCAGTTTACCCCGCATATGGACGCCGATAGGCGACAGCAAAAACAGGCGCAATGGCGCGCTGCTCTGGCGCAAGTTTTATCTGAAAAACAGCGCGAGGATAATTGACAAGCCTGCGCTTTCGGAACATTCTAAAGCAAATCTAAAGGAGAATAAAATGTCTGCAGCAGAAGAAATTAAAAACGTTCAAGATATGGTCAGCGCCGAAGAATGGCAGCTGCGTGTCGATTTGGCCGCAACCTATCGTTTGATTGCCATGTATGGTTGGGATGACATGATTTTCACCCATGTTTCCGTGCGTGTGCCCGGCCCGGAGCATCATTTCCTCATCAACCCCTATGGCATGTTGTTCGAAGAAATTACCGCCTCCAGCTTGGTGAAAATTGACCTTGAGGGCAATATCGTCATGGACAGCCCGTATTTTGTAAATCCGGCGGGTTTCACCATTCACTCGGCCATTCACAGCGCGCGCGAAGATGCACATTGCGTTTTGCATTTGCACACAGATGACGGCATGGCCGTGTCGGCGCAAGAAGCAGGCCTGATGCCGCTTTCGCAAATGGCAATGCTGGTTCGCTCGCATCTTGCCTATCATGATTATGAAGGTGTGGCGCTGGACCTAGATGAGCGCGAGCGCTTGATTGCCGATATTGGCGATAGCAAAGTCATGCTGCTTCGCAACCACGGCACATTGGCCGTTGGCGAGACTTGTGGTCTGGCTTTCATGGCGATTTATTTCCTCGAGCGGGCCTGCACGGCGCAGGTTCGCACGCTGAGCGGCAAGCCGAATATGCCTTCCGCCGAAGCCCAGAAAACGGTCGATAGCCAATCGGCTAGCTTGTTCCAACCGGGCGTCGATGCGCTGGCTTGGCCTGCCTTGCTTCGCAAGCTCGACCGTCTTGATCCTTCGTTCCGCGATTAGGAATTATATGTCTAAGTTTTTTGTTTCCATCGTCAGCGGCGTTATGTTGGCGGTTTCCGGGGCACCTGTTTTGGCGCATGAGCCGGGCACATATGAAAGCCCTATCGTCGAGCAGCGCGTGGTTAAGTTCAAGCAAAGCGGCGGGGATATTCAGGCGGTGTTTAAAAAACATCTGCCAGCGGGGGACGCCAGTGCCATCGAGGCGGCCGCCCTTCGCATGGCCATTTGGGCCGATGAGATGCCAGATTATTTCCCGCAAGGCAGCCCGAGTGTCGGCGCAGATAAGGCGCTTTGGGAAGATTTCGCGGATTTTGAAAGCAAAGCCAAAGCCAATGCCACGGCCGCGCGCGCGTTACAAGCGGCGGCCCGCAGTGGCGATACATCGCAAATGGTCAAAGCGGCCAAACGGCTCGGCGGCACTTGCAAATCGTGCCACGACGCGTACCGCATTAAGCATTAAATAAAATTCGGGGTGACCCAAGCCAAGCTGAGGCTGGCGCCCACGCAAAAAACCAAGAGCGCCAGACCGAGAAGGGTTTGGCGCCGCGTTGGTTTTTGCGCGGCCTCACCACCGCCAATCATGCGGCTGACTAATTTTTCGCGCAGCCACAAGCGATGCGCCACAATCGCCAGCACATGCAAGGCGATGAGCGGAACGACCAGCTTATGAATATCTTGATGCCAAGCCCCCATGGGCGCGGCCAGCTCTGGCGCAACGCCTAACAAGGGCAGGGGGGCCTCGTAGAGAATATCATCTCCCGTCCATAATCCGGTTATCGCCATGGCGCCCATCACCGATAAAAGCGCGACCACGGCCAAGCCGCCCAGCGGGTTATGGCCATTATGCGGGAGGCTGGTGCGCGCTAGAACGGCGCGTAAATAGGCCAGAACGCGGGCTGGCGACACGAGAAAATGAGAAAACCGCGCCGTCTCATATCCAATGACCCCCCAGATAAGCCGAAAGACAATCAGTCCAAGGGCGAGCAAGCTGAATATTTCATGGACCCCCAAAGCCCCGCGCTCGCCGCTGATATAGGCGCCCGCAATGCTGAGCCCAAAGCTCCAATGGAATAGTCGCGTCGGTAAATCCCAAACCATCAGGCGCGCGCCGGCTGGAATAGGGTCGATAGGGTTTCGGCATTGGGCAGCTCTGGTTTGCCGATGAGCACGAAATGCCCCGAGGGGGTGACGTCGAGATTTTCAAAATGAATGCGCCCGCCCGCATAATGCAAAGCATAGGCACCTTGCGCATCTGCCAGCACGCCCTTGGCACGCAACACATGGGGTGCCAGGCTGATAATCTTATCGGCCAGCGCGTTGCGCGAAAGATTATCGGGAAGATGTCCCGACCAAGATTTCAATCCATGCGCTTCGATTTGCGGGGTGAGCGGCGGCGCCGTTTGGACTTGTTCCTTTGCCTGCAATCCCAATACCACCTCGATGGGCAAGTGGCCGTTGCGCACACGCGCTTGCGGCGTCGTCGGGTAATTGGCCCGAAGCTCGGCCTCTAGGGTTTCGAGTTGGTGGGCTTCCACCAAATCGGGTTTCGAGAGCAGCAGCATATGGCCGGCCTCGATTTGCTTATGATAATTATCGGCCAAATAGGGGTCTTGGGCGTGCAGCGCATGGGCCGCGGCATCGACCAAAGTTACAATGCCGTCGAGGCGCAATTGCGGGTCAACGGCGGCATAAGCGGCGATGCGCGTCGGGTCGGCGACGCCGCTGGCCTCAATAATCAGATGGTCGGGCAAAGGGTCTTGGCGCATGATATCGGCCAGGCTGCGCATTAAATCATCGCCGATAGAGCAGCAAATACAGCCATTGGTCAGCGACACCTGATTGCCATGTTGCGCCTCTATCAGCTCGCTATCAATATTCAAAGCGCCGAAATCATTGACCAAAGCGGTGATTTTGCGCCCCTGTGATTGGGTGAGCAGATGGTTCAGCAAGCTGGTTTTGCCACTGCCCAAAAACCCCGCAATAATCGTCAGGCTTACCTTTGGCGCCGAGCCAATAGGGGGGCTTTGGCTCATGCATCGCGGCCTTTGTTGAGATGAACATGACCATCGACCATTGTGCCGATAACCGAAATATCTTTGAGACCCGCCGCCCCAACCTCTATTGGGTCGTCGGCGAGAATGGCGATGTCGGCGCGTTTGCCGACCTCCAGACTGCCAATCTCGGTGTCGAGGCGCAGCGAATAAGCGGCGCCCATGGTGATGGCATAAAGCGCTTGTTCGAGCGAAATTTTTTCGCTCTCGCCGCCCAAAGTTACCCCAGAAGACGACAGCCGATTGACCGCGCACCAAGCGGTGAACAAAGGCGCCAAAGCGGTAACGGGCGCATCGGAGTGAATGGCCAAAGGCACGCCTTCTTCCAAACAACCGCCAGCATCATCCAAGCGGCCAGCGCGTTCGGGCCCCATGGTGATGGCGCGGTGTTCGTCGCCCCAATAATATAAATGGTTGGAGAATAAATTGACCCCGACACCGAGGTTTTTCATCCGTTTGAAATGCGCCCGCGAGGCCATTTGGCAATGTTGCAAAGTATGGCGATGGTCCGGCCACGGATGCGCCCGCAAGGCATCTTCAATGGCGTCCAAAGTCACTTCCGTGCATTCATCGCCATTGGTGTGGACGTGGCATTGAAAGCCGGCGGCGGTGAAAGCCTTGAGATATTCGCGCAAGCGGTCAGGCTCGATATACCACAGCCCATTGGGCGCGCCATTATAATAATGCGGCCATTTGAGCCGCGCGCTAAACCCTTGAATGGAGCCATCGGCCACGAATTTTACCAAGGAAAACCGTAGCTTATCACTCTGTTTGTCTTGCAGGGCTTGCATCCGCGCCACGCTTTCTTCGGGCGGTCGGCTATTGCCTTGATAGGCCACCACAAGGCGCATGGGAAAACTGTCTTTCTCGACCGTTTCGCGCATCGCCACTTCGGCGCCTTCTGGCACGGGGTTGGCCAAATCGGTGCAGGTGGTCACGCCCGTTTGGCGGGCGACTTGGGAAAAAGTTTGCAGCGTTTTGGGCGAAGACGCTGCCGCCAATAAATCTAAATTCGTGGTGCGCATAGCCATATACATGCCCAGCTGGCCCAAAAACTCGCCCGTCGGTTTGCCGCGGGTGTCGCGCCGAATAAACTCGCTATTGTCGGCATTTTTAACGTCGGCCGCATCCATGATAAAATTATTGGCGTTGAGAATATGCAAGCTGGCGTGCAACACAGCGACCGGACAGGCGGCGGAGATGCTATCCAAATCATTGGCGGTCATCCGTCGGCCTTCGAAATAAATCGGGTCGAAACCCCAAGCGATAAGGGGCTCAGATGGGTCGTCGCGCGTCTCTTGGATTTGTTTCAAATGGGCTACCACATCGTCGATGGATTTCAGCCCCGGCCAAATCGTGCCATCGGGGCCTTCGCGGTCGTAATAGCCGACGTAGTGATAATCCCACAATAGGCCTTCCATCATATGCGCATGGCCTTCGATGAAGCCCGGCAAAAGGGTCCTTTCGGCGAAATCTGTATTGAGCTCAAGCGGGCCCCAAGCGGATTGCCAATCGGCGACATCGGCCCCCGTGCCGACGGCCAGAATATGCCCGTCTTTTACCGCCAAATGCGTGGCATGGGGTTGATGGGGGTCCATCGTGCGGATGGATTTGGCTTGATAAATGGTGCTCACGAAACTCTCCCTTTTTCGATTTGCCATAGCCTAACATTGCCACGCCGTGTGACAAGACCAAAGCGGGCCAAATGCAAGCTTGAATCGGGCGCATGATTGCGCCAATATGAGCGCCACTTCGGGAGATTTTTATGAAATTATTGGGCTCACCTTTATCGCCATTCGTCCGCAAAGCGCGCATCGTCGCGGCCGAGAAAAATCTAGACTATGATTATGACCCGCGCCCCAGCCCCTTAGGTTGGCCGGAGGGGTTTGAAAAAATCAACCCGTTGAAGCGCATTCCAGCGCTTTTGCCCGATAGCGATAATCCCGATTTTGCGATTAATGATAGCAGCGCCATTTGCGCCTATTTTGACAAGTTAAACCCAAACCCATCGCTCTATCCAGAGGCTGCGGTCGACTATGGTCGCGCGTTATGGATGGAAGAAGTCTGCGACTCCGAGCTGGCCAATAAAATTGGCATGGGCGTGTTTCGGCCAGTGTTTTTTAACCTCGCCAGCGGCAAGCCAGCCGACACCAAAGCCGCTCATGCGGGCTTTGAGGTTTTGGCCAGCGTTCTTTTGCCGTATTTGCAAGCGCAACTTGGCGAGCGCGAGTATATGGCGGGAGACGCTTTTTCCATCGCCGATATTGCTTTGACGACGCAATTGATGAATTTGAATTTGGTCGGCTTTGCCTTGCCCAAAGATAGGTTTGGCCCGTTGCGCGCGCATTTTGAGCGCAGCATCGCGCGTCCGTCGATTGCGCATTTTATCGAACAAGATAAAATTACCGTTGAAAAAATGGGCTTCCAGGTGGAGCGCCAAATCGACTAAAGTTGGCGTCACCAAGGGTCAGGGCACTGCCTTGGCCGATAAGTAAACGATTGGGATGAGGAGATCCTTATGTTGCGTTACTCTTCTGTTTTGCGTTCGAACGCGCTGCGGCATCGAGAGATTAGCTATAATCAACTGACGCCGAAGCCGGATGCGGATAATCCAGAAGCGTTAAAACCCCAAAAGCTGAAGCTTGGGGTGCGCCGTGTGATGGAAATTCTCATGCCCTATTCGGGCGTTCGCGTGTTCGAGCAAATGCGCGCCGTGGTGCCTCTGGCCATTTATCTGGTGCTTTTCCAACTCATTATTCTGCGCCAGCCGATTGATTCCATATTGCTTTTGGTTGGCGGATTGACCGCGGTTATCGTCGGGCTCGCTTTGTTTATGGAAGGCCTTAATGTCGGCCTTATGCCGTTTGGCACGCTCATTGGCGACAAGCTGCCGCGCAAAGCCAGCATGCCGGTGATGCTCATCATCATTGCCATGCTGGGTGTGGGGGTAACTTTTGCCGAGCCCGCCATTGGCGCTTTGCAGGCTTTTGGCGCCTCGGTAGATGTGGCGCGGGCGCCTTATTTATATGAAATTCTCAACAATTGGACCATGCCCTTAGTGCTGCTGGTCGGCGCAGGCGTGGGCGCTGCTGCGGTTTTGGGCACTTTGCGCTTCGTCTATGGCTGGTCTTTAAAACCGATGATTTATGCCGCGGTTTTGCCAACTCTGGCGCTGACTCTGGTGGTTTATGCCAATCCAGATTTGCGCGCTATTCTGGGCCTCGCTTGGGATTGCGGCGCTGTGACCACTGGCCCGGTTACCGTGCCCTTGGTTCTCTCGCTGGGCATTGGGATTGCCAATTCGGCGGGCAAAGGCGACAGCTCCTTATCGGGCTTTGGGGTGGTGACCTTGGCTTCGCTATTTCCTATTTTGGCGGTTTTGGGTCTGTCTTTATTTGTTTCGACGCAAATGAGCGCCGAAGAAATTGTCGTGGCGGCGGCCGCAGCTTCGGCCAATGTATCCGATGCGCCTGTGGGCCTATGGGAGCAATCGCCCTTGCAAGAGATAGCGCTGGGCGTGCGCGCCATTGCGCCCTTGGTGCTATTCCTCATGTTTGTTTTGTTTGTCGTGCTGCGCGAAGGTTTGGCCAATAAATTGTTTACCGGCTATGGCTTGGTTTTATCGATTGTCGGCATGTGCGTGTTCAACGTCGGTCTGACTTATGGTCTGGGCGCCATTGGCGCGCAAACCGGCACGGTTTTACCGGCCGCCTTTATGGCCATTGATTTAAGCGCCGTCTCGCCCATTTACTCGGCCATGCTGGGGCTGACCTTGGTTATTCTGTTTGCTTGGTTCATGGGGTTTGGGGCCACATTGGCCGAGCCCGCTTTGAACGCTTTGGGTCTGACGGTGCAAAACCTGACCAATGGCGCGTTTAAAAAATCCATGCTGATGTATTCCGTGGCCATTGGCGTGGCTTGCGGTATTGCTTTGGGCATCGCCAAAATTCTGTTCGAAATTGACCTCGCGACTTTGCTCATCCCGCTCTATCTCTTCGCGCTTTTGCTGACGTTCTTCTCGACCGAAGAATTCGTCAATGTGGCTTGGGATAGCGCTGGCGTCACCACCGGACCGGTCACGGTGCCGCTGGTTTTGGCCATGGGGCTAGGCTTGGGCAATGCGGTAGGTGCCGTCGAGGGTTTTGGTATTTTGAGCATGGCTTCTATTGGGCCGATTATCGCCGTTCTCAGCATGGGGCTGATTATCCGGTTTCGCCAATCGCGCGGCGCGCCCGCCACAACGCAAACCAAGGGAGGCTGAAACATGGCCGGAAGACAAATTACCTATTTAACCGATGCGCAGATGATTACCTGTATCGTGCAAGCCAGCCAAGCCGATAAAGTGGTGAAAGCGGCGCAAGATGTCGGCGCCCAAGGTGCCACCATTACCTATGCGCGCGGCACTGGCGTGCGCGAACGCATGGGGCTGTTGGGCGTGGCGATTGATGAGCAAAAGGAAATGATCCGCATCATCGTTAGTCAAGAACAAGCCGACCGCGTGTTTGAAGCCATGTATTTGGCAGGCGATCTCGATAAGCCGGGCATGGGCATTATGTTCATGAATGATTTGGACCGGATAGCGACTTATATTCCCGATGAAGTTTTAAACGATGCCAAGCAAACCAAGCCGACCCGAAAAGCCTCTTCAAAAAGCAAAACGACTAAAAAAGCTGGAGCTAAAAAATGATTACGGAGATTGGCGCCTTTCTGCACAAGGGCACGGGCAGTAAGCTTTTGGCAGAGCTGGAGGGGGATAAGCGCATCCTTGGCATTTACGTCGAGGCGGGGCGGACGGAAGATCTTTTTGCTTTCCGCGAATTTGGCTCGGCCTCCGAAAATGACATTGTCACGATTTTGGCGGAAGCCAAAAACGCCGATGCTATTTTTAAATTGATTAGCGAAAAGGCCGATTTGACCGAACCGCAAAGCGGATTGGTCTATCAAATGCCTTTGCATAAACGGGCCAGCTAAAGCCCACGCAGCTAAAGCCCAACCTTTATCGCGACGCCAAGAGCGGCGTGTTTCATTCCGCCTTTTTTCAGACCCTCTCATTTTACCGGAGCCTAGTGTGAGTATTGTTATAGAAACCGATTATCTGATTGTGGGCAGCGGAGCCATGGGCATGGCTTTTGCCGATAGTTTGCTGAGCCAAACCAAGGCCAATATGGTGATTGTCGACCGCCATGCCAGCCCAGGCGGCCATTGGAATGTAGCCTATCCTTTTGTGCGATTGCACCAGCCATCGTCGTTTTACGGCGTCGAGTCGCGCGAGCTGAGCCGGTTTCAAAAAGATCAAGTGGGGCTCAACAAAGGTCTGTTCGACCTCGCCTCTGGCCCCGAGGTCAGCGCTTATTTTGACGATGTGATGCGGCAAACCTTTTTGCCATCGGGCCGCGTGCAATATTTCCCCATGTGCGAATATAACGGCGACGGCCAATTTTCAGGTCTGACCTCGGGCAAAAAATATCAGGTGAAGTATAAAAAACTCGTCGATGCCACCCGCCTTACCGTCGATGTGCCGGCCGAACATACGCCCGCTTTCTCCATCGCCGAGGGGGTGAATTTTATGCCGCTGAATGATTTACCACGCCTGCGCCAATCGGCGCAAGGCTATGTGGTTATCGGCTCTGGTAAAACGGGCATGGATGCTTGTCTTTGGCTGCTAGAACATGGCGTTGAGCCAGATGATATTCGCTGGATTATGCCCCGCGATGCGTGGATGTTGCCGCGCGAATACGCCCAGCCAGACGATGCGTTTTTTACCGGCACTTTCGGCAATCAGGCCAATCAATTTGAAGCCATTGCCGAGGCGACCAGCGTCGACGATATGTATGCTCGGCTGGAAGAAAAAGGCTGTGTGGTGCGCTTCGATACCAACGTCGAGCCGACGATGTTTCACGCGGCAACCATTTCCAAACCGGAGCTGGAAGTTTTGCGGCGGATAAAAAATATTGTGCGGATGGGCCGCGTCACCGCGCTGGAGCCAAACCGCATTGTGCTGGAAGACGGCGAGATAGAAACCGGGCCTGAGCAGATGCATATTGATTGTTCGGCCAGCCTGGCGCGCGCCATCGAGCGTATGTCGCCCAAGCCAGTGTTTGAAGGCGATGTGATTACACCCCAAACCATCCGCAGTTTCATGCCCGTCTTCAGCGGCTCGATGATTGCCTATGTCGAAGCCAATTACCAAGATGAAGCCGAGAAGAATAAATTATGCAGCGTCGTGCCTGCGCCCAATACCAGCGATGATTTTGTCACCATGACGTTGGCCGCCATGTTGAACCAATATAATTGGTCGCAAGATAAAACCCTGCGCGCTTGGGTGCGCGAAAACCGATTGGATGGGTTTACCAAATTGACCTCATCTGTCGACCCGCAAGACAAAGAAAAAATGGATATTCTCGTGCGTATGCGCGACAATGCGCCAAAAGCCGTGGGCAAACTCATGGAGCTGGCGGGCACATTAAACGCTTAAAACAAAACTGATTTCGCTGAGGGAGGCGAGCAATGGCTGAATTTCAAACGCATAAAAATGACATCACAAAAACCCGATTGGTCTCGGCTGGCGACAAAATCGAAGATTTTACGCTGAGCGACGGCGAGGTTTTAGTGTCGGTGGAACGATTTGCTTTCACCGCCAATAATGTGACCTATGGCGCCGTCGGCGAGCAAATCGGTTATTGGCAGTTTTTCCCGCCCAGCCCAACTGGCGATGCAGATTCTGACTGGGGCATGGTTCCGGTTTGGGGGTTTGCCAGCGTCGTGGCTTCGAAAAATAGCGATATCGACTTAGGCGAGCGGTTTTACGGATATTTCCCAATGGCTCATTTTTTGAAAATGACCCCGACGCGGGTAACCGCCGACCGCTTGGTCGATGGCGCGCCACATCGCGCGGAATTGCCTGCGGTTTACAATAGTTACGACCGCTTGGGCAGCGGCCAAGGAAACGCCAAAGCCGACGGTATGCGCGCGCTGTTAAACCCACTATACGGCACCAGCTATTGCTTATGCGATGCCTTGCAAGAGCAAGACTACCATGGCGCCGAGCGGGTGATTATTCTCTCGGCCTCGAGCAAAACCGCCATTGGTCTGGCTTATGGCTTGTCGCAAATAGAGGGCGCGCGCCCGCGTATTGTGGGGCTAACTTCGCCGAGCAATGTGGCGTTCACCCAATCGGTTGGCAGCTATGACGACGTGATTGGCTATGATGATTTGGTGGCGCTGAAACTTGTGCCATCGGTGCTGGTCGATATGTCTGGCAATGCCGCCGTCTTGGGCGGCGTGCATGGCGCTTTGGGCGAGCATATGCGTTGGTGCCATAATGTGGGCCTGACGCATTGGGACACCAGCGGCGGGCAGGGCGACCCTGCGGCGGGGCAAATTATTCGCGACCGCAGCGAGATGTTTTTTGCCCCGGGCCATATTCAGCGCCGCGCCAAACAATGGGGCGCGCTTGATTTCAATGCCAAGGTTGCCGATTTTCTAGCCGGTGGCATCGCTCATGCCGAGCATTGGATGGACGTCAAAGAAACCCAAGGCTTAGATAATTTCGGCGCGATTTATGACGCCGTGGTGGCCGGCGATATGCGCGCCAATGAGGGGTTGGTTATTCTTCCCTAACGGGCTTTGTGTCACTCAAGTGTGTCACGCAAGTGTGTCACGCAAGGCGGAAAACCCGTTTAGCCGTTTCGGCAAAAAAATCGCGTTCTATCTCTTGGTCAAGATTTAAGGCCTCGCGCCCTTGCATTATTTTGGCTGGGGCAATCATCGGGTAATTAGTGCCGAACATGACTTTGTGTCTGCCATGATTGCGCAGATACTCAACCAGTAATTCGGGATAGCGCCGCATCGTATAGGCGGAGGTATCGATGTAGATATTCGGGTTTTTGGTGGCGACGCTAATGGCTTCCTCGGTCCACGGATAGCCGATATGGCCGCCAATAATCTTCAATTCTGGAAAATCCAAAGCAACCTGATCCAGATAAATCGGCCTTCCAGGCTCGGAAGGCATCAAGGGCCCGGTATGGCCTATTTGGGTGCAAAAGGGCAAATCCAGCTCGCAACAAGCGGCATAGACCGGGTAAAAACGACGGTCGGTCGGGGGTAAAGAGAACAGCCAAGGCAAGACACGTATCGCCTTAAACCCTAATTCATTGATACAGCGATAGACCTCGCGCACCGCTTCCATCGGCTTTGTAATATCGGCAGAGCCGACGCCGATAAAACGCCCCTGTGCTTGGGCGGTAAAATCGGCAACCTCATCATTTGAAATCAGAACCTTGTCGGGCCCATACCAAGCACTGATAAGCATTTTATCAATATTGGCACTCTCCATGGCCGCCAATGTGACAGAAACCGGCAGTTCCTGCGTCGGTAATTCTCCCTCTTGCCGATTCCAACGCCGCAAGGAGGCAAACATCGGGTCCTGCATATGTTTAAGCGTCGGGTGCTGTCCCCAAACATCGATTATCATAGGGTTTCCAATTCTTATTTTTGTTCGCCTTATCGTAAGTGCCGGATAATTATCCTGTCAATGCTGGGGTGCAATCTTCTTTACTATCCTTGGCCAATCCCCTAGCCTTCGCGCGAGCTCGATGGTCGAAGAGGATATATCATGACAACGAAAACGCTGACGCTGCATCATTTGGAGTATTCCCAATCGTTCCGCATTCTATGGCTGCTGGAAGAATTGGGGCATCCGTATGAGTTGAAATCCTATAACCGAGACCCGGTCAGCGTTTTGGCCCCCGCCGAATATAAGGCGATATCGCCGATTGGCACAGCGCCGGTGATTACCCATGGCGAAATGGCTTTGGCTGAAAGCAGTGCGATTATGGATTATCTGGCTGATTTGGCGCCAGATTGTGGCTTGCGCCCCGAGCCGGGCAGCCCAGACCGCACCCGCTATCTCTTTTGGTTCCATGCCGCGCAGGGCTCGATGATGCCGATTTTGCTGATGCAAACCGTCTTGCGCATGACCACGGAACGCGTGCCATTTTTTCTGCGGCCTCTGGCGAAAATGATTACCGGAGCTTTGACCAAGGGCTTTATCGAGCCGCGCTTGTTTGCGTTGTTAAAGCAGGCGGAAGCTGATTTGGCGAAACAGCCTTATTTCGGCGGGGACGCGTTAAGTTTGGCGGATATCTTAATCGTCTATAATATTGAAGGCGCGCAGGCGCGTGGCCTTTTGGGCGCCTATCCGAAGCTGCAAGATTGGTTGGCGCGAATGAAAGCGCGCCCCGCGTTTCAGGCGGCGACGAAATTGGACGATCGCCCAAGCATGATATTGCCAATAAAATAAGCTGCCATGGCGCGGCCCTCGGGCGTGTCGCTGGGCTGGCGAGCGGGAAGAATTGCTGCTTGCCAAGCCGAGGAATATTGGCTATTTCAAGCGCAGTCCACGGGTTGATTTATTTCCGCCCAAGGGCAAGCCGGCTTAGCTCAGTTGGTAGAGCATCTGATTTGTAATCAGAGGGTCGGGAGTTCAAGTCTCTCAGCCGGCACCATTTTTCTTTATATTTCCCACTTCGTTAAGACCTTGCTCGCCAAGGCCTCTTGCCTATGGCTGGGTTCGCCCTCGGCACCAATGGTAAGGTTTTTATTGTGCATTTTTTGCCGGCTGCCTAGGCTTGGAAAAAAGGAAAATTCTATGCCGAAGGCGCCTCACTATATTTTAGATAATTTTACATCGACCATTTTTGCAGGCAATCCCGCTGCCGTTTGTCTGCTTGATAGGTTTCCCAAAGATGCGGTTATGCGAAAAATTGCGATGGAGAACGGCTATTCCCAAACCGCCTTTGTGCGCTCGAAAAATGGTTTTAACCCCGAGGTGGATGAAATCTATACACTGCGATGGTTTACGCCGACCACCGAGGTTGACCTTTGCGGACACGCCACCATGGCGGCGAGCTATGTTTTGTTTAACGAAATCGGCGTGCAAGGAAATCACCTCCGTTTTGATACGAAATCCGGCATTCTGGACGTGCAGCAAACAGACTCGGGAAGTTTGACTTTAGAGTTTCCAGCCCGCGAGGTCGTGCCTGTCGATTTGCGTGCCAGCGTCGAGCCATGCCTTGGGGAAGCGGTTCTTTCAACCGCCGCATCTGGCCCGACCCTGATTGCCGAGCTTGCAAATGAGGTCAGCGTGGCACAGCTCTCGCCAAACATAGATAAGATTGCGCAAACGCTAGATTACGATGGGCTTATTGTCACCGCGCGCGGGGATAAACATGATTTTGTCTCTCGCTTCTTTTGCCCACGGCTAGGCATAACCGAGGACCCCGTTACGGGGTCGGCCCATTGCGGCTTGGCGCCATTTTGGGCCGCCAAGCTTGGCAAAACGCAGTTTGAGGCGCGGCAAGTATCCAAGCGCGGCGGCGAGCTGGCCGTTCGGCTTGAAAAAAATAAAGTCTATCTGACAGGGGAAGCAAAATTATATCTTCGGGGTGAAATTTTTTACGAAGACTAGGCATGCGCTTGCCCCCACACATGTTCTTTCTTTCCTGCCTGCCATCGTCTAGGTTTGCTTATCAACTAGCTCAGCTTGGGGAGAGCGTAACTTGGCGGTATTGATTGTAGGCGGGGGAATTGGCGGGCTTACGGCCGCGCTGGCCTTGGCTCAGCAAGGCCTCGAAACCCATGTTTTCGAGCAAGCCGCCGCTTTTGAAGAAGTGGGCGCAGGCGTGCAAATTTCACCCAATAGCGCCCGGGTTTTACACGCGCTGGGCCTCGAAAAACCGCTTCGCCCCTTCGTCTTTTTGCCCGAGACCGCGCAAATTCGTCACTGGCGCCATGGCAAGACGATTGCCGAAACCCCGCTGGGCGCGCAAGCGCGAGAAAAATATGGCGCGCCTTATTATCACATTCATCGCGGCGATTTAATCCGCGTTTTGCACGAGGCGGCCCAGCAGAGCCCTCTGGTTTCTTTGCACAGCCAGACCCGCATTGAAGCGTTTTCGCAAAATCGCTCTGGCGTCTCGCTTACCCATGCGGGCAAAACCTATACAGGCGAAGCGCTGATTGGCGCCGACGGTATTCATTCGGCCATGCGCACGCAGCTTTGGGGGGCGGAGAAAGCCCGCTTTACGGGCCATGTCGCTTGGCGCGCTTTGGTGCCGCGCGAGAAACTGCCTGCCCATTTGATACCGCCCAAAGCCAGCCTCTGGTGGGGGCCGGGCAAGCATTTCGTGCATTATTATGTGCAAGGCGGGGCCATGGTTAATTGCGTTTGCGTGGTCGAGAAACAAGGCTGGGAAGTCGAATCATGGCGCCATGCCGGCAAGGCCGACGAGCTGGCCAAGGATTTTGCCAGCTGGCACGACGATATCCAGCAGCTCATCGCGGCGGCCGCGCCGGACAGTCTTTTCAAATGGGCGCTCTTCGACCGCCCCCCCATGCCGACATGGGGCAAGGGGCGCGTTTCGCTTTTGGGCGATGCCTGCCATCCGATGTTGCCCTTCATGGCGCAGGGCTCGGCCATGGCGATAGAAGATGCTGCCGTCTTGGCCAATTGCTTAACTCATGCCAGCGATGTGCCCACGGGTTTGCAGCGCTATGAGGCGCTTCGAAAACCGCGCACCGCGCAGGTGCAAAACACTTCGCGACGCAACGCGCGAGTTTTTCATATGGGAGGTATCGGGGCTTTTCTGCGCAATCAAGCGGCCGCGCGGGCGGGGCAAAACGCCATGGAAAAAATTTATGCCTATGATGCGCTCCATCTTGGGATAGAAGAGACTTAAAGCTCTTGGCAGGCTTTGAAATCAGGCTAAAAGGGAGACGAAATCATTCGTGGGGTGGTGTTATGTGGGTAGTAAAATTATCGAAATTTATGTGTTTTCTGGCAGGGTTTTCGCTTGTCGGGCTTTCGGCGCAGGCGACCGTGGTTGTGCGCCAGCTCGATGTGGTTCCCGAAGGCTGGTCGGCCAGCCTGTCGGCCAGTTTTGAAGACAGCGTGGCGGCCACGCAAAAGCGCAGCCATGAGGTGGCGTTTTCTGTTCAGCATAAAACCCATAAGGATGAATGGCGCAGCTTTGGCTCGGCCGCCTATGGCGAGGTCAATGATGTCGAAAACGAGGATGCGCAAATGCTGCACCTGCGCCACGTGAGACATGCTGTCTATGGCGCGTGGCGTTGGGAGAGTTTTGCCCAAACGGAAACCGATGATTTTGCCAATCTTGGCCATCGTAATTTGCTGGGCACAGGCCCCAGTCGGTTGTTCGAGCTGAGCAATGGCTGGCGCGTGTTGACCCTATTCAGCGTTATGCGCGAGGCGGAAGACCACAGCAGCGATAGCACCCAGAACCGACGCGAGACCCGGGCCTCACTTTCTTTGCAGGGCAAATATACCTCTGCCTATGGGTGGACATTGGACGCCGTGGGCTATTGGCAGCCGAATTTGAATGGTGAGCGCAAAGACCGTCGGGTGACGACAGAGCTGGCTTTGTCGTTTCCTGTATCGCAAAAACTAACCTTCACCACGGGCTATGCCTATCGTTTCAATGGCGTGCCCTTTGAGGGCGTGCCGCGCGAAAGCCGCAAGCTGACGTCGGGGTTTAACTATAAATTCTAAATCCGCTGCGGGCGCTATTTTACTTGTCAAAAGCTTGCGGTTTATGACAGGATTTTCTCTTAGATTGCTAAATTAAAGCCTTTTGTAGAGAGAGCCTGTCATGTTGAACATCACCCAATTTATGAACGCCGCCGCCGACACGCGGCCTTCGTCAACCGCCACCCTTATGGGCGCGCGTCAATTCACATGGGAGCAACACCGCGAGCGCGTCGCCCGCTTGGCCGATAGTTTGCGAAAACTCGGCGCCAGTGCCGATGACCGCGTCGCAATATTGGCGCTCAACTCAGACCGCTATACGGAATATTATCACGCGGTTTGGTGGTCTGGTGCGGCCGTTGTGCCGATGAACATTCGCTGGACAGCCGTGGAGAATGCTTATTCGTTGAACGATTCAGAAGCCAAAATCTTATTTGTCGATAAGGCTTTTTCGGCCGCCATGCCCGATATTCGCAAACAATGCGACCAGCTGGAACATGTCATTTACCTAGATGACGGCGATGTGCCAGAGGGCATGTTGGCCTATGAAGATTTGGTCAGCAATGGCAGTCTGTGCGATGACGCGCTGCGCTATGGCGAAGACCTTGCGGGGCTTTATTATACGGGCGGCACGACGGGGTTTCCCAAAGGCGTGATGCTGCCGCATCGGGCGATTTGGTATAATAATCTGGTGATGTCGAAAATGATCGATGCCCGCCCCGAGTCGGTTTATCTGCATGCCGCGCCAATGTTTCATTTGGCCGATGGTGCCGCCAGCGGCGGCATTACCGCTGTCGGGGGCACGCATTCTTTCCTGCCCATGTTTGATATCGAAGGGGTGATGAGCGCCGTCGAGACCTATGGGGTAAGCCACACAATTCTAGTGCCGACGATGATTGGCATGTTGCTCAACGCCGAGAGTTTTGACCCCCAAAGGCTGAGCTCGCTCGGCACGATGATTTATGGCGCCTCGCCGATGCCCGAAGGTCTGTTGACCGATTTAATCAACCGGATGCCAGATTTGAAAATCATACAGGGCTATGGCCAGACCGAATTGGCGCCGATTGTCACCACTTTGCAGCCAGAGTTTCATGTTTTGGGCGGCAATAATTCCAAGCTTCGCTCGGCCGGACGTCCGGCACCGGGGACGGAAATTAAAATCGTCGATGAGGATAATAATCCGGTCGCGCGCGGCGAAGTGGGCGAGATTGCGGCGCGCAGCATGGGCGTGATGCAAGGCTATTGGAAACTGGAAGAGCAAACCGCCTCGACCCTGAAAGATGGCTGGGTGCATACGGGCGACGGCGGCTATATGGATGAAGATGGTTTCATCTTTATCGCCGATCGCATCAAAGACATGATTGTCACGGGGGGCGAGAATGTATTCTCGGCCGAAGTGGAGAGCGCTATTTCTACCCATGAGAGCGTGGCGGAAGTGGCGGTCATTGGTATTCCCGACGACAAATGGGGCGAGGCCGTTCATGCGATTATCGTTCCAAAAGAAGGCTTTGCGTCAACTCTCGACGAGATTGTCGAGCATTGTCGGCCGCTGATTGCCAATTATAAATTGCCGCGTTCTGTCGCCTTGCGCGAGGAAACCTTGCCGGTGTCTGGCGCGGGTAAAGTGCTGAAACGCGACTTGCGCATTCCGTATTGGGAAGGCAAAGGCCGCCAAGTTAATTAGTCGCTTTTGGAAAGGCATAGACCATGCAAAACCCACCTTCTTCGGTGAATGAATTTGCGCGGGGCGGAACCGTTTTATTCGCCGCCTTCGTTGGCATTGGGGTCAATTTAGCCTCTATGGTTTATTATTCGTCTGGCATTTGGGTTCGTCCTTGGCAGGATGAGTTCGGCTGGTCGCGCGCCGAAATAGGGGGACAGCAATCGATATCTGTTTTGGTGATGATGCTCTTGGCGACTTTCGCAGGCCGTCTCATCGACCGATATGGCTTGCGCTTGGTCACCACCCTATCGCTGGCAGGCTATGGCATTTTGCTGCTTGGGTTTACTTTGATGAACGGGCCGATTTGGCAATTATATTTATTGTCGGCGGCCTATGCGGTGTTTGGCGTGGCCTCGACGGGGCTGGCTTTTACCCGCGCGGTGAACGCGTTTTTTGTCAAACACCGTGGCTTGGCGCTGGGCATTAGCCTGACCTCGACCGGGGTGATGGCTTATGCGATGCCTAAATTTATGACCCCTTATGTGGCAGAAAACGGTTGGCGCGCGGGCTTTGTGGTGATGTTTCTCATCGTCATGGCCGCGCTGCCGATTGTCTATTTCCTGATTAAAGACGCGCCAGAAGACGATGGTTCGCAAGACCCGGCGGTGGTGCAAGCGCAAACTGGCTTGAGTTTTGCGCAAGCCATTCGCCACCCGACTTTTTGGAAAGTGGGCAGCATTTTCTTCCTGATTTCGGTTGCCATTCTGGGGTTAATCCCCGCTTTCATCCCGATGTTGCAAGACGCAGGCCTAAGCCCTGCTGAGGCGGGCGGCTTGGGCGCTATATTGGGCCTATCGGTTATGTTTGGACGCCTGTTGGTCGGCTTTATGATTGATAGAATTTTTGCTCCCTATCTCACTGCCGTGGTTTTTACGGGCGTGGGTTTGGGCTGCTTATTATTGGGCATGGGCGGCATCGGCTATGCCATGGCCGCGGCCATTGCGCTGGGCTTTGCGGTCGGGGCGGAGGTCGATTTAATCGGCTATTACACGGCGCGCTATTTTGGCTTGGCCAATTACGGCGCGATTTACGGCCTGCAATATTCGATTTTCATTTTTGGCGCTGGCGTTAGCCCCATTTACACAGGCTATATTTGGGATGTGACGGGCAATTATGATATCGCGCTGATTATGGCCGCCGTGCTGATGGTGCCGGTGGTTTTAATCTCGCTGAGCTTGCCAAAATTTGAGAATGCATAGGAAAGGATATCGTCGATGAGCGAATTAGATTTTACCGGAAAAACAGTTTTGGTCGTGGGCGGGTCCAGCGGCATTGGCAATGGCGTGGCGCATGGGTTTCGCGCGCGCGGGGCCAAAGTGTTCGTCTGGGGCACGCGCGCCAGCCGCGACGATTATCAAGCTGCCGATGGCTCTGATTTACAAGGTCTGGAATATGACCAATTAAATGCCGCCGATTTCGAAGCTCTGTCGGCCTATGAAGCGCCGTTTTCGACCCTCGATGTGCTGGTGCTGTGCCAAGGCACCGTACGCTATGGCCGCGAGGAGTTTGAGAAGCCCGGCTGGGATGAAGTGATGGGCGTCAACATCGACTCGGTGATGCATTGTGCCAATAAATTCAAGCCTTTGCTGGCGCAAGCCCAAGGCTCGATTATCATTGTCAGCTCGGTTTCGGGCATGCAATCCAATAAAGGCAATCCCGCTTATGCGGCGTCTAAAGCGGCGGCCATCAGCCTCACCAAAACGCTGGGCGAGGCATGGGCGCAAGACGGCATTCGGGTGAACGGATTGGCGCCAGGACTGGTGCCAACCAAATTAACCGCGGTGACGACTGAGAATGAAAAACGCCTCACGGGCGCCTTGCGGGCCATTCCACAACGCCGCGCGGGCACGCCCGAAGATATGGCGGGCGTGGTGTTATTTCTCGCCTCGCCTTTGGCCGCCTATGTGACGGGGCAAACCATTATCGCCGATGGCGGCCTCACACTCTCTTAGTTTTCTAAAGCGTCGATAAGCCCGCTTCCCTCGACCGCTTTGGCGAGGCGTGCTTTATCGGTGTCGCTTAAGGCTTCATATTGCTCGCCAATCCACGCCAAACATTTCGCCTGATAGGGAAATGGATTTTGGCTCCATGCACGCCCGTCTAATTCGGTCTCCATCACCCCATCGCCAGCCATAACCGCTTGGGCGTTGGCTTTTAAGTAAGGCAGATAAAGACTGGCAATTTCTTGCATCAGCGCCACCAAGCTTGCCCCAATGGCTTCGCTGTTCAGCCAGTCGCTATCGTCTTCGGCCACGGGCAGGCCCGACAGATCTTCCATGGCTTCCGTCCAAGCATAAATGCGCGGAAATTTTTCGGTGATGATACGAGACGGCGTGGGGTCGAATAAAGCCAGCTGCGTCAATTGCCCATAGATGGCAAAATCAGCCGAGGCTGGGCGGGCGCCAAACATATAATTGCTGACTTGCAGATGCGCGTTAAAGGCTTCCAAAAACCGCTGAAAGCTATTCTCAATCGTCTCTTTGGTGACGGCATTGGAGCCGACATAAGACAGGCGAGAGATTTGCCGCTCGCTGATCATTTTCGATAGAGGCGCGATTTCGGCATCGCTGGCTCCGGTCGCATACCAGCGCGGCAGAATAGAGCCCGCTTTTTCAATATCGGCCGCATAATGCCAGCGATAATGAAACATCGCTTTGGTCAGCCATTCATCGGCATAATCTTCCACAAGCCAGTTTAAAAACGCCAGGATGGGGTCGTTGGGGATGACGCTTCGGCCCGCATGGGTTTCTTCAAAGCGGCGCAAGATGGGGCTGGAATCGGTTAACGCCTGCAGCTCGCCTTTGTCGTCGGGGAAATAAAAGGTTGGCAAAAGTCCCACTTTGGCTTTCGGGTATTTGGCCGCCGGCTCATTGCTGGTGATATTGCCTTGCCAGAAAACCTTATAGGCGATTTGGCGATAGCGCATCAGCGCCAGCATTTTGCGTGTGTAAGGCGAGCCGGGCGCGCCCATGAGTTCGATACGGTCTGACACTGGATTTTCCACTGGATTTTCCTCCGATTGATTTTAAAAATTAAACGGGCACGGCGCGGGCGTGTCAAGCGGGCCGGTTCAATCGGCGCTGGTAATCGAGCCAAATATTGCTATTTTCCTGCTCAGACAGGTATGGAGTTAGGGAAGACGAGGCGCAATGACGCAAAGCCCAATTATCATCATCGGCGCTGGATTGGCGGGGGTTACCAGTTTTTACGAATTGGCAGCGCGCGGCATGGATGTGGTTTTGATAGACGGGGAAGCGCAAGTCGCCCAAGGCGCGAGCTTTGCCAATGGCGCCGTTTTGCACCCAAGCCTGCCCGACCCATGGAATAATCCCGGCATCGGCTGGCCTCTCTTGGCCTCTGTTTTGAACCCTTTGGCGCCGATGAAATTACACCTCGGACAAGTGCCGAAATTGCTTGGCTGGGGCGCGAGTTTTATGCGCAATGCGGCCCCGGCACGCCACCGCGCCATCACCCAAGCGAATTATCATTTGGCGCAATATTCGACCCGCCAAACGGATGTTTTGCGCGAAGCTCTAGGGCTGCAATTTGAAGCCTCAGCGCCCGGCACGTTGAAGCTTTTTCACACCGCCAAAGAGCGCGCCTCGGCGTTGGCCATGGCTCAGCTTCTGGCGCCGCATGGTCTGGTCTATCAGGCGCTCGACCGCGAGGCGCTTTTGGCGCGCGAACCGAGCCTCGCCCAAGCTGCCGATAGTCTTACCGGCGCGCTTTATTTCCCTGATGACCGCGTTGGCAATGCGCAGGTTTTTTGTCAGCAATTGTTATCGCACGCCCAAAGGCTTGGCGGCGAGCTGTTGCTCGGCGCCAAGGTGACCCGACTGCATACACAGGGCCATCGCGTGGTCGGCGTAGAGGTGGATGGCGAATTTAGGCGCGGGCAGGTGCTTGTGTCGGCGGGCGTCGGCGCGCGCGCTATTTTGGCCCCCTTAGGGATAAACTTGCCCGTGCAGCCCGCCAAAGGCTATTCGCTAACCCTATCGACACAGGCCATGGCGGGGCCGCAGCTGGCCCATCCTTTGGTCGACCCGCGCCTGCATATTGCGGTGACGCCCTTGGCCGATAAAATTCGTATTTTGGGCATGGCGGAATTTATGGGGCACGACCGCTCCATCGAGCCAAATCGATTGCGGTTGTTGCGCCAATTCTTCGAGCGTCTGCTGCCCGATATGGCGGCGCAATTGGATTGGCAGCAGGGCGAAGCTTGGGCGGGCTTGCGGCCCATGTCATCGGATGGCCGCCCGTTTATTGGCGCAGCCCCTCTGGACGGCCTATGGCTCAATTGCGGCCATGGCCATTTGGGCTGGACGATGGCGGTGGGCTCGGCGCGGCTTTTGGCGGATTTGATTTCCGGTCAAACGCCGGCAATAGAAGCGGCGCCTTTTGCTTTTTCAGGCCGTCGCCTTTAAGGCAGAATAACGCTGCATCCGGTGGTGGCGCGCGCTTCCAAATCACGATGCGCTTGCACCACGTCGCTCAATTTATAGCGTTGGTTGATCTCAGGATCTAACGCGCCCGCTTCCATTAAAGCAAAAATTCGATCGGCAGAGGCCTGCATCCAACCGGGCGTGAATAAATAAGTGCCCAATGTGGGGCGGGTAAATTTCAACGAGCCATGGGTGGCCAGCTCAGCCGGCACAATCGAGGCAATGGGGCCAGAGGCGTTGCCGAAACTGGCGAAAGTGCCAAACGGGGCCAAAGCTTCCAAGCTCAAGCGATAGGTCGCATGGCCAACGCTATCATAGACGACGGGAAAGCCCGCGCCGCCAGAGGCTTGTTTTAACGTCTCGGCCAAATCGGGGGCGTCGGAGAGAAAACACGCGGCCGCGCCATGGGCGATGGCCAAGTCGCATTTGGCCTTTGTGCTGGCTGTGCCGATGAGCGCGACGCCCAAATGTTTGGCCCATTGGCAGGCAATCAGCCCGACGCCGCCGGCGGCCGCATGAAACAAAATGGTCTCGCCGCCATGCAGCGGAAACGTATCATTGAACAAATAGTCGACGGTCATGCCTTTCAACATGATGGCCGCAGCCTGCTCGTCGCTGACGCCCTCTGGCAGTCGCACCACGGCACTGGCCGGCAAAACAATGGCTTCGGCATAGGCGCCAAAAGCCATTGAAAAAGCCACCCGCGTACCGATTGCCAAATCGACATTTTCTCCAATGGCTTCCACAACGCCGGCGCCCTCTGCGCCCAAGCCTGTCGGTAGGGGCAGGGGATAGAGCCCCGTGCGCTGATAAGTGTCGGCCATGTTGAGACCCACGGCTTTTAAGCGGATGCGAATTTCGCCAGCTGCGGGTTCCGGCAGTGGTTTGGCGATAAGTTGCATGTTTTCCGGCGCGCCAAATTCGCGCAACTCAATGGCTTGTATGGTTTCGGTCATCAGATGCCTTAAAACGAGGTGTCAGCAATGGTCGTGCGGTGCAGCAGACGATCGTAGCCATCATAGCCGCCCGTGGCGGCGTGCAAGAGCGAACGATTGTCCCACATCACCAGCATGTCTTTTTGCCAAGGGTGCGAATACATAATTTCGGGGGCGCTTTGATAGCCATAAAACTCGAGCATCAGGGCGTCGCTCTCGGCTTTGTCATAGCCCTCAAACCCCAGAATATAGGCAGGCGAACTATATAAAGCTTTTTTGCCTGTCTCGCGATGCGTGCGCACAAACGGATGGGTGTTTTTCTCCAGCGCTTTTTCGCTCGGCAGAATATTCATGCTGCGGCCCTCGTCGGCATCGCCATAGGCGCCATGCGGCGAGTAGCCCAATTCGGCCGAATGAATGGCGGTTAGGCTGTCGGCTTTATCGCGCAAAGCGTCGGGCAGGCGTTCATAGGCGGCCACTTGGTCGGCATAAAGCGTGTTGCCGCCGTGCGGGGGAATAATCAGACTATATAAAACCGTGCCAGCTGGCGGCACGTCTAAAAAGCTCCAGTCGGAATGCAGGCTCTCGGCAAAAATCGGCGTCGTCTCATCAGCATTGCGCTGAATGGCGGCGATGTTTTCATGGCCATCGATATGGCCGAAAAATGGGTCTTCGCCAAATTCGCCGAAATTCAGAGTAAAGTTTTCGAGGTCGGTATCGCTCATTTTCTGCTCGGGGAAAGCCAGCACTTTATGCGTCACCCAATGCTCGCGTAGCTCGGCCACGCAATCGGCGGATAGGGCTTGCGATAAATCCACGCCCGTGACAAAGGCACCGCAACTGGCATCCGTGGGGGTAATGGTTAAAGGCATGTCTCTCTCCCTTGATTGAACCTCCAAAGACTAGCGGAAAAAATGGCTTGGGTGAAAGCTAAAAACCGATAGACTATGGATAAACAAGGAGAGAAAAAATGACTCCAGTCTGTTTGGTTTTAGGGGCCGGTGCGGGTATCGGTGGCCACGTCGGCAAACGTTTCGCGCAAGATGGCTATCACGTGGTTTTGGCACGGCGCAGCGATGAAGCGGGTTTGCAAAAACTGGTGCAAGCGGTGGAAGCCGATGGCGGCAAAGCCATCGGACGCTTGCTCAATGCTGCCGAAGATAATTCTATCGAAGACCTCATCGGCGATATCGAGAAAAACATCGGCCCGATTGAAACCGTGGTGTTTAACTTGGGCGCCCAGATTGGCAATCGCGCGCTGGAGGTCACCACCCATAAGCAATTTGAGCTGGGCTGGCGGATGGCGACTTTTGGTCTGTTCCGTGTCGCCAAGGTTTTGTTTCCGCTGATGGCCGAACGCGGCAGCGGCACTTTATTGGTCACCTCGGCCACTTCTGCGGTGCGCGGCAATGCGGGCCAACACAGCCATGCGGCGGCCATGGGCGGGCGGCGCATGTTGTGCCAGAGCCTGAATGCCGAATATGCTTCTAGGGGCATTCATGTGGCGCATATTATTATCGATGGCGCGGTGGATGCGCCCGATACTTTGGGCAAAATGCTCGGCGAAGAAAATTTTCAAAAATTGCGCGAGGCCCGTGGCATGGAAAACGACGGCTTGCTGCTACCAGCCAAAATTGCCGAAACGTATTTCCATATCGCCCAACAGCATCGCTCGGTTTGGACGCATGAGATGGACTTGCGCTCGTTTTCAGATTTAGCTTGGTTCAACCATACGGTTGATTTGGATATTTAACGGAGAGACACATGGCGTTGTTACCACAGTCGACAAATCATCATTATACGGGCGCCACTTGGGCCTGTTTCATTTTGGGCCTGACCAGTTTGCAATCTTTAGTTGGGGGGACTTTGCACGTGCTGCTGCCCGACAGCGGCCTTGGCAGCATTGCCGGTCTCGATTTGGCGCATGAAGGCGGCCTGCAGATGATTGGCCTCGCCGCTTGGGTGGGCGCCACGCAAATCGCTTGGGGCAGTCTCTTGGCGCTGGTGGCTTTGCGCTATCGCAATTTGACCCAGCTGTTGCTGACCCTTGTTTGCGTCGAAAAAGCGCTTATTCTTTTGGGCGTGGCCATTAAGCCCACCAATACGGATGGCACGCCGCCGGGCATTTATGGCGCGGCGCTGCTTTTGGGCTTGAGTTTGATTGCCATTTATGGGGCGCGCGCTAAATCTGAATAATGGATTTATTCGCCGACCCCACCCCGCCTAATTTACTGCCACGCGATGGCGATAGCCGCTATGTCGAAGCCCTATTGGGCCAGCGCGAAGCGGATGATTTTTACACGCGGCTGCACCAAGAGATCGATTGGCAGCGCGACCGCGTGAAACTCTATGGCCGCGATATTCTCACCAAACGCGCGGTGGCGTGGCATGGCGATGCGCCGTATCGCTATACTTATTCGCATCATACCAAAATCGCCGCGCCGTGGACGCCTGCTCTCGCCGAAGTGAAAGCGCGGGTTGAGGCCGCCAGTGGCGCGGCGTTTAATTGTTGCTTGCTCAATCTCTATCATTCGGGAGAGGAGGGCATGGCGTGGCACGCCGATGACGAAAAAGAGTTGCAGGCCGATGGTGCCATTGCCTCCGTGTCTTTGGGCGAGCCGCGACGGTTTTTGTTTCGCCATAAGCAAGATAAGCAAAAATGCGAGATTGAATTGGCGCATGGCAGCTTGCTGATTATGCACGCGCCGACGCAAATTTATTGGCAGCACAGCCTGCCGCCCATGCGGCGGGCGAAAGGCGCGCGGATTAATTTAACCTTCCGCTGTCATGCGACCGAAGACGGCTAGTTTTCGCTCGGTTTCTATAGACATGTCGCCTGTCCAATGCCAAAGTCTCGCCTAGAAACACCGCTTTAACGGGAGGTATACTGGATGTTAACTTTACATTTTGCTCCAAATTCGCGCGCTGTGCGCTCGCTTTGGCTATTGGAAGAATTGGGCTTGCCCTATGAGCTCAACCGAATGGATTTTCACCCCAAAGATTTAAAATCAGATGACCATAAGGCGCGCCATCCACTGGGGCGCATTCCGGTGTTGGAAGATGGCGATGTGATGATTTATGAAAGCGGCGCCATTGCCGATTATATTCTCGAGCGGCATAAAAATGGCGGCTTGAAACCGGCCGCCGATGCGCCGAATTTCCCAGATTATTTGCAATGGTTCCATTATTGCGAAGGCATGGTGATGCCGCCGATCAACACGATTGTGGTGCATACGATTTTACTGCCCGAAGAGCGTCGCGACGCCACGGTTTTGGGGCAAGCGCAACGCCTCTTGGCGCGCTCTTTGCAGCCCGTTGAGGAAGCCTTGCAAGGCAAAGACTATCTGGCGGGTGAGTTTAGCGCCGCCGACACAATGCTCGGCCATTCGATTATGATGGCCGAACGGATGGGCATTGTGACCGACGAACACCCCAATTTAAAAGCCTATGCGGCGCGGCTGAAAGCTCGGCCCGCTTTGCAAAAGGCTTTTGAATTCGAGACCTAAAAGACGATCAGGGAGTATATGATGGCGTTCAAAGAGCAAAAAATCACCACGGGAAAATATATTTTCCGGCTTCTGAAGTTTCTCAGTCGTAAAGGGGCGATAGCAAGTTTGAAAACATTGGTGACCTCGCGTCCCACTGATGAATTATCGATGATTACTTTCCTCGAGCGCCATGCCGCTGAGCGCCCCGATGACGCAGCCCTGCTCTATGAAGACCAGCGATTTACCTGGGGCGAGTTGAACGCCAAGGCCAATCAGGCGGCGCATTATTTTCGCTCGCGGGGCATTCGATACGGCGACCGCGTTGCCATTAACGTCGAAAACCGCCCGGAATTGCTGATCAGTGTTCTCGGGTGCCTGAAGCTGGGCGCTGTGGGGGGCATGATCAACACCAGCCAAACGCACGAAGCTTTGGCGCATAGCTTGCGCCTCATCGAGCCCTCGCTCATCGTCGTCGGCTCGGAATGCATGGCCAATATGGAAAGCGTGTCCGATGTGCTGGAAGCCAATTACAAGGGCAAGCTTTTGTATATTGCCGATGGCGATAACACCACGGCGCATAAGGGCTATGAAGAATTAATGGCCCCCATCTCGGCCCAGCTGAGCGACAATATCGTGCCCGACCAAGTGCTGACTTTGGGCACACAGACCTATTATATTTTCACCTCTGGCACCACGGGCTTGCCCAAGGCGAGTATCACCACGCATTTGAAAGTGTTCCGCGCTGGCATGCAATTTGGCGTCAATGTGATGACCCTATCGCCCAAGGATACTTATTATTGCTCGCTGCCGTTTTACCATTCCAATGCTTTGGTGGTCGGGCTTGGCTCGTGTTTGGCGGGCGGCGCGACTTTGGCGATGCGCCGCAAATTCTCGGCCAGTAATTTCTTCGATGATTGCCGCAAATTTAACGCAACAGCGTTTATCTATATTGGCGAGCTCTTGCGGTATCTGCTGGCCCAGCCTGAAAAACCGAATGATAAAATGCATAATATTGAAAAAATATTGGGCAATGGTTTGCGCCCCGATATTTGGATGGAGTTTAAAAACCGCTTCGGCATTGCCCGCGTGCACGAGTTTTACGGCGCGTCGGAGGCCAATACCGGCTTTGTCAATATTTTCAATTTCGATAAAACCGTTGGCTGGTCGCCGAACTATGGCAAAGCATGGGAAGTGGTTGGCTATGACGTCGACGCCGATGCCCCCACTCTGGGCAAAGACTCGTTTTTGCAAAAATTAAAGCCCGGTCAGACGGGGCTTTTGATTATGCGCATCGACGAGCAAAACCCATTCGATGGTTATACGGATGCCCAAGCCAGCGAGAAAAAAGTGATGCGCGATGTTTTTGAAAAAGGCGACGCGTGGTTTAACTCGGGCGATTTAGTGGTTTTGCAAAAACATGGCCACATTCAATTCGGTGATCGCATTGGCGATACTTTCCGTTGGCAGGGCGAAAACGTGGCCACCACGGAAGTGGAAAGCGTGATTATGAAATGGCCAGAGATTGAAGACGCCGTGGTTTATGGCGTCAGCGTGCCGGGCCGAGATGGCCGCTGTGGCATGTTGTATTTAACGCAAAAACAAGAGGGCAAGCTGGACCTCGATGGTTTGGCCAAACATATGCGCCAAAACTTGCCAGCCTATGCGGTGCCTAGGTTCATTCGCATCGGCCAGAAAGTCGATGTGACGGGGACGTTTAAATTCCAAAAGTCGAAGTTGAAAAACGCCGCTTATTCGGTGGCGGAAGTGGAAGATGATTTATATCTTCTGGGCCGCGATGCGCAGGCTCCGGAAGTGATGACGGGGGATTTGCAAAACCAAGTGGATAAAGGGGATATCCGACTTTAGGTCGGTATCTCTGGTTTCCTGACTAGGGCTGGCGCCTCTCTATTATGGCTGACGCCAGGGCAGCCCCTCGAATTTCCAGCCCTCTTGGGTGCCACGATGGCCTTGCAAGTCTGTATTGCCTTCAAAACCGCCGCTCACGTTAAATAAGCTGGTAAAACCGGCTTCGGCCAAAGCTTGGCAAGCGGCGGCGGAGCGCGCGCCCGAGCGGCAAATTACATAAATAGAAGTGGCTTTGTCGATATGTTCGATGACTTTGCTGCAAAAGGCCTCATTGCGCTGGCCGTCGACGCTTTGCCATTCCAGACAGGCAACTTGCTTGCCGATGGGGCTTAAATCTGGCGTGCCGATGAGGTTCCATTCGGCCATCGAGCGGCAATCGATAAGTTGCGCGTCGGCATCTTTTTGCAGCGCGTCATAAGCAGCGCTTGGCATAATTTCACTAAACATAGTCGTTCCTCACGGTCTCTTCGCATCTGGCTTTCGCCAATTTGATTTAAGCCTGATTTGGCCAGAGCCAAGCGGCCCCTCTAACGCCACTGCTATCGCCGTGCTGGTTTTTCTTCAGCTGCGTTTCAATGACATCTGAGAATATATACGCATCCCAGATTTGCGGCAATCTTTGGTACAGCGCATCGACATTCGACAAGCCGCCGCCCAAGACGATAACCTCGGGGTCGACGAGATTAATAACCGCGCCCAAAGCGCGCGCCAGCCGGTCACAGAGGCGCTCGAAACTGGCTTGAGCGGCGGGCGTGTCGCTGGCGATAATGGCTTCGCTGGACAGATTGTCTTGGTTTATCAAATTATGGTCGCGGGCAAAGCCAGAGCCGGATATCCAAACTTCATTGCAGCCATGGCGGCCACAATAACACGCTGGGCCCGGCACTTCGTCTGCCGTCGGCGCGGCCAAAGGGTTGTGCCCCCATTCCCCGCCAATGCCATTGACGCCGTTTTGCAATTGGCCAGAGAACACCAAACCGCCGCCACAGCCAGTGCCAAGGATAACCCCGAAAACCGATTGGGCGTCTTGGCCCGCCCCATCGGTGGCCTCGGACAAAGCGAAGCAATTGGCATCATTGGCGAGGCGAACCTCGCGGCCCAAACGCGCCTCTAAGTCTTGGCGCAATGGCTGGCCGTTTAAACTTAACGTGTTGGAGTTTCGCACCCATCCGGTTTTTGGCGACAGCGAGCCCGGCATGCCAATGCCGACGCTCACGCGCGCCCCAACTGCGGCGTCGCCCGCCTCGACCAATTGGCCGATGGTTTGCACGATGGCGGCATAATCTTCGGCTGGCGTGGGCGCGCGTTGGCGCCAGATAATCTGGCCTGTGCCATCCATGACAATGGCTTCCATTTTGGTTCCGCCAAGGTCCAATCCAAATCGCATTTAGCCCTCCGAAGCTTGGAAGGTAAGCGTGCCATGGTTAAGCTGCGGCAGCACATATTTGGCGAATAAATCGCATTCTTGGGCATGCGGATAGCCGGATAGAATAAAGCTCTCAATGCCCAGCGCGCGATAGGCATTGAGCTTGGCCAAAACTTGGTCTGGGTCGCCCACAATGGCGGCCCCACAGCCCGAGCGGGCGCGGCCAACGCCAGTCCATAGATTGTCTTCGACATAGTCGCCGCTGCCGGCGGCATTGGCGGCTTGGCGCATTTCGGCCTGACGTCGCACCCCAAGAGACGTGCTATCGAGCGAGCGATTGCGGATGTCTTCGCCAATTTTATCGTCGAGGCGGCTCACCAATAGCGCGGCTGCGTCGCGCGCTTCGGCCTCGGTTTCGCGCACAATCACATGCGCCCGATAGCCAAATTTCAGATGCCGCTCATAGCCCGCAGCGCGTTTTTTCATATCGTCGAGGATGGCTTTTACTTTGTCCATTGTGTCTGGCCACATTAAAAACACATCCGCCTCGGCGGCCGCCACGTCGCAAGCGGGGGGCGACAGGCCGCCAAAGTAAAACGGTGGGCTTTTGCCCGACACAGTGCCGATGCGCGGCGGCTCTAAATCGAGTTTCACAAATTCGCCATCCATATGCACAGGTTGGCCATTTAGCAATTGCCGCAAAGCCTGCATGGTCTCGCGCGTGCGTTGATAGCGTGGCCCCCCTTCCAGCGTTTGGCCGGGCAGGTCAGACGAAATAATATTGAGGGTCAGGCGGCCATTTAACATTTGGTCGAGCGTGGCCAATTGGCGGGCCAATTGCGGCACCCACATTTCGCCGCAGCGCACGGCCACCAGCAAACGCATTTGCTCCAGCAGGGGCGCAATGCCGCCCGCGAAAGCGATGCTATCCATGCCCAGCGCATAGCCGGAGGGCAGTAGAATATTGTCGAAACCGTTTTTATCGGCGGTTTGGGCGATATCGCGACAATGCGGCCAACTGGCTTTCAGCTTGGGGTCTTCGACGCCTAAAAATTGGTAATCATCGTCGCAAAGCGCGGAAAACCAACTGATTTCGGCTTGAGGCAGGGCGGTCATATCGGCTCCTTTGGCGATGGACTAGGGAAGGGGCACGCCCTCGGCGGCCTCTATCAGGGCGTAGATGTCCCCGCGTGTCAATGTCAGCTGGGTGACTTTTTGCGCCGCTTTCATCCGTGTCACTGATTGCGAGCCAAGCAGCGCAACGGGGCGAGACGGATGGGCCAGAACAAAGGCCAAAGCAATGCCCGCGCGGTCGGTGTTTTCGCGCGCGGCCAATTGGTCGAGTAATTGCCCAAGCGCCGGGGCCACATCTGGCCCCAAAAGCGCGCCCCCGCCAAGCGGCGACCAAGCCAGAAAAGCCGTGTCGTGGCGCAGGCATTCATCCAACGTGCCATCGCGCAACGGCTGTAAATGGCTCAGCGAATATTCAGATTGCACGCTGACCAGCGGCGCTTTGAGGAAATGGCGCAGGGCGTCGGTCTGGGCTTTGGTGTAATTCGAGACGCCCACTTTGCCAATTTTCCCCGCCTGCACCAAGCCATCGAGCGCGGCGGCGGTTTCGGCCGGATGGGTAAACATATCGGGACGATGAATTTGATAGAGGTCGATATGCGCACTTTGCAGGCGCGCCAGAGAGGCATCGACGGCACCGGTCAAATAGGCGGCATTGGCGACATAGGGCACGCCCGGCATTATGCTGCCCTTGCTGGCCAACACCATGCGTTGGCGTAAATTGGGCGTGCGGGCCAGCACTTTGCCGAGCAGAGTCTCGCTCTCGCCAAAGGCTTTGCCGCCCCAATCGAGGCCATAGACATCGGCATTATCGATCAAGGTCATGCCGCAATCGAGCGCGGTTTCAATGCGCGTGGTGGCATCGGCCACATCGTCGCCCACTAGGCGCCAGCAGCCAAAACCCAGCGCGCCAATCGGCGTATCGCCTAACTGGCGGGGCCCGCCATCGACAAGATTTTCATCGGCTCCAATTGCGTTCATAGTCCTAGCTCCGTCATATCTACGCGGCGTTTTTCGCGCGCCGCCATTTGAGCCGCCACACCCATGGCCACCGCGCGATGGCCATCTTCGGCGGTAACAATGACCTCTGCCTCGCCGCGCACAGCGGCCAAAAAGGCTTGGTTCTGATGGTAAGTGGCGCCCGAGTGATAGCCCGCGTTTAAAATTTCTTCCGGCACATGAATGTCGGTTTTATCGACGACCCAAGTATCTCTATGGCCGTGGGTGACGATGTTTTGCGGCAACAGGCATTCGACTTTGGCCTTATCGCCCATGGCGGCTAATTCTTCCGAATGGCGCGACCCTTCGGCAAACATACATAGGTCGAGCATGGCGCGGGCGCCGTTTTCGAAATCGAAAACCGCATAGCCATTGTCCCAAATATCGGGCGTCTGGCCAGCATAGGTCTCGTTCAAATGATTGACGTTTTGCCCCGCCGAAGCCACCACGCTCACCGGCTCGCTACCGAGGATGAGCCGCATCAGGTCAAAGAAATGGCAGCATTTTTCGACCAATGTGCCGCCTGTATTGGCATTAAATCGGTTCCAATCGTTGACTTTCGGCAGAAAGGGAAACCGATGCTCGCGGATGGAAAGCATATGCACAAAGCCTGCATCGCCGCGCTCGACGCGCGTAATCATCTCGGCCAAAGCAGGCTTGAAGCGATATTCCATGCCCACTTGAAAGGTCAGATTATCGCGCGTCACTTGCTGCCTCACCGCGTCGGTATCGGCCAAAGTGGTGCAAAGCGGCTTTTCGCATAATATCGGCTTGCCGCTGCTCAGGGCGGCGCGCAAAACCTCAATATGATGAAAATTGGGCGTGGCAATGACCAGCGCATCTAGGCTTTCGTCGCTCAACAGCGTTTCATAATCATCGCTCGTGCGCGGGCTGTCGGCGCTCATGGCCTCGGCTTTGGCCAGCATGGTCGCATCTGTGTCGGCCAAAGCGGCGACGCGCGCGCCTTCCAGCAAGTTGAAGTTTTGAATATGCTCAAAGCCCATGAGGCCCGTGCCGATGATGCCAAGGTTAATTTCATTCATGCTCGGTTACGCTCCGTCAAAGCCAGAGAGTTTTTTGGCAGTGGCGCTTTTTTGCGCATCTTGAGTGGTTTTCCACGTGCCGAGCAGCACATCGCCAAGCCCATTGGTGATGCCCCAATTGTAATTCTCATTGTGAAAATGATGCCGCATATGCGCCTCGCGCAAGCTCCCGCCCCATCGGGTGAGCGGCTTATAGCTTTGGGTATGATGCGCCAAATGGGTCCATTCATAGACCAAATAATAGACCAGCGACGCCAGCAAAGGCACCCAGACGGCGGGATGGGGATGGCCCACCAGATAAATCATCAGCGCGTAGCTGGCGTAAAGTTGAACGAACATAATCACGATGGCGCTGGTGGGCGCGAACTGCAAATCGCGCCGCTCGGGGTAAAGGTGATGGCCGTGGTGCAAACGGATTTGATAGTCGCGCCAAAACCCGGGCTTGTCGGTGAGGTCGCGGTGCAACGTATATTTATGCGTGACCCATTCAAAAAACGGCGCCGAGACAACCACTAAAACCGCCCAAGGCCAATATATCCAAAGCGCTTGGCTGGCGACCATATATAGGCTGAAAACAGAGGCTAAAAACAGCATTTGAACGCTGGTGTGGGTTACATAATTACGCACGATATCTCGCATTTAAGGTCTCCTCGCAAGGCCATAGACTTGGCAAAGCCACATCCGCATCGCCCTAGATTATGCTTTGCTTGTGTCTCTTCTAAGCCTCGCCTAAACTGGCCGCAATCGATTGAGTTTTCAAGTTATTTAGAGGGTGCGACATGAAACAACCATGGCAGTTTGAAGGCGAAGCGCAAAACTTAGTGGCGCAAATGTCGGTGGCGGCGAAAGCCTCGCTTATGTCGGGCTCTAGTTTTTGGGATTTGCAACCCATCGAAGAATTTGGCCTCTCTAAAGTTATGGTCTCTGACGGGCCGCATGGGCTGCGCAAGCAAGGTGCCAAATCAGACCATATGGGCTTAAGCGCTGCTGTGCCCGCCACTTGTTTTCCAACCGCTGTTACTTTGGCCTCGAGCTGGGATCGGGCGTTGATAAGCGACGTCGGGGCCGCCATTGGCCGAGAGTGTTTGGCCGAGAATGTCTCGGTATTATTGGCCCCCGGTGTGAATATAAAGCGCAGCCCTTTATGTGGTCGCAACTTTGAATATTACTCAGAAGACCCCTATCAGGCGGGCGAAATGGCCAGTGCATTTGTCGGCGGTGTGCAATCGACGGGGACGGGCACCAGTTTGAAACATTTCGCCGTCAACAACCAAGAAGCGCAGCGCATGGTGGTGGACACTTTGGTGGACAATCGCACCCTGTTTGAAATTTATCTGCCGGCTTTTGAAACCACGGTCAAGCAAGTGCAACCGTGGACGCTGATGTGTGCCTATAATCGCTTTAACGGAGTCTATTGCTCAGAAAACGAAACCCTATTGAGCGATATCTTGCGCGATCGGTGGGGCTTTAAAGGTCTGGTGGTCACAGACTGGGGTGCCGTCAACGACAGGGTTCGTGGCGTGGCGGCTGGGCTGGAGCTGGAAATGCCGAGCACGGGCGGGGTCAATGATCGCAAAGTGGCAGCGGCCGTAGACGATGGCACGCTGGAGGTGGCGCATCTCGACCGCGCGGCAGCGCGCGTTACCGAGCTGATTTTGGCGGCGCAAAATAATGCGGCCGACACAAAAATAGATTTCGACGCGCATCATGCGCTGGCCCGCAAGGCGGCGGCTGAGGGCGCGGTTTTGCTGAAAAACCAAGGCGATATCTTGCCGCTGGCAAGCACCGATAGCGTGGCGCTTATCGGCGCCTTTGCCGAGACGCCGCGTTATCAAGGGGCCGGTAGTTCGCAAGTTAATGCCACTAAAATAGATACCCCTCTGGTGCTTTGGCGCGAAAAATTGGGCGAAGCCAATGTCGCTTACGCGCAAGGCTTTGACGCCGAATTGGCCACCGAGGATGCCAGCCTCATCGAAGAAGCTGTGGCCAAAGCTAAGGCCGCGAAAGTGGCGATTGTCATGGCCGGACTGCCGCCCTTGTTCGAAGCCGAAGGGTTTGACCGCGAGCATTTGCGACAGCCTGCGCAAATTGAAACCCTCATCGAAGCCGTCGCCGCCGCCAACCCGAACACGGTGGTGGTGCTGTCCAATGGCGCGCCGATTGAAATGCCTTGGATAGACGCCACGCCCGCCGTGTTGGAAATCTATCTGGCGGGCCAAGCCGGAGCAGGCGCCTTGCTGGATTTGCTCTATGGCGCCGTCACCCCAAGCGGTAAATTGGCCGAAACTTTTCCGCTGCATTTGCAAGACAGCCCGAGCCAGCAAAATTTTGCCAGCCACCCGCGCCAATTGGTTTATCGCGAAGGCTTGAACGTCGGCTATCGCCATTTCACCAGCCATGATGTGCCGGTGCTTTTCCCGTTCGGACACGGCCTTAGCTATACGAAATTTACCTATAGCGATGCCAAAATCAGCGCCCCGTGGTCGCCAGATAGCGAGCAAATAAGCGTGTCGGTGCGCCTTACCAATGCGGGCTCTGTGGCGGGTGCGGAAGTGTTGCAAGTCTATGTGCGCGATGTGGAAAGCACGCCCTATCGCCCCGACCGCGAGTTGAAAGCATTTCAAAAAATCACCCTGCAACCGGGCGAAACCCAGCAAGTGGATTTCACTTTGGGGCGTCGGGCGTTTGCTTATTTCGACGTCGCCTTGGATGACTTCGATTTGGAACCTGGCGATTTTGATATTCTATTTGCCGCCTCATCCACCGATATTCGGGAGCGTTTGCAGGTCACTTTGCCAGCCGGCTCGCAGCGCAATTCAAAGCCTTTGGCCGAGGCGCCCTATGTGGTGATGAACGATGCGCAGCTCTCGGCCTTGGGCGTGCAGGTGCCAAAAGCCGACCCGATAAAACCCTATCATGCCAATTCTACGTTGGCCGATATTCGCTATCATTGGCTGGGCAAACGGGTGGCCGCGGCCGCCATGCAAATGGCCAGTGCCGCCCTCGGGCAGGGCAAAGACACGCCCGTGGCGGTGAAAATGCGCGAAGAAATGATTATGTCGATGCGCTTAACCACGGTCAGCAATATGTCGGCGGGCGCCTTGGCGGGCAAACGCTTTGAGCTGTTATTGCTGGCGTTAAACAATCGCTGGCTTCGCCTTTTATGGCGCCTCTTGCGGCCTTAGGGCCTTAGTCGCGCAAATCCAACCAGTTAATTTGCGCCGCCGTGAGCTGAATATCGGCGGCGCGCAAACTGTCTTGCAATTGCATGGGCGTGCGCGGGCCAATGATGGCGAAACATGGGAAGGGCTGGCGCAACACATAGGCCAGCGCGATTTGCAGAGCGGAGACGCCAAGTTTCTCCGCCAAGTCAAAAGCCCGGCGGCGGCGTTCCATATTATCGGCCGAGCCCCAAACGCGATTCATTTCTTCATCGCTCGGGTCGGCGCCATGGCGAGTGGCGGCGAGGCCGGCGCCCTCCCAATCCAAGAAAAAGCCGCGCGCCTGTGCCGACCATGGCAGTAACGCGAGGTTGGTTTTGGTGTGCCAATTGCGGAACGCATCGGTGGAGCTGGCCAAGCAGCCCGGCCAAACCGGAGTTTCCATGCGGGCCAGCGAGAAATTATTCGACAAGAGCGAGAAGCCTTGCAGCCCCTTGGCGTCGGCATAGGCATTGGCTTCATCGACGCGCTCGGCGGTCCAATTCGAGCCGCCAAATTGACCGATGCGGCCAGCTGCGACCTCTCGGTTCAGCACATCTATCCATTCCGATACGGGCACCTGAGGGTCATCGCGGTGCAGGCAATAGAGGTCGAGATAATCGGTTTGCAGCCGCTCCAACGAGATATCCAATTGGTGCGAAACCGCCTCTGGCGTGCAATCTGGCGTATGCGCGCCTTTCGATAGAACCACCAATTCATCGCGCAAGCCACGCGCTTTCATCCATTCGCCCAGCAGGGCTTCGGAGCGGCCATCGGAGTAAATGAAAGCCGTGTCGAAACAATTGCCGCCCGCTTCGACAAAGGCATCGGCCATGGCGGCCATGGTCGAGGCGTCGATTTGATTGTCAGTGCCCAGCACTAATTTGGAGACTGGTTTTTCGAGCCCGCCCAAGCGCGCCGTTTCCAAGTAGCCATGGGCGCCGAGGCGCACGGCCTGACCCTGAAAGCCAACTTCGGCGAGCGCGTCGGCGGCATAGGTGACGCCGCCAGCTTCGCGCCAACGGTCCATCCAATAGGCGGTGTTAATGCTGAAATCGGGAGTGACCAAATCAGAGGTTTTCGCCCCGCGCGCCAAGAGGGCGCCCATATGGTCGGCCTCTATGGCATAGAGCGGGCGCTGGTCGTCGCTGCGATGAAGGGTTTCTTTGCCGGCTATATCGGTGATGGAAATATGATTATTCTCCGGCCCCGGGTGCCACGGCTGCGTGATTTTCAACACGCCCGCATCGCCCTCTAGGGTGATGTGCCAATCGAGCGTCGTGTCGATGGCGCAATGTAAATGCGCCTCAAAACCGTCATAGGCGAGGGTGGCTTTGGCTTCGGCGTCGGCGCCACTGGGGGCCAATCGCGCCTCCCCCGTCAGCCCCATGGGTTCGCCAAGGAAATAACGAGCGGCGGTGAGCGGGTAAATACCAATGTCGAGAATGCCGCCGCCCGCGCGGTCGATATCATAAAGGCGATGTGTGGGCGTGAAAGGAAAAGCGAATCCGAAGGAAGCGCTGAAACCTGTGAGCTTGCCAATGGCGCCTTGCTCGAGGAGCGATTTGGCCAAATGCATGCGCGGATGCATGAGATACATAAGCGCTTCGACCAGCAAAACATCGGTTCTGGCGGCTTCGCCATAGAGGTTTAAAACCTGCCCTTGGTTGAGGCCGAGCGGTTTTTCGCAGAGTACCGCTTTGCCGGCGGCCATGGCTTTATGGCTCCAAGCCAAATGGCTGTCGTGCGGGGTGGCGATATAGACGGCGTCAATATCGTCTCTGGCCAGCAGCGTTTCATAATCCGATGGTGTGCCGCCATGGGTCTCGCAAAAAGCTTTCGCTTTGCTGGCCTCTCGGCTGGCGACGCCCGTTAAAACGCCGGTATGGCTATGGGGTAAATCGGTTGCAAATTGCGTGGCTATGGAGCCGGTGGCCAGAATGCCCCAGCGGGTTTTGACAGATGACACAAGTAACTCCCTCGATTAACGACGGGTTACTTTTACAATCATTTCCGAATAGCCGTTAACAAAATTTGACTTCACGCGGACTGGTTCTTTGATGATTTCAATGCTCTCGAATTTTTCGAGAATTTGCTGCCATAGAATCCGCAGTTGCAGCTCCGCCACTCGCAGTCCCATGCAGCGATGAATGCCAAAGCCAAAGGACAAATGGCTTTTGCCGTTCGGGCGGTCAAATTTCACTTGGCGCGGATTTTCAAACACATTTTCATCATGATTGCCGGAGTAATACCACATGACGACTTTATCGCCTTTCTTAATGGTCTTGCCGTGCATCTCCACATCTTCGAGCGCGGTGCGTCGCATATGCGATAAAGGCGTCTGCCAGCGAATAACTTCGGCCACCATATTGTCTATGAGCGAGGGGTCTTCGCGCAATTTTGCAAATTCATCGGGGAATTGATTCCACGCATTAATGCTCGCCGACATGGAATTGCGGGTCGTGTCATTGCCGCCCACAATCAGTAGCAGCAGATTGCCAAGGAAATTCATTTCATCCATATCTTTGGTATTGGTGTCGCGGGCCATCATCGACACAAGGTCGAAATTGGGCGCGCCATTGGCACGCGCCTCGCGCAATTTGGTGAAATAGGCGAGACATTCCAACAAGATTTCCACTCGCTTGTCAGCGCCGGGAAAATGGTCAGAGCCTTCGGTCGCGGTGGTAATATCGGACCAATAGGTGAGCAAATGGCGGTCTTCGAAAGGAAAATCGAACAGGGTAGCGAGCATTTGCGTCGTCAGCTCGATAGAGACAGTATCGACCCAATTAAACGCTTCGCCTTCGGGTAAGCTGTCGAGAATATCGCTGGTGCGCTGCTCGATAAGAGCCTTGAAACTATCCAAAGCGGGCGGCGAGGCAATCGGCTGGACAGATTTGCGAATGGGCGCGTGATGCGGTTGGTCTTTGGTGATAAAGGCGGAAATTTCCACCCCTTCGACGGGCGGGCGCACGATGCTGTCATCGACTTGAATGCCGCCAAATTGGTCAGAAGAAGAGAACCGTTTGTGGTCTGTATCTATGGCGATGCAATCTTCATAGCGGGTAATCGACCACATGGGGCCAAAGGCGGCATCTTGTGAAAAATGAATGGGGTCTTCTTCACGCAAGCGTTTGAAAATCTTCAAAACGTCTTCGCTGGCGTATAGCTCTGGCCGCGATAGGTCGATTTGTTCAATCGGCATTTCGTCGAATTGGATAGCTTGGCTCATGTTAGTCTCTCCCATTTGCGTGGCTTGCAAATAGGGTGCCTTAACCGAGCCGCCTCGTTCAAGTGATAAAATTAATTTTTTCACAGCCCCGAGGTGGAAGGAGCCGAAGCCCGGTTAAGCCAAGGGTTAAGCCACGGGTTAAACCAAAGGTTAAACCAAAGGGCTTTTTCGGGCTTGCAAGATGGGATAAAGCTCGCGCAAAGCGGCCGGTGTCTTATCCAGCGGAATGCGCGGGTGCAAGTGATGCACAATATGTGCCGTCATGCCCAAAGAGCTCCAAACGCCGCCCCAGCTTTTAAACTCGCGGGTGTCTTTGTAGCGGCCGGTTTCCTCGCCCGGAAAATGCGGCAACCAAGATAAATAAATCCGAATGTAAATCACCGCTAATTTAAGGGGCAGCCACCACAAAAGTAACGCTTCCAGCGCTTTGCCGTGATAGGCGCAAAAGAAAAGTATGCCCATATGCACCAGCGCGATGGCCACTTGCTCTAAGAAAGCGCGCTCGGCCTCGGCGGTGCCGAGGCGGGTCAAACAGCTGCTATAGCTTTTCGAGCTTTCTGAGCTCGGTTGAAAGGACCGGATGTTATTCCAAATAATGCTGAGCGCGGTTGTGCCTTCGTTGAACACATGGTCGGGGTCAAGCCCTGGTTTATTGGTGTGTTTATGATGCTCTAAATGGGTCAGCCGTAAAATCCGATAGCCATAGGCCAAGGGGATTAAAGAGAGATGACCAATGGCTTCGTTCAGCCACCGAAGTTTTTGCCCCGGGCGCGCATAAATATCATGTTGCGCGTCATGGCTTGGCAGATAGGACAGGGTGATATTCAAAAGAGCAATGGGAAAAGCCACCCAAAGCGACAACGTGCCCGTCATCACCAGCGGCCAAAGCGCCAGCCAACAACTGAGGTTTAAAACCGGCCAGACAACCATGGGGATGGATAATTTATCCATATATTTTCGCGCAATATCGCGCTCCATCCGAACAAGCTCGGCGTCACTTAATTTCGTTATATCCACTGAGGTCATATCCAACGTCCTATTTTCCAAGCAATTAAACCGTAGGCGCCGCCAAATATCATGCAGGCAGCATAGATTTGCGCGCCATCCACACCCGCCGGGGGCGGCAGATAGCTATTCAACGCCGTGCGCAAATAAATCTCGGCAAGCACCGGGCCCAAAAACCCGATACCAAACCAGACCGGCATTAAATCTAGAAGCTTTTCTACCATGGCGTTGCCTTTAAACCTTTGTGAGGGCCTGCGAGATATCCGCAATAATGTCATCAATATGCTCGATGCCAATGGACAGGCGCACATAGCCGGGGGTCACGCCAGAGGCCATTTGGTCTTCGGCAGAAAGCTGACTATGCGTCGTGCTAGCCGGATGAATGGCCAGAGAGCGCGCATCGCCGATATTGGCCACATGGTACAGCAGCTCCAGATTATCGATAAACTTCTTGCCCGCTTCCATGCCGCCTTCCAGCTCAAAGCCCAAAAGGGCGCCATAGCCACCGTTCATAACGGCATCGGCGCGCGCGCGCATTTCGCCTTCCATCAAGGAAGGGTGAATGACTTTGCTGACGCCTTTTTGACCCGACAGCCAAGTGGCCACCTGATTGGCATTTTCGCAATGGGCTCTCATCCGCAGCGCCAAGGTTTCCATGCCTTGTAAGAACATAAAGGCGTTGAACGGAGACATGGCTGCGCCCATATCGCGCAGCAATGTGGTGCGGGCTTTTAAAATATAGGCAATCGGGCCCAGCGGCTTGGCAGCTTCGCTCCACACCGCACCATGGTAAGATGGGTCTGGTGAGTTCAGCATAGGTTGGCGATCGCCTGCCGCTTCCCAATCAAAATTACCGCCGTCGACAATCACGCCGCCAATGGACGTGCCATGACCGCCAATATATTTGGTCGTCGAATAAACCACGATAGCCGCACCATGGTCGAACGGGCGGCACAGGGTTGGCGCGGCCGTATTGTCCATAATCAACGGAATATTATGGGCGCGGCCAATGTCTGCCACTTGTTGAATCGGGAAGACGTTGAGTTTTGGGTTGGGCAGGGTTTCGGCATAAAAGGCGCGGGTTTTATCATCCACGGCATCGGCGAAAGATTGCGGGTCGGTGGGGTCGGCAAAGCGCACTTCAATGCCCATGTCTTTCATCGTATTGGCAAATAGGTTCCACGTGCCGCCGTAAAGATCGGTGGAGGACACGATATTATCGCCAGCTCGGGCGATGTTTTGAACCGACATGGTTGAGGCGGTTTGGCCAGAAGCCACGCCCAAAGCGGCGGCGCCACCCTCAAGCGCGGCAATGCGTTGCTCGAGAACATCGGTCGTCGGGTTTTGCAATCGGGTGTAAATATTGCCCAGTTCAGACAGCGAAAACAGGCTGGCCGCATGGTCAGTACTGTTGAATTGATAGCTCGTGGTCTGGTGAATAGGCACGGCAACCGAGCCGGTTGTGGGATCGGCGCGCCAGCCTGCGTGTAAGACCAGAGTTTCTGTTTTCATATCCGTCATAATTTTATCCAAATCTATTGATGATCCCTACATTATGTCGCACGAGCTATTTTTACCAAATGTTATACGTGAAAAGCTATCACGTTTTTATAAAAAGGCAAGCCATGTGTCTCAAGTGGCAGAGAAAAGCCTAATCGATTTTCGGCGTTCATTTAACTTGCTTGCAGCTTGCCAAATAATCTATCGTTGACGCTACCGATACGGCGTGAGCCTATTGATCTGGTGCTCTGCTTGTGCCAGCAAGGGAATTGAGACATGTTCAGTAAAGATAACCCTCCCGGCAGCTCGAAAGCGTCCCCCAGCAAGTTTGACGCGAAGCGCGCGCCATCTTCTCCGTCGAAACCGCAAAAAACGCGTCTTTATGCCGCTGTCGATTTGGGCACGAATAATTGTCGTTTGCTGATTGTCGAGCGTGCGGGTGGACTTGGGTTTCGGGTGCGCGATAGTTTTTCGCGCATTGTGCGTCTTGGCGAAGGGCTAGAGGGCAGTGGTCAACTATCGCAAGACGCGATGGATCGCACGGTGGCGGCTTTGCGAATTGCGGCGAGTAAAATTCGCCGCGCCAATGTGGTGCGTTTGCGCTGTGTGGCCACCGAGGCCTGTCGGGGCGCAAGCAATGGCGCCGAGTTTATCAAACGGGTGCGCAAGGAAACCGGTTTGCGCTTAGAGATTATCGATGGCAAAGCGGAAGCGGAATTGGCCGCGATTGGCTGTGGCTCCTTATTCGATGATAAAGTTGACGATATTATTTTATATGATATCGGCGGCGGCAGCACGGAAATCAGCCGCCTATCGCGCCAAGTCTCGCCGCATACGGCAAATGGTGATTTTTTCAAACTGGTCGATAGCGATAGCGTGCCGCTGGGTGTGGTGCGCCTGTCGGAGCGCCATGCCGGGCCGGGGCCTTATGAGCATGGCTATGAAGGCATGTTGCAAGAAAGCCATGACCGCTTGCAGGCTTTCATGGCGCGGCAAAGCGATATGGTGGATATGAGCCGCGTGCAAATTATTGGCACCTCCGGAACCGTGACAACGCTGGCCGCCGTGCAATTGGGTTTAGCGCGCTACGACCGCAATGTCGTCGATGGCTGCACGATTACGGCGGAAAATATTACCAAAGTCATTGGCAATCTGCGTCAGATGAGCCGCGACCAGCTGGCGGAGAACCCATGCATTGGCGCGCAACGCGCCGATTTGGTCTTGTCGGGTTGTGCGGTTTTGGAGGCCATACATACGCGCTGGCCGGTGGCGCAAGTCTCGGTGGCAGATCGTGGGTTACGCGAAGGCCTTTTGCTGCGTATGATAAAGAAAGATATGCGTCGCAATCGCCGCAATCGCTCCAATCGGAGTCGTCGGCGTTCCAGCGGTTCCCCGAATGCGGAAACCAGTCAGGCGCCAAAAGGACAAAACACATGAGCGATAAAAAAGGGCCGGGCGTTGGCGACGGACAAAGACGCGGAGACCGCATGCGCGAGCGGGTGAAAACCGCCAGAGGGCGCAAGCTTTCCTCGACGCGCTGGCTCGAGCGCCAACTCAATGACCCCTATGTGGCTGCCGCCAAATCAGATGGCTATCGCTCGCGCGCCGCCTATAAAATTATCGAAATGGATGATCGGTTTAAGTTTTTCAAACCGGGCGCTTGTGTCATCGACCTTGGCTGCGCGCCGGGTGGTTGGGCGCAAGTGGCGGCGCAACGCGTTGGGGCGCTCAAAAACAAAGGCTTTGTGGCAGCCATTGATTTGCAAGATATGGAGCCGCTGCAAGGGGTGGAGTTTTTAAAACTCGATTTTTTAGAAGATAGCGCGCCCGCGAAAGTGCGTGAGCTGGCCGGACGGCGCGCCGATGTGGTGATTTCGGATATGGCGGCCGCTGTGACCGGACATCGCCAAACCGACCATTTGCGCACCATGGCCTTGGCCGAAACGGCGGCTTGGTTTGCCTTTGAAGCGTTAAAGCCGGGCGGGGCGTTTTGCGCCAAAGTGTTTCAGGGCGGCGCCTCGCGTGAGCTTTTAGACGAGCTGAAACGCCGCTTCAAACAGGTCTATCATATGAAGCCGAAAGCCAGCCGCAAAGAATCGGTAGAACTCTATGTCATCGCGATGGATTTTAAGGGCGAGCCGGTGGAGGCTTATCCCCCAGAAAATGGCTGATTTTTGCGGGACGAAGATATTTTTTGCCACAAGCCCTCATTTAGTGATACATGAACTCGTCAAATGCACCTCCCTTTTTGAAGAGGATTTGACCTATGTTTCGTGAAGCCCTTACCTTTGACGACGTATTGCTTGAGCCGGCAGCCTCTAACATCATGCCCAGCCAAGCCGATACCACCACGCAAGTCACCAAAACCATTCAGCTTGGCATTCCTTTGCTAGCCTCCGCCATGGATACGGTCACCGAGAGCGAAATGGCTATTGCCATGGCGCAAGCCGGGGGCATTGGCGTTTTGCATCGCAATTTGACGCCAGAAGAACAAGCGGCAGAAGTGGTGAAAGTCAAGAAATTCGAAAGCGGCATGGTGGTTAATCCGTTGACCATTGGCCCCAAGGCGAAATTGTCTGAAGCGCTTGAATTAATGACCGCCAATAAAATATCGGGCGTGCCGGTGACCGAAGAGAACGGCAAATTAGTCGGCATTTTGACCAATCGCGATGTGCGTTTTGCTTCCAACCCGAACCAAAAAGTCGCGGAGCTGATGACCCATGAAAACCTCATCACGGTGCGCGAAGAAGTTAACCATGACGAAGCCAAACGCTTGCTGCACAAGCACCGTATTGAAAAGCTGCTGGTGGTCGATGAGGCCTATCGCTGCATCGGCTTAATTACCGTGAAAGATATGGAAAAAGCGCAATTGCACCCCAATGCGGCCAAAGACGAGCGCGGTCGTTTGCGCGTCGCTGCGGCCACCACGGTGGGCGAAGATGGCTTTGCCCGCACCGAAGCGCTGGTCGATGCCGGCGTTGATTTAATTGTCGTTGATACCGCGCACGGCCATTCCGCCATGGTGGGCGATGCGGTTGAGCGGATTAAAAAACTCTCCAATTCCATTCAAGTGATGGCTGGCAATGTGGCCACCAAAGACGGCGCGCAATCGCTCATCGATGCGGGCGCCGATGCCATTAAAGTGGGCATTGGCCCTGGCTCCATTTGCACCACACGCGTGGTGGCGGGGGTCGGCGTGCCGCAGCTCACGGCCATTATGGATGCGGTGGAAGCGGCCAAGAAAGCCAAAATTCCGGTGATTGCCGATGGCGGCATTAAATATTCGGGTGACCTGGCCAAAGCCATGGCGGCGGGCGCAAGCTGTGTCATGGTCGGCTCTTTATTGGCGGGCACGGCAGAGAGCCCGGGCGAAGTATTTCTCTATCAAGGCCGCTCGTATAAAGCCTATCGCGGCATGGGCTCGGTGGGGGCCATGGCGCGCGGCTCGGCAGACCGCTATTTCCAGCAAGATATTTCCGACAGCCATAAATTAGTGCCAGAGGGCATTGAGGGGCAAATTCCTTTCAAAGGGTCGGTCGAGCAAGTCATCCATCAATTGGTCGGTGGCTTGCGTGCCGCCATGGGCTATACCGGCTCGGCGACGATTGCCGACTTGCACGCGCGGGCCAAATTTGTCCGGATGAGCTCGGCCTCGCTGGTCGAGAGCCATGTTCACGATGTAACCATTACGCGTGAGGCACCCAACTATCCGGGGTCAGGTAAAAACTAGTGCGCCCCGCCGCACGCCTGCAGGCCCTCACGGATTTATTAAACACCGTCTTGTTGGACGCCACGCCAGCCGATCGCATAATGCAAAATTGGGGGCGGCAAAACCGCTATGCGGGCTCGAAAGATCGCCGCGATATCTCCAATCGATTGTTCGCCATTTTGCGCCATTACGGCACGCTAACGGCGCGCCTAGAAGCGGATGACCCTTTGCTGGTCTGCCTTTTGGCAACCATTGTGTTGGAAGGCGAGAGCCCAGAGGCAGCCATGGCTTTGGCCGATGGCAGCGCCCATGCACCGGACCCTTTAGAGGCGGCGCAGGTGGAGGCTTTGACCCAAGCCTTGGCGCGCGATGGCACGCAGACCAAAGCTGGCTTGTGTTCCGTGCCAGAATGGTTGATGGGCGATATTGAGGCGCAATTGGGCGAGCAAACCCAAGCCGTGTTGCTGGCCATGCTAGAGCGGGCGCCCGTCGATGTGCGGGTCAACCTGTTGAAAACCGACCGCGAAGCGGCGATGACGGCTTTGCAAGAAGAGGGGTTCGAGCCCATGCGGCATCCGCATATCGATACAGGTTTGCGCTTTGAAGGCGCGCCGCGTTTGGTCGATAGCGAGGCGTTCAAGCAAGGTCTCATCGAGGTGCAAGATGCGGGCGCGCAAGGTGTGGCACAAATTTGCGACGCCCGACCGGGCCAAACGGTAATGGATTTTTGTGCGGGCGCGGGTGGCAAAGCCTTGGCTCTGGCGGCGCAAATGGAAAACCAAGGCGTGTTGTTGGTGCATGACGCGATTGCCGGACGGATGAACGGCCAACGGCCAAGAGCCAAACGCGCGGGCGTCGATATTTTGCAAATCGTGAAGCCGGCGCAAGTGTTGGATTTCACGGAAAGCTGCGATTTAGTGGTCGCCGATGTGCCGTGCAGTGGCACCGGTCGCTGGCGCCGCTCGCCCGAAACCAAATGGCGCCTGACGCCAGAAGATTTGGCAGAGCTGCATCAACTGCAGGCCGATATTTTAACCGAAGCCGCTTTGCTGGTGCAGCCCAGCGGGCGTTTGGTCTATATCACCTGCTCCCTTTTGGCGTCGGAGAACGACCAGCAGATTGAAGCTTTTTTACAAGAAACCCCCTCGTTTCAGCGGGTAGAAACGGTTCTGCCGTTTGGCAGCGCGGGCCAAACCCAATTGCATCCGCTGAACAGCGATACGGATGGTCTGTATTGTGCGGTGCTGCAAAATCTTTCCACCAGTTGAAGCAACTTGGGGTAAGATGACCCCCTAATCCAACCTGCATGAGACAGCTTATGACCAAATCTTTTTCTACATTATCTTCAGCGCTTGGTTTCATGGCTCTGTTTGGCCTTGCGAGCCTTAGCCCCGCGGCGGCTATTTCCGATAGCTATCGCAGCTTATCGGCCCGTTTGGTGAGCCAAGCGGAAGCGCAATTGGCGGCCGATAAAGTGGCCAAAGCGGATGAATTGCTCAATTTGGCTTTGACCGCCAATCCGGGCAATGCGCGGGCCTATGTGGTGAAAGGCCAAGCGCAGGGCAGGTTGGACAATAAAGAAGAGGCCTTGCGGCTTATCGGCGTCGGGCTGGATATCGAACCCGGTGACTTGGCCGCCTTGCGTCTGCAAGGCGATGCGGCTTTGGCGATTGAAGATATCGAGCAGGCTGAAAAATCGCTTTCTGTGTTGCGCCGCTTATGCGCTGCGCCGTGCCAATCTGCTAATGAATTGGCGGCGGCGATTGCTCAAACGCAAACGGCGGGGGCTGAAAACAGCCAGCCCGAAAGCTCCAAAAAGGACTGATTATGGATCGTATTTTAATTGTAGATTTCGGCTCGCAAGTCACGCAGCTGATTGCGCGGCGCGTTCGAGAGAGCGGGGTCTATTGCGAAATTGCTCCGTTTAATGCGGCCGAAAAAGCTTTCGCTGAAATGGCGCCACGGGCGGTTATTCTATCTGGTGGGCCAAATTCTGTGGCCGATATAGACACGCCGCGCGCGCCCGAGGTTATTTTAAATTCGGGCCTGCCGATATTAGGCATTTGCTATGGCCAGCAAACGCTTTGTGCGCAATTGGGCGGCTCGGTGGAAAAATCCGACGAGCAAGAATTTGGCCGCGCCATGCTGGACATTAAAACCGCCTCGCCCTTGTTCGACGGCGTGGGGCAGGCGGGCGATAGCGTGCAAGTTTGGATGAGCCATGGCGACCGTGTCAGCCAATTGCCCGATGGTTTTGAGAGTATTGGCACTTCGGAAAACGCCCCCTATGCGGCGATTGCCAATCTAGAGAAGAAAATTTACGCCGTGCAGTTTCACCCCGAAGTGGTGCATACGCCAGATGGCGCCAAAATGCTGGAAAATTTCACCCATAAAATTGCCGGGTGCCAAGGCGATTGGACGATGGCGGCGTTTCGCGAAAAAGCCATCGCTGACATTCGCGCGCAAGTGGGCGAGGGGCGCGTGATTTGCGGTCTGTCGGGCGGCGTCGATAGCTCGGTCGTGGCGGTGCTCTTGCACGAAGCGATTGGCGAGCAATTAACCTGCGTTTATGTCGATACGGGCATGATGCGGGCTGGCGAAAGCGAAGAAGTGGTGACGCTGTTCCGCGATCATTTCAATATTAAGCTGGTGCATAATAATGCGGCTGATTTGTTCCGTGGCAAATTAGAGGGCGTCTCGGACCCCGAGCAAAAACGCAAAATCATCGGTGGCACTTTTATCGATGTGTTTGAAAAAGAAGCCAAAGCGGCCGGCGGTGCCGACTTCTTGGCGCAAGGCACGCTATATCCAGATGTGATTGAAAGCGTCTCGTTTACGGGCGGCCCGAGTGTGACGATTAAAAGTCATCATAATGTTGGCGGGCTTCCCGAGCGGATGAACATGAGTTTGGTGGAGCCAGTGCGCGAATTGTTTAAAGACGAAGTGCGCGCGCTGGGCCAAGAATTGGGTCTGCCCGAGGCCTTTGTGGGTCGACATCCTTTCCCGGGCCCCGGCTTAGCCATTCGCATTCCGGGCGAAATTACCGGTGAGAAGCTGGATATTTTGCGAAAAGCCGACACGGTCTATCTCGATGAAATTCGCAAACAGGGCCTGTATGATGAAATTTGGCAGGCTTTCGCCGTGCTGCTGCCGGTCCGCACCGTGGGCGTGATGGGCGACAGCCGAACCTATGATTACGTCTGCGCGCTGCGCGCGGTAACCTCGACGGATGGCATGACAGCGGATTATTATCCCTTTACGCACGCGTTTTTAGGCCGTGTATCGACCCGTATCATTAATGAAGTGCGGGGCATCAACCGCGTGGTCTATGACATTACGTCGAAACCCCCGGGAACGATTGAGTGGGAATAATGAATAAAAACAAGTGCTTATGCCTTGCTTTGGCCATAGTCTTTTACAGTCGAAGAAAACAATGATAAAAGCGGACGCGAAAGTATCTAAAAGAAAGCGCCCTATGACCTCTTGCCTGTCGTCTCGCAGTAAATTGCGAATCTCTGTCCGTTATGTGCGGGAGGCTAACCCCTATATTGCCTGGGCGCCCATGAGGATGGAGTCACTTTAATGTCAGATATGCAGTCCCTTCACGACGATGAAATCGATTTGTTTGAGCTTGTCGAAACCTTATGGAATGGAAAATGGCTGTTGGCCATTTTTACGACAATTCCAGTTTTGCTTAGCCTTGTGTTTGTTGTTTTTCAGACGCCAGTCTATGAATCGAAAATAATCTATAACGTCGACAGTCTGCCGCCTTTCTACGAAGGCGAAAAAGCCTCAGCTGATTTTCAAAGGATGTTTTTCTCCAAGAAAGTATTCGAGACGTGGAAAAAGAAAAACGATAACCTAAGCATAATCTACACAGACTTAGCGCGCACGGAATTGGTAGATGGATTTATCGTATCCAAAGATGACGACAGCCGATTGGCGATGTTGATTTCAGAGAAAAAACTGGGGACCTATATTCTGGTTAAGACCGGCAGCCTTAACACGCTGAATGATTTCTATATTTATGCTGCTCATATTAATGATTTGCTCACGTCGGATTACGTTATGCGGGCACAGGATGAACTCAATATTATTGAAGCGCGCTTCGAAGATATTTCAAACTCAAGTGAAACCATTATTGGAAACCTCTTGGCCATTGATAGGTTTATTGTTGCGGCGAACAAAGGGGCGCAGGTGCTTAGCTTAGAACGGCCAACGCGGCCCGCGAAGACATCGCCTAAAATTGCGCTAACCCTTGTTTTGTCGGCGCTGGTGGGCGGCATGGTCGGCGGGGTCTTTGTTCTTGGCAGCAACGTCATTCGCAAACGCAAAGAGCTCGTGTCGGCGGGCTAATCGATAGGCCTAAAACCAGGTAAGCCTACTGCCAAAAGACAAGCCCTTGCTCGAACAATGCAGATGGTTCGATATAGAGGGATAAGCCCAGCGCCAAAGATTGGGTGAGAAGAAGAGGAATGCGATGTGACACGGCAAATGGATGTTCGCTTGGCAATAAGATTGTTTTTGCTCGGCGTCTTAGGTGTGTTGACGCTTGTTCTTCTTCCCTTACCTAATTCCAAAGCGCTTATGTCGCTCGTCCAACCTTTTCTCCTTTTAATCGTTGCCATTGTCTTGGGCACGCTGGTTCATCGCCAAGTTGGGCTTGGGGCTCCGATACTTTCCGAAAAATTTGACTTTGAAGAGATGAAGCCGCGCCTCAAAGATGTTTTGAAATTTGGCGGGATGGCTGGAGCCGGACTTGGCGTGGTTTTAATGGGTATTTCCCTTGTCAGCGAGATAGGGATGACGGGGCGTATTCATCATCAATCGCCGAGCCTTGATCTAAGTTTTATCACGGCGCTTTTATATGGCGGCCTGAGTGAAGAAATCATGATGCGTTTCGGGCTCATGACGCTTATCGTTTGGCTGATTTTCAAAATCACGAAATCCAAGGCAGATTGGGTTTTTGTTGCGGCTATTCTCCTGTCTTCGTTTTTATTTGCGGCCGGGCATTTACCGATAGCCTACGCGCATCTCGAAACTGTCTCTTGGGGGGTGCTGGCCTATATTCTCATCGCCAATTCCACGGCCGGCGTTGTATATGGATATTTATATTGGAAAAAAGGGCTGGAATGTTCGATGATGGCCCACATGATGACCCATATCAGCTGGGTCTCGGTTCATTTTCTCTTCCATGCCGCCTGGCACTAATTTATCCGAAGGCGTTTTTCTTTATGACTTCTCCTTCCGCCCAAACAACCGAACCCACGCCAGCTCAACTAGAGGCGCTGGCGCAAATTGTTGCCCTTGGCCAAGATGGCCCCTTTCACATGGTCAATATCATCAAATATAAGCCCCAAGCCGATTATCCCGCCGAGATGAGGGCGCCGAAACGAACGGGGCGCGAAGCCTATGGCGAATATGCGGCCGCGGTCGGGCCGATGATTTTTGCGCTGGGCGGCTCTGTCGCGTTTCGCGAGGCGGTTGAGCTGGGCTTTGTGGGCCCGGCCGATGCGGATGAGGTGATTATCATTCACTACCCGTCGCGCCAAGCCTATCTCGATATGTTCGCCAGCGCCGCCTATCAAGAAGCTATTGTGCATCGCAAGGCGGGTTTGGTATACCGAACGCTGTTTGCGTGTTCTGCGCCATCCCCCGACCCGTCAAAGTGAGAGTTTTCCATGTCGAATGAGCTTGAATTTCAAAATGTATCCGTCGCCCGCGAGGCCAATGTTTATTTCGATGGCAAAGTCACCAGTCGCACGATTGTCTTGGCCGATGGCAGCCAAAAAACACTCGGCGTCATGTTGCCGGGCGAATATGAATTTGGCACAGAGGCGGCAGAAGAAATGGATATTTCTTCCGGCGAGCTAGACGTGCTGCTGCCAGAGGCCGACGATTGGTTGCACATTCGCGAGGCACAAGTGTTTCATGTGCCTGCCAATGCTAGCTTTCAGCTCAAAGTGCATCGTATCACCCATTATTGCTGCACTTATTTGCGCTAAAGCCCGCGCGGCTCCGCGCGCCAAGCTTGCGCTTGCCAGCGGGCTGATTTATGTGTTTTCTATTGTTTATCCTTCATTTGATAGGCGCTTCTTCTAATGTGGCGCGAGCCCTAAACCTCAATCGGAGACCATTTTATGACTATGACAGTTTATCTATCGGGCGAAATTCATACCGATTGGCGCGACCAGATTGAACAAGGCTGCGCGACGCAAAACCTCGATGTCGCTTTCACCTCGGCGGTGACCAACCATGAAGCCAGCGATGCGGCAGGCGATTTTTTAGGCGCAGAAGAAGACAGCTTCTGGCGCGATCATAAATCGGCCAAAGTAAATGCCATTCGCACCAAGACGCTGATCGAGCAATGCGATGTCGCGGTGGTGCGGTTTGGCGATAAATACAAACAATGGAATGCCGCTTTCGATGCGGGCTATTGTGCCGCGCTTGGCACGCCTTACATCACGCTGCATGAGGCGGATATCATCCACCCGCTGAAGGAAGTGGACGCCGCCGCCATGGCGTGGGCCACGACGCCAGAGCAGGTGGTGGAATTGCTAACCTACGTGCTGACCCAAGACTAAATAGGGCGACGATAGGCGCGCGGGGTCTCCAATAATAAAACCAAGGAGAAAACTATGCTGCTTCGAAATTTTCATCTCCTGACGCCGCGCATCGGCACAAGCGGTCAGCCGAAGGCCGAGGATTTCGCGCCTTTGGCGGGCGAGGGCTATGCGGTGGTGGTTAATTTAGCGATGCCCGATAGCGACGATGCGATTGCCCATGAGGGGCAATTGGTCAGCGCGCAGGGCATGAGTTATATCCATCTGCCAGTCCCGTTCGAGGCGCCGACGGCGGCGCATTTGAGCCAATTTTGCCGTTTGATGGAAGCCCTAGAGGGGCAAAAAATTCTGGTGCATTGCCAAGTCAATGCGCGCGTTTCGGCCTTTATGTTTAAATATCTGACCCTGTTGAAGGGCGTGGCGCCGCCACAAGCGACGACGCCTTTGCTGACCAAATGGATGCCGCAGATGGATGATGTCTGGCGGGATTTTCTGGCTTTAACCTTAGAGGATATCGCATGACGGACCCGCACTCTGGTAGCTGCCATTGTGGCGCTGTGCGCTTTGAAGTGAAGCTGGAGGGCGCGTCTATTTCCGAAGGGATTTACCGCTGCAATTGTACGCTGTGCCGCAAGAAAGGCATTGTGATGAAACCAATGCCAGCGGAAGCCTTTGCCTTGGTGGCGGGGCAGGAAAGCCTGTCGGTCTATCAATGGAATAAAAATATCGCGGCGCATTATTTTTGTAAGACTTGTGGTGTCTATACCCATCATCGGCGGCGTCGCGACCCCAGCCAAATCAGCGTTAATTTCGAATGTTTAGAGGGCGTTGAAACCCCATCGGCCGAGAGCATCGGTCTGGCCAATGGTGCGGAGCATGAGTAGATGGAAATACGGATTTTTCACATAGCGGATACGCAAGCCATCATCGCCCTATGGAAGGCCTGTGGTTTGGTGCAACTGCAAAACCAACGCTGCCGCCGTGCCGTTTTATCTGGCGTCTGGGTATGGTGAAGACGAGGTGCTTTCCTTCGGTAAGCGGCTCATTAAGGATTGAAATAGAAAGCCGCGCGCGCCTGCTCAAACGCAATTGCGCTCTGGCTCTATTTCGGCTAGTTTCCGCGACAGTTAACACCCTTTGGCCGTTATTTATAGAGAGACTTATGTCTGTTCAAAAGCGCACCCAACGCATCACTGTGCCCGAGCTTATGGCGCGAAAAAAGCAGCAGCCCATCGTCTGCCTGACTTCCTATCACGCCCATACCGCAGCGTTGATTGACCCGCATGTCGATTTGCTGTTGGTCGGCGATAGTCTGGGCATGGTTATGTATGGCATGGAAAACACATTGGGCGTGACGCTGGATATGATGATAGCCCATGGCGCCGCCGTGGTGCGCGGCTCGTCGCAAGCCCTTGTGGTGGTCGATTTGCCATTTGGCACTTACGAAGAAAGCCCAGCGCAAGCGTTTCATAACGCCGCCCGCACGATGAAAGAAACCGGCTGCCAAGCGGTGAAACTCGAAGGCGGCACCCGCATGGCAGAAACCGTGGCGCATCTCACCCAACGCGGCATTCCGGTGATGGGCCATATCGGCCTGACGCCGCAAAACGTCAATGTGATGGGCGGGTTTAAAACCCAAGGCCGCACCAAAGACCAATGGCCACAACTCGAAGCCGACGCCAAAGCGCTCGCCGAGGCTGGCGCTTTTTCCATCGTGCTCGAGGGCATGGCGGCCGAGCTCGCCGATAAAATTTCAGAGCAAGTCGACGCGCCCACCATTGGCATTGGCGCTTCGGCGGGCTGCGATGGACAGATTTTAGTCACCGAAGATATGTTGGGTCTGTCGCCCAGCGTGCCGAAATTCGTCAAAGAATTCGCCACGCTCGGCCAGCAAATCGCCACGGCGGCAGAAAGCTATGCCAGCGATGTTCGGGCACGGAAATTTCCCGAAGCGCAACATACTTATGCTATGAAAGTTACCAAGAATGATTAGGGCGCGCGCGCCCCTTACCGAAAAGCCAGCCGGAGACACACAGTGAGTGATATTTTTGATGAAGTAAGCGCCGAATTGCGCCGCGATACGATGAGCGCCGCCTGGACTAAATATGGCCGCTATATCATTGGCGCTGCGGTGGCGATTGTTCTTCTCGTCGCGGCCGTGATTACGGGCTCCAATTATGTAAGAAACCAAGAAGAAGCTGCCTCGCAACGCTATGACGCGCTGCTGGAGACTTTGGCCAAGCTGGAAACCCCGGCCAAAATAGCCTCGCTGGAAGCTTTCGCGGCGGCCGAAGAGAACGGCTATGGCGCCTTGGCAAAATTCACCGCCGCTTTCGCCCATGCCGAGCAAAGCACCACTAATTCTGTGGCCGCCGATGCCGCTTTGGCCGCTTTTGATGATTTATCCGAAAATCGCAAATTGCCACAGAGCCTGCGCGATTTGGCCAAATTACAGGCCGCCATTGTGCTGCTCGATAGCCAAGGCAGCTTGCAAGAAATGGAGCTGCGCCTTGACGCTTTGCTGGACGACGACAATGGCTTGCAACGGATGGCGCGCGAAACCATGGCTTTGGCCTATATGACCTATGATAAGCCGCTGAAGGCGCGCGAATTGTTCAAAGCGCAAATTGGCGACCCGCGCGTCACGTCTTTAACGCGCGAGCGGGCGAGCATTATGCTGGAAAGCCTAGCGGGGGTTCTCACACCGCCTGTGTCGGATGCGCCAGCTGCCGCCAAGGGTAAAAAATAGGTCTTTGATATGAACGTAAGTCACTTCCGCTCCGTCTTGACATCTGCCGTGCTTGCGAGCGCCTTGGTGGCGTGTGGCGGTGGCGAGGCCGAAAAGGAAAAATTCGACGGCGATCGGATATCGGTTCTCAACTTTGAAACCACCTTGCGCGAAGACCCACGGCTGCGCGACCAAGCGGTTCGCATCGTGCCCGCTTTCCGCAATTCGACGTGGAATAATGCTGGCGGCTTTGCCACCAATGCCGCCTATCACCTAGAGTTAGATGGCTTCACCAAAGCCTTTCAAACCGAGATGGTGCGCGGCAATCAAGGCCTGACCGTGTTAAAAGCCCCGCCTGTGGTGGCCGATGGCAAGGCCTTCGCCTTGGGCACAGATTTAAACGTGGTGGCTGTGGATGCCAAAACTGGCGAGCCTCTGTGGTCGCAATCTGTCTTGGCAGAATTTACCGAGCGCAACTTTAGTCTCTCGCGGTTTTTCAGTAGCAAAGAAAAACCAGCCGATGTACGCGACGGTTTTGGCGGCGGCGTGGCCTATGCGGCGGGTCGTGTTTTCGTAACCACTGGGTTTGGCGAAGTGCTGTCGTTAAATGCCAGCACGGGCGAGATTATCTGGCGGGTGCAAAACCTCGTGCCGTTTTCCAATGCGCCGACCTATAGCAATGGCCGGCTTTATGTGGCCTCGCAAGACAGCCGCCTGCAAGCTTTTAACGCCGGAGACGGCACGCGGCTTTGGGAACATTTGGCGATTAACGAAGCGGCGACGATTGTGGGCGCCAGCAGCGTGGCGGTGAACGAACAAATTGTCGTCGCCGGCTTTAACTCCGGCGAAGTGGTGGGCCTCAGCCCGGTCAATGGCCAAGAAGCCTGGAGCGAAACCTTGACCAGCCGCGCCACGCAAATTACCCCGCTATCGCAATTAAACGCGATTGTCGGGCGTCCGGTCATCGACCGCGACCGGGTTTATGTCACCAGCCATGGCGGGCGCACGGCAGCGATTGACTTGCGCAGTGGCGAACGGGTGTGGACGGCCGATGTCGGCTCCATTGAAACCCCTTGGGCGATGGGCGATTATGTTTTGGTCATGTCGCTAGATGGCGAGCTGGTAAGCCTGTCGCGCGACCAAGGTCGGGTGCGCTGGATTGCCAAATTACCGATTTATAAAAACCAAGAAAAGCGCCGCGGACGCATTCGTTGGGCTGGCCCCGTGTTGGGCAGCAGCGAGGTTATTCTCGCCTCGTCGGATGGCCGTTTGGTGCGGGTAGACCCGACCAATGGCGAGATTTCTAGCTTTGTGGATATTGAAGAGCCGGTCAGCATGCCGCCGATTATTGCGGATGGTGTTTTATATGTATTGAGTGATGAGGGTTCCCTCATTGCCCTTAAATAGGAGCGCGCTATGAACGCGCCATTTGTTCTCGCCATCGTGGGGCGACCCAATGTCGGTAAATCTACGCTGTTCAACCGTCTGGTTGGGCGCAAACTTGCCTTGGTCGATGACCAGCCGGGGGTGACGCGCGACCGTCGGTTTGGCGATGCGCGGCTGGGCGATTTGCGGTTTCAAATCGTCGATACGGCGGGCTTTGAAGAAGGCAAAACGGGCTCGCTAGAAGCGCGTATGCGTGGCCAAACCGAAGCCGCCATCGCCGAGGCCGATATGGTTCTCATGCTCACCGATGCGCGCGTCGGCCTTTTGCCAGAAGATGAATTATTCGCGCGGCTTTTGCGAAAAGCCAATGTGCCAGTTATTTTGGCGGGCAATAAATCCGAGAGCAAAGCGGCCGAGACGGGGCTGACCGAGATGTTCCGCTTGGGACTGGGCGAGCCGATTGCGCTTTCCGCCGAACACGGTCACGGCACGGATGACCTCTACACAAAACTACGAGACGCGATTGACGCCCATGAAGAGGCGCATAAAGCCGATTTTGCCGAAATCGAAGACGACGATAAGGACGGCGATTTCGACCCCGATACGCCGTTTGAAGACGACCCGGATAAGCCGCTTCGCGTGGCTATTTTGGGCCGTCCCAATGCCGGTAAATCGACGCTGATTAATCATATCCTCGGCCAAGACCGTTTGTTGACGGGGCCGGAGGCTGGCATTACGCGCGATAGTATTTCGGTTAATTGGACCTGGGAAAGCGACCATGCGCCCAATGGCGCGCGCCCGATTACGCTGTGGGATACGGCTGGTGTGCGGCGCAAATCTCGGGTTATCGAGAAGCTGGAAAAACTATCGGTGGCCGATGGCTTGCGGGCGGTAAAATTTGCCGAAGTGGTGGTGCTTCTGGTCGATGCGACGACGCCGTTCGACAAGCAAGATATTCAGCTGGCCGATTTAATCGAGCGCGAGGGCCGAGCACTTGTGGTGGGTATTAACAAATGGGATTTGAAGCTGGACCGCAAAGAAGTGCGCCAAACCATTAGCGACGCGCTGCTGCGCACTATGCCGCGTCTGCGCGGGGTGCCGGTGGTTATGATGTCGGCGCTAACGGGCAAAGGCGTGGAGCAGTTAATGCCGGCGGTGCAAAAGCAATATGAAATTTGGAACGCGCGCATTGGCACGGCCAAATTGAACAAATGGCTGGGCGATGTCATCGACCGCCATCCGCCGCCTGCCGATAAAGGGCGTCCGGTGCGTCTGCGCTATATCACGCAAGCCAAAGCGCGCCCGCCGACGTTTGTCACTTTCTCCAGCCGTGGCCATGCGGTGCCAGAGAGCTATCAGCGTTATTTGGCCAATAGTCTGCGCGAGACGTTTTCTTTGGATGGGGTGCCATTGCGTATTTTTGTTCGCAAGGGCAAAAACCCGTATGAAGACCGCTAGGGTTTTGCTTGAGCGTTAAATTGCCTGCAAGAAAATATTTGAAATTAACGCTCTTTTAGGGGTGTTGGCGCTTTTCTAGGTTTCATGAAGTTAGAAACGCAGAAAAAACCGCCGATGAAAATCGTTCGAAGCCGCCAACGTCCTCGGTGCGCGGTTTGTGCGTCGTCTTCCATTGCGTTGAATGGCGTCTGCGTTTGGCATGGCCTGTCGCAAACTTGGCGGGTGACGCAACCGCAGCTAAAACAAACCCCCAACGGCGCGCTGCGCCCCAGCCCAAAAGGCCAAAGCTTCTACTGCCAAGACTGCGAGGCAGAGGTGGGGGTTAATTTTGGGAAGTTGTGAGGGAGAGAAGGGCAAGCATAAGCCTGCCCTTCAATGTTTTTTACCCTAATCGATTTGCAAAAAGGTCCCGCGTGAGTTCATACGAGGGTAAGCTTTTACCTACCTTTTGAGGGTCATAATTAGCCATATCCATCATGAGTTTGTAAGACTTGAGTATGTCGTTAAGGTTATTGTCTAGGAATGTGGTTGGTTCTGTAGCCCAGACCAATTTTTCGTTTTCAATATGCATTATGGCACCAAGCCCAGCCACGAGAGGCATGATGAATCCATCGGGGTACTGATAGACGGCGTCTCGACGGTAGATTCGTGTCTTGGGTGGTTGCTTCAAATACGTAGACGGATTCTCTTTATACTTTTCTATGCCATCGAACATTTTGACGCAGGTAATCCGACCAAATTTCCCCCCGGTAGAATTATAAGCTGAAGGAAACGATTCATATATTTGATCATATAGTGCTGGCAATTGAGCAAGCATTTCAAACGCACTGCCGACCAAGGGATTAGAAAGCTCACGCTTGTAATCATTTGGTGAATGGCTTGTGACGTTGTCATGTTCCATAAAATCCGCGAATACAGCAGTGCATTTTCCTTTTGAGCTATAAAGTTGCACAGGAGACACGCGGGGAAGCGCTTCTAAATTAAGGCGCAATAAAGGAACCCAAGCTAATGCCACAATCAGTTCCGATTTAATTCGGCCACCATCGTTTGTTTTCCACTCGACCTCATCTTTAATCTTACTGTCCATCGAAGACTTTAAGTGGTCATAAAAACCCTTTTGATTGGACATCGTTGAAACTTTTAGTTCAACGTTATTGTTGCGGGCATGCGAAATCTCCGCAATTGAGTTTCTGAATGAAATTAATTCATTCTCATCATTTTGAGTGGTTGGGACAATAACCTCGAGCGGTACCAGAAAATCCAAATTACTTCCTAGACGTTTTTGTTTGTGCTCTTCCTTAGGCCATACTTTTTCGACATCGCCCCATCGTTTGATTAGCTTGACTTTCGGGCCAAATTCTTCTGACTGCTGCAATGCATGCAATGCTATAGCCAGCGTGTTATGACCTCCGTCCAAAATACCTTCTACTTCGTCACGCTCGAAAGAAAGTTCGTAGCGATTTCTCTCCAATTTTTTAAAATTAGAGGAGGCTAATAGTATGCCTTTGGATTTAAATGGGAAAATTTCGGGGGATTTTTCCAGTGTTTCAAGGATTTCATTTGTAACCTTGCCTACTCGAGCTTCCCGCGGGTCTGCTCTTAAATCGCCTACTGATATTAGATCTACTATAGAACGGGCTTTTGCTAGGCCTACAATACGCGTAATTGAACCATTTTCTTGAGCGTCTACGCGCTCAAATTTAAAGACTATTTTTGTTGAATTCATTTTCGTTCTCCTTTGATTAGGAGAGCGCGCTGCAATAATAATGCACACAAATACAAATTAGGTATGAAACAAACTAACGCAGAAACTTATTTTTATTATTCCAGAACTGCTCTCAGTTCTTGTGTCAGGAACTCGTCAGAGCCCTTCTCAACAACACAATACTAAAAATTTAGTGCAGGAAAGTCAACCACCCTCGCCACAATGCGCGCAGGCAAAAGCTTTCGCCGTTGGCAAAAGCCAGTGCGTTATTTTTGAAATGCCACAATCTCGCCCGTGCGGGTTTCTTCGGGCGATAATAATTCGAGAAACAGCGGCGCCACATCGGCTGGTGTTGGCAAGGTTTCGGGGTCTTCGCCGGGCATGGCTTGGGCGCGCATCGCTGTGCGAATGGGGCCGGGGGAGAGTAAGTTCGCGCGCAAAGCGTCGTTTTCATGCTCATGCGCCCATGTTTTGACCAGCGCGTCTAACGCCGCTTTGGTGGTCGCATAAGTGCCCCAAAAGGGCCGACATTTATGCGCCGCGCCCGAGGTGGTAAACACCGCGCGCGGCGCTTCGGCTTGTAGCAACAGCGGCTCCATCGAGCGGATGAGGCGCGCATTGGCGGTCACATTTACCGCCATCGCTTTGTCGAATTCTTTCGGGTCAATATGCGAGCTGGGCGTCATCGGCCCCAATACGCCTGCATTGCCGACCAGCATATCTAATTTGCCAAACCGCTCGTTTAAGCTGGCGCCCAATCGGTCGAGCGCGTCGCCATCGGTGATATCCATCGGCACGCCCGTGGCTTCGCCGCCGGCTGCACAAATCGTGTCGTACAGCTCTTCTAGCGCGCCTTGCGTGCGGGCCAGCAGCAAAACATGAGCGCCCGCAGCCGCCAGACTTTGCGCCACCGCCCAGCCAATGCCGCGGCCTGCGCCCGTCACCAAGGCTAATTTGCCAGTAAAATTATGCCCATGGCCAGAGGCGGGTGGAGAGGCGGGCGCTAGGGGGGCGGTCATGGTTAGCCTTGTTCCGATAGAAGCGAAAGCTGGTGCAAATGGTCGCCGCCGTTTTGGTCGGCCAGCCCCGTGGGGTATTCGCCGGTAAAGCAATGGTCGGTAAATTGTGGCCGTTCGGTATCGCGCCCGGCCGGAAAGCCCATCGCTTGATACAGGCCATCGACGCTCAAGAAAGCCAGACTGTCGGCGCCAATATAGGTGCACATTTCATCCAGCGTATGATTGGCGGCTAGCAGATGCTCTTGGCTGGGCGTATCAATGCCATAAAAATCAGGGTGCGTAATCGGCGGCGAGGCAATGCGCATATGCACTTCGGTGGCGCCTGCTTCGCGCATCATTTGCACGATTTTGACCGAGGTCGTGCCACGCACAATGCTGTCGTCGATGAGGATAACCCGCTTGCCCTCTACTTGCGCCCGATTGGCATTATGTTTCAGCTTCACCGAAAACGCGCGAATGGATTGCGTCGGCTCAATGAAGGTGCGGCCCACGTAATGATTGCGGATGATGCCCAGCTCGAACGGAATTTTAGACGCTTCGCCATAGCCAATCGCCGAGGGCACGCCGCTGTCGGGCACGGGTATCACCACATCGGCTTCGACGCCGCTTTCTTCGGCCAATTTACGGCCGAAAGCTTTGCGACAATCGTAGACGCTTTTGCCGTTAATCAGACTGTCGGGGCGCGAGAAATAAATATATTCGAAAATGCACGGGCGCGGCTCAATGGGCGGGAAGGGCTTGAGGCTCTCGAGGCCGTCATCGGTAATCACAACAATTTCGCCGTTCTCGACTTCGCGCACAAAGCTGGCGCCAATAATATCGAGCGCGCAAGTTTCCGAGGCCAGAATATAAGCGCCATCCAATTGGCCAATCACCAACGGGCGAATGCCTAAGGGGTCGCGCGCGCCAATTAGCTTTTTATTGGTCAGCACCACCAGCGCATAGGCGCCTTCGATTTGAAATAACGCATCGGTAAAGCGCGATAGTGTGTTCACTCGTTTGGAGCGCGCCACCAATTGCAAAATGGTTTCCGTGTCCGACGTCGATTGGAAAATCGAGCCGTTTTTCACCAATTCTTCGCGCAAAGTCAGCGCATTGGTGAGATTGCCATTATGGGCAATCGCAAAGCCGCCGCCTGTCAGGTCGGCGAAGAGCGGCTGCACATTGCGCAAAATCGTCTCGCCGGTGGTGGAATAACGCACATGGCCCACGGCCGAAGGGCCCAACAGGCCGTCCAAGACGCGCGGCTTGGTGAAATGGTCAGAGACCAGACCCATGCGGCGTTCGGCGTAAAAGTTTTTGCCGTCGAAACTCACAATGCCCGCGGCTTCTTGGCCGCGATGCTGGAGGGCGTGTAAGCCTAATGTGGTGAGGGCGGCGGCATCGGGGTGTCCGAAAATTCCGAAGACGCCACATTCGTCGCGCAATTTATCGGTCTTCTCATCATAGTGATAGACGTGTGGGACTGCCATTACTTGACCCCTTCCGTGTTCCGGATAAGCCGTTCAATACCCGAACGCTCGCCCTGTTTATAGCCCGTGTCTTGAAGGGTGTCTTGCGTTTCCTCAATAATTTTTTCGACTTGTTCTTTTGCCGCATCGGTGAGCACGTCTTGGCCAAATTCTTGCAAAGCTTCCACCCCGTCAGCGGGCGACGCGCCGCCAATGTTGACTAGGTTTAGCGGCAAACGCTCTAGCGGCACCAGCGTGACAAAAGCTTTGCTGCCAGTTTGCAACATCGGCCGCAATTTGGCTTCGGTAATGAAATCTGGATGGTCGCTTTCGGGAAAAACCGCGCTAAAGCCGAGATAGGCGGTGCACACAATAAAGCCTCCCCGGACGGTGCCAAACACCACGCCCATCGAGCGGTCGAGCGGGCCTAGCGAGCTGCCTTTCATTTGTTTCGCCAGCAGGCTGCTGAGGAAGGAGAAAACGATTAAGGTGACGAGAAAGACAATCAGCATGGCGCCGCCATTGACCACCCAATCGATTTTAATGTAATTGGCCAAAACAGGCTTGAGCGATGGGCCGAAAAAGATCGCTGCATAGCCAGCCGCCACCCAACCGACAATCGAGAGAACTTCTTTGGTAAACCCGCGCATCAAAGACAGCGAGGCTGAGATTAACAGCACGGCGATGATGAGATAGTCTAGGGCCAATAATTCCATAGCAAACTCCTATCATGAGTCGGGTTTTGACCCCCAAACTGGCTAGTCTTCGTTCGGGGTAACGCCAAAGGCCGCGATAAGGGAGCCCAAGTCATCTATTTGTTTTATTTTAACTTTTTTTGGTAATTCGGCATTTCCGGTCTTCGGCGCATAGGCCATTTCAAAGCCCAATTTCTCGGCTTCCTTCAGCCGCACCCCGCTTTGCGAAACCGGGCGCACCGCCCCCGATAGGCTTATCTCGCCAAATACCACACTATCTTTGGCAATCGGTTTGCCGCTCAACGACGAAATAAGTGCCGCCGCAACAGCTAAATCGGCGGCGGGCTCGTTAATTCGCATGCCGCCTGCGACGTTTAAAAACACATCGCGGCCGGCAAAAGACATGCCACAGCGTGCCTCTAACACCGCCAGAACCATCGACAGCCGATTGCTGTCCCAGCCCACCACGGCGCGGCGCGGCGTGGCCAAAGACGACGGCGCGGCCAAAGCCTGAATTTCCACCAAAAGCGGCCGCGTGCCTTCGAGCCCGGCAAACACCGCGGCCCCGGGCACTTCTTCATCGCGGCCTTCCAAAAATAAGGCGGATGGGTTTTGCACTTCCATGAGCCCGACGCCCTGCATTTCGAAAACACCCATTTCATGGGCCGGGCCGAAGCGGTTTTTAATCGAGCGCAAAATACGATATTGATCGCCTCTATCGCCCTCAAAATAGACCACGGTATCGACCATATGCTCCAGCACGCGCGGCCCCGCAATCTGCCCATCTTTGGTCACATGCCCGACCAGAATAACCGGCGTATCGGTGCGTTTGGCAAAATGAATAAGCTCTTGGCCAGCCACGCGCACTTGGCTGACCGTGCCGGGGGCGGCTTCGATGGCGGGCGACCACATGGTTTGAATGGAATCGATGACCACTAAGGCCAAGTCGCCTTGTTTTTCTAAAGTCTTGCAAATATCCGCGACATTGGTTTCCGAGGCCAGCTCGACCGGGGCGTCAGAGAGCCCCAAACGGCTGGCGCGCATACGCAATTGCGCCAAGGCTTCCTCGCCAGAGATGTAAACCACTTTGGCGTTTTTCGCGGCCGCTTGTTGGCCAATTGCGGCGGCGGCTTGCAGCAATAAAGTCGATTTGCCAATGCCCGGGTCACCACCGATAAGGGTGGCCGAGCCCGGCACCAATCCGCCGCCCAAAACCCGGTCTAATTCGGCGATGCCAGAGGTGCTGCGCTCGGGTTGGTCTTCTTGCCCCGCCAGCGAGCTGAGGGTGATGGATTGGCCTTTGGTTTTTTTGGCGCCGCGCCCAATGGGCGGCGCGCTGGAGCCAGAGCCCTCGACGATGCAATTCCATTGGTTACAGGCTTCGCATTTGCCCGACCATTTGCTGGTGACATTGCCACATTTATTGCACACATATTCGGCGCTGGTACGGGCCATTTAGCTCTCCAATCCGGCGAGCGCGGTTTCGAGTTGTTGGCCTTCTACCTCAATCGGCCCATGGGCCAACCCATGGATGAATTGATGTAAAAACGGGTCTTCGGAGGCGTCGAGTGCTTCTTGGTCGCCGTGCCAGATAATCTCGCCTTTATACAGCAGGGCGGTTTTATCGGCGATGGCGCGCACGCTGGTCATATCATGGGTGATGGTTAACGTGGTGGCGCCCAAATCTTGCACGCAGTCCTCGATTAAGTGATTGATGACATCGGTCATAATCGGGTCGAGGCCGGTGGTGGGCTCGTCGAAGAAAATAATTTCGGGGCTGGCGGCAATGGCGCGCGCAAGCCCTACGCGCTTATGCATACCGCCGGACAGGGCGGCGGGAAATAAATCGAGCAGCTCGGCCCCTAACCCGACGCGGCGTAAGGCCTGTGTGCCGACTTGGCGAGCTTCGTCTTCGCTCATGCCTTCGTTCTGCAGGCCGCGAAAGGCGACGTTTTTCCACACCGGAAGACTGTCAAACAAAGCGCCATTTTGAAACAACATGCCAATTTGCGCGTCAATGGCGCTGCGCTTGTCGCGCGCCAGACCCACGGTTTCTTGCCCATCGATGGTAATCGAGCCGCTATCGGGCGTCAGCAGGCCGAGGATAGATTTCAGCATCACCGATTTGCCGCTGCCCGAGCCGCCGATGACGACCATCGATTGGCCTTTTTCAATATTCAGGGTCAGCCCGCGCAGCACTTGTTTGCTGGCGAAGCTTTTGTGAACCTGAGCAAGCGATATTTTATCGGTCATGATGAGAACAGCAGGGCGGTCATCAGATAATTGGCGGCCAAAATAAGAATGCTGGCGCTAACCACGGCATTGGTGGTGGCACGGCCAACGCCTTGCGCGCCGCCTTTCGAATGATAGCCATTATAGCACCCCATAATGGCGATGATGAAGCCAAACACCGCCGCTTTGATGAGGCCAGAGGCGACATCATCGAATTGCAAAAAGCTGAACGTGCGCTGCACATAAATCGCGGCGTTAAAGCCAAAGCTTTGCGTGCCGACCACGAAGCCGCCAAAGATGCCCAGAATATCGGCCACTAAGGCCAGCAAAGGCATGCATAAAGTGGCGGCAATGACGCGCGGCGCGACGAGATATTTATACGGATTGGTAGAAAGCGTGGTCAGCGCATCAATTTGCTCGGTGACCCGCATGGTGCCAATTTCGGCCGCAATGGCCGCCGATACGCGCCCCGCCACCATCAGCCCGCCCAAGACGGGGCCAAGCTCGCGGGTGATGCCAAGCGCGACAATGCTGGAAACAATGGCCTCGGAGTTAAATTGATTGCCGCCATAATAAATTTGAATGGCCAGCGCGCCGCCGGTAAAAAACGACGTCAGCGCCACCACGGGCAAAGAGAAATAACCAATGCGCAGCATTTGCTGGCCAATCATCCGAAAATAAAACGGCGGGCGGGCGAGCGCGGCCAGAGTTTGGCTGATGAATATGGCGAGTTGACCCGTCTGGCCAAAAAAGCCGAGGAAAAATCGCCCGATGGTTGCCAGTGCTGTCAAAACGCTCTCCTATGAGATAGCTCGTGGGGTAAGCTAGTCGTGGTAGTTTCTTTTATAGCGGTTTCCGAGTGCCGTGAGTAGCTCATATGAGATGGTTTGCCCCTGCATGGCAAGCCGATCTATCGGATTATTGGGGCCAAAAACCTCCACCATGTCGCCGATTTTGGCTTCGGCGCGCAAAGGGGCGGGTAAATCGGTCATATCAATGGCCAGACTATCCATCGATACGCGCCCCACCAAAGCCGTCGGGTGGCCGTTGAGCATCAAATGGGCCGGGCTGGGCGCGCCGCCTTTGCCGCTAAAATAACGGCTTAACCCATCGCCATAGCCCAGACTGACCAGCCCAATGGTCATCTCGCGCGCGGCCGTGAAAGTGGCGCCATAGCCAATGCTATCGCCCACCGATAGCTGACGGATTTGCAATAGCGGCGCGCGCAAACACGCCACGGGCGCCAGCGCATCTTCGACGCGGCCCGTGGCCGAGCCGCCGTAAATCATTGTGCCCGTCCGCACCATATCGAAATGATAAGCCTCGCCCAGCCGCACGCCGCCAGAGTTGGCCAAAGAAGCCGGCGCTTTGGGCAAGAGCGATAGGGCAAAGCGAAAAGCTTCTAACTGAGCGGCGTTCATCGGATGCTCGGGGGCATCGGCACAAGCCAAATGGCTGGCGATGAGGCATAGCTCCCAGCCCTCAAAAGCGTCTGGCGCATCGGCCAAATCCACCACTTGCGATTGGCTGAGGCCGAGGCGGTGAAACCCCGTGTCGACAAATAAGCAGGCGGGCAAGGCGGCCTTCGCCTGATTTTGGCAATAGTCTTGCCACTCCGCGATTTGCTCTGGACTGGTGAGGCAGGGGCGCAATTCATGCGCCGCGAAATCCGCCGCCGCGCCGATGGGCAGGCCGTTTAAAACATAGATAGTCGCCTCGGGCGCCAGCGCACGCAAATCGACGCCTTCTTGGGCCAGAGCGACGAAAAAATTTGTGCACCCTGCTGCCAGCAAAGTTTTGACCACGGGCGCCAGCCCCAAGCCATAGGCATTGGCTTTCACGACGGCGGCGGTTTGCGCGCCCTTGGCGGCGGTTTTCATCGTCTGATAATTCTGCGTCAGCGCCGCGAGGTCGATATTTAAAACGGCACTATCTGAATAAGTCATTTAGTCAAAACGCTCCGGCATGCGGTCTTCTTCGGCCAAATCGGTAAATCGGGTGAAGCGGTCTTCAAAGGCCATGCGCGCTGTGCCCACAGGGCCGTGACGGTTTTTGCCGACAATCACTTCCGCCGTTCCATCGACAGCATTCATCCGCTCTTGCCATAAAACGAACTCTTCGGTGCCTTCCATCGGCTTTTCGCGCATCAAATAATACGGCTCCCGATAAACGAACATCACAATATCGGCATCTTGTTCGATGGCCCCAGATTCGCGCAAGTCAGAAAGTTGCGGACGTTTATCGTCGCGCGATTCCACTTGCCGCGAGAGCTGAGACAAAGCCAATACCGGCACGTTTAATTCTTTCGCCAAGGCCTTCAAGCCTTGGGTAATTTCGCTGACCTCTTGCACGCGGCCATCGCGTTGATTGCCGGCGCGCACCAGCTGCAAATAATCGACGACAATCAGCCCCAGCCCATGTTGGCGCTTCAACCGCCGCGCGCGGGCCGCCAGCGTACCAATGGGAATGGCGCCCGTGTGGTCAATGAACAAAGGCGCGTCTTGTAAATCGCGCGCCGAATTGACCAGACGGGTATATTCATCTTCGTGGATATCGCCTTTGCGGATATTGGAAGACGAGACGCCAGCCTGTTCGGCCAACATCCGTGTGGCCAGCTGTTCGGCCGCCATCTCGAGTGAGAAGAAACCGACAACGCCGCCATCATTAACTTTAATAGAGCCATCCGGTTGCGCTTCCACATTGCCGCTTTGTTTGGCCTTCATATAATTATGCGCAATGGTGAAAGCGATATTGGTGGCCAGCGCGGTTTTGCCCATGGCGGGGCGCCCGGCGAGAATGAGCAAGTCACTATCTTGCAACCCCCCCAGCAAATCATCCAGCCCGTTAAAGCCGGTCGAGACGCCCGACAGGTTGCCCTCGCGCTGATAGGCTTTCTCGGCCATCTCAATGGCGCCGGTCAGGGAATGGTCAAAATTCATAAAGCCCGCATTATGCGTGCCTTTTTCGGCAATGGAATAAAGCGATTGCTCGGCCTTATCGATTTGCATATTGGGGTTTTGGTCGATATCGCCATCATAGGCATCGGCCACCATTTCTTGCCCGACCAGAATAAGTTGGCGGCGGATGGCCAAGTCGTAAATGGTTTGGCCATATTGTTTGGCATTGGCGATGGTGGTGGCATTAGACGCCAAACGCGCCAAATAGCCGACGCCGCCAAGCGCGACCAAACCTTCATCCATCTCGAGATAGGTTTTCAGCGTCACCGGAGAGGCCAGATTGCCATTGCCGATGAGCTTGGATATCGCTTCATAGATGCGTTGATGCACGGGGTCGAAAAAATAATCGGGCTTGAGAAAATTCGCCACTTGGTCGAGCGCATCATTGTTAATCAGCAGCGCGCCCAAGAGGCCTTGCTCGGCTTCAATATTATGCGGCAAGGATTTAAAATTCTCGTTCTCAGAGACCGTGGTCAGCATCGGGGCGGGGTTTTCAAGCGAGTCTAAAGTTTCCATATAGGAGACATTAGACAGCCAGGCCAAAGCCGACCACATAAAAAAGGCCCGCCGAAAAAAAACTTTTCGGCGGGCCTGTTAATATCGGGGAAAACTCGAAATTAATCTTTCGAGGCTTCCTCTGTATCTGCTTCGCTATCGGCGGCTTCTTCGGCAGCTTCTTCAACAGGTGCTTCTTCAGCAGGCGCTTCTTCTGCTGCTTCCACAGTTTCTTCGGCTGTTTCTTCCGCTTCGTCTTCGCTGATGTCGGCGCTGACGCCTTCTTCGAAGACGGCGTCTAAGTCCATAGCCTCGTCTTCGTCTTGCTGCTCGCCAGTCACATCTTCGCCAGCGGCTTGGCGCTCGGCTTCGTCTTCTGTGCGGGCGACGTTCACGATAACACTCGAGGTCACCTCAGGGTGCAAGTTAACGGCCACTGTGTGCAGACCAAGATTTTTAATCGGCTGGCTCAAGACAACCTGATTGCGGGCGGTATCGAACCCACCGGCGCTCAACAAATCGGCAATGTCACGCGGGGTAACAGAGCCATAAAGCTGGCCCGTGTCGCCAGACGAACGGATAACCACAAAGGATTGTCCGTCGAGTTTGGCGTGAACCGCTTCGGCGTCTTGTTTGCGTTCGAGATTACGCGCTTCTAATTGCGCGCGGTCTTGTTCGAAACGTTCGAGATTAGATTTATTGGCGCGCAGGGCTTTGCCCTGTGGTAGTAGGAAATTGCGCGCATAGCCGTCTTTCACGGTGACGACGTCGCCCATTTGACCCAGCTTTGCAATGCGCTCTAGCAAGACTACTTGCATGGTGTTTACTCCTTGTCCCCAGGTAAATCAGACGGCTTGTCAGGGTGTTTTTTGAGGCCTCGAAAATCGAAGCGCGCATCCAACAATCCCATTAGGCTAACGGGGATACTCACCCAGGCCATCACGAAAAGTAAGAAATAAAGCGTGGCCAATAAAAGCCCACGCCCGTTCCAGTTGCGGGAGATAGCATGAATAATCGCTAAACCCAATAGAAAATACGCGCCCATGGCGAGGGCGGCCAAAGCGGCGAACAAAGTCGCCAGCCATCCGGTGAGCCCGAGCGCCAAAGCCAAAAATCCCGCCAGCCCCAAGGCCAGCCAAGGCGGTAGCGTAAGCGTGGCATAATCGGTGGCGGGGCGCAGGTTTTTGCCTTGCCGAACCAAAATCGCTTGCGCGATTTGGGCATTGCCCAGCACCAAGAGCGGCCAGCTGGCAAAACTAGTGACCAGCATAATATTGGCCAAGCGCAAATAATCTTCCGGCGAGGAGACTTGGTAGACTTGCGCCAGCGCGCCGCTAATTTCCGGCGAGCTGGACAAAGCGCTGGCCAAAGATTGCGGCAGACCGGGCTGGCCGCCAAGTGCCATAAAGCCAATAATCGTGCCCACGGCGGTTATCGCCAGGGTCATTAAAATCAGGCTCTGCAGCGGATAAAAAACAAATTTCGGGCCTTGTGGGGCCGGCACGGCGCGCGACAGCAAAGCTTGGCGCACCACAGCAAAACTGGGCAGTAAAAAGACAATGGCAAAAACAATGGCCAGCGGCGGCGACAATAAAACACTGGTTAGCACCACGGCAAGCCCGGCCACCATAACGGCGGGGCCGAGGCCATAGGCCAGCCCGATGTAGGCCATGGGCAGGGCGGCAAAAGGCAAAGTAAAAATGGCGGCGAACAGCACAAAACTGCTGATCGCCGCCACACTTATTCTCAATAGCAGGGATTGCGTCATCGCTTTGCCGCACGCCTGCCGAAAGGCTTACTGGTCAACCGTATACGGCATCAAAGATAGAAAGCGGGAGCGCTTGATAGCGCGCGCCAGCTCGCGTTGTTTCTTGGAAGAAACAGCGGTGATGCGACGAGGTACGATTTTACCGCGTTCGGAAACATAGCGTTGCAAAAGGCGGGTATCTTTATAATCGATGACCGGTGCGTTGGGTCCTGAAAACGGGCAAGATTTCTTGCGGCGTCCAAATGGGCGGCGTCCTTGGCTCATGATGCCTCTCCTTCGCTTGGTTTATCTTCGCGCGGGCGTTCCTCACGCGGCGGACGGTCGTCGCGGCGGCGATCGCCGCCATCTTCACGGCGCGACCCACGACGTTCGTCACGGTTTTTATTGCGCATTTGCACCGAGTCATCGGCTTCATGCGCATCGACCCGCAGGGTCATGGAGCGAATAATGTCATCGTTCAGGCTGATGCGGCGTTCCAATTCGGCAACGGCGGCATGGCTTGCGTCGATGTTCAGCAAAGAATAATGACCTTTGCGGTTTTTCTTCACCCGATAGGCGAGTGATTTCAAACCCCAATATTCGATTTTGGTAATTTTGCCGCCATTTTCTTCCAGCACCGCCTGCATCATATCGATGAGACCTTCTACTTGCTGCGAAGAAATATCTTGGCGTGCAATAAACACGTGCTCATATAGAGCCATAGCTTCTCTCCTTATGTGTTCGGCGCCTAGCCCCTAGCGAGCCCTTATCTACCAAAAACTGGGAGAAGCTCACAAGTTACGCGAGAGCGAAGACAGGGGATGTCGGACCATTCCTAAACCCCTGACCACCAGAGGTTTTCATCCTTTCAGCCTTCGACCGAAACTTACCCACGCGTGATACTATGTCGGGCCGAGCTTGGCAAGCGCGATTTCAACGATAAAATCTGCTCCACAGGGCGCAAACACCTAGTATAAGAAGGGGATATGCGTCCCGTATAAGGCGCAAGATAAAGCAAGACCCATAGGGGAGGGAAAGGGCATGACAAAAGCATTTGTATTTCCAGGCCAAGGCAGCCAGAGCGTCGGTATGGGCCAAAATTTGGCCGAGACCTATCCAGAAGCCAAAGCGGTATTTGACCAAGTGGACGCGGCACTCGGGCAAAACCTATCCGACATTATGTGGAACGGTCCGCAAGAAACCCTGACCCTGACTGAAAATGCGCAACCCGCCTTAATGGCCGTATCCATGGCCGTCATGCGCGTGTTGGAAGCGCGCGGCTTGCAGCTCGAGCAAGCGGCATCTTATGTGGCGGGCCATAGCCTTGGCGAATATGCGGCGTTAACCGCAGCCGGAGCTTTGCAATTAGACGACGCCAGCCGATTGTTAAAATTGCGCGGCCAAGCCATGCAGCGCGCCGTGCCCGTTGGGGTGGGCGCCATGGCGGCGCTTTTGGGATTAGATTTTTCCGCCGTTGTCGAGATTGCCGAAGCGGCGGCTTCGGAGACCGAAATTTGTGCCGCCGCCAATGATAACGCCAATGGCCAAGTGGTCATCTCTGGCCATGCCGAAGCGGTGGCGCGGGCAATCGATTTGGCCAAACAGGGCGGCGCCAAACGGGCCATGACTTTGCCCGTTAGCGCGCCGTTTCATTGCGCGCTCATGCAACCCGCCGCCGATGAGATGGCGGCTGCGCTGGCCGAGACACCTATCGCGGCGCCATGCGTGCCCCTGATTGCCAATGTGACGGCCGAGGCAACGCAAGACCCAGAGCTTATTCGCAAATTGCTCATCGAACAGGTGACGGGTTCCGTGCGCTGGCGCGAGAGTATGATTTGGGCGGCCGAGCAGGGGGTGAGGGAACTGGTGGAAATCGGCACCGGTAAAGTATTGACCGGCATGGCGCGTCGCATTGATGAGCGCTTGTCGGCACGCGCCTTGAACGGGCCAGATGATATCCAAGATTTTAATACTTAAGGGAGAGATGAATGTTTGATTTAAGCGGAAAAACCGCCTTGGTAACCGGGGCTTCGGGCGGCATTGGCAATCAGATTGCCCGCACGCTGCACGCGGCGGGCGCCAACGTGGGCTTGGCGGGCACGCGCGAAAGCGTGCTGCAAGCCTTGGCCGATGAGCTGGGCGACGGCGCCCATGTTTTGGTCGCCGATTTATCAACCGCCGAGGGGGCGACAGAGCTTGCCGCCAAAGCCGAAACGGCGATGGGCGGTTTGGATATTCTGGTCAATAATGCGGGCATCACGCGCGATGGTTTGGCGATGCGGATGAAAGACGAAGATTGGGACGCCGTTTTAGAAGTCAATTTGACGTCGGGCTTTCGCCTTATTCGCGCGGCTTTGCGCGGCATGATGAAACGCCGTCATGGGCGCATTATCGGCATTACCTCTGTGGTGGGGGTGACGGGCAATCCGGGGCAGGCCAATTATGCCGCCACCAAAGCGGGCATGATTGGCATGTCGAAATCTTTGGCGCAAGAAGTCGCCAGTCGCGGCATTACGGTGAACTGCGTGGCGCCTGGGTTTATTGCCACGCCGATGACCGACGAATTGCCAGAGGCGCAAAAGCAAGCGCTGACCCAAGCCATCCCAGCGGGGCGTTTGGGCGAGGGCGGCGACATTGCGGCGGCGTGTCTTTATTTGGCCAGCGATGAGGCGGCTTATGTTACCGGCCAGACGCTGCATGTGAACGGCGGCATGGCCATGATATAAGCCAAGCGAGGCAAGTCGCCGCGCTATAGACATGGTGTGCAAAGGGTGTTAGGGAAAACTTCTGGTATGGGAACCATACTATTTTTTGGGATATTTGTTGGTTTTGTTACAAATCAGCAGCCATTTTTAAGGAGCTTAAGATGAGCGATACTGTGGAACGCGTAAAAAACATCGTAGTTGAAAACCTCGGTGTAGAAGCCGATAAAGTTACCGAAGCGGCCAGCTTCATCGATGATCTGGGCGCCGATAGCCTCGACACGGTTGAGCTGGTGATGGCTTTTGAAGAAGAGTTTGGTATCGAAATTCCTGACGATGCAGCTGAAACTATTTTGACAGTTGCCGATGCAGTGAAATTCATCGACCAGGCTTCGTAGAAAAAGACTTTTAAAATGCGACGCGTCGTCATTACGGGCATTGGGTCTGTTAATCCGCTGGGCGAAACCATCGAAAAGAGCTGGCAACGGCTCCTTGAGGGTCAGTCTGGCGCGGGGCCCATCGAGTATTTCGACGCGTCGGATTTGCCTTGTCAGATTGCCTGCCAAATCGACAAGGGCGAGGGCGGCTTTAACCCCGACCTCTATATGGCCCCCAAAGACCAACGCCGCGTCGATGATTTTATTGTCTATGCGATGGCCGCCTCGGATATGGCTTTGGCAGACAGCGGCTACAAGGCAGAAACCGAAGAACAACAATTTCGCACGGGCGTCCTTATCGGCGCGGGTATCGGTGGCTTGCAAGGCATTGAAACCGGCGCCTATACGGTGCGCGATAAGGGGCCGCGCAAACTCAGCCCTTTCTTTATTCCCGGCTCCCTGATTAATTTAGCGGGCGGACAAGTTTCCATTAAACATGGCCTCAAAGGCCCCAATCACGCGGTCGTGACGGCATGCTCGACGGGCGCCCATGCGATTGGCGATGCGGCGCGCCTCATCATGTTCGATGATGCCGATGTCATGGTTGCGGGCGGCACAGAGGGCGCCATTACGCCGCTGGGCATTGCTGGTTTTGTGGCTTGTCGCGCGCTTTCCACCAATTTTAACGACACGCCCGAAAAAGGCTCGCGGCCCTATGACAAAGACCGCGATGGCTTTGTGATGGGCGAAGGCGCGGGCATTGTGGTGTTGGAAGAATATGAACACGCCAAAGCGCGCGGCGCCACCATGTATGCGGAAGTGGTCGGCTATGGCTTATCGGGCGACGCCTATCACATTACCTCGCCCGCCGAAGATGGCTCGGGCGGATTTCGCGCCATGCAAGCGGCGTTGAAACGCTCGGGACTGGCGCCCGAAGACATTGGCTATATCAATGCGCATGGCACTTCGACGCCCATGGGCGATGAGATTGAATTGCGCGCGGTGGAACGCTTGTTCACAAGCGCTACGGATCATCTGACGATGTCGTCTACCAAATCCTCCATCGGTCATTTGCTGGGCGCGGCGGGTTCGGTGGAGGCGATTTTTGCGGTCTTGGCGATGCGCGATGGCATTGTGCCGCCGACGTTAAACCTCGAAAATCCATCGATTGATACCAAACTGAATTTAGTGCCGCTGAAAGCGCAAGAGAAAAAAGTGAACGCCGTTTTGTCGAATAGTTTCGGCTTTGGCGGCACCAATGCTTCGCTTGTTTTCAAAGCCGTCGAGTAAGCCGGTTTTGCAAGCCGTGCGCTTCTTTTTCCATTGGCTTCGTGCCTGGTTTCTGCCCGTAGCCCTTTTGGGGGCCATAAGTTTCATTGCCATTCTGGGACTGATTTTCATGCCCGGCCCGCACCCACAGGCCGTGCAAGTGGAGCTGCAACGCGGCGCCAATTTGCGCGGCGTGACGGCCCAGTTAGACCAGCAGGGCGTGTTACGAAATGCGCTTTTGTTTCAAGCCTATGTGCGGCTGCGCGGCCAAGCTTCGGCTTTGAAAGCCGGAGAATTTAACATTCCCGCAGGCACGGATATGGAAGCTCTGCTGCAAATTTTAATACGCGGCGATAGCGTGCTGCACGCCATCACTTTTGCCGAAGGGCTGACCAGTCAAATCATCGTCGAGCAATTGCGCGGCGAGACTTTGCTGCAAGGCGAGGTTGCCATTCCGGCCGAAGGCTCGCTTTTGCCCGAGACTTATAAAGTGCCGCGCGGCATGTCGCGTGCGGCGCTGCTGGCGCAAATGACACGCGCCCAAAAGCGCGCGATTGACGAGCTATGGCCAAACCGCCAAGCCGGCCTGCCGATTAAAACCAAACAAGAAGCGATTATTCTGGCCTCGATTGTCGAGCGCGAAACCGCGGTGGCCGAAGAGCGCCCTTTGGTGGCGGCTGTGTTTATCAATCGGTTGAAAAAACGAATGCGCTTGCAGTCGGACCCGACGATTATTTATGGTCTGGTCGGTGGCCAGGGCAAATTAGGCCGGCCCATTCGGCGCAGCGAAATTCGTCGTCGAACGGCCTATAATACCTATCGCATTAACGGCCTGCCGCCGACGCCGATTGCCAATCCGGGGCGCGCGGCCATTGCCGCCGTGTTAAACCCTGCCGATAGCCAAGCGCTGTATTTTGTCGCCGATGGCACGGGCGGCCATGTGTTTAGTCATAGTTTAGCCGAGCATAATCGCCATGTGCAGCGCTGGCGCAAAATCGAAAACCAGCAAAAGCGATAATCCTCTATAGTGGGCTGCACAAGTTGATTCGAGGAGCTGCTACATGTCGAATGCCATTCATCGCCGCGGTCTTATGTTGGTTTTATCGTCGCCATCGGGGGCTGGAAAAACCACATTGGCGCGCGCTCTTTTGTCGGCAGATAGCCATATTTCCATGTCGGTTTCAGTGACCACCCGCCAAGCGCGGCCGGGCGAGATAGATGGCCAAGATTACCATTTTGTCGACACCCAAGCTTTTGGTGAAATGCGCAATCGGGGCGCGCTGTTAGAACACGCGAAAGTTTTTGATAATTATTACGGCACCCCGCGCGCGCCCGTCGAGGCCTCCTTAGCGCAAGGCCATGATGTTTTATTTGATATCGATTGGCAGGGCACCCAGCAATTGCAAGAAGCGGCGGCCGATGATTTGGTCAAAGTGTTTATTCTGCCGCCCTCGGCGGCCGAGCTGGAAAAGCGGCTGAACACGCGCGCCCAAGATAGCGCCGAAGTGGTGGCTGGGCGCATGTCGAAAGCCTCGGACGAGATTAGCCATTATCCGGAATATGATTACGTCATCGTCAACCATGACGCCGAGCAAGCGCGTGTGAAATTGCAAGCTATTTTGACGGCGGAGCGGTTAAAACGCGGCCGCCAAACGGACTTATCTGATTTTGTGAAACGGCTGCGAGACTCTTTGTAAGAGAGCTCGCAGCTATTTGCTTTATGTCCTTAGCGGTTTTCCAGCACCACACGGCCGATGATATTGCCTTCGCGCAAATCATCTAGCGTTTCGCTGGCCGCGCTCATGTCGCGCGTTTCCACCGGAATTGGATTGATTTTCCCCGCTTTCACAATTTCCAACATCTCTATGGTATCGGCCAAAGAGCCGGTCATGGAGCCGCCAATGGACATGGCGCGAAATGGGAAATAGGGGATGGGTTGCGAGAAACCGCCGCCAAAAAGACCGACGATTTTCACGCCGCCGCCGCGCCGAATGGCTCCGGTGGCAAATTTCAACGAGCCCTCTGCGCCCACGAAATCCGCCGCGCCGGCCACGCCGCCATTGGTGTCGGCCAGCAATTGTTTCAGTGCTTCTGGGTCTTTTGGGTTATAGGCCGCGCGCGCGCCTGCGCCCATGGCGGCTTGCAATTTATTCTCGTCCAAGTCTGCCACCAGCGGGGTTTCGTCATACATCTCGAGGGCAAATTGCAGCGCCATCATGCCCACGCCGCCAAGGCCAACAATGAGCGCGGGCTCGCCTTTATCGCCCGTGTCGAGATATTTCAACGCCGCATAGGCGGTGATGCCAGAGCACATATAGGTGCTGGCAAGGCCTTCGGCGATGCCTTCTGCATCAAGGCAATAGCGCTCGTGCGGCACCAAGCAATGGGTGGAAAAACCGCCCGGCAAGTTGACGCCAAGCGCGCGGCCATTGCACAAATGCTCCCGGCCATGGTCGCATTCATGGCATTCGCCACAGCCAATCCACGGGTAAATCACTTTGCGGGTGCCGACTTTCACGTCTTTCACATCTGGGCCAATGGCGCTGACGACGCCTTCGATTTCATGGCCGAGGGTAAAGGGGGTTTGGCGGGCGCCGCGCACATCTAGTTTTTCGCCGTCGCCCAAATCAAAATGGCCGTCGTGAAAATGCACATCGGAATGGCACACGCCGCAATGGGTGATTTCGATCAGAACCTCTTGGCCGCTGGGCGTTGGGGTGTCGGCTTCCACCGGCGATAGGGCGGCTCCGTATTCGGTAATGGCTTGGCTTTTCATGAGGTCTCTCCCGAGGTTGGTTTAAATATCGCTAGGCGCGTGGTTTCCATAGATTAGCCAGCGCGCAGAATTGGTCAATGGTTAGCTGCTCGGCCCGTGTGGTTTCGGCAATGCCCGCTGCGGCCAAAAGCCTTTGTGGGTCTGAGCTTATCTGTTTCAAACTGGCGCGCAACATTTTCCGACGCTGGCCAAAGGCCGCCGCGGTCAGCTGGCTCAAGCTGTGCGGATGAGCGGGTGCCAGAGGCTTGGCGCGCGGGCGCAAATCGACAATCGCCGAGGTCACTTTGGGCGGCGGCACAAAGACTTGTCGGTCCACCTCAAAAGCAATGCGGGCCTCGCTGAGCCATCCGGCCAAGACACCGAGGCGGCCATAATGTTTCTCGCCCGCCAAAGCAGTGATGCGCTGCGCCACTTCTTTTTGAAACATCAGCGTCATCGATAAAAATTTTGGCGCCCAAACGCCGTCTTGCCAGCCGCCATCTAGCCAGCCCGTGAGCAAGGGTGTGGCGACGTTATAGGGCAGGTTGGAGACGATGCGATAGGGGCTTTGGGTTAAGCTTTCGGGCGCTATTTCCAGCGCGTCTCCCAAATGGATGGATAGGCGGTCGGGATAGGCGGCTTGAATTTCTTTTAATGCGGGTAAAAATCTTTCGTCGGCTTCAATGACATGCACATGGGCGGCGCCTTCCATCAGCAGGCCGCGGGTGAGCCCGCCGGGCCCGGGGCCGACTTCGATGACATGGCATTGGGTTAAATCGCCTGCCTCGCGCGCAATGCGCCGTGTCAGGTTGAGGTCGAGAATAAAGTTCTGGCCAAATTTTTTATCCGCGCGAAGCCCATGCGCTTGAATAACGTCGCGCAAGGGCGGGAGCGGGGTCATGCCTAACGATATTCGACAACGGCATCGCGGCGCAAATCGCGCAAATGCCGCCGAGCCATCATCGCCACGCGTTGGGAAAAAATATTATCCGATATTTGGTCGCGCGAAATCTCAATGCCGAGGTCATCCTTGCGGTCGCAAACGGCATAAAGCTCAATGCCTTGCGCCGTGCTGAGGGGATTGGCCAATTGACCCGCCTCCAGATTGCCCACAGCCCCAGCCATTTGGCGGGTCAGCTGGCCCAATTCGCGCAGCCCCGTTCGCTTGGCTGAAATTTTGCTTTTCTTGGCGCTTTGCTGCGCCCGTCGGCAGGTTTTAAAATCAGCGATGAACCGATCTATTTTGCTGGCCTTGGTCTCTTTCGGGAAGGTGAGGCTCAGCACGTCAAATTGGTTTTTGCTGGGGTCATTGCCGCCGGCCCGCTTATCGGCGAGGGCGATGATATAAAGCCCCGCATTGGTGGGGATGGGCGACGAGACTTGGCCGGCTTGCATGTTTTGCACGACACTGGCCAAGCGCCTGTCTAATTGGTCGGCCGTGACCCAGCCCAATTGGCCGCCGCGTGCCGCCGTGGGGGCGATAGAGAATTGGCGCGCCACGGCACCAAAAGCCACGCCCGATTGAAGCTGTTTGACAATCTCGCCAGACAATTGGGCGACTTGCGCCTCATTGGAAAAATTATCCAGATTGAGCAGAATTTCACTGACCAAATAGCGCGTCTGATTTACCGCGCGCACAGCTTTATTATATTGCTCTTCAATTTCTTGATCGCCCACTTTCACCCGTCCGCCAAAACTGCGACGGACAAATTGGCTCCACGCCAGTTCGGCGCGCAATTGTTGTTCCAGCGAGGTGGTTTCAATATTTTTCTCAGACAAGAATTTCTTAATGCCCTCGAGCGTCATTTTGCCTTCGGTCGCCAAAACTTTCATCCGGTCTTCGACCTCTTTGGCGGCGATGGATATTTCCACCCGCTCGGCTTCTTGCAATTGTAATTTCTCATCAACCAGCGACCGCAAAACTTGCGCCCGCATGCGCTCGGTCATTTCGGGAGATTTTTCAATACCGGAAGTGGCGAAAAACAAATCGACGCGTTGGTCGACATCGAACAGCGAGATGACTTGGTCATTGACGATGGCGGCAATGCCTTCGACGTCGCGTTGCTGCGCCGCTTGGGCGCTGGTGGCAAAAGGGCCAAGCAAAAGGCTTAGCGATAAAGCTAGGGTCAGGCCGATGAATTGTTGCTTCGGCAAAAGGCTTACAAAAGATTTCATTTTTAGACTCGTTTTGAGACGATGTAGCGCCATATCAATCAGCTGTCAGTGTTACCCTAAATGGCGCTGGACGACTAGTCATTTACGCCATAATGTTGGCATTCTGAAACGATTTCAAGCCTACTGTTTGAGCGAGGCATAGAGGCAATTGTTTATTCTTCCCTCTCGCTCCCTATCGGAGAAAACCATGTCCCTATCTATTTCCTTCACCAAAGACACGCTGCCGACAAAAGGCTCTCTCATCCTCACGGCCACGGATGGCGGCAAGCTCTCTCCCTTGGGCAAGCAGGTGGACAAGCAAACTGGCGGCGCGATTTCACGCGCCATAAAGATTAAAAAATTCTCTGGCAAAGCCGGCGCCATGTTCGCGCTTCTGGCACCAGCCAAAACCACGCTCGACCGGATTGTGGTTCTGGGGCTTGGCGATGGCAAAAAATTAACTGCCGCCGACGCCGAAAAAATGGGTGGCACGGCATTGGGCACTGTCGAGAAAGCCGATGGCGTCGTCACGCTGCTGCTGGAGCCCGCGGGCAATAAAGCGCTCAGCGATGCCGATATTGCCGCGCGTGCCGCAACTGGCGCCTTGTTGCGCGATTATAAATTCGAGACCTATAAGACCAAAGGCAAAACCAAAGGCGGCCCGTCTAAATTTGTGGTGGCGACCAAAGCCATGGCAGCCGCGCGCAAAAATTTCTCCGAGCTGAAAGCCATCGCGGAAGGCACGATTGTGGCGCGCGATTTGGTCAATGAACCAGCCAATATTTTGACCCCACCCGAATTTGCCAAACGCGCCAAAAGGCTCAGCAAGCTGGGCGTGAAAGTGGAAGTATTGAGCGAAGCGAAAATGAAAAAGCTGGGCATGGGTTCGCTTTTGGGCGTCGGGCAGGGCAGCCGCCAACCCAGCCAATTGGTGGTGATGCAATGGCAAGGCGCCGCCAAATCCAAACAACCCGTCGCCTTTGTCGGCAAGGGCGTGTGTTTTGATACGGGCGGTATTTCCATCAAGCCAGCTGGCGGCATGGAAGAAATGAAAGGCGATATGGGCGGCGCCGCCGCGGTGACGGGGCTTATGCACGCTTTGGCGTCGCGCAAAGCCAAAGTCAATGCGGTGGGCGTTTTGGGGCTGGTGGAAAATATGCCCGATGGTGACGCGCAGCGCCCCGGCGATATTGTGACCTCTATGTCGGGCCAAACGATTGAAGTGTTGAACACCGATGCCGAAGGCCGTTTGGTTTTGGCCGATGCGCTTTGGTATACGCAAAAACGCTTCAAGCCGAAATTCATGATTGATTTAGCGACCCTGACGGGCGCCATTATGGTGGCTTTGGGGCAAGATTATGCGGGGCTGTTTTCCAACGATGATAGATTGGCGGAGCAATTGACAGCGATTGGCAATCAAGAAGGCGAGAAAGTCTGGCGCATGCCGATGAATGATAATTTCGACAAAATGATCAACACGCCGAACGCCGATATGAAAAACATCGGCGGGCGCTATGCGGGCTCCTCGACGGCGGCGCAATTCTTGCTGCGCTTCACCAATAAAGTGCCTTGGGTGCATTTGGATATTGCGGGCACCGCCATGGGCTCGCCGAAGTCTTCCATCAGCCGCACTTGGGCTTCGGGTTACGGCGTGCGCTTGCTCGACCGTTTGGTAAAAGCGCATTACGAATAATGAGCGAGGTGCTGTTCTATCATTTGGAGCGCCATACCCTAGAACAGGTCTTGCCCGCGCTTTTGGAGAAAACGCTGGAGCGCGGCTGGAAAGCCATCGTTCAAGTGGCGTCCCCAGACCGTTTGGCCAGCCTCGATAGCCATTTATGGACCTATCGCGATACGGCGTTTTTGCCCCATGCGGCCAAAGGCGACGCGCGCTTTGCCCATATTGCGGCCGAGCAACCGATATGGCTAACCGATGAGGCGGAGACGCCCAATGCCGCCAATGTGTTGTTTTTGGTCGATGGCGCGTCGCGACCCGAGTTGGATGGTTTCGAGCGCTGCGTGTTTTTATTCGATGGCCGCGATGAAGAAAGCTTGGCGCGCGCCCGCGCGCAATGGTCGAGCTTGAAGACGGGGCCGCATGAGCTGACCTATTGGCAGCAGGGCGATGACGACACTTGGCAGAAAAAAGCCTAAGGCGGCGTGTCCTTCCCCATTGCTTGCGCTCTTTTTCCATTGCTTGCGCTGGACTAAAAGCTCGCCTATAAAGCGGGCAATTGAACGCAATTTTAATTCTGACTTAACCTATTTGGGGATTTACTCATGGCTCTTGAGCGCACTTTTTCGATTATCAAACCCGATGCCACCAAACGCAATCTGACAGGTAAAATTATTGACCGGTTCGAAAGCAATGGCCTGCGCATTGTTGCTTCTAAACGTATTCATATGACGCGCGAGCAAGCGGGCGAATTTTACGGCGTCCACAAAGAGCGCCCCTTCTACAATGATTTGGTCGATTTCATGATTTCCGGCCCGGTGGTTGTGCAAGTGCTGGAAGGCGAAAACGCCATCGCGAAAAACCGCGAAATTATGGGCGCCACCAACCCAGCCGAAGCCGATGCCGGCACCATTCGCAAAGATTTCGCAGAGAGCATTGATGCCAATTCCGTGCATGGCTCGGACGCGCCAGAAACCGCTGCCGAAGAGATTAAATTCTTCTTCGCGGATGACGAATTGGTTGGCTAATTAGCCAACCCAAGGAAGTTAGAAAATGGCGAGACGGCTTAAGCTGGGCTCGCCATTTTTTTGAGCACCGCATCCAAAGCCTCTGGATAGGCAATATGTTCTTGCTGCAAAACCCGCTCGGCCAGCGTGTCGGGCGTGTCGTCGGGTAAAATCGGCACTTGTTTTTGCACAATCACCGGCCCCGCGTCCATTTCGGGTCGCATGTAATGGACGCTACAGCCATGTATTTTGTCGCCTGCTTCGATGGCGCGGGCATGGGTGTGCAGCCCTTTGTATTTGGGTAAAAGCGACGGGTGAATATTGATCAGGCGGTCGCGCCATGCCTCGACAAAACCAGCGCTTAACAAGCGCATGAAACCAGCGCAGCAAATCAGCTCGACTTTGGCGGCGCGCAGGGCAACGTCTAAATCCGCGTCGAAACTTTCGCGCGTCTCATAAAGCTTGTGGTCAATGGCCTGATGGGGGATGGCTTGGCTGGCGCAATAATCCAGCCCGCCAGCCTTGGGGCGGTTGCTGAGCGCCAAAACCAGCTCTGCTGGCACATGGGGCTGTGCCATATATTCGGCGAGGGTTTTGAGATTGCTGCCCCGACCCGAGAAAAGTACGGCGACTTTTGTCGGTTGTTGCTTCATGCAGATAGCGTTCCGGAAAAAGTTACGCCATCCCCTTGGCGTCGGGTGAGGCTGCCGATGGGCAGAACCGTCTCGCCTTGTTTGGCCAGCACGGCCATCACATCGGCGGCCGCCTTGGCTGGCACCACGAGGGCCATGCCAATGCCGCAATTGAACGTGCGTAAAAGTTCCGCCTGTTCCACGGCGCCCGCTTTTTGCACCCATTGGAAGATGGGCGGTAATTTCCAAGCCGATAAATCAATATGGGCGGCCAAATCATCTGTTAAAACCCGGGGCAGGTTTTCTTGAAACCCACCGCCCGTGATATGCACCAGGCCTTTTATCGGCGCCTTGGCTTTCAGGGCGGCCAAAACGGCGCGCACGTAAATCCGCGTCGGGGTCAGTAAATCTTCGGCGAGGCTTTGGCTAGGTGCGGCAGGCGAGGGCGCATCCCACGCCAAGCTTTCAGCCTCCACCAGACGGCGCACCAAAGAAAATCCGTTCGAGTGCAAGCCGTTGGACGCCAGACCTAAAATCACATCGCCTTCGGCCATATCTTTGGTCGGCAAAATGTGATTGCGCTCCACCGCCCCGACCGAGAAACCCGCTAAATCATAATCACCCGCTGCATACATGCCGGGCATTTCGGCCGTCTCGCCGCCGATAAGCGCGCAATTGGCTTGGCGACAGCCTTCGGCAATGCCCGCAATGACATTTGTGGCGGCCTCGACGTCTAATTTGCCAGAAGCGAAATAATCTAAGAAAAACAGGGGCTCTGCGCCTTGCACAATGAGGTCATTGACGCACATGGCGACCAAATCAATGCCCACGGTGTCGTGTTTATTGGCTTCAATGGCAATCTTTAGTTTGGTGCCGACGCCATCATTGGCCGCCACCAAAACCGGATCGTCAAATTTGCAGGCCGCCAGATCAAACAAGCCACCGAAGCCACCAAGGTCGACATCGGCGCCCGGGCGGGTGGTCGATTTGGCCAGCGGGCCGATGCGTTTGACCAAATCATTGCCCGCCTCAATATCCACGCCAGCTTGGGCGTAAGTAAGGGGTGTTTTGCTATTACCGGACATAATCACCTCAAGGCACGCAGAATAGGCAACGGAATCGAAAACCTGCCACAAAATAGCCTGCATCGGGGGTAATGTAACCCCGTAAATGCAACTTTAAGTGATTGCCGTGGAGGAAACTGCGCGGTAACTTGGCCGCTATGAAAAAACCTCTGTTTTCCAAATGCCTATTTGTGCTTCTCGCCCTCTTTTGGGGGGTGGCGTCGGCGCAGGCGGGCAATGTTTTTGAAGTGCAGAAAATTAAAGTCGATGCCAGCGCCGCCTCTACCAGTTTGGCGCGTGCCGCCGCCTTGCGCGACGGCCAAACCAAAGCCCTGTCTATGGTTCTGCAACGTCTCACCAAACAAGAAGAATGGGAAAAACTGCCAGAGGTGCAAAGCCTAGACTTTGAAAACCTCGTGGAGGGCTTGCGCATATCTGACGAGAAAACCGGGCCAGGGCGCTATTTGGCCACTTTATCGGTACAGTTTAAGCCAGCGCCCATGCGCGAATTATTGCGCGGCGCCGGCGTGGCCATCACCGAGGTGCAAAGCCCGCCCGCTCTTTTACTGCCGGTTTTGGAAGATTTAGAGGGCCTGCAAAGCTGGGGCGAACATTGGTGGCGCCAAGAATGGGCCGCCTATGACATAGACAATAGTCTGGCGCCCATGCTGCTGCCGCTGGGTGATTTGGAAGATACGGAAATCGCTAATGCAGAAGATATCCTCATCGGCGACCCGGCCAAATTACAACGGCTCAACGAACGCTATGGCACTGACACCGTGGTGGTGGCGCATGCGCTGGCCGATGTGGACGGGCAATTGGGCGTCACGGCCTATATTTTTGGCGCCGAGGAAAGCGATGTGATTGTGAAAACCTATCGCACGGGCACGCCGCATCCGCAGATGGGCCAACGCGCCATTGATGATGTGATGGGCATATTGGCGGCGCGGTGGAAATCTGTGGCCGCGGTGGTGTCGGATGAAAAACAAGTGCTGCAAGTGCGCGCCAGTTACACCAGCCTATCGGATTGGACCCGTCTGCTCGACCGTTTGAACGCCGTCGATTTGGTTCGTGAGGTGACGATTGTAGAGCTGAGCAAAGATTATGCCTATGTCGACTTGGTTTATATCGGCTCCGTGCCGCAGTTTATCTCCAACCTGAACCAGAATGAATTAGTGCTCGGTGGCACGCCAAGCGCGCGCCAAGTGGCCAATGTCGAGACCGCCGAGGCGCTGGGCGTGACCGCCTATATTGCCCCCACGATTGGCCTCCTCGAGACGACCGAGGCAACTGAGGCAACTGAGACGACCGAGATACTGGACCCCTTGACCCCCACTTTAACAGAGGCGCCTTAATCATGCCCCTTCGCCTATCTCACCTCATTTTGATGACGGCTCTGGCCATGTCGTTTTATCTTTTGGCCGCTTTGGCATCGATTTTACTGCCGTTTGTTTTGGGCTTTGCCTTGGCGTATTTTCTCGACCCCGTGGCCGACCGCTTAGAGGCTTTGGGGATGCGTCGCAGTTTCGCAACGGCGATTATCACCTTTGGGTTCGGACTGGTTGTTTTGCTGGCCTTGGCTTTCGGATTGCCGCTGGTGACCGCGCAAATCAGCCTGTTGATTACCGCTTTGCCGTCTTATATCGCCGATGTGCAAAATTGGATGATGGCGGAAAACTTAACCGATGGGCAATCGCAAGTCCTCAGCTCGCTTGGCGAAAGCCTGCGCAGCGGCTTGCAAAATACCGCATCGAGTCTTTTGTTCACCGGGCTGTCTTTGCTTAATATTTTAAGCCTGCTCATCATTACCCCCATTGTGGCGGTTTATATGTTGAACGATTGGGACCGCATGACCGCCCGCATTGACGCGCTATTGCCCGACGAGCAAGGCGAGACCATTCGCGCGCTGGCCCGGCAAATGGATACCACTTTGGGCGGCTTTGCGCGGGGTCAAATTATGGTCTGTATGGCGCTTGGCATTATCTATGCGCTGGGGCTGTCTTATGTTGGTTTGCAGGGCGGCATTTTTGTTGGCTTGCTGGCGGGCTTGGTAAGTTTTGTGCCTTATGTGGGGGCGGCTTTTGGGCTGCTTCTGGCGGGCGCTTTGGGGCTTGGACAATTTGGTTTCGAATGGGCCAGCTTGGGTCAAATAGGACTGGTATTCTTGGTCGGGCAATTTATCGAAGGCAATGTTTTGACGCCGCGGTGGGTTGGCGACCGCGTGCAATTGCATCCGGTTTGGATTATTTTCGCTTTGCTGGCCATGGGCACTTTATTCGGCTTTTTAGGCTTGCTGTTGGCGGTGCCGATTGCGGCCGTCTGCGGCGTATTGGTGCGCTATGGCATCACCCTGTATCAGCGTGATTATGTCTCTGGTTCGGATGGCGATGAGTGAACAATTAGTTTTTGATTTGCCACAGCGCGCGGCCTTGGGGCGCGAGGCATTTTTGCTCACGCCCAGCAATGCCGAGGCGGTGGCTTTGGTCGATGGCTTTGCGACTTGGGAGGCGCCCGTGCAATGGCTATATGGCCCGAGCGGCTGCGGCAAAAGCCATTTGGCGTCGGTTCTGGCCCATCAAGTCGGCGCGCGGGCCTTGCAGGCCGCGGCCTTAAACGAGGCGGTGTTGGCTGATTTGCTGCACGCCGAGGCTCCGCCAGAAGCGGTTTTGCTCGACGGGCTGGAAGCGCTGCCCAGCGAGGCGGAAGAGGTTTTGTTTCATCTGCTCAACCACGCCAAAAACGGCGGCGCGAAATTATTGCTGCTGTCGCAAATCCCGGCCGCGCAAATGGCGTTGCATCTGCCGGATTTAATCTCGCGTTTGAAAGCCATTCCGGCCATCGCCATGCAGGCGCCAGATGACGATTTGATGCGCGGTCTCTTGGCTAAATTATTCGCCGACCGGCAAGTGCGCATCGACCCGCGCGTGGTCGATTATCTCCTGCCGCGCATCGAGCGAGAATATACCGCCATGGGCGAGATTGTGGCGCAGATTGACCAAGCGGCTTTGGCCGAAAAAAGATCGATTACCGTGCCGCTGGTGGCCCAAGTTTTGGACGCCATAGCGCTAGACAGAAATTTCGGCTAGGCTGGCTTATGTCCGACACGCCCAATAAACTGAAAACATTAACAGAATTAGCCGCCAAGGCAGATGAGCTTGCCGAGCAATGGATGGGGTTTGCGCGCGGCGAGCGGTTTATCAACCGCGAGCTATCGTGGTTGGCGTTCAACCAAAGAGTGCTCGATGAGGCCAGCAATGCCCATCATCCGGTGATGGAGCGATTGCGGTTTTTGTCGATTTCGGCAAGCAATTTGGACGAATTTTTTATGGTGCGCGTCGCCGGATTGGTGGGCCAAACCAAGGCGGGGGTCGATGTCACCAGCCAAGATGGCCTGACGCCCGCCCAGCAATTAGAGCAAGTGGCCGAACAGTCGAACGCGCTGATGGCGCGCCAACAAGAAGTCTGGCGTCGGCTGGTCAGCGAATTGCGCGAGCTGAAATTTTTTGTCCGCGACACAGATGAATTATCGCCCGAGCAATTAACTTGGTTGCAAGATTATTTTCTCGACCATGTTTTGCCCGTGCTAACGCCGCTTGCCATTGACCCCGCCCATCCGTTTCCCTTTGTGCCGAACCTTGGCATGGCTTTGGCTTTGCAATTGGCGCGGCGCAGCGATGGCCATCAGATGAACGCTCTCTTGCTCATCCCGCAGCAGCTTGACCGATTTATTCGGCTTCCTTCCGGTGCGGCGGGCGAGACTAATTTCGTGCGCTTAGAGACCCTGATTTCGGCTTTCATTGACCGCACTTTTCCGGGCTATGAGGTTTTGGGGCAGGGCATGTTCCGCGTCATTCGCGATAGCGATATTGAGGTGGAAGAAGAGGCCGAAGATTTGGTGCAATTGTTTGAAAGTGCGCTGAAACGGCGGCGGCGCGGGTCGGTTATTCGGCTGAAATTGGATAGCGAAATGCCCGACGCTTTGCAAAAGCTGGTGCAAAAAGAATTGCGCGTCGCCAGTCGCGGCAAAGTGGTGGTCGATGGTTTGGTGGGATTGGCGCAAACGGCGGAGCTTTATGCTCATGGCGCGCGGCAGCAAAAATATGCCCCTTTCGCGGCCCGCTTTCCCGAGCGCATTCGCGAACATGGCGGCGATTGTTTTTCGGCCATTGGGCAGAAAGATATTCTGGTGCATCACCCCTATGAAAGTTTTGACGTGGTGGTGCAATTCTTGCGCCAAGCGGCGCTCGACCCGGATGTGGTGGCCATCAAACAGACCTTATATCGCACAACGGAAGACAGCCCGATTGTCAAAGCCTTGATCGAGGCGGCGGAGGCGGGCAAATCCGTGACCGCTCTGGTGGAGCTAAAAGCGCGCTTTGATGAGGCGGCCAACATTCGGTTGGCGCGCGATATGGAGCGGGCGGGCGTGCAGGTGGTCTATGGGTTTTTACAGCTCAAAACCCACGCCAAAGTAAGCCTTGTGATGCGCCGAGAGGCCGAGGTCATTCGCACTTATGTGCATTTGGGCACGGGCAATTATCACCCCCAAAATGCCAAGACCTATACCGATTTATCTTTATTCACCTGCGACCGCGAGATTGCGTCGGATGCGTCGCAAGTGTTTAATTTTTTCACTGGCTATGCCGAGCCGAGCGATTTGAAAAAACTCGCCATGTCGCCGCTGACTTTGCGCAGCACGCTGATGGCGCATATTCGAGAAGAGATGGACCATGCCGCCGCCGGACGCCCGGCGGGCATTTGGGCAAAAATGAATTCTCTGGTCGACCCTTTCGTGATTGATGCGCTTTATGAGGCGTCGCAAGCGGGCGTGCAAATAGACTTAGTGGTGCGCGGCATTTGCTGCCTGCGGGCGGGCGTCGAGGGATTGTCGGAAAACATTCGGGTGAAAAGCATCATCGGGCGGTTTTTGGAACATGCGCGCATAGTCTGTTTTGGTGGCGGCGAGGTTTTGCCGTCTGCCAAGGCGAAAGTGTTCTTTTCTTCGGCTGACTGGATGCCGCGAAATCTCAATCGTCGGGTGGAAATTTTAACGCCGATTTTAAACACCACCGTGCATGCCCAAGTGCTGGAGCAAATTATGGTCACCAATTTGGCTGACAATCAGCAAAGTTGGAAAATGCAAGCCGATGGCAGCTATCAGCGGGCCGAGCCGGGCGTGGGCGAGGCGGCGGTGAACGCGCAAGCCTATTTCATGACCAACCCAAGCCTGTCGGGCCGAGGGAAATCGTTTGAGAAGGCCAGTGAGGATGCCGAGACTTGAAGAATGTTGAACAAACAGGCAAGCTCACCCGATGACCGGCAGCTACACCGATAAATACGCCCGAGCGCTCTCCAAATTGGGAACCTTGCCGCCCGATGCGCCGCAAGGGGTTTTGGATATTGGCTCCAACTCGGTTCGTTTGGTGGGCTATAGCGGATCGGCGCGGACCCCGCTTCCGATTTATAATGAACGCGCCTTTTGCCGCCTTGGCGATGCGGTGGCCGCCAGTGGCGCCATTGATGGCGCGCCGCGCGACAAAGCGCTGGAAACCTTTCGCCGCTTCCGCGCCATCGCCGAACAATTGGGCATTGAAAACCTCGCCGTATTTGCCACGGCCGCCGTGCGCGAAGCCAAAAACAGCGCCGCCTTTGTGGCCGAGGCAGAGCAATGCCTTGGCGCCAAAATTCGGGTGTTGAGCGGCGAAGAAGAAGCCTTGTTTTCCGCCGATGGCGTGATGCTTGGCGTTCCCGGAGCCGATGGGATTGTCGCTGATTTGGGCGGCGGTAGTTTGGAGCTGGCCCGCGTGCGCGAGGGGCAAGTGCAACAATGGGCCAGCTTGCCCTTGGGCGTCTTGGCGCTGGAGCGGGCGAGCGGCAATGATTTATCGGTTATGGCAGGGCTTATCGAAACCGAGCTGGCCCGTTTGGATTGGTTGCAAGATGGGCGCGATTTGCCGATTTATATCGTCGGCGGCACCTGGCGGGCGATGGCCAAATTACACATGAAAATCATCGCCTATCCGCTGGAAGTTTTACATCAATATGAAATGAACCCAGCCGATATCGAGGGTTTTTGCACGCGTTTGACCGCGCAAGGGGCAGCCGCGGAGCCGCTATTGGCGCAGGCGCCAGGCAATCGGCGAAAAGATTTTCCCGCCGCCGCTCTGGTTTTGAAAACCCTTATGGCGCAGGGACAGCCCAATAAATTAGTGGTCTCGGCCAATGCCGTGCGCGAGGGCATTTTATATGCTGAGCTCAAGGCCAAATATCGCAGTCTCGACCCGCTGTTGATGGCCTGCGAAGAAATGGCCAGCCGCCTGTGTAAAGCCGAAGCCTATGGCCATGAGTTGGCCATCTGGACTGACGGCCTCTATCGCCATGCGGCGCCAGAGGCTTTGCCCTTAGAAGAGATCAATCGACTGCGCGAGGCGGCTTGTTTGATATCGGATTTAGCTTGGTCGAGCCATTCGTCGTTTCGCGCTGCCACCGTTCGGCAAACCGTCTTGACCGCGCCTTTCGCGGGCATTTCGCATAAAGCGCGCGTGTTCATGGCCGATGCGCTGTCGTTTCGCCATGAAGTGCGCGAGACAGAGCTGGACTTGGGTGATTTAAAACTTAGTGCAAAAGACGATGCTCTGGCGCGGGCTTTGGGGCTCAGCTTGCGCTTGGCGCATTCGCTATCGGCGTCTTTGCCGGGGGCTTTGCCGCAGACGAAATTAAAAGCTGGCCGTCATAAATTGACCCTGACGTTATCGCCCGCGCTGCAAAACCTGAACGCACCGATTATCGAAAAACGTCTGGCCGCCGTTGCCAAAGCTTTGGGGTTGGCGCCCGTGCTGGAATTTGGCGACGTCGAGACAGATTAATCGCGCGATACCAAAATAACCGCGTCGTCTTGCGAGGCGAGCGCTAGTTTTCCCGCTTTCAAGTCGAGGGCATATTGGCCAAAAATATCGTGCCGCCAGCCATGCAAAGCGGCCACATCGGGGGCGCTATCGCTGGCAATGCGCTCGAGGTCGGCGACATTGGCGATGAGTTTGGGCGCCACGCCGGTTTCTTCGCTGCGTTGTTTTAACAACACTTTCAGCAAATCGACGAGCGGGCCAATGCCTTGTCGGTTGACGCTGGGGGCGGGCACATCTGGCAAATCTTCTTTGGTTTTCTTTTTCCCGCGAGCCACGGCTTCGAGCAGCGGCTCGGCATGGCGCGAATTTTCATAACCGCGTTGGATGGCGCGCAATCGGCTCAGCGCCTTTTTGTCTTTCGGGCCCTGCAGAGCCAGCTCCCGAATGGCGTCATCTTTTAAAATACGATTGCGCGGCACGTCGCGGGCCTGAGCCTCGGTCTCGCGCCAAGCGGCTACTTCGACCAAGACGCCCAAAACATGGGGGCGGCGGTCTTGCATCTTCAATCGCTTCCAAGCGTTTTCGGGGCGTTGGATATAAATTTCTGGGTCGGAAAGCAAATTGCTTTCTTCTTCCAACCAAGAACGGCGTCCATTTTCGGCCAATTGCGTTTCCAGAATTTCATAGGCGTCGCGCAAATGCGTCACATCGGCTTGCGCATAAGTGAGCTGCGCCTCGCTCAATGGACGCTGGCTCCAATCGGTAAACCGACTGCCTTTGTCAATTTTGCCGCCAGAGGTTTTTTTAATCAGCGTCTCATAGCCCACCGCATCGCCGAAGCCACATACCATGGCCGCGATTTGCGTATCGAAAAGCGGGGTGGGAATAATATTGGCAGCCTTGTGAAAAATCTCGACGTCTTGGCGGCACCCATGCATGACTTTAATCACGTCTGGGTTAACCAAAAGGTCGTAAAAAGGTTGTAAATCAATACCTTCGGCCAGGGGGTCAATCATTGCCTCCACGCCGTCGCCGGCTGCTTGGATGAGGCAAAGTTTTGGCCAGAAGGTGGTTTCGCGCAAAAATTCCGTATCGACAGTGATATATCGTTGGGTGGAAAGTTTGGCACAGAGAGCCGTGAGGGCGTCATTTGT
>JABJKE010000013.1 GCA_018660505.1 Rhodobiaceae bacterium | reverse complement strand
ATAAGCGAAGGCTTGGCCCGGGTGCGCGGCATTAATTTCTTCGGCGACCGCTTGGGCGCCTTCTGCGTTAATGTCGCTAACCGAGACTTTCGCGCCCTCTTGGGCCAGCATCATAGCCGAGGCGCGCCCCAAACCTGAAGCGCCACCTGTGATGAAAGCCATTTTTCCTGCTACGCGCATAATTTTTCCATTCCTGTCTAGTTGTTTTTGGGGGGTTTTTTCAAGACGGCGCGAACCGCCGCTTTATTGGTTTCTGAACCGGTGAGCAATGCGTATTGCTCGCGGTCCATGAAGGAGCTGACTTGATTGAGCGCATGGGCATGTGCGTTGATGGCTTGCTTGCTCATCCGCACCGGAAGAGCTGGCAGGGCCAGCACTTTGGCCGCCAGCTCTTGCGCTTTGGCAAAAGTAGCACCAGCGGGCGTAACATAATCGACCAGCCCCCAATCCAAAGCTTGCGCGGGCGGCAAGGCCTCGCCGAGAATGACCAAATGTTTGGCGCGCGCGGGGCCGATGAGCGCGGTGACGCGCGGGTTGGCTTGCCAGCTCATATTGATGCCGAGCGGAATTTCGGGCAGGCGAATATCGCAATCCTCGGAGGCAATGCGCCAGTCGCACGAGATGGCCAAAGCCATGCCGCCACCGATGGCGTAGCGCTCCATGGCGCAAATGGTTACTTGCTCTAGCGCTTCCCAAGCGGCGCACATATCGGGGCCCAGCAGCAGCTTTTGGCGCTGCTCGAGCTGCGATAGATGATGGGTTTGCATGTCTTTGTCTTTCAGGTCAGCGCCGACGCTGAACGTGCCCTCGCCTTTCAAAATGACGCAATGGGTTTCGATATCGGTTTTGAGCCAGCGCGCCACATCGCGCAAGGCCGCCATGGCTTCGGCCGATAGCGGATTGCGGCCATCGCCTCTGTCTAGGGTGACCACGGCCAAACCTTGCGCGCGCGAGAGTTTTACCGAGTCTGAAAAATTTGGAGCTTGAGTCATTTGTCTTCCTTTGCGGCCCCAAGATTAGCACGACGCAAGGCTGAGGCGAGCAAAAAGGGCCCAAAGAAAAACGCCGCCCAGCCTTTCGTAAGGCAGAGCAGCGTTATTTTAGGTTTTTGGGGCGCGGGTTTATTGCAGCGCGTGCGTTCTTACGCCCGGGTCGCCGAATAATAACACGGTATTATTTTTACCTGCCGCTGCCGTCGCAAAGCTCAAGCGATCGGTTCTAGAAACGGAAGTAAACGTCTTGCCGCCATTGGTGGAGGTCAGTACCGTGCCCGAAAGTCCGGTGAGGACGATGCGGCCATCGGCCAATTGCGTGCCACCGGTAATCGATTGGTCGGCATTGGTGGTGACTTTTTCCCAGCCTTTGCCATTGTCTTTGCTCATATAGGCGTTGCCGCGCATGCCATAGACCAACACATTGCCATTGGCCAGACCCATGCCGCCCCAGAAAGAGCCATCGTAGCCCGTCCCGAGGGTTTGCCAGGTGCGACCGCGGTCGACCGATTTATAGACCGTGCCATATTCGGCTGGAATATAAACATTGCCTTTGGTGTCGGTGAACAGGTCGTTCAGGTGGAAGTCGTCATAGCTGTCTTCGACCAGAGAGCGTTGGTTCCAAGTTTCGCCGCCATCGCTGGTTTCGAAAGCATAAGAGAAGCCGCCAATCGCAATGCCGTTGTTCGCATCGGAAAAATAAACCCCAAACAAAGGCGTTTCGCCGCGACGCTCATTATATTGCAGCTCCCAATTATTGCCGCCATCATTGGTTTTCAAAATCGTCGCTTCATGGCCAACGGCATAGCCCGTTTGATTGTCGAGAAAAATGACGCTGGTCAGCGTGTTGCGGGTGGGCACGCTATTGGCTTGCGTCCAGCTTTCGCCTTGGTCATCTGAAAAAATGACGTGGCCATATTCGCCGACCGCAACCAGACGATTGCCAGTTTGCACCACATCCAGCAATAAAGCCTTGGTGGTCATATCACTTGGGTTGGCATATTCAAAAGGCTCTAGCGCTTGCGCGGGCGCGGCCATCGTTAGGCCAAACCCCAGAAGCAGAGCGAATGAAGGTCTCAGAGCCGCCTGAAGGCGCTTCTTGAGTGATAATAGATACATGTTTCTCTCCCTAATCACGGATTTTCCGCTTATTTCGAGGCTTACCATATGAGAGGCGTCCCTCTGTGGCAAGTGGCAAAACGGCGCATGGTTTTTCGCCGTCCCGCCGCTCGGTTAGCGCCCCAGTCGTCTTATGTTGGCTGGCGTATAGCGGTTGGCGTCTAAGTGCTGGGCATCGAAATCGACTGGTTTTTCTTCGTTGACCAAGCCCAACATTAAATACCGCCCGACCACCAAGTCATAGACCGTGTCGCCCGAGCTGCCGCATAAAGGCAGCTCGTATTGCACGCCCCCGCCGAGCTCTTGCACCCGCCACAATTGGCCACGGCCATCATAAATCTCCGTGGCGACAATGCCTTTGGTGTCTTCGTCGATATAGAACACGCGCTCGGCATACACGTGGCGGAACTTGGTTTTCAATTTACCCGACACTTCCCACACCCGGTGCTTCTCATAGCGCATCAGTTCTTGGTTGATGTGATGTTGGGTAATCAACTCTTTATAGGGCGTCAGCACGCGGCGGTAATTATTATAAGCGATGAATTTTTCGCTGCGGCCCCGCACCGTCCAATTAAATCGATCGGGGGCGCCATTATAGCCGCCAAAACTATCCGACGTGGTGATGCCGTCACTATTGGTGCCGGGGTTGTCATAGGCAATGGTCGGAGCGCGGCGTACGCGGCGCGTGCCGGGGCTATACGTCCAGGCGCGGCGCGATTCTATCGCCATGTTTAGCGTCTCTTGCACCAAAACCACATAGCCCGCCGAGCGCGCTGGAGATTTGGTCTGCAGGAGATACAAGATAGAGACATTTTCCAAGTCTTTGGCATCGCTCATCTGCGGGTCCGACCAGCGCAAGATGGCGTCATCATGCACGGTAATCTCGTAATAATCGCCCGACTGATTCACCGGAATGGCCGTGAATTGGCGCTGCAACTTATAACCGCGATAGCGCAGCGTGTGGTTCCAGACGAGCTCTAGACCATTATTGGGGATGGGGAAGGGCGAAGCCATAATCGCTTGCGCCACGCCATTGCCTTCGGCGACAAGCTCGCCCGTGGCGCTGTTTTTCACCGCCGCCTTATAGACATGCTCGGGCTGCGCGCAAGAGCGCCGCGTCGGGTAAACATCCATGAAATACGTGCTATGCCTCTCCATTAAAGCCTTTTGGCCGCGCGTGATGAAGGCATCATATTTATCGGTATTCGTGCCATCGACACGAAACAGAGGCTTGTCGGCAAAAAAAGGATCGGGCAGATGTTTGCCCTTTTCGTAGCCAATGCCTTTAGGCGGCGAGGACATGCCGCCCGTCCAGGCGGGGATGGAGCCATCGGCATTGCCAGCCCGTTCCGAGCCGAGCGGTGTCAGATCTTGGTTCAAGCGCGCCGTCTGCTCGGGCGGCACTTTGGCTTGTGCGGACATCATGGGCAGCGCCAAGAAAGCGGCCGAAAGAAGTGCCAATGCGGAGGCAGAGCGAGCTTGAGACATAATTAAATCCTGTGTTGTCTTAACGTTAAGATGTTGATGTAGCCATAAAATGAGACAGGTCGCAACGAAATTTATGGCTTTCTTGAGCGGCCAGAAAGCAAAAAGGGCGGAACCGAAGTCCCGCCCTTTCAAATCTCACACGGTAAGCTTAGCGGCCGAGACGGCGCACGTTAGCTGGAGTGTAATAGTCTGGTTCCAGACGCTCGAGGCCAGTGACCACGTTCGCAGGACGACCCGCTTTCATGCCTAGGCCCATGTAACGACCAGCCAGCAAGTCATAAATAAACTCACCACCGGTTGTCCAGCAAACCTGTGCATCGGGGCGGTAATCAGGGGCTTGACCAATTTCTTGGACACGCCACAGCTCACCACGACCATCATACATTTCGCCAGCAGTCATTTGCTTGCTGTCTTCGTCCATACGCAGCACACGCTTCGCATAAATGTGACGAGCTCCGCCTTTCAGGTTACCTTCGATAACCCACTGACGACGCATTTCATAACGCTGAAGATCTTGGTTTACGTGACCGGCTTGCAGAAGAGAATCATAATCGCTCAAAACAGCATTGTAGTTGTTTTGTTGCGACAGTTTTTCTTCAACACCTGAAACCGTCCAAGTGTAGCGGTCCGGGGCGCCATTGTAGCCATCATACTGATCCGACGTGCCCATGCCATCACCATTGGTCATTGGGTTGTCATACGCAATGTTTGGCGCACGACGTACACGGCGTGTACCTGGGCTATAGGTCCAAGCTTTACGGCCTTCTTGAGCCATATTCAGCGTTTCATGTACCAAAACAACGTTACCGGCACGACGTGCTGGCGCAGATGTGTAAGCCACGAAGTAGATCGAAATATTGTCCAAGTCTTCCGCACGAGCATTTTGCGCGTTGGAATACGGGAACACGATTTCATCACGCGTGTAAGTCAGCGTGTAATCGCCACTGGCAGTTGGTGCCGTCATGTTGAAGTCACGAGCTACCCGCTCACCGCGATAACGCAGTGTGTGGTTCCATACAACTTCGACAGCGCTGCTAGGGATTGGGAACGGTGAGGCCATAATGGCTTCGGAGATACCGTTACCCCCGTCGACAACTTTACCGACGGTCGCATTACGCTTGGATGCTTTATAGACGAAGTCTGGATAGGTGCAGGTCCGGTTGGACTTGTACACATTCAGCTTGTAGCTATCTGGGTAAGTTGCCAGCATGGCTTTTTGGCCAACAGTCAGCTGCGCGTCATACTGAGCCGCATTTGCAGCGGTAACCGTATAACTAGGCTTCTCGGAAGCAAATGGGTTTGGCAAAGCGCCCCCATCATATCCGTTCAGCAGAGCAGAACCATTGATGGCTCGGCCCGACCATGAGCTTACGCCTGATTTAGAGCCGGCTTTTTCGGCACCCATCGGGGTAAGGTCAGCTCCGAGACGAGCTGCTTGACTGGCCGGCACTTCGGCCACAGCAGCACTGGCCGCAAGGCTCAGTGTCAGGGCTGTAGTT
>JABJKE010000023.1 GCA_018660505.1 Rhodobiaceae bacterium | reverse complement strand
TACATAGGCGGCCGCTTGGGCTGGCCGTCCAATGGCTTGCCCAAGGCGAATAATTTCGGCGCGCGCCGCTTTAAATCCGGTGGCGGCATCTTGCACTAAAATGGGAATGCCGAGTTTTTCAATCAATCGATTGCGCATCGGATCGCTATAGCTGGAGACAATCACCAAGTCGGGAGCCAGAGCGGCGATACTCTCTATTTGCCCGTCGCTGATGGGATAGGTTTGCGCCGTCTCGGCCATGGCCGAAAGGCTTTTATCGCGAGACTGGGGGGTGAGCGCAAGCACTTGGCGCCGCTCGGCAAAACCCATCAAATAGCTATCGGCGCATAGGCTTAGGCTCATCACGCGCGGCAAGGCTTGCGCGGGCGCCAGCATCGCCAAGCCAACCAAAACCGATAAAAGCCATCTCATGCCCTAGGCTTGCCACGAAGCGCAAAGCTTGTCCATAAGCGGTTGCCAGCGCGCGCGGGCGCGGTTAGCTTGGCCCCATGATAGCGGCACTCAAACTTAATCTCCTGCTGGGGCTCGGCCTCGTTTTTATCGGCACGCTCTCTTTATTGGTGGGCGATGTCGCAACCTCGCCTCTGGCTTTGGTCGATTGGTTGAGCGGGGCGGGCTCGGCCTTTCACGCTATTTTATTTGAAACCATCCGCGCGCCGCGCATTGTCTTGGCGGCGCTGACTGGATTTGTTCTTGGCCTATCGGGTGCCGCCATTCAGGGTTTTTTGCGCAACCCGCTGGCCGAGCCGGGCATTTTGGGCGCCAGCAATGGCGCAGCTCTTGGCGCGGTCATCGCCATTTATTTGGGCTTGGCCTCGACCGTATCTTATATCGTGCCTTTGGCGGCCGCTTTCATGGCCTTGGTTTCGGTGGTGGTGCTGATGGCGGTGGCGGGCGCGGGGGCTTCTTCTTTGCGATTAATTTTGGCGGGCTTTGCGGTTTCGGCTTTTGCCGGGGCGGGCATTGCTTTGGCGCTCAATCTGAGCCCAAATTATTTTGCCGCTTTGGAAATCGCCTTTTGGCTTTTGGGGGCGGTGGAAAACCGCTCTTGGATGCATGTCTTTTTGGCTTTGCCGGGCGCTGTGTTTGGCTGTTTGCTGATGTTATCGACGGCGCGCGGGCTCAATGCTTTGGCCTTGGGCGAGGAAGTGGCACAAACGCTGGGGCTATCTGTGCCTCGTTTGCGCGCCCGCATTGCGGTGGGTCTGGCTTTGGCGATTGGTGCGGTGGTTTCCGTGACCGGGGTGATTGGCTTTGTCGGCTTGGTGGCGCCGCATTTAATACGGCCCTATTGCGGGCATATGCCGTCGCGGTGTTTGCTGCCATCGGCGTTTTTGGGGGCCATTTTATTGGTTTTAGCCGATACGGTCATTCGCGCTATCCCGACGTTGATGGAGTTGAAACTGGGCGTTTTAACGGCGTTTTTGGGGGTTCCGCTTTTGCTGCTGTTATTGCGCCGACCCGGCGCTTTGGTGAGCGAGGCTTGAATTAGCGGGCAATTCAGTCTACAAAATTTTCACGAACAAGGTGCCTCAGCAATGAGGATAAAAGGGAATATCGTGCGGGCTTAAACGTCCAAGTCGATAGCTGCTCCCGCAACTGTTAGCGGATAGCCGCGCGCCATAATGCCACTCATATTTGGGGAAGGCGGCGCAAGGCGATAACCCGCGAGCCAGGAAACCTGCCTTGATTGGTCGTTTTTCGGATGGGCGGGATGCACCATATCGAGGCGGAGTTTCCGTTACAGACGACAGTAACCCTCTCGTGAGGCAGGTGCCTTGCGGGTTCTTTCGTTTGTTTGGAGAAACACTATGAAGATTATGACTATATCGGCTATCGCGGGTCTATGTTTTGGAGCCAATCTGATGGCGCCTGCGGTTGCCCAAGAGGTTGATGAGATTGTCGTCTCGGCCACGGGCATTCCCACACCGGCGGCGCAAATCGGCGCCTCGGTGGATGTTATTACGGCGGAGGAGCTGGAAAACCTGCAAGTCACTTATTTGCAGGATGCGCTGAGCGGCCTTAAAGGGATTACCTTTGACCAAGAAGGCACCACTGGCGGTATTGGTAATTTGCGGATGCGTGGTTTGGGTCGGCAAAATATCGTTGTGTTTATCGATGGGGTGAATATGGCCGATGCGGCAGATATTCAAGGCGGTGCAGAAATCGCCAACTTATTGGTTGAGGATATTGAACGCATTGAAGTTATGCGGGGGCCAAACAGTGTTCTTTATGGTTCCAACGCCGTAGCTGGAGTGATTGATATTCGCACTAAGTCTGCTGGTGGTTCTCAAAAAGCTTCTCTATCGGCGACTACGGGTGCCAATGAATTAGCGCAAGTGAAGCTGGGCACGTCGGGCGAAGCAGCCAATGGGCGTGTCGGGTACCGTGTTTCATTGCAGTCGGTGGCGGTTTCGTCTCCCTCTGAATTTGACGAGCAAGACACAGATTATTCAGAAAACGAAGATTATAAAAATACAACGGCTTCTGGACAATTGGAAGTTCAGCTAAGCGATTTGACTTCCCTGTCGTTAAACCTTCGTTCGGCTGTTAGCTCGGCCGATACCGATGGCTATGACCCAATCAGCGACCCAATCCCCTATTCTAAACTGGATGGGCATTTTGGAACCGACACAGTGCAAAATCTCATTCGCCTCTCTCTTGATAGCGAGGTGAGTGACGTTTTATCGCTCAATCTAAATCATAGTTTTCTCGGCAACTATCGCGATGGCTTTGCCGAGGTTGGCTCGACTTATTGGTATGATGGCGAACGTGAAACTTCGCAGGTTCGGGCAGAATACACCCTGTCGGATGCCAGCTATCTGCATTTAGGGGCGGAACAAAAAAACGAAAGCTTGTTGCAAGCTGGTTTCGACCGTGAGGTTGAGGCGGAAACGCAGGCCGCTTTTAGTGTATGGCATATGAAACTTGGGATGGCTCACACGACGCTTGGTTGGCGCCATGATGACCACGAGACTTTTGGCAGTAATTCGAGCTGGCGGTTTGGTCTGTCATTGCCTTTCAACGATTCTTTTATCACGCGGCTCAATGCTGGCACGGGATATCGAGCTCCGAGCCTCTATGAGTTGTTCGGAAAAGATGCCACTTGCATCAACGGTATGTGCGGCAATTTGGAACTCGAACCTGAGAAAAGCGACAGCGTAGAGCTGGGCTTTGCCGTTGAGCCAAGTGGGAAGTCGTGGGTTTTAGACGTCGGTTATTTTGATATTGAAACCGAGAACCGCATTTTCTATCAAAATGTTGGCCCCAACACCTATGAGGGAAATTATCAGAACGATGACGGCCAATCCACTTCGACAGGGACGGAAGCCTCCTTGGGTGTGGACGTGACGGATACAGTGAGCGTAGATATTTCTTATTCACGCATTAATTCGCGAACCGCTAGTGGCAGCATTCAAAACAACCAGCCGCGTCGGCTTTGGTCGTTCAATGGCTATTATAAGTCAAATGATGGGAAGACGAATTTGTCTGTAACTGCCCGCCAAGTGACAGACCGATATCGTTCGAGCATTCGCCAAGAAGATTATTTTGTTATGGGTTTTGCCTATGGGTATCAGCTTACACCTACGGTGAAGCTCAATTTAGCGGGCGATAATATATGGGATGAGCATTATCAAACTGTGCCCGGTAAATCGACACCTCGTCGGACTTGGAACCTCGGCCTCACGGCAAGTTTTTGAGCTCTGCCTAGAAGTTGTCACAAAATTGTGACATGATTTTTGGATGAATAAGAAAATCAAACGCCACCGTCTTTTGCCCAGCGCGACCCCAAGTTTGGCCGCGCTGGGGACGGCGGGGGTGCCCCAAAAGGCGGGCGTGCGCGATGCTTGAGCTGAAAAACATATCGGCTTTGACGCCCGAAACCGCGTCGCGAAAATCTATTTTGCACGATGTCAGTTGTCGCTTTGAGGCCGGTCAAATCACCGCCATTGTGGGGCCCAATGGGGCTGGTAAAACCACGCTGATGCGCGCCGCCGCAGGGCTGGTGCCTTTGAGTGCGGGCAGCATTCACCTCGAGGGCTGCGATTGGAAAGACCCAAAAACCCGGGCCCGCCATTTGGCCTATTTGCCGCAATTTCAAAATCTGGCGTGGCCGCTATCGTGCCACGATGTCGTGGCGCTTGGGCTTTTGCCTTACGGGTTTAAAGATGACGCTTTGGTGGCCGCCTCGTTAGAGCGCTGCGAGGTCGCCCACTTTAGCGACCGCCCGATTGACACTTTGTCGGGCGGCGAGCGCTCGCGGGTGTTTGTGGCGCGCTTATTGGTCGGCAATGCGCCGCTATTGCTGTTGGATGAGCCGACCCAATCGCTCGATGCCGCGGCCGCTATGGCCATGATGCATTTATTGCGCGGTGCCGCTGATGATGGCGCGGCCATTGGCGTGGTGATGCATGATTTAAATTTGGCGCGTGCTTTTTGCGACCATGTGCTGGTTTTGCAAAATGGCGTGGCGATGGCACAGGGCGCGCCGCACGATGTCTTTACGCCGAGCCAACTTGAGCCTATCTTTAAAGTCGAGTTTGATGCGATGACGGTGGGCGATGCGCATTACTTAATGCCCCGCTCGTAACCCCCACACCGAACCTAAAGGAAGCCCGATGAGCCGAATAAAAATCGATAACCTCAGCAAAAGCTTCGGCTCTATCGAGGCCTTGAAAGGCGTTAGTTTTTCGCTGCAAGCGGGGCGCTCTTTGGCTTTAATTGGGCCCACGGCAGCGGGGAAATCTGTTCTGCTGAAATGTCTGGTCGGGCTTTATGCACCAGACGGCGGCACAATCTCTATCGATGGCGAGGCCGTCGGCGTCTCTGATGAGCGCGCGCCTAGCTTAAACGACCGCATTGGCATGTTGTTCCAGCAAAACGCTTTGTTCGACAGTTTGCCTGTCTGGGAAAACATCGCCTTTCGGTTGATTGCCAATGGCATGTCGCGCGAGCAAGCGCGAGCCGAGGCGGAAGCACTTTTGCCGCGCGTGGGATTGCCAGCCGCCAATGCAGATTTATTTCCCGCCGATTTGTCGGGCGGTATGCAAAAGCGCGTCGGCTTTGCCCGCGCCATTGCCACTAAGCCGGATATTTTGCTGCTGGATAATCCAACGGCGGGTCTCGACCCTATTTTATCGGCGCGCGTCGATGATATGATTAGCGCTTTGGCGCGCGAAAGCGGCGCTTGTGTGATTTCCGTGACCAGCAATATGGTGGGCATCACCGAAGCCTATGACGAAATTGGCGTGATGCATGAAGGTGAATTGCGCTGGCAGGGTTCGGCCAAAGCGGCCGAGACAGATGATAATGCTTGGCTGCGCCAATTGCTGGCCGGCAGTCGCGAAGGCCCTATATCGACGCTAACGGCTGCGGCCTAAGCGCTTATTCAGGAGAAAGCCATGTTTGGACTTGGAAAGAAAACCGAAATGATTGACGCGGCACAAAGCTTGCCCGGGCGCGAGATGGCCATGCCTGTGCCAGAAAAACATTATGTTTTAGGCAGTCAAATGGTGGCGCCATGGCCGCAAGGCATGGAAGTTATTATCGTCGGCATGGGGTGTTTTTGGGGGGCGGAGCGAAAGTTCTGGAACGCCGAGGGCGTCTATTCCACCCAAGTCGGCTACGCGGGCGGCTTTACGCCCAACCCAAGTTACGAAGAAGTGTGCAGCGGCCAGACCGGCCATAATGAAGTGGTGCAAGTGGTGTTCGACCCGAGCCAAATTTCGCTCGAGGGCATTTTGCAAGTGTTCTGGGAAAACCATGACCCGACCCAAGGCATGCGCCAAGGCAATGATGTGGGCACGCAATATCGCTCGGGCGTCTATTGCACCTCCGCGGCGCAAAAACAGGCCGTCGAAGCCAGCCGAGACCGCTTTCAAACCGGGCTGACAAAAGCCGGTTTTGGCGCCATTACGAGCGAGATTATCGACGCGCCCACGTTTTATTATGCCGAAGATTATCATCAGCAATATTTGGGCAAAAACCCCAATGGCTATTGCGGAATGGGTGGGACAGGCGTTGCCTGCCCCATTGGCATTTCCAGCTAGCGATTAGTAATCGCGGGTAAAGCGCACCATCAAACGCCGACCTTCGCCGGGGAAGTAACGATTGTCCCCGAACCATTTGTCGGCGCGTTTGGCATAGCCTTCGTCGAATAGATTATCGATGCGCAGGCTCACAGCGCTATCGCCAGACAGCATATAGTCGATGCCTAACCCGAAGAGGTCATGGCCTTCATACTCGGCTGAGTTAGAGGCATCCATGAAATATTCGCCGACATGTTCCCATGTCACAGAGGCATCGAGACGGGCATTGGCGGTATAGGTCAGCTTGGTATAGCCCAAAGTTTCTGGCGCGCCGTCGATGGTATTGCCGTCGGTGATGGTTTCGGCAGGGTTATTTCCTTCAACATCTCGGTTAAAAGCATATTCGTGTTTCGCGTAGGTGAGATTTGACGCCAACTCTAAGTTGTCGCTCATCAACCATTTGAGGTTTAGTTCGAGGCCGTAATGATCGGTCTCTCCGTTTGTCTCGTAAAAATCATTTGCATCTCGGAAATGATAATTTTTCTTCTGCATAACGAAAGCTGCAAGCTCGTAAGAGGCCGCAGGATAAATAGCTCGATAACCAACTTCTAAGCTGTCTAAAATTTCTGAGTCAATGGCACTGACGTCGGGATTGAGACCATCATTGCGAGAGTTATCGCGTAAACGATAAAGGTCGGTGACTTGTGGCGCACGAGCGGCGCGCGCAACATTGGCGAATACACGGCGGTTGTCGGCTAGCTCATGAACCAGACCAATTTTCGGCGAGACGTCTGAGAAATCATCCGAGCGGCTGGCTGGACGGAATAGAAAGTCGCCTGTTACATTGGCGTCTGTATTGTCGCTGTCCGTCGCATTATTGGTGTAATCGTAGTCCGTAAGCTCTAGACGCAGGCCTGTGGTAAGTTTGGTTTTATCGCCCAAAGCCCAAACCGCGTGAAAATATGGCGCGATGACTATCGCATCGACTTCGAAATCATAATGCGTGCCTTGAGGGTATTTGGTTCCATAAGCATCCGCTCCAGTTTGGGTCTCCGTTAACTCGCCTTTCGTAAGTTCAACGTCAATGCCTGCAACATAATCGACACCTGATGTGGAGCGAGCATAAGCAGTTTGTAATCCAACGCTTGCATGACTGTTTTCCTCAATTGTGGTGCTTGCCGTCAAAGGCAGAAAGTGCATGCGAAACGTCATGTCATTGCTGCGCGCATATGGCGTGAGTGTCAGAGTTGCGCCATCATCTAGCTTGCGGGTCATGCGCAGGTAAGTGCGATAAGCTTTGGCGTCACGAAATGCGTTTTCGTTCGGGTTTGATTTAGCACAAGCTTCGTTATCATAGGCGGGGCCATTTACCGCCCAACAAGCGGCTGGTAGCTCCGCGACAGCTTCTTCAAAATCCTCTATATCGTCTGCGTTATTCGGGTCATCAGGTGGGCTTAAATCGCCCTTGGCTTTGATATAGCCCGCGGTTTCTTGATTAAGGTTCATGGCCGATAGCGAGAAGCGATAGTCGGTTCCCTCGCTTTCCCATGCACTTTCGACGCGCGCTTTTTGCTGCGCGAAACTTTGCTCATCGCGGTAGCC
>JABJKE010000020.1 GCA_018660505.1 Rhodobiaceae bacterium | reverse complement strand
GGTCAGATTATCCGCGGCCCAATCCGAGGCTTGGCGGAAATCCATCGTCTCGTCGAAATATTCGACAAAACGGTCATTGAAAGTCAGGCGCGGCAAAAGAGCGGCCCCGACCAGTGAGAAAGCCAACATGGAAATCAGCAAAGGCTTGCGCTTGGCAATCACCATATCGGCAAGCCAGCCCATCCAACGGCTTTGCGTATCGACCGCTTGGCTAGCTTTCATCGGCAAAATGGCCAGTAAGGCGGGGAACAGGGTCATCGATAAAACCCATGCATAAATGGCGCCAATGCCAGCAAATGCGCCGAGGTCGCGATAGGGCGGGGCATCCGAGAACTGCAAGCTGAACAGGCCAATGGCCGTGGTCACCGAGGTGAGGAATACCGGCTGTGCGTTAATTCTCAGGCTTTCGACAATCGCGGCTCTTTTTTCCAGCCCCTTGCCTTGCGACACCAAGGCGGTGATTAGAATATGCACGCAATCGGCCACCGCAACGGTGAGGATAATGGTTGGCGCGCCCGAGGCCGGCGGCGATAACGGAATGCCCAACCAGCCGCCCGTGCCCATGGCCATAGCGGTCGATAGGGTGACCGCAATCATGGTCGCGAGGGTTCCGAAAAATTTGCGCGTGGTCACGATAAGCACCACGGCGATGAGCAAAAACATGGTGGGCGTGAGGGTTTTTAAATCCTGCTGCGCCGCTTCGGAAAACGAATTCGACAGCATTTGCGAGCCCGTCAGCTCGATGCGAATATCTGGATATTTGGCGCGCATGGCCTCATGCAATTGCCGCGCGGCCGAGACGATGGAGGTGGTGGCAACGGCATCATCTTTTGGCGGGCGCAGGGAAACCAAAACGGCGGCCGTGCGTTTGTCTAAGGAGAGAAGGCGTCCGGCCAGCAGCGGCTCGCTTAAAATCGTGTCTTCGATATAAGCAATTTTATCTGCCGAGATATCGGCCGGGTCTTCCAATAGCGAGCGCACTTCTAGGTCATCTTGGCCAACGGCGCGGGTGTTTTGAAAATTGGTCAGACTATCGACGCGGGTAGAGAAAGGGATTTGCCAACCCGCCTCGGTCATTTCATAGGCCAGGTTCAAGCCGTCGGGCGAGGTGGCCGCGCTGCCGTCTTTGGGTTGATAAACGAAAAACAGTGTATCTGGGCTGGAGTAAGTGCGCTCCAGCTCCTCGAAAGCCGTTAAATAGGGATTATCATCGGAAAAGAAATAGCGATAATCATTGGTAAATCGCAAATTCTGGCCGCCCATACTGGCGACGGCCGCGAGAATAAGCGACAGAAAAATCACCAAAAAGGGGCGGCGGGTAACAAAATCGCCATATTGTTGCATGGTAAACGGCATGAGGTTTCTCCTGTGTTTTGCCAAACATATATAGAGTTTCGATTTTAATTGTCAAACTAGACAGTTTAGTTTAGTAAAAATGAATGGGTATAAGTTCGTCCACATCTGCGGGTCTGCCAGCGCGGGGTCGCCCGAAGGATGCGAGTAAGAAGGAAGACATCTTACTGGCCGCCACTGATTTGTTTTTGCAGCGTGGGTTCCATGGCGCGTCGATGGATGCTTTGGCCCAGGCGGCTGGCGTGTCTAAGGCGACGGTCTATTCGCATTTCACCGATAAAAACGCGCTGTATCAGGCTTTGATTAAAAACAAAGTGAAGGATTATCAGCTGGATGATTTTTCGCCGCATTTAAGCTGGGATATGCAGGCCGACCTGACCATGATCAGCACGAAAATTCTCGACCTTGTTTTTGATGAAAAGGCCGTGGCGATGTTGCGGATGGTGGTTTCTGAGCAGCAGAAGACACCGGCTCTGGGGGATTTATTTCGCATCTCCGGTCCGCAAATTGTGTTTCAGCAGGTCAGTGATTATTTCGCCGAACAAAAACGCTGTGGGGTCGATTATCTGGGCGACCCAGAAGAAGACTGTGGCTTGCACTCCGGCCTGTTGATCGAGCATCGGATGATGATGCAAGTGCTGATTGGCAGCCAAGGCGTGCCCAAAAAGGCGGAGCGGAAATTGCAGGCAGAAGCTTCGGCGCGCCGCTTTATCGCGGTCAAGAAATCCGAAGCCAGTGCCCGCTAATCTCCTTTAAAGGGGCTAGTCATCGGCCTCGTCGTGGTGGCGATGGCGCTTCATATGTTCGGCGATATTGCGCCGCGCTTCGGGCGATAGGCCTTGCGCCATATCCCGTAAGGCGCCATGAAAATTTTCATTCACTTGAGCCGCAGCTTTTTGCGAACGGTCCAGCGAGGCGGTTATTTCTAGCGGGTCGGGGGTTTCGGCATTCAAGCTTTCCCGAAAGTCGCGCCGTGCCGCCCGCACTTCTCTCGCCGCTTTGGCCAAAGCCGCTCGGCGTTCGCTAAACACTTTTTGGGCCAGCGCTTTATCGTCGCCCTCTAGGTAGCGCAAAAACCGACTTTCGGCTCGATCGAGGCGCTTTTCAATCCAATTGCTATCGGCGCGGATGTTTTTCCATTTCAGGGCATAAAAACCAGCTCCGCCGATGATGAAAAAATTCAGCGCAAGCGAGACGATTAAAGCCGTATAGATTATTTTTTTATTTTCTAACATGTTAGCTCCTATAGAGGTTCGGTTGGGAGGAACGCAGTGGAAATAATTTCGAGCGAGGCCAGTGGATCGCCAGCTCCCGTCAGGGTTTCAAAAATCACCGGCGCGATGATAAAGCCAGCCACGAAACACGCGGCCAGCGCCGTCATCGCCGCCCCGACGAAAGAGGCCTGTCGGCTCACTTTTCGGCCAAAGGAAAGATGAACAACCTCACCTTGGGGGCGCGGCATTTGGGCCTTTAACTGATCTTTCAAAGACTGCATCACGCGATCGGTTACTTGCGCGGAGGGCTCTGGCAGGCGCGCGTCGAGCCAATCGTCTAGGCGTCTTTCGCGGGCAAATAAAGCGGCTGCTTCGGGCTCCTGCGCGAGCAGCTGGTCTAAACGCGCTTGCGCATCCTCCGGCCACCTATCTGTCTGGCTGCCATAGGCGGTCAGCAGGGCTTCGAAGTTTTCAAGAGGGGTTTGCTTTGGGGGCATAGGATGGCTCATCGTTAAATCATTTCTATCGGGTCAGGCTGGGTGGCTAAAACTTGGTGCAATTTGGCACGGGCGCGGCGCAAAATAGATTCGAGCGCGGCAATGCTTAGGCCCATGGTCTCGGCCGCTTCGCGCTGTTTCATGTCTTTATAGTAAACCAGCTCGACGGCTTGCTTTTGGTCTGCGGTCAGCGTTTCCAGCGCGGCGCGAATAAGTCTATCTCGGTCTGCGACGGCCAATAATTCTTCGGCATTGGCACTTGGGTCCGAGGGCTCGCGGATGTCGTCTATATGGGTGGTGGGCCGGCGTCGACGCAAAATATCGATGCAGCGATTGCTGGCCACGCGAAACAACCAAGTTGTTACTTTCGTTTGTCCGCTTTGCCAATTGCCAGCGCTTTTCCAAACCGAGGCAAAAACATCTTGGGCGGCTTCTTCGGCCTCGGCCAAATTGCCAAGTTTGCGCTGGCAAATATGCAACACATAGCTCAGGTGGCGGCGCATCATCTCTGCGCCTGCCGCTTGGTCGCCGCGGCCAATGGCGGCGAGTAATTCGTCATCTGTCTGGCGCAGTTGCAAATCCACCTCCGGAGCAGGCCTGTTTATATTGCTTGCGTTTTTCAAGGCTCACCTATTCAAGTCTAGCGGCTCGTTTGCGCTATTCAATGGGTATAACGCGAGGGCACGCCAAAACCTGTCAGCCGAGCCATGGTCGTCGGGTCGCGCTGCGCCTTCAGGCGCTTAAGAGGGCTTGAAAGGCAATCTGGCGGGCGCTGGCCGCATCTTTTTGGGCGATGGCCGCCGTTAGCTGCGCATAGTCTGCAAGCGGTGGGCCGCTTTGGCGGTGGCGCAAGCTCCAGCGGGTTAAATGCTGCGGGTAGGCGGCGAAAATATTATCGGCTGCCGCATACAGCGCCGCTAAAAAAGCAACTTCGGCTTCCAGCTCGCGCGATTGCTGCAAATCCCGTAGGGCGTTTTGTAACGTCGAATTAGCCGTCTCACTGGCGCGCGAGGCGGCCAGAGCGGCAAAGCTTGGCTCCAAAGCCAGTCGAATATCCATCGCATCGGCCAGCCATTTATCGAAAAACGGCTGGCTTGTGCCGTCGGCCTGTTTGTCGAGCCAATGCAATATATCGGCGTCCCAAAGCGCCCAGGCCTCGCGCGGCGCCACCAAAGTGCCAACCCGTGGGCGGGCGACAATCAGCCCTTTGCCGCTTAAAATACGAAACGCCTCGCGAACCACCGTGCGCGAGACGTGATGAGCGGCGCAAATCTCGGCGTCGGAGGGCATTTTTTGCCCTTCGGTTAGGTTTTGCGTCAAAATAGGGAGGGCAAGGGCCTCCGCAAGCGCATCTGTGCGTCTTTGTTCTCTAGCCATAGAGAGTAAACTGGGCTAATTCGGTGAATAGGTCAACAATAGTATGATTATTAAATATTATTTTCCGTAATCCATGAAGATAACGCGGCACCTATCTCATCTGGGCTATCTTCTTGGATGAAATGCGTGCCAGAAACGGTGACTTCGGTCTGATTTGGCCACGTGCGGCAAAATTCGCGCTGGGGGCCGACCAAAATCGAGCCCGGGTCGGCATTGATAAACAGTTTCGGCATTGGGCTGGCGGCCATGAAGGCGGCGAATTCCTCTGCCACGGCCACCACGTCGGCGGGTTCGCCGGCAATGGGGATTTGCCGTGGCCATGTGAGTGTGGGGCGACGATCTTCGCCTGCGGTTGCAAAGGGGGCGCGATAGACCGCCATTTCGGCGTCTGTCAGGTCGCGGATAATCGAATTGGGCAGCACGCGCTCCACAAAGACGTTTTTCTCCAACACAATTTGCTCGCCCATGTCGGAGCGGAAAGCTTGAAAAATATCGCGCGCGCCCTCTGGCCAGTCAGACCAGCTGGCGATGGCTTGCACGATGCCTTCCATATAGCAAATGCCAGATACCGCCTCGGGGTGGCGCGCGGCATAGTGAAAGCCCAGAGCGCTGCCCCAATCGTGGATAACCAAAATAATATCTTGCGATATCCCTAACGCCTCTAGAGCGGCTTCGAAATACTGGCTCTGTTCGGCAAATCGATAGCGCTCGGGCCCGCTGTCTTCGAGTTTATCGCTATCGCCCATGCCGATTAAATCAAGCGCAATGCAACGGCCTAAGCTTGCTGCGTGCGGCATGATATTGCGCCATAAATAAGAAGAGGTGGGATTGCCGTGTTGAAACACGATGGGGCGCCCCTTAGGGTCGCCCAATTCGACATAGCTCATGGTCTTGCCAAGAACCTGGATGGTTTTCTTCGGATGGGCTTGGGGGCTTAGGGGCATGGTCTCTTTCTCCGTTTTTAAGAGAGAAGCGTGCCATTAGAGGCCGCGTTCGTCTAGCATGAATTGCAAGAACTCGCGATAGCGCGCCAAGCGTTCGCGCTCGGCTTCCGCATTATGGAAATAACGTTTGTGCAAATCGACAAGGCTGGTTTCAAATTTCACCAGCATCATTTCCATTTCATCACGCGCCATTAAGCTTTGGCTTTCTAACTGCTCCAGCTCTTGCATAATGCTCTGGCGACGTTTTTGAGTTTCGCTGGCGATGGCCTGAATTTGCTCGCGCACGTCCAAAACCAATCCGGCGCGGGCTTTTTCCATTTCGCCCAATAGGTCATCCGCCCCTTGCCAAGCTTCATTGGCCTGATGGCGAATTTCCGACAGCGTATCTTGCATCCGCAAAGACAGATTTTCCATGTCGCTGCCCGCGCGCGCCGCTTGGCCGATGGCCGCCTGAGGGGCAATCTCGCCCGGCAAATCCAGGGTCGGAACGGGGCCGAAAGGGTCGTCTTGCGGATTGCTGGCGGCAGGCGGCGGGCTCGCCTCGGCGGCAAATTCGGCTGCAATGGCGGCGTCTAAATCTTCGGCTTGCGAGGTCTCTTCGGGCGTATTTTCGACCGCGGCATCAACAGAGATAGAGCTCGGCAGGTCTTGTGTTGGCTCTTGTGGCTCGGCCGCTTTAGCCGCAGCTTGGGGTGAGGCGGTGCCAGAAGGAGTGTCGCCGACGCTCGGCTCGGCTTCTAAAATGGCATTGATTGCATCAGCAATCTCGGCCATGCGCCGAATTTCGCCTTCTTCATCTGCCATTTTTGACTCCTTACACAACATAGATACGCACAGGCATTTGGCGGGCATTTCGCGTTAAGTGATTTGCCCTATCCCGAATCCCAATAACATTTTACAACAATGTCATAATTTATCTATGCCATCTGTATTTATTTTAACAAAGCGTGACTTTTCGTGACAGACGATGTGAACCAGACCCCAGACCCAGATACAGCTGCCGCTTATCAGCGCGCGGACCAGCAAGACAGTGTCGGCATGCGCGCCTTGGCGGGTCTGTTTCTGCTCGAGCATGAGTTTCGTCGCGTGCCCGGTGCGCCAGATTTGGCGCGCCTCGTGGTCAATCGTTTGAACCGATTTGCCCCCTATGATTGCGCCGTGTTTTGGACCTGTAGCCCCAGCGGCAAAGTCTATGACGTAACCATTTCAGGCGTGGTGCAAAGCAAAGACACCAAGCCGATTTTAGACTGGGGCGGGCAGCTGGGTCGCTGGCTCAATAAATCGGGCTATGGCAATGTGCAGCTAACCGGCCCGATGTTGGACAATGCGGATATTAAAACCGTCTGGCCGAGCAATCTGCCCAAGACCGGTCTTTATGTGCCGCTGCGCCGCGACGACGGAAAATTGCGCGGCGGCATTGTTTTGCTGCGCGCGGCGGCTTGGTCGCATCCGGTCCGCATTATGCTGGACCAATTGGCCGAGGCGGCCGCCTATACGGTGGATGCGCTGGAGGCTGGCTTGCATGGGCGAAAGGGCGCGCGTCGCGGGTTCGTCAAATTAGCGACGGCGCTTGTTTTCTTGGCGCTTCTCGGCTCCAGCTTTCTTATTCCCGTTCCGGTGAACGTCGATGTGCCAGCCCGTCTTGCGGTTTCTGCGGGCCCGCCCGCGACCTCTCCGTCCAGCTCTGTGCCCCGCGCGCCGGCGCAGATTGATATGCAAATTCCGCCGCAAGGGGCGATGGCGCTGCGCGCCGGCTCGCGGTTAAAAACCCAGGTCAACGGAATTGATTACGTGCTTGAGGTCGAACACATCACACCTTGGATGGCCGGGCTTTTTGCCGATCGCAATATTCGCGCGCGTCTCATCGGGGCGCCGGATGGATTGGCGCCGCCGCAACTGCAATTCATCACCATTGAAAACGCCTCTATGCCCTTGCCTCTTTATGTTTTGCGAGGCCCCATTGCGGCGATGCGCAGCTGGTTTCAACTCGACGGCGCGTCTAAGGGCGGCTGATTTGTTGGCGCAAAGCCTCGACCGCCATGGAGGTTGTGGCGCCAGCACAGACCAAAAGATTATTGTCAATCATCAGCCTTCGGTTGGCGCTAAAGCGGCGCTCTAGCGCTGGATGGGTTAAAAATTCCATGCCGCGGCTGTCGGGGCCTTGCAGCTTATCGGCGCGCTCATTGGCTAAAATATAGTCGGCCTCGCTGGCCAAAGCGGTTTCGAGGCTAATGCGTCCCATGGTTTGCGACGTCATGGCAGCGCCGAGGTTCACCCCGCCAGCCAGCGCAATAATCTCGTTGAGAACATGGCCATTGCCGACGGTCAGATTGCGCCTTTGGAGGGGCAATATTTTGGGCCGATGCGATACCGGCCTTAAGGCGGCCATCTGGGCGTCTAATTTTTTTACATAGGCGGCCGCTTGGGCTGGCCGTCCAATGGCTTGCCCAAGGCGAATAATTTCGGCGCGCGCCGCTTTAAATCCGGTGGCGGCATCTTGCACTAAAATGGGAATGCCGAGTTTTTCAATCAATCGATTGCGCATCGG
>JABJKE010000001.1 GCA_018660505.1 Rhodobiaceae bacterium | reverse complement strand
TGGGAAAAACAAAAAAACCCTGTTTTCGAGAATTTTCACATCTAAGTGGCGAATAAGTGGTGATATTTACATATAGAAATATAAGGTTTTGTTTTTATTACTTAATTATGGTCGGGGCTGCAGGACTCGAACCTGCGACCCCCTGGTCCCAAACCAGGTGCGCTACCAGACTGCGCCAAGCCCCGACTGACACCTGCTTAATAGAAATATCTCTGGGTTTCAAGCAAAACAGCTACCTATCTTCTAATAATCTGAAAATAGCCGAACTGCGGAAGATCAACGCATCCATCGGCGGCTCTTGGCTCTCGCCAACCCAAGCATAGGGATCGACAAAAGCGGTCTTACCGGTGGCGCGCGTCACTTTAGCCGTTCCTTGCAGCCATTCGCCGCTGCGGGCGCTGCGCAAGAACTCGGTGTTGAGTTTAATCGTCACCGAAGCGCGTTTCACCTCGCGAAAAACTGCCGTCGCAGCCAAGCCATCAGCAAACGACGATATAAATCCACCATGAACAATGGAGCGGCTGTTGCAATGACGCTCTAACAGACGCACGCCCTGGCGAAACGTGTCGGGACTGGCCCAATGAAACCACGGCCCATTATGCGTGGTAAAGGGCCCGCGCCGAACGCTCAAGCGAAACGGTTCGGGCGGCTGCAAAGCCTCTAGGTCAATTTCGGAAAATTCAGACATGCGTGTTCAGTGCCATATGCCGTGCGGCAGTGCAAGAACAAAGCAACCCTTTAGCCTTGTAAGCCTTGGCTATTCGCCAATCTCCGGTTCTGGCTTCTCTGGCGCTTGCGGCGCCTCTGAAGCTTCCAATTCTGGGCTGGCCGAAGCGGCGGGCGGCTCTTGGGGGCTGTCTTCGTGTAACGTCATTTGGCTTTCCCCGGGCTCCGCTTGCAATTGCGCGCCGCTATCAATGCGCCGCACATCGGTTGCCATAAGCCCTTTCGGGCCATTGCCGAATTTAACCAGAATATATTGCCCCGGAACCAAAGCCTCGATTTCGGCTTTGCGCAGCACTTCCATATGCACAAAAATATCATCGCCATCTGGCTCGACATTGACAAAGCCAAAGCCGCGAATCCGATTGAACCATTTGACGTGCGCTTGTTGAAAATCGCTGACATTGGAAATCCCGGCCAACACGCTGGTTGGCTTCGGGTTGCCAACGGCCACTTGGGCATCGGTATTATCGATGGCCACAATCCGGTCGGCTTGCAGGCCTTGCGGCCGCTCCACCACGGTACATTTAATTCGTGCCATCGGGTAAAGCGTATCATAGCCGCCCCGACGCAAAGTCGAATGATGAACCAATACGTCTACGCCACCAGAATCTGGCACCACAAACCCATATCCTTTTACTGAGTCAAACCACTTTACCGTGCCTTCGATAAGCACAATCTCATCCGCTGAACCATCAGCGGTATCTACAGATAACATCGCAAAACCTCTATTATTCTTATTATTTTTATTTCAGGTCTATGCCAACATGCCTTAACGCTAGCACAATTCTTTGTCTAAAAAAGGCAAAAACGCATTTTTGACTTCCCCACTCTACCCCCCGCCGCCTTGGCAAGCATAAGCTGCCAAAAGCTGATTAACTATCGAGGCTTACGAGATTATGCAGGGTTGGGGTTATTTCTTCGTTAAGAACCAAAGAGGCAGACCCATCGAGCTCCGTTGGCTCGCGGTTGAGGATAACCAAACGCGCCCCATTATGGCGCGCCAAAACCGGAAATCCCGCCGCCGGATAGACTTGCAGAGAAGAGCCAATGGCGAGGAATAAATCGCAAGCTAAAGTCGCCGCCTCGGCCCGTTGCATTGGTGCCTCGGGCATGGCCTGACCAAAAGAAATCGTCGCCGATTTTACAGTCCCGCCACAGGCCGAACATTTAGGCGCGCGGGTCGCTTGGCTGGCTTCAAACTCCGCCCGAATGGCCGCCATATCTTGGCGCGTCTCGCAATCCAAACAAGTAGCATAAGTTCCATTGCCGTGCAGCTCAACGATATGCTGGTCGCCAATGCCGCTATCTTGATGCAGATTATCAATGTTCTGCGTAATCAGCGTTTTCACTTTTCCGCTTTGCACCAATTTGGCCAGCGCCTTATGGCCGTCATTGGGAAAGCTTTTTCCCAACTCATCGGCCATGGCAAATTTGCGCCGCCACGCCTCAATGCGGTTTTCTTCGCTGGCCATAAAATCTTGAAACATAATCGGCGCCATGCGGGTCCACACCCCGCCGGGGCTGCGAAAATCGGGGATGCCGCTATCGGTGCTCATACCCGCCCCGGTAAAAACAACGACGTGTTTGGCTTCTTCCACCCATTGACGCAAAACCAGGCTCATAAAATCAACTTGGCCTTATAAAAATCGACCGCTTCTTGCATCGCTTGGCGGCGCAGCGCATTGTCTTGCAGAAGCGTAAAATGGTCGCCCGCATATCGGGTTAATTGCGCCAGAGGCCCACAACGCCGCGCGAAATTATAAATCGCTTCATTGGAAACCACTTTATCTTGCTCGCCCACTTGCAACAACATGGGCGTCGACATTTCATCGGTCAGCAAAGACGGATTGTTTTTCTCCAGCTCGCCCTTCAAAAAACTATCGGGATGCAATTCATTTTTCCAGCTTGGCCCGGCGAGCTCGGCATAATCACTGGCTTCTGGTGAGGCCAAGACGGCGGGTTTGGTTTTCACCACAGGCGCGATTTGCAACATCTCTACCTTGCTGTGGAACCAACGTGTTTTGGCCCGTTTGATAATCGCTTGCATAAGCGCCTGCGAATGGGCGGGCCCGCGGTGATAATTTCCGACATGGGCCGACAGCACTGGGTCAATCTGCGAAACTTGCGCCACAACGCCGCGAATTTTCGCATCGCTTTGCGCCAGATGGATAACATGCCCGCCCGAGAAGGAAATGCCCCAAAGGCCAATTCTATCGGCATCCACATTATCATGACTACGAAGATGGTGAATGGCGGCGCGCCAATCTTCGAGCTGGCGGGGCACAGATATATATTGGCGCGGGCCCCCTTCGCTCTCGCCGAAACCGCGATAATCAAACGCCAGCGCGTGAAACCCTGCATCAGCAAAAGCTTGTCCATAGTCGAACAAACCACTGTCCATAGTGCCGCCTAGGCCATGTGCCAGAACAATGCCCGCACCATTGCTTTGTTTCGTTGCCGGCGCAAACAGACGGCCTCGGCAAAGGCGCCCTGCGGATTTAAATTCAATTTGGCTGATCATAACGGGCCATTTACCTTATTCTTCGAGCTTGCTTTGGACTGTATTGAAACATGAAGCCCACCACAGCGCTAGAGTTTTTGCAATGGGTGCGACGCTAAAGGACGCGACAGCGCCGCCTCCCTGCCGTAAACTAAGGATTAAAGATTTAGGAGAGGCAAATGAAATATTTACATACGATGGTCCGGGTGACCGATTTAGAGGCATCGCTCGAATTTTATTGCACCCATTTGGGGCTCGAAAACCTCGGTCGCTATGACATTGAAGAAGGCCGTTTTTCTCTTGTCTTTTTGGCCCCTCCTGGCCAGCCCGACGCGCAGATTGAACTGACCCATAATTGGGACGAGAAACAAGTCGATGAAGGCCGCAACTTTGGCCATTTGGCTTATCAAGTCGATGATATTTATCAAACATGCGAAAAACTAAAACAGGCGGGCATTCTCATCAATCGTCCGCCGCGCGACGGCCGCATGGCTTTTGTCCGCTCGCCCGACAATGTGTCGATCGAATTATTGCAAGCGGGCGATGCCCTGCCCGCGCAAGAGCCTTGGGCCTCTATGGAAAACATCGGCAATTGGTAAATTATCTATTCCCGCTGGCCGTGGCCTTGGTTTTGACAAGCCTCGATATCGCACAAGCGCAATCGCGCCGAACCGACCCGCAAGACATCGTGCGCCAACGCCAAGCCGAAAGAAAAGCCAATCACAGCCCCTATTGGGATGGCTTCGTGTTGAAACATCAAGGCAATTGCGCCGAGGCCATCGCTAAATTACAGCCTTTGGCCAATCGTGGCTTTGGCTTTGAAGATGCCCAAACCGCGCTTGGCGAATGCTATCTCACTTTGGCTGGATTGGCGCCCGAAGGCGGCACAGCGCCCGCGCGCAGCGACATGCTCGCCACCGCTGACTATAAACAAGGCGTGCAGTGGATTTCGAAAGCTGCCCAAGCAGGCCATTTTGGCGCCCAAGGCGTTTTGGTTCGTCTTTACGCCGCCGGGCTGGGCCCAAGCGGCGATAAAATAGACGCCGCCGAATGGGCCCATCTCTATCTCACCAACCCGCAACGCTTGAGCTTGGGCGCGCCCGTATCGGTGGCTTTTGCGATTGAGCAATTGGAAAAAACCATGTCGCGCACCGCTTGGTTGCAAGGCAAAGAACGGGCCCGCAATTGGGCGCCGGTCTTTGATGAAAAACGCGATCCAACGAACAAATAAAAGCCATAATCGAAACCCATGATGGCGTTAACAAAACAACCGTTAAAGGAAAAAACATGTTTCGGATACTGCTTTCCCTGCCCCTCGTCTGTTTGCTCAGCGCCCTCGCTTTGCCCGCCATGGCCGCCCCAAAAATCGCTTATTTCGCTGGCGGTTGCTTTTGGTGTACCGAAGCCGATTTCGAAAAAATCGACGGCGTCGGCGATGTAATCTCTGGCTTCATGGGCGGCACCAAAGCCAATCCATCTTATGAAGACGTCGCCTATGGCCGCACCACGCATCGCGAAGTGGTGAAAGTGCCTTATGACGACAGCAAAGTTAGCTATCAACAATTGCTCAGCGCGTTTTGGCGCATGCATGACCCATCTGACCCCAATGGCAGTTTCGTCGACCGAGGCCGCCATTATGGCAGCGCGATTTATTATGCCGATGCGCAGCAGAAACGCCTCGCTGAAGGGGCGCGAGACGCGCTCCGTCAGGCCAATAAATTTAACCGCCCTATCGCCACAGAAATTGCCAAAGCGGGCGCGTTTTACCCAGCCGAAGCCTATCATCAGGATTATTATAAAAAGGCTGGCTATAAATATACTTATTATCGGTTGCGCTCTGGCCGCGATAATTTCATCAAAAAATATTGGGCCGAGGACGCCACACTGTATCAAGCGGCGAAATAACCAGCGGTTGCAATAAGGGGAAAACACCAAGTCATGGTACGCCCTAGGGGAATTGAACCCCTCTTTCCAGGTTGAAAACCTGGCGTCCTAACCGATAGACGAAGGGCGCTCCATGAGCTTGGTCGGCATGATATATCCTTAAT
>JABJKE010000016.1 GCA_018660505.1 Rhodobiaceae bacterium | reverse complement strand
GGCGCACTGTTTTACTTAAACATGACTTACGCATTTTACAGTTTCAATATGTCAGGAACGGCTCACAGATTGGCTGAACTGCAAGCATCAGGAACAGAACTGTCTGCCTTGTCGGTCGGTTTCGTCTCAAATATGGGGGGGACTACCACACCGCCGAGCTTTTCTTTGGTACCAGCAGAGCCAGTTATGATGGCGTTCGAAGCAGCTATTCTATTGCTTATTATGTTTCCTATTTGGGGTCCAAAGAAGTAATTTTTTGCCAAAAAAGTATTGAAAAAGGCGCCTTGAGGCGCCTTTTTTAAATTTATTCCGTTGGTTTATAAATTCCTTAGACATGCGCCATAAACGCTGTTTGGGATGACTTAGTCCGATGGGCTAGATAAAAGTCCGATGGGCTAGATAAAAAATCAAATTTGTTCAAATTTTTTATTCATGGTCTAGCTATACGCAATGTGAAAAAAATCATGCCATGAACTTCCTCAAACATCTAATATTTGTATTTTAGGGAGGAATTAAAATGTTTAATAAATTTACTGCCAGTTTTCTGACAATACTGACAATTACCGGTTCCGCGTATGCGCAAGAAGCTGCATCTCCGCAGGCGTTGCTAACAACAGCCCGATAAAGTCAGTGTGCGGGTCATTTGGCTTTAGAAAAAACGAGATAATCCCCTACAGCATAGGAAAGCATAATTACGAAATACACGATTGTATGAAGTGAAAAAGAAGCTGTTCCCAATGTTAGCTGAACAATTAAAAAGACACACCAAAGAGCTTTATATAGGCCTTGGAAACCTGCAATCGGTGCATACTTCGCAGGCTCTGAAAACGTAATAAGAGCCAACAACGCGAATGATAAGAAGACCGAAGCAACGTAAATGTCACCCATAATTGCTCCGTTATCTGGGGCTCCAAGAATTAGTGAGAATAGGCTGGGGTAAAAAAGATGAACTAAGCCAAAACCTCCCGCTCCCAAAAGCGTGTAAAGTTGCATGAAGCGCAGAAGCTTAACGTCATAATTTTTAAAATCTGGGATTCCGAACATAAGTTTGTTCTCTCGCAATAAAATATCGTAAACTGAATCTCAATACAGAGGCAATATATGATTCGTGATAAATCAGGACGTTTTGTCAGCACCCCTCTTAACTAACGCGGTGTAATATCCTTACAATCGACCTTCTCGGTGGCTTCAGAAACAAGCTCCAAGGCATCATTTAAAAACTGAAAGTTAACAGAGCGAGTAAATGACTTAAAATTAACTGATGTCTTTTTTTTAAGCTTACTGATTGGCCTTTTAAAAACGCCTTTTCCGTCGGCTAATTTCTTCAATTGCGCCTGTTCCTCGAATACGGCTAGCGACCATCCAATGTAGTCGCCTACCATAGTTTTGACTGAATGACTTGTGTCCTCATTATAAGGCCAAGAGATACCAGTCCCGAACATTATGTATTTTTTATAAATATAAACGTCGTGTCCGCCTATTTCAGAAGGACAAGAAATCACCACATTATCAGGCGAAAAAGCCGCCGCAGGCGTCGCCAACATAATCGCAATTATGGTTAAGATGCGGGTCATTTACACAATCCTCTTGCAATGCATCTGTTAGCCTCTACGGGAAGCATCTTTGTACAGGCCCCCTCCCGCAGAAGCCCGATTCTGCCAAACTGCTCACGACAGTAAAGTCCGACGAGACGCTCCGCCACCAAACGATTTCCATATTGGTAAGATGCCTCTATTCGCGTTTCACTTAATTTCAGTTGAATTGAGGTATCCAAATCCTTTGCCCAAGCAGGGGTCGCAAACAGAAGCGCGATGATGGTTAGTATGCGGGTCATGCACCTTCTTCCATTGGATTGAAGTCAGGATTTTGCGATTTGATTTCTGAAAACCAGTGCCAGACCAAATCTACAACTTCTTCCTCATACCGTATTTCCTTCGAAAGAAAGTCATTACCGTTCACAAACTTGGTAAGTTTATCCGCGAGGTTGTCATCAACATCCGTGTCTTTACCAAGCACTTCAAAAAGTTCTCCGTAATTTTTTATTACTTCACGACATACCTTCATTCTTTGGGACTGACAATTTACATAGTGCATAGCTTGCTCGTGCCTTTCCGAGATCTCTTTGATTGGCTCATCAGAGTAAACTAGACCTCAATTCAGAGGTAATACAAGATGCGTGATAAATCAGGACGTTTTTTAAAGGGCTATAGCGGTAACGCTGGCGGCAGACCAAAGGACGAGCAAAATATTGCTGCTCTTGCTCGAAGCTATTCAACGGAAGCTGTTGAGACGCTGGTGGACCTTATGCGTAATGCAAGAGATGACCGCGTGCGCGGCACAGCTGCTCAGGCTTTGCTTGATAGAGGGTTTGGGAAGCCGAAGGTCGAGATACAGAATACGAATGCTGACTTCAGGGATGCGTTAGAGCAGGTGCAGAGCAGGCTGTTGGAATGGTCACACTCAGGTCACAACAAAGCTGTCTAAAGGCCAAAAATCGGGGAAGAGATATTTCGCGGTTGCCTCACACCCCTGTCATCTATAGTTTTATTATCGTTGTGAAGACAAAGGCTTAGAGTTCTTTTTCTGAAAGTTCGGTGGTGGGCGATACTGGGATTGAACCAGTGACCCCTACAATGTCAATGTAGTGCTCTCCCGCTGAGCTAATCGCCCCTATAACCACGAAACAGGGTGAGCTTGTATTTACAGCAATGAGGCGGAAAATCAAGCGACTTTGCGCGCCTGCTATGATAGTCTCCTCGCCATGACGAAGCCTGCACCGCTCCCGTATATTTTCTCTCCCGCTGCCACCGTGGTAGGCGATGTGTCGGGCGATGTGTTGGGCGATGTGTCGAGCGATGTGGCAGGCGCGCCGTCGCCTATTCTCATCACCTCGCCACATAGCGGATGCGACTACCCGCCCGCCTTTCTGGCCGCCTCGCGCCTCGATGCGCACGCCATTCGGCAATCCGAAGATATGTTCGTCGCCGAGCTATTTGCCGATGCGCCCGCAGCAGGCATTGCCCTTTTGGCGGCACGATACCCGCGCGCCTATGTCGATTTAAACCGCGCGCCCGATGAATTAGAACCCATGTTGTTCGCCGATAAATTGCCAGATTATATCCCCAAGCCATCGCTGCGTGCCAATTCGGGCCTTGGCACAGTGCCGCGTTTGGTGGCGGAAAACACGCCGATTTACGACCATAAATTATCCTTCGCCGAAGCCCAGCAGCGCATTGAAAGCGTCTATCAACCGTTCCACGAGAAGCTGGGCCAAACCTTGCGCGAAACCCATCAGGCGCATGGCATGGCCATTTTGCTCGACGCTCATTCCATGCCCTCGCAAGCGACGAAAAAATCTGGCCAAAGCGAAAGCCAAATTGATTTCGTCTTGGGCAATCGGCACGGCCGCGCCTGCGACGAGCGCTTAAGCGATTGGGTGGGTGCTTTTCTCACCGCGCGTGGCTGGCGCGTCGGCTATAATAAACCCTATGCTGGCGGCTTTATCACCGAGCAATATGGCGCCCCCGCACGCGGGCTCCACGCGCTGCAAATCGAAATTAACCGCGCCATTTATATGGATGAAGACAGCCAGCAAAAGCATCGCGGCTTTGACGTTCTGCGCGCCGATATCGCCACCCTGCTGCACGCGCTGACCCAAGCCTTGCCGCAAATTTCAGCCGCCATTTCGGGCCCTCGCCAATCGGCCGCGGAGTAAGCCTCATGACAGACACAGAAATAGAAACCGAAAAACTCACGGACCTGATGGCCTTCGCGCATCAATTGGCCGATGCGGCGGCGCGCGCCAGTTTGCCTTTGTTTCGCAATCTCGAAACCGTAGATAATAAATTGACCGACGGTTTCGACCCCGTCACCGCCGCCGACCGCGACGCCGAAAGCGCCATTCGCGCCCTGATTGAAAACCATTACCCAAGCCACGCCATCCTAGGCGAAGAGTTCGGCAGCCAAGCAGGAGATGATTTCCAGTGGATTATCGACCCGATAGATGGCACCCGCGCTTTCATGTCTGGCATGCCAACCTGGGGCACGCTCATTGGGCTCAACTTTGAAGGCGCGCCTATTCTCGGCCTGATGGACCAGCCGTTCACCCAAGAGCGGTTTTTCGCCGCCCAAGGCCAAGGCGCCCATTTGCGCCATAAAGACACGCAAAGCCAAATGTCGACGCGCCCCTGCGCCGCCCTGGAGACGGCGGTTTTAGCCACCACGTCGCCCGATTTATTTGCCAACACCCCCGGCGCAGCCGCATGGGCGCGCGTGTTCCCCCAAGCCCAGCTGACCCGCTATGGCGGCGATTGTTATAATTACGCCCTGCTATCGCTCGGCCAAGTCGATATCGTGATGGAGCAGGAGTTAAAACCAGTCGACATTCAGCCGCTGATTAAAATCGTGGAAGAAGCTGGCGGCATCCTCACCGATTGGCAAGGCGGCCCGGCGCATGACGGCGGCACAGCCATCGCCTGCGGCGACAAAACCCTGCACGCGCAGCTGCTCGATATTCTGGCCGCTTAGGCTGGCTTTACGAAACGCTCGACTGGGCTTGGTAAAACGCTTCGATGTTTTTCAAAAACGCTTTGCGCGTCGCGTTTTTTTCCATCATCAATTCATGGCGCGCTTTCGGGTAAAAATCGCCCTGCCCATTGACCACATGTTTCAACACATGCGCATGGGCCCCATTGTCGACCAGCAACTCTTCCTCTGCCGTGCCGATATAGAGCGGCGTGGTGATTGTGTTCAAAAAAGCGGGTTTTTCGCTATCTTTCATGGCTTTAAAAGCGGCCCCCATCCACCCCAGACTGGCGCCATTCACTTGCAAGCGAGGCTCTTGAACGCATAGTTTTTCGCCGCGGCGAAAGCGTTTTAAATCATAGGTCACACGATTGGTTTTCGCATCGGCCGGATGCACACCCGGGGGAAGAAACGGATTCCAGCTATCGCTTTTGCCCACAAGTCGATACAGACCCATCACCAGACGCAAGACAAGGCCCAAGCCGGTCGGCAAAGCAATGCCGTGCATGGGCGCGCATTGCGCCAAAGCGGCAAACCATTCTGGGTGAGCTTGCGCCGCACGCAAAGAAATTTGCCCGCCCATAGAATGCGCCAGCCCCAAATGCGGCTTCGGCATGGGCGCGACCAAGCGCTCCCAGCGATCCTCTAGGTCGCGCAAATTAATATCAAAATCGGTCAAATGCAGGCGCGTCGGCTCCTTGCCGTCGCCCTCAGATAGACCATGGCCGCGCCACTCTGGCAGCACCACGCAATAGCCGAGCGCCATGAGATCCGACACGGTTTCAAAATATTTCTCGATATATTCCGAATAGCCCGTCATCAGCACAATCGTGCCGCGTGGTTTTTCGGGGGTAAACACAGCGCTGCGCAATAAGGCGCCATCGCGCGCTTTCAAATAGCCAACTTGGGCATTATCGGGGGTCGGATTGGCTTTATGCGTGACAAATTCTGCGGGCGCATCCCATGTGATCGTTTCGGTCATGGTTTGGTTCATCGTGGTGTCTCATCTTTTTCCAATTTTCGAACCGCCATCATGCGCGAAGCTTCCCCCCTTTGGCAAGCGGCACGCAATTTTGATTTCCCGCAATGAATCTGGCATATTTAGCCCCAATCTTAATCCTAAGAGCCTTGCCAATAGGCCGAACCACGACGGAGTTAAACATGCAAAAGAACACCAGTTTTTGGACCAGCAATTTCGGCTTTATGATGGCCTGTATTGGCGCCGCCGTTGGGCTTGGCAATATTTGGAAATTTCCCTATATGACCGGCACCCAAGGAGGTGGGGCTTTTGTGTTTATCTACCTTGTGACCATTTTTGCCATCGCCATTCCGGTGGCGGCGGCCGAGATTATCATTGGCCGCAAAGGTAATTCAGACGCCAGCACCAGTTTTAAAATCATCGCTCAAGAAAACAATCGCACGCCCGCTTGGGGCGCCATTGGCGGCATTGGGGTTTTGGCCTCTTTCATATTAATCACCTTTTACGCGGTCATCGCGGGCTGGGTCAGCTCTTATGTATGGCGCGCCCTATCGGGGCAAATTTCGGGTCTCGACGCGTCCAGCGCCGACGCGATGTTCACCCATCTTCTGGCCTCGCCGGGCGAGATGATTTTCCACCAAGTGATATTTCTCGCCGTCATCGGCCTTGTGCTGGTGCGCAACTTATCGGCGGGGCTGGAGCGGGCCAATCTCATTCTCATGCCATCGCTGATTGTCATGCTTTTGGGCATTGCGCTTTACGGCGCTCTGGCTGGCGATATGGCGGCCGCGGCGCGCTATTTATTCACCCCTGATTTCAGCAAAATCACGCCAGAGGTAATCCAGTCTGCTGTCGGCCACGGGTTTTTCTCGGTCGGCGTCGGCTCGGCCATTCTCATTACCTATGGCGGCTATCTCGATAAATCCATCCACATTGGCAAAGCCGCGATTATCATTGGCTTGGCCGATACCGCCATTGCTTTGCTGGCAGGTTTGGGCATTTTCTCTATCGTCTTTGGCCAATCGCTCGACCCCACGGCGGGCACGGGGCTTATGTTCACCACGCTGCCGCTAGCTTTTGCGCAACTCACCGGCGGCGCTGTTTTGGCACTGATTTTCTTCGCTCTGGTCTATGTGGCGGCGCTGACCTCGGGCCTGGCTTTGGCCGAAGTGATTATCCGCTGGGCGGAGGGCCGCTTTGGCTGGCGCCGCGCACGAGCTAGCGGCGCCATGTTGACAGCCGCCTTTCTTATCGGCTTGCTAACCGTCTTCTCTTCCAATATCTGGCAAGACGTGCAAATCGCCGGACGCTCTCTTTTCGACACGAAAGATTATATCGTAACCGCCTACCTCATGCCCTTGGGCGGGCTGGGCGCCATTATGTTCGCCAGCTGGTTGATACCCGTGGCAGCGCTCAAACAAGCCTTTGGCAGCGAAGGCGTGGTTTTTCACGGCTGGCTTTATACGGCACGGGTTTTGGCGCCCGCCGGAGTTCTTTGGGTGTTTATCAACGGGCTTTAGACGCGCATTTTTAGACGCGCCTTTAGGTAAAAAAAATTCATTTTCAAGACTTTGAAAGGCGGATTTTTATACCCATCTCGGGTTTAGAGGGCGCAATGGTGCGGCCTCCAAACCCCCTCTATCAGTGCCAATAAGGGCTGATTTAGGTTTCTTGCTTCTCAAGAAGGAGATGAAAATGACACATTTTGATTTAACCCCCTTGTATCGTTCCACCATTGGATTTGATCGTCTGGCAAGCCTGTTTGATGCGCTCAATGCGCCGCAAACCAGCTTGGCGAAAAACCAATCCTACCCGCCCTATAATGTTGAGCGGCGAGACGAAACCAATTACCGCATTTCCATGGCGGTGGCTGGCTTTGGCGAAGACGACATCGACATTGAGCAAAAAGGCGGTGGGCTGACCATTCGCGGCACCACGGCGCCCGACGTCGATACGCCAAAAGAAGACGCGGCGGATTACCTCTATCGCGGCATTGCAGCGCGAAATTTTGAGCGCAGCTTCCAACTGGCCGACAATGTAAAAGTTGTCCATGCCGAGCTGGATAAAGGCCTGCTGCATATCGATTTAGAGCGCGAAATCCCCGAGTCGGAAAAGCCGCGTAAAATCAAGATTGCGAAAACGCTCAAGGCTGCCTAACCCCTCCGACAGTCTTTTGCAAATCGCAAAAAACAAAGCCCCGGCCGCGCTTTTGGTGCCTCCCGCCAATCGCGCGGCCCCAATCGCGTGGGTGAGTTTGGTTTGCCGCACTCGCATTTGGGTTGCTTCTTAAAAACACTTCGCTAAGCTCATCTGCGTAATGGGAGGGAATTATGGCAAGTATTCGAGCAAGACTTTTTAATCGATTTTTGCGTCGCATGGTGCGCGAAAGCGGATTGACCGGCGTTCAAGGGCTGGAAACCGTCCGCAAAAAAGAAGCCGAGGGCGGCGGGTTTTTAGGCCTCTTGCTGCGCAACAATCGGGCTGGCGAGAAAGTCAGCTTAGAGGGCCAAGGCGGCCCGATAAGCGGCGAATGGGTTGGCTCACAAATGGCGCCCCAAGTTTTATTATATTTGCATGGCGGCGGATATTTTTTCGGCGGCGTCGAAACCCATCGCTCGATGGTTGCAAAAATTTGCAAATTGGCAGGGGTTCGCGCCCTGGTCATCGATTACCGATTGGCCCCCGAAAACCCCTATCCCGCAGCCATTGAAGACGCCGAAACCGCCTATGATTTTTTAATCGAGCAAGGCGTAAAACCAGAGGCCATGCTGCTGGCGGGCGATAGCGCGGGCGGCGGCTTAAGCCTCGCCTTGATGCAAAAGCTGCGCGAACATGGCAAAGCCCAACCGCGCGCCGTGGCGCTTTTCTCGCCTTGGACAGACCTCACCCTATCGGGCAAATCTTACACCGAGCGATATGATCGCGACCCGATGATTGATGCCAATAGCATTCCCGAAGCGATTGATTTTTATTGTGCCAATCAGGACAAAAAAAATCCCCTTATTTCGCCCCTCTTCGCAGATTTAAAAGGCCTGCCGCCGATGTTGGTGCAAGTGGGCACAGAAGAAGTGCTTTTCGACGATAGCGAAAAATTGGTTAAAAAAGCCAAAAAGGCGGGCGTGAAAGCCGAATTGGAAATCTGGGAGGGCATGCCGCATGTGTTTCAAATGGCGCATGGTTTCGTGCCCGAAGCGCAGGCCGCTCTGAAAAATATCGCGCAGTTTTTCAACCGATAGGGATTTTGCGTCGCCGCCGCGGATGCGACCATGCGGCGCGGGCTTGGGCTTTTTCTGGAATCCAAGAAAACCGAGGTTTTTCCCGTTTCTGCCATGTGAATAGATGATAAATTAGGTCAATATAGCTGACCAATTTGCTTGAAATCTAACCCTGCTTGCGCCTATATTATGCACTCACTGGCGAAATTCTGCGCTGTCCCGCCAAGCGGGCGAGGCAGGAAAGTCTCTAGACGACAAGCCGTTGTTCCCAAAATAGGGGACATTTTTAAAGTTTGACACTGCGCTCAGGGCCGGAAACCAAATCGGCCTCTATGGCGCTTACGCTCCACTGGAGCCTGGAATGAGGATGGCAGCACAATGACAAAGCAGCCTAAAAATAGGACCCCACCCGTGCGCAACGGCTTACCGGCAGCGCAAGGTCTTTATAACCCTGCCAATGAGCATGATGCTTGTGGCATTGGTTTTGTGGCGCATATTAAAAACGTCAAAAGCCACGATATCGTGCGCGATGGGCTGACCATTCTTGAAAACCTAGAACACCGCGGGGCCGTGGGCGCCGACCCGAAAGCTGGGGATGGCGTGGGCATGCTCATTCAAATGCCAGATGCTTTTCTGCGCAAAGTCACCAGCGCCATCAACATCACCCTGCCAGCCGAAGGCCAATATGGCGTCGGCATGTTCTTTCTGCCGCCCGACGACAGCGCGCGCGCGACGATTGAAAAAACGGTGGAAGCCAAAATTGCCGAAGAGGGCCACACCTTCTTGGGCTGGCGCGATGTGCCGGTCGATAATTCTGACCTCGGCTATTCCATCGTGCCGACCGAGCCGGTTATCCGCCAAGTGTTCATCGCCAATGCCAAGGGCGACGACCAAATGGCGTTCGAGCGCGACCTATTTGTCATCCGCCGCCTCATCGAACTTTCGGTAGCCGCTGCGGCCCTGCCAGAAGCCAAAGATTTTTTCTACATTCCGTCGATGTCTTGCTACACGGTGCTTTACAAAGGGCTTCTTTTGTCCAGCCAGCTGGGCCCATTTTACCATGACTTGCGCGACCCCGACACGGTTTCGGCCATGGCTCTGGTGCATCAACGTTTCTCCACCAATACATTCCCGACTTGGTCGCTGTCGCAACCTTTCCGCATGATTTGCCACAATGGCGAAATCAACACGGTGCGCGGCAATGTCAATTGGATGGCGGCGCGTCATAAAACGCTGGCGTCGGACCTATTGGGCGACGACCTCGAAAAACTCTGGCCGCTCATTGACGGCGGTCAATCGGACAGCGCGAGCTTTGACAATGCGCTGGAACTTCTGGTGATGGGCGGATATTCGCCAGCCCACGCCATGATGATGCTCATCCCAGAAGCCTGGGCTGGCAATCCGATGATGGATGAAGAGCGCCGCGCTTTTTACGAATATAATGCCGCCCTGATGGAGCCATGGGATGGCCCAGCCGCGGTGGCTTTCTCGAACGGTCGCCAAATCGGTGCGACGCTCGACCGCAATGGTCTGCGTCCGGCGCGCTATTATGTGACCTCCGATGACCGCGTGGTCATGGCCTCCGAAATGGGTGTTTTGCCGGCGGCGGAAGAGAAAATCATTGAGAAATGGCGCCTCCAGCCCGGTCGCATGTTGCTTATCGATCTTGAAGAAGGCCGTATTATTTCCGATGCCGAAATTAAATCAGATCTATCGAAATCGCACCCTTACGCCGAATGGTTGGCGCGCGCGCAGATTAAACTTGAAACCTTGCCAGCCCCAAAAGGCGAGGCGCATGTGCAATCGCAAATGTCGCTGCTCGAGCAACAACGCGCCTTTGGCTATAGCCAAGAAGATTTGAAATTCCTCATCACCCCCATGTTGGCCAACGGCGAAGAAGGCACGGGCTCCATGGGCACGGATACGCCGCCCTCGGCTTTGTCGAATAAATCGAAACCGCTCTACACCTATTTCAAACAGATTTTCGCGCAAGTGACCAATCCGCCCATCGACCCCATCCGCGAAGAGCTGGTGATGTCTTTGGTCTCCTTCATTGGTCCGCGCCCGAATTTGCTCGATTTGGAAGGCTCGTCCGGCGTCAAACGCCTCGAAGTGGCGCAACCGATTTTGTCGAATGATGATTTGGAAAAAATCCGTCGCATCTCCGACATTGAAGACAATGACTTCCATGCCATTACTTTGGATATGACCTGGGCGGCCGACGCGGGCCCCCAAGGCTTAAAAGCGCGCCTCGACGCCCTATGCGAAGAAGCCGAGAACGCCATTTCCAACGGCCATGAAAACATTATCGTCTTGTCCGACCGCGCCACCAGTCAGGCACGCATTGCGGTGCCGGCCCTTTTGGCGACGGCGGCCGTGCATCATCACCTCATCCGCAAAGGGCTTCGCACCTCGGCAGGTCTGGTGATTGAAACGGGCGAAGCGCGCGAGATACATCACTTTGCTTGCCTGGCCGGCTTTGGCGCCGAAGCGATTAACCCCTATCTGGCTTTTGATACGGTTGACCAATTGCGCGAGCGCCTAGAGCTCGACCTAACCCGCGAACAAGGCCATGCCCATTTCGTGAAAGCGGCTGGCAAGGGCTTGCGCAAAGTTATGTCCAAAATGGGCATCTCGACCTATCAATCCTATTGCGGGGCGCAAATTTTTGACGCCATCGGTTTGGCGCAAAGCTTCATCGACACTTATTTCACCGGCACGGCCACCACCATCGAAGGCATTGGCCTCGACGAAGTGGCAGAAGAAACCGTGCGCCGTCACATTAACGCCTTTACCGATGACGAATTGCTGCGCAATTCGCTAGAGGTGGGCGGTGAATATGCCGTGCGCGTGCGCGGCGAAGACCACGTCTGGAACGCGGGCACCGTGGGCGCCTTGCAACACGCCGTGCGCGGCAATAGCCGCGAGCAATATCGCGATTATGCCCGTCAAGTGAACGAGCAAGACGAACATTTACTGACCCTTCGCGGCTTGTTTAAAATCCGCATGGCAGAAGACGCAGGCCGCGCGCGCGTATCCATCGACCAAGTCGAGAGCGTCGAGACCCTCGTCAAACGCTTTGCCACGGGTGCCATGTCGCTTGGCTCCATCAGCCCCGAAGCGCATGAAACGCTGGCCGTGGCGATGAACCGCTTGGTCGGCAAATCCAACACGGGCGAAGGCGGCGAAGAAACCCATCGCTTCCAGCCAATGGAAAATGGCGACAGCAAACGCTCGGCCATCAAGCAAGTGGCGTCTGGCCGCTTTGGCGTGACGGCAGAATATTTGGCCAATTCCGATATGATTCAAATCAAAATGGCACAGGGCGCCAAGCCCGGCGAAGGCGGCCAATTGCCCGGTCATAAAGTCGACCAGCGCATCGCCGCCGTGCGTCATTCAACACCAGGCGTGGGGCTTATTTCGCCCCCTCCGCACCATGATATTTATTCTATCGAAGATTTGGCACAGCTTATTTTCGACCTGAAAAACGCCAATCCTCGCGCCGATGTTTCGGTGAAACTGGTGTCCGAAGTGGGCGTTGGCACGGTTGCTGCGGGGGTTTCGAAAGCGCGCGCCGACCATGTCACCATCTCTGGCTTTGAAGGCGGCACAGGCGCCAGCCCGCTGACCTCGATTAAACACGCGGGCAGCCCATGGGAAATTGGTCTGGCCGAAACCCATCAAACATTGGTGCTGAACGATTTGCGCTCGCGCATTGCCGTGCAAGTCGATGGGGGCTTGCGCACTGGTCGCGATGTGATTATTGGCGCGCTTCTGGGGGCCGATGAATTTGGCTTCTCCACAGCACCGCTCATCGCGGCGGGGTGCATTATGATGCGCAAATGTCATCTCAACACGTGCCCTGTCGGCATTGCCACGCAAAATGAAACCTTGCGCAAACGTTTCACTGGCCAACCCGAACATGTGATCAATTACTTCTTCTTCATTGCCGAAGAAGTGCGCGAAATATTGGCCGAAATGGGCTTTACCAAGCTCGACGATATCATCGGCCAAAGCGATTTACTGGATACGCGCAAAGCGCTGAACCATTGGAAAGCCGAGGGGCTCGACTTCACCCGCCTGTTCACCAAAATCGACAGCGAAAGCCCGGTTTATCGCACCCAAGCGCAAGAGCATCCGATAGTCGATATTTTGGATCGCAAGCTCATCGACCAAGCCAAGCCCGCCCTCGACGATAAACAGCCGGTGCAAATCGAGACGAAAATCAGCAATATCGACCGCTCGGCTGGCACCATGCTCTCTGGCGAGCTGGCCTTGCGCTATGGCCATGCAGGTCTGCCCGATGACACGATTTGGGTAAAACTAAAGGGCACGGCCGGGCAAAGCTTCGGCACGTTTCTGGCCCGCGGCATCTCGCTGGAGTTGGAAGGCGAAGCCAATGACTATGTCGGCAAAGGCCTCTCGGGCGGGCGCATCGCGATTTATCCGCCAGCTGAAAGCGCCATTGTTCCCGAAAACAGCATTATTGTCGGCAATACGGTTCTTTACGGCGCGATTGATGGCGAATGCTATTTCCGCGGCGTGGCGGGCGAACGCTTTGGCGTGCGCAACTCTGGCGCCATTGCGGTTGTCGAAGGCGCGGGCGACCATTGCTGCGAATATATGACGGGCGGCTGTGTGGTTGTGCTGGGCGAAACCGGTCGCAATTTTGCCGCTGGCATGTCGGGCGGTATCGCTTATGTGCTCGACGAAGCGGGCGATTTCGAAAGCCGCTGCAATATGGCCATGGTAGAGCTGGAGCCAATTACGGGCGATGCGACCACCCAATTGAGCAACCTGAAGGCCGATATGTTGGGCGAAGATGCCGCGCGTCTGCGCACGCTATTGGAAAATCATGCGCGCTATACAAATTCGAAACGCGCGCAAGACATTCTGGCCGATTGGGAAACCTATCTGCCGAAATTCCACAAAGTCATGCCGACCGAATACCGTCGTGCCCTCAATGAAATGGCGGCGCAAGACACCAGCGCTCAGCCAGTAGCAGGAGAGTAAAATGGGTAAGCCAACCGCCTTTCTAGAATTTGACCGTCAAGACCGCGAATATTTGCCGCCCGAAGATCGGCTGCAAAACTTCAACGAATTTATCGTGCCGCTGGACGAGCAAGACCTGAAACAACAGGCCTCGCGCTGCATGGATTGCGGCGTGCCCTATTGCCATAACGGCTGCCCGGTAAACAATCAAATTCCAGATTGGAACGATTTGGTTTACACAGGCGACTGGCAAGCGGCTTTGGCCAATTTGCATTCGACCAATAATTTTCCAGAATTTACCGGCCGCATTTGCCCGGCCCCGTGCGAGGCGGCTTGCACGCTGAACATCGACGACAATCCGGTGACCATTAAATCGGTCGAATGTGCCATCGTCGATCGCGGCTGGGAAGAAGGCTGGATTTTGCCAAAAATCCCGGCGCAAAAATCTGGAAAATCTGTCGGCATTGTCGGCGGGGGCCCAGCTGGTATGGCGGCGGCACAACAATTGGCACGCGCTGGCCATGATGTGCATGTCTATGAAAAACACGCCAAAGCTGGCGGCTTGCTGCGCTATGGCATCCCTGATTTTAAAATGGAAAAACACAGTATCGACCGTCGCGCCGAGCAAATGCAGGCGGAAGGCGTGAGCTTCCATTATGGCGTCAACGTCGGTGTCGATGTCACCGCCAGCGAGCTGGAAGCCAAACATGATGCGCTCATTCTTTCGGGCGGCTCTGAAGTGCCGCGCGATTTGCCAGTGCCGGGGCGCGAGCTGGACGGCGTGCATTACGCCATGGATTTCCTGCCGCAACAAAACCGACGCGTCGGCCAAGAACCCTTGGGCGATATTGAGCCCATTCTGGCCGAAGGCAAAAACGTGGTGGTTATCGGCGGTGGCGACACGGGCTCCGATTGCATTGGCACGAGTTTCCGCCAAGGCGCCACCTCGGTGACGCAGCTAGAAATTATGCCGATGCCGCCCGAAAAAGAAGACAAAGGCATGACTTGGCCGGATTGGCCGCTGAAAATGCGCACCTCCAGCAGCCAAGAAGAAGGCGCGGTTCGCGACTTCTCTGTCATGACCAAAAAAGTCATCGGCGAAAATGGCAAAGTCAGCGCCATCCAATGCATCAAAGTCGACGAGAAAATGCAAGACATCCCAGGCTCTGAATTTGAGCTGAAGGCCGAATTGGTTCTCTTGGCGATGGGCTTTGTCCACCCCATCCACGATGGTTTGGTGGAAGAGCTGGCGCTTGAAAAAGATGCCCGCGGAAACGTGGCCGCCGACACAGCGACCTATGAAAGCTCGCGCAAAAAAGTCTTTGCGTGTGGCGATATGCGTCGCGGTCAGTCGCTGGTGGTTTGGGCCATTCGCGAGGGCCGTCAATGCGCCCGCGAGGTCGACTTCTTCTTGATGGGCGAAACCGTCTTACCGCGCTAAAAGCTTTACGTGCTGAGGCGTAATAAATCGTCTAACACGCGCTCGACATGTTTGACCGAATTGCAAACCTGCTTATGGGTGCAATAGGCGCCCAAGCGTTTCATCTCGCTATCGCCGGTGCCCCAACTGCTTTCGCCTTCTGGGTTCAGCCAGATGACGCGGCGGGCTCGCTCGTGCATTTCTTTTAAAACCAAATGCCCCGGGTCGCCATAGTTCGAGCGCGCATCGCCCAAAATCATCACCGTGGTGCGATGGTCAATCGTATCCAGCGTGGCTTCGGCGAAATCCATCATCGACATGCCATAATCGGTCGAGCCGCCACCAAATTCGCGCAACGCCTGTTCCATTACCTGATCCATATCGCCGTCGCGCATCATGTCCGATATTTCGCCAGCCCGATTGGAAAACACGAAGCTTCGCGTCTTCGGCATCACTTCATCGAGACTATAGAGAAACATCAGGAAAAATTGCGACACGGCCGCCACCGACCCCGATACATCACACAGCACCAAAAGCTTGGGCCGCTCCACTTTGGTGCGCCGCCACGACAGCTCAAACAGATTGCCGTCATAGGCCACATTGCGGCGCATGGTGCGGCGAATATCCAGCATCCCACGGCGCGACTTCTTGCGCTGGCGCGAATGCCGCGAGGCCAATCGTTTGGCGAGGCGCTGAATGAGCCCGCGCATAATTTTCATATCGGAGCGGTCGAGGTTCGACAATCGAATGCGCGACAGCGCATCCTCGCGCAAGAGACGTCCAGCGTTTTTGGTGCGCATGGCAATCTGACGTTCGACAAAATCAAACACCGCTTCAAACAATTGCCCGCGCCCTTCGCGCAAACCCTCGGCTTTGCCGGTCTCGCCGCCCTCTTCCAATTGGCGAATATGCGCGTCGAGCTGAGACAGCCCCATAGCTTCCATAATGCGGCGGGAGAACATGCCCTGCTGGGTGAATAATTTGGCGTCAGCCAGGCCAACCTTTTGCGCCGCTTCCGAAATGGCGGCTTGCAAAGCGGCGCGGTCTTTCTGGGTCAACATATCGATGAGAGAGGCGCGCTCGCCTGCCTCTTCTGGCTCTTCCTTGCCATCGCGCGCCGGGTCGCCAGATTTTTTGGCGGTTTTTTTAGGGTCACCACTGGGCGCTCCGGGCTGGTCGCCGGGCTGGCCTTCTTGCGCCTCGCCATCGGTGTCATCTTGGTCGCTGGTATCGCCTGCACTCTCTTGCGATTGCCCAGCCTCATCTGCTGCATTTGCTTCATCTGGCACGCCGCTTGAGGTCGCCTCGGCGTCGCCGAGATCCATTTCAGGAGGCTTGAAATAAACGTCGAAACAATCTTCAAACGCGTGTTTCTCAAACTGCGTTTTGGCCAATGTATGGCCCAAAGCATGTTTCAACAATCGCCGTTGACCAATGCCAATTTCCTCAATCACCGCAGCCGCATCGATAGCTTCGGCTGGCGACACTTGAATATCGGCCGCGCGTAAAATGCGTATGAAATCGGCAATCATCAGAAGGCTCTATTGTATCGGCGTGTCGGGGGTTCGCTGCGTCTCGCGCATCAAGCGCCCAATTTCACCCTCCACGGTTTCAATGTCAGAACGGAATTTCAACAAGACATTCAGCGTGTTGCGAATAAATTCAGCGTCCAAAACGGTCATATTCAACAGCACCACAGTGCGCGCCCAATCGATGGTCTCGCTGACCGCAGGTGGTTTTTTCAAATCCATCTGCCGCACCGCTTGCACGAAGTTGACAATATTGTCGCGCAATTGGGCGTCCAACTCGGGCACGCGGGCTTGCAAGATTGTGTTCTCGCGCGCCGCATCGGGAAACGGAATATACAAATGCAAACACCGACGTTTCAAGGCGTCGCCAATTTCGCGGGTATTATTCGAGGTCAAAAATACCAAAGGCGGTTTCTTGGCCTTCACCGTGCCAAGCTCTGGAATGGAGATTTGATAGTCGGATAGAATTTCCAGCAGAAAAGCCTCGAACTCATCATCCGATTTATCAATCTCATCGATGAGCAAAACCGCGCCCGCTTCATTTTGCAAGGCTTGCAGCAAAGGCCGCGTTTGCAAAAATTGTTCCGAGAAAAACACATCTTCAAAATTATTCAGCCGCGCCATGCTCTCGTCTAGCGACGTGGTGCCTTGCATTAAGTCACCCAGTTTTTCTTTCAGCACTTGGGTGTAAAGCAATTGCTTGCCATATTGCCATTCATAGAGCGCCTTGCTCTCGTCCAGCCCTTCGTAGCATTGCAGGCGTATCATATCGAGGCCGAGATATTCGGCCGTCGCTTTGGCCAATTCGGTCTTCCCCACGCCGGGGGGGCCTTCCACCAAAAGTGGCTTTTCCAGCTTTTGCGCCAAAAACAACGCCGTCGCAATTTGTTCATCACTGATATAGCCAAGCTTCTCATAGCCCGCCAAAATCGCTTCAATGGCGTCTTGCGCCTGGTTTTTCATCTCACTCATGGGCAGGAAGATAGCATAAAACCACGGCTTTACTAGCCTTTGCGGCGGGGCGATTATTTCGCGTTTTGCAGCTCGGTCAATATGCCGGGCGTGGCATAGCCATCGACGGTAAGCCCGCGCGCCTTTTGATAGGCGCGCACGGCGGCGCGGGTTTGGCTGCCCAAAACGCCGTCGACATCGCCCGTATCAAAGCCACTGGCCAAAAGCCCGCGCTGCATGGCGGCAATCTCTTTGGGCAAAAGCGGTCGGTCGGCCATCGGCCAAGCGATGACAAAGGGGGCGGCACCAATAAACCGCTCGCTTAAATGCGCCACCGCCAAAGCATAGGCCGGCGCCGAATTATAGCGCAGTAAAGCCCGAAAATTTCGGGTTACCAAAAACATCGGCCCGCGCGCGCCGGTCGGGGCAAATAAAGACAAATCGCCTAAACCATCGGTAATCTCGCGCGCCCGCCGCTCGGAAAACAGCACCTGCACGCCGCTTTCGCGCCAGAAGGCGGCGGGCTTGGGCTGTTTTAATTTGGCCAAAGAAAAATCGAAATCATCGGGCACCCGCACTTCAAACCCCCAATCGAGGTCGCGTCGCCAGCCCATTCGTTTTAAATAATGCGCACTCGAAGCCAGCGCATCTTCGGGCTCGGTCCAAATATCGCGCACGCCATCGCCGCTGCCATCTACCGCATAGCCCTCATAGGTGGTTGGAATAAATTGCGTGTGCCCCATGGCGCCCGCCCAGCTGCCTTTAAAGTCTTGCAGCGCAACATCTCCCGATTGCAAAATCTGCAAAGCCGAAAGCAATTGCTGGCGGCCAAAATCAGCGCGCTTGCCTGTATAGCCTAGGGTTGCCAAGGCTTGCAGCACGGAATGGCTGCCTTTGTTACTGCCGTAATTTGTCTCCACCCCCCAGATGGCCACCAAAATTTCGCGCGGCACGCCGTATTTTTCTTCTAGGGCGCCCAGAAATACCTCGCGTTCGGCCAATTGCGCCCGGCCCAAGGCAATGCGTTTGGGGGTCACCATTTGCAGCAAATAAGCCCAAATGGGTTTCACATATTCGGGCTGGCGCGCCGCCAGACGCAAAACTTCCGGGTCGGGGGTCAACTCTGCCAAGGCGCGCAAATGGTGTGCCGCCACGCCTTTTTGCGCCGCCTCTCGGCTTACATCGGCAATGAAGTCGGAAAACTCGTCATCCGCCGCAGGCGCGGGACTGGCCGCAAAACAAGCCAAGATAAAAGTCAGGCGGATTACCGAACGCACATTCAATCTCCTTAAAGACAAATTTACCTATCGTTTGACACGGCCGACGCTTGAACAGGCACCGAATTAGCCTAAACTATAAATGATTCACGCCCCCGCAAGCAGGCTATCTAAAGCCTAGAAAGATTACCCGAACGACCCATGGCCTCTCCCATCCACACTGTTGTTTTTCCCGTTGCGGGGCTTGGAACCCGGTTTTTGCCCGCCACCAAAGCGGTGCCCAAAGAAATGCTGCCCGTTGTCGATAGGCCGCTTATCCAATGGGCGGTAGAAGAAGCCGCCGCTGCGGGGTGCACGCGTTTTGTGTTTGTCACGGCACCCGAAAAATCCGCCATCCTGCAACATTTTTCGCCTGCGCCGCAGTATACAGAGGCGCTGACCGCGCGCGGCAAAACCAAAGAGCTTGCGCTTTTACAAGCCGGCCTGCCCCAAAACGCAGAGCTTATCGAAGTCTATCAAGACCAACCCTTGGGGCTGGGCCACGCCATTTGGTGCGCCAAACAGGCGGTGGGCGACGCGCCTTTCGCGGTCATTCTGCCCGATGATATGGTGCAACATAGCCAAGGGTGCCTGTCGCAAATGGTCGAGGCGCATGCGCGTGTCGGCGGCAATTTAGTGGCGGTAGAAAATGTCCCCGCCGACCAGACGCATCACTATGGCGTGCTAGATCCAGCTAGCGAGAGCGAGGGTTTGGTGGCCATTCAGGGGCTGGTCGAAAAGCCAGCGCAAGGCCAAGCGCCCTCCACGCTGGCGATGATTGGGCGCTATATTTTTGAGCCCGAGATTATG
>JABJKE010000032.1 GCA_018660505.1 Rhodobiaceae bacterium | reverse complement strand
GAGCCTGAACTAGAGGTTAAACCTGAGCCTGAGCCTGAGCCTGAGCCTGAGCCTGAACCTGAGCCTGAGCCTGAGCCAGAACCAGAGCCTGAACCTCAGCCTGAGCCAGAACCAGAACCTGAGATTGAGCTCGAGATTGAGCCAGAACCCAAAATTGAATTGGAACCAGAGGTCGAGCCCGAGGCAAAACAGCAGGCCCCGCCGCCCGTCCCGCCACCATCTGGCGAGGTGACCAATCGGCTTGCGTTCATCGCGGTAACGGCGGCGGCTATCTTCTTCTTTGTTGCGGGCTTCCTGCTTTTGGCCACCCGCTAAAGCCAGCGACGCACTTTGGCTTTATAATTGCGATAAATCTGGCCGAACTCGGCTTCTAGGTTTTCTTCTTCTTTCCGAATCCAGACAATCTGCACGCTGAGAATAAAAATCGGCACAATGATCAGCGAGCCAATATGGCCACTGGCCAAACCGCTGCCGGTGAGCAGCAGCGCCATGGCCACATAAATCGGGTTTCGCGAATAAGCAAATAGACCCGTGTCGATTAATTTCGACGGCTGCCCATCGGGAATAATCGTCGTTTCATTTTTGCGAAAGCTGGCCGCCATATAAAGAATAAGAGCCAAGCCAAGGGCCATGGCGCCAACACCCACATATTGCCAAAGCGGTGCCAATATGGGGCGCACGGGGGCCAAATAGGCCACGGCCAATTGCGCCAAAAGGCCGGCCAATACCATTAAAGGGGGGTAAATTTTCATATCTGTCTCCTGTCGTGCCCGCCGCTATGCCGAAACTGGGAGAGGCTCCCAAATATCGACAATGCGGCCTTTCTCATAGATTGCCAATTTCGGAAACTGCAAAAACACAGCTTCGCTTTGATGGGGACGCAAAAACACAAACTCATCTACCGCTAGTTTTCCGCGCCCAATCGAGGCCGGACCAACTAATAATTCTTGATTGCTGGAGCGGCCCATCAAGGGGCTCGGCGCCAAGCCTTTTGGATAGACAGCACTGGCCATCCAATAGCCGCCATGCGTGAACACGCTGGTGCCCGGACTTACCGCATCCAGCAAATCTCCGGCCTGTTCGCCCGCTGGCACGCGCACGCCATCCTCGACTTTGAGGGCGGGCGTCGCAATAAAGGCGGCCGGCACAAAGGGTTTGAGCAGCGGCATATCAAAATCGCTTGGCTTGACCAAAGTCGAACCCGCCGCCATTTCATTGGCCAGCTGCGTGTCTTGATACAGCCGAAACGTGGGGCTGCCCGCCATATTGCGAACCATGTTTTTAACCGCGCGCGCGCCCATCGTTTGCGTGGTCTGTGCCACAGCCGCGGTATAAATCTCGCGCGTGGCCGATTTCGCACGGCGCGGCCAGCCCGCCAGTTTCGGCAATTTTGTCAAATGCGGCTCATAGCCCATCAAGCCAGAGAGCGCGAGTTGAGGCGTTTTGGATATCTCGTCGAGGGTCGCTTGCAAGCCCTCGCCCGGCGCCATGCCGCCGCGATGCAGGCCGACATCAATTTCTAAATTCAACCGCAGGGTGAGCTTTTGCGCTTTCGCCAGCTCGCCATATTGTTGGGCGCGCTGCGGCGTATCGATAAGCCATTGCACTTGCGCCAGAGCTTTTTTCTGGCTCGGTTTCAGCCCTGCCAGCAGGGTCGCCAAAGCGGCTACGGGCACTGGCTTGCCGAGCAATTGGTCATAATGGGGCAAGCGGGCCAAAAGCTGCGCCACCATCGCCGCATTAAAACTCATCAACCGGTCGGTGCGCGCTCGTTTGGCGACATGTATCAGCAATTTCTCGCTCGGCAAAGATTTGGCGACAATGCGATAGGCCATGCCGCGCGGCAGCAGTTTTTTCAGCGTGTCGATGTTTTGATTGAGCCGCGTTTTATCAATCAACAACACTGGCTCGCACAAACCCGCCTTGGCCAAAGCGGTTTGCAAATCCGCGAAATAGGCATTGGAAAGGGCGGCTTTCCCACTCATGCGGATACCCCAAAGAGCTCGCGCAAATAGGGATTTAAAAAACGATGCTCGGGGTCTAGCTGCTGTCGCAAGCGCGCGAAATCGTCAAATTTTGGATAGAGCGCGCGCGCTTGCGCCCCCGTTAGGGAGTTTAATTTGCCCCAATGCGGACGCCCCCCGGCGCGTTGAAAAATCGGTTCTATTTTGCTGAAGAGAAAATCATAGGCATCTGGCGCATGCGTGTGCACCGCCACGGAAATGCGAGGGCCGGCATTAAACGGCGATAGCCAAGCGCTATCGCCCGCCGTCATGCGGCATTCGAACGGGAAAAAGACATCCGCGCGTTCGCGCTCTATCCAGTGGCGCACTTCCTGTAAAACATCCAGAGCGACATCGGGTGGCAGATGATATTCCATCTCATTGAAATGCACATTGCGGGCACTGGCCAACAGCTGCCAGCTTTCGCCGATGATGTTTTCTTCTGGCGCATTGGCAATCGCGGCACCCAATAGACGTTTTCGCAAAAACGGAAACCAGCCCAAATAATCGCGCAAGGCTTTTAATTGCATCACCCCATCATCGCTCTCATCCGACGCGCGCGGGCTGGCCGGCGCTTCCGTTTCATCATGGGTGATGACCATCGCCGTGCCTGAAAATGGAATGTAGAAAAACTCGAAATTACGATGCTTCTGCCATAGCGATGGCGCCTCTTCTAGCACTTGCGCATAGGGCAAAAACTGCACGCGGCGATGCAATTTATGGCGCGGCACCAATTGCATTTGAATTTCCGTCAGCACGCCCAAAGTGCCCAAAGCCACTTGCGCGGCAGGCAGCAAATCAGCGTTTGAGCTGGCGCTAAACTCCATCTCTTCGCCCGCCGCCGTAATCAGCTTGAGGCCCTTAATCTCGGCCGCCAGACAAGGTAAGTTTTGCCCCGTGCCATGGGTCGCCGTGGAGGTGGCTCCGGCCAGACTTTGCACATCAATATCGCCCAGATTGCGAAACGCCAAGCCTTGTTCGGCCAGCGCTGGCGACAAATCTTTCAACCGCGCGCCCGCGCCCAGCCAAGCGGTTTGTGTCGATTTATCCACCGAGCGCACACCGTTAAACGCATCGAGGCGAACAATCTTGCCATCTCCATCGGCGGGCACCAAGGGGGTCCAGCTATGCCCCGAACCGACCGGGCGCACAGCGCCTTGGGTGGTTTGGATGAGACGGATTAAGTCGGCCGTGGTTTGCGGGCTCTCGACGGGCGCTTTCGAAGCCGGCAAAGACTTCGACCAATTTTGCCAACCGCTGGCCGCGGTCGACGAAGCTTGCGACGAAGCGCCAGATAGAGACGAAGCAAAGGCCGATAGGCCTAGCGCTTTTAAAATTTGTCGTCTTTGCATCTCCACACTCCCTTTGCCGATAGTTAAAAGCTATAAGCGACGCGCTGGATTGGCAAGCTATCTGTCGGCTCTATTTTCCGGTGAAATTGCGCAGCGCATAATTGGCCGTCGTTTGCGCCACCAAAGTGCCAGCCTCATCGGTTAGCTCGGCCACGAGGGTGAAATCATATCTGCCGTTCTCGGCCAGCTCGCGGTTCATCTCATCGGCTTGCGCTTGGGTGAACGTGGCTTGCGCCGTTACCGAGGTGAGGGCTGGCGCTTTAAAATCGATTTTTAGGTCTCGCACCACAGGCTGAAATTTTTCCGGCTGCTCTAAATAGCGCATTGGCACCAGACCGCCCAAAAACTCTCCGCCTGCAAATAGAAAGGCGGCATGCATCATGTGAACATGGTTTTGGGTTTTCTCGCCCAATAGGACGCGCGCCTTAAAAATCTCATCGGCCTGTAAAATTTCCAATCCCGCGTTGTCATAGATAGGGAATTGCTGACGCAGCGAAGCCGCCATTTTTTCTAAATCCATTTTGTCTCTCCTATTGAACTGCCGCGCTAAGCGGTTTGCGCCGCGCCGGTGATTTTGGATAGAACCTTCGGCAATAGGTAAATAATGCCCCAGCCGAACAAAATACCAAATCCGTAATTGACGACCCCCGCAACGGCTGTATCTGCCAAATCAAGCGCGTTTGGCAGACGCGTGGTCAGCGCCATCCAAATAAAACTAAGGCCCGTAAGCCCTGCCGCCACCAGCAGCTTGGCAAAAGCATTGCCGGGCAGATTGACCTGCGCGCCTTGCATGCCATAGCGGCCCAACAGCCAACCCATCATCGCCCCCGCAAACCAAATCGGCGCCTCGTGCTCGAGATGGCTTGGATAGAAAACGACATATAAGAGTTGCAAAACAAATAGGCTCGCCACCGCTTGCGACACAGGCAATTGTGCCACCCCGCGAGATAGGCGCGGATGATTCTCTGCCGCCACATAGGCATAAAGACACACGCACCCCAAGATGAAGCCACCGGTGACGTCGCCTAAATCATGCACACCGAGATAAAGTCTGGAGAAGCCTTGCAAGGCCATAAAAATGCCCGCCGCCCAATAGGCCAAAGTTTTATAAGGCGTGTGGCGCACCGAATAAGCCAAATAACCCCATAGAACGACCGCGATTTGCATATGTCCGCTTGGCCAGCCGTAGCTGGTGCCAACGCCTGCATCCAGCGCATAGTCGGCGGCCGGACGCGGGTCTTGGTAAAAATCTTTCAGCCAAGCGTTCAACAAGCCCGTCGCCATCAGCAGCATGGCCGTATGAAAAAACCGTTTCGAGCCAAGCGCGAAATAGCCAAAACATAAAAACATAATCAAAAATAGCGGATAGCCCATCAAGGTGATGAGCTCGAACATTTGGTTTAAAAACGGCGTCCGCAAAGCGGGGACCCACGACATATCGTTCCAAAGTGACATTGCTTTTTCTCCCTTTATTTATGTTCAAATCGCAAAGCTTGGCCGTGTTTGCCCGCCTCGACGAAAGCCAAGCAGTCCAATAAAATAACGACCGGGCAGCGCGCCATAAACGTCTCTTCGCAGAATCTTAGGTTTTTCATGCCCCAAAGAGTAGCCAATTGCCAAAGAAAGAAAAGTGTAATTATGACCTTACAGACCACGAGAGACGGCGGCCACCGGGCGAGACGTCTTAAAGGCGCCAATTTGGTTGCCCGTCGCCTCGCTGGTTTATCCGCCAGACGGCTCTATCTCATCAGCCAAATGACTCTATTTTTTCAGCCAAATGGCTGTGCAAATTAACGATAGCTTTCTCAAAATAGCCAAAAGTTAAATGCGAATTGGCCGGCCCCCGCACGGTTTCTTGAATGGCGCAGGCGGCAGCGATATCTTCTTCTAGCCCTGCCGTGGTTACAAAATCGGCATCGCGCTCTGCGTCTTCGCGCGAAATCTCATGCCCCGGCGTTTGGCGATTGACCACCAAATAAGACACAATGCGCGTGCGCCCCGGCGACACAGGTTCCATAATCGACAAACTCGTGTGTTTGGAAAGAACCGAAACACTGGTGTTGGGAAATAAATGATAGAGCGACGTCATGGCGCCATTGAGATGGCGTTCGGCCGGCGCGATATCGCGCAGTTTTTCCATGCGACGGAACGGAAAAATAATCCGTGAATTGGCGCCCACCGTTTCCACCAAATTAATATTATCCAAACCAAATGGGAAGAAGCTCTCTTTGTGCAGCGACTTAATATGATAGCCCTCCAAAGTGGTTTCGGTCAGCAGCTTCCAATTGGCGTCTTCTTCTCTTTGGGTGGTTCGAAACATTTCCTGCGTGTCGGCGAAAAAATCAAAATGATTTTTGAGCGTCGCGGCCTCTATGTCGCCCTCTTGCTGCACATAAACAATGCCGCCTTTTTCCAGGGCACTGATTTCCACCAGACCGCTTTCGTCTTTATCGACATCTGGAAAACCCTCGGGCCCGGGAATGTTTTTCAACTGGCCTTCCAAATCATAGGTCCACGCATGATAGGGGCACACAAAAGCGGCGGAACAGCCGCTCCCGCCAGCCACTTGCATGCCGCGATGGCGGCACGCATTGATAAAGGCGCGGATCTTTTTATCCTTGCCCCGCACCACCAAAAGCGGCGTGAGGGCTGCCGTTCGGGCAATATAACTGCCCTTTTTGGGCAAGGCCGCCGAAGGGCAAAAGGCCATCGGCAAGCGCCGCATAAGGGCAATCTCCGCCTCAAAGCGGGCTTGGGTATGATAATGCGCCACGGGCTCGTGCCAGACGGTATCGCCTAAATCTGTGGTGCCTTTGTCTAAATGCTCAAAAATTCGTTCAACGCTTTGCGCATCATCCAAAAGCGGCGCATCGGCAGGGGAACTGGCGAGAGAATGAATAGACGACATAGGGATTCCTTCCAGCGGAGGTGGGTGAGGTTAAGTTCTGCGCCAAAACAAAGCAAAAATCAATGCTGCGATACCTAGGCCGCGCCAGTTGCGCCTCAAACAAATCGGCTTGAAGACCCATCGGTTGCATCGCGGAGCGCAGTTCAAAAAAGCGGAGCGCAGTTTTAAAAATGAGGGGGAAGAGGAGCGCCCATTGGACGTGCCGCTCAAGGGGCGTCGGTTTTGGGTGTCGCCGACGGCGGCGTTTCTCGGCCAATCGGATAATGCCAAAGCGCCCACACGATGCCGACAGAAGCAATCATGGGCGTGAAGGCAATAACATGCCTTACGTTTTGAAGCACCTCAGCAGAATTGAGCGCTTTCGGGTCGAACCCCACCCATTGTAACATCGGATACACGAGGCCGACGCCCAAAGCTGCGCCCAGTTTTGGGGTTAAGGTCAAGATGGAATAGAAAAGGGCGCTTCGCGTCGCCCCGGTGCGCGCCGTGTCCTCTTCGACGATATCCGCCATCATCGAGCGCATGAGGAATGCCGAGGCGCCGAAATTCGCCCCGATTAAGACATAAACCACGAACGTAATAACAAACGACTTCTCTGGGATGAAAAGCAGGAGCGCGGTTGCAAAAAATTGCACGAACGCGCCGATGCAAAGGGCTTGGTGTTTGCTCAATTTGTAACTCAGCCGCAGGAATAGCGGAACGCAAAACAGTCCGGCGGTAAAAATCACGACAATAAAAAGAGAAGCAGCTTTCGGCAGCAAGAGGACATGGATGACGAAAAAGAAGTGCACGGCGCCGTTCACGCCTGCCTGAAACCCGGATAAGAGGTCTGCAACCAATAATCTGCGCAGCGCCGCGCTATCTTTGAAGATACGCCACGCCTCATGCCATGCCGGCTGTTGAACATTAATGGGAGGTTTTTCTTTGACCGAAAGCAGCGCGATTGCAGTCAACAGCGGCAAGGTGATCAATATCATCCAGCCCATGGATTCTGCCCGTTGTAACATGGTCGCGTTGGGCGTGAACATATCCACAACCACCGGAATGAGAAGCACAATCACGATGCCCCCCAATGCGAAACTTTGCAGATAACCCATCCCCGGTGCACCATTTCCCTTAAAATTATATCGAGACCCGGCAGCTCTCTCTATGAGGGCACCGCTTGTGAGCGCGCTTCCCTCATAGAGAGAGCTGGCGGGTATAACTAAGGTTGAAATCCGAGCGCTCGGCCGTTCGAGTTTTAGGCACCCGCCG
>JABJKE010000046.1 GCA_018660505.1 Rhodobiaceae bacterium | reverse complement strand
ACGCCCGCCGAGGAAGACGGCGAAGGCTTGCCCACCGGACATGGCATCGGCGCCATGATTGCTTTGGGCTTCAATAATATGTTCCGCCTGATGCAAAATGGCGTGCCCGATTATGAACCCAAAGCCGAAGATAGCATCGCGCATTTGGCCCAAGCGCAAGGCAAACCGCCTGCCGAAGTGGTGTTCGATATGCTGATGGAAAACAATGGCCGCGGCTATGTCTTCTTGCCGCTGCTGAATTATGCGCATCAAAACTACGACCATATCCACGATATGTTTGAGAATGAAAACACCGTCTTGAGCCTATCCGATGGCGGCGCCCATTGCGGGGTGATTACCGATGCCAGTTTCCCAAGTTACCTGCTGAGCTATTGGGTGCGCGACCGCGCGCGCGGCAAACGCTTTGGGCTGGAGCAAGCGGTAAAAGCGCAAACCAGTGAGACCGCCAATCTATATGGCCTCGAAGATCGCGGGCTTATCGCGGTCGGCAAAAAGGCTGATATCAACATCGTCGATTTTGATAAATTGCAATTGCAAGAGCCGGAAATGGTCTATGACTTGCCGGCGCAAGGGCGTCGGTTGATTCAAAAAATAGACGGCTATCGCTATACGATTGTCAGCGGCGTGGTGACCTATGAAGACGGCACGCCGACCGGCAAAATGCCCGGCAAATTAATCCGTGGAGCACAAACGGCCGACAGTCAAAAACTAGCGGCCGAATAGGCTTAGGTCTAGCGTTAACAAAGGCGGCCTTTACGCTTGCGCTTGGCGTTTTTGGCGTGTCTCTTCTAATTCGGCAATGATTTTTTTATGTTCGTTCTCGTCAAAACTAAAGCGGGCGAATAAAAAGGCGCCAACGATATAAGCCACAAATGGCATGCCGGCATATAGGCCTTTAAACGTCCAAATCACCGTCGTGGATTGCTCGACATTGGGCACAAAGCCAGACAGGCTCAAGGCAAAGCCCGTGACCATAAGCATGACGCCATAGGCCGATTTGGAGACGAAATACCAAGCGGCAAAATAAGCGCCCTCTTTGCGCTCGCCCGTTCGGTATTCGTCGAAATCGATAATATCCGATTTAATCGACGGGTTGACCGTGCCACCGCACGAGCCCGCCGCCCCCGCCAAAGCGGCCAAAGCGACCAATTGTATTTCATCGCCCGGCGAAAGTGTAATCATGCCGCCAAAGGCAAACGCCGAGACAACCATGGATATCAGCCATAGGTTTTTCTTGCCGAGACGTTTGGCCAAGGGCATCCATAGGGGCGTGAGCGAAAACGAACACACCATATAGGCGAGAATGAAAAACGGTGCCAAATGCGGTGCGCCCATAACATAATGCGCTACATAAAGCGTTAAAATGGTAATCGTCGCCCCGCCCAAGTTTTCGATAAAAATAACGATGAGCAGCAAACGTGCATGGCTGTTTTTCCAAATATCGCGCGCCGCTTCCCATGGTTTTTCCGGCGCCTTATCCATAAATTCTGGCCGCTCTTTGAGAAACCAAGCGCAGGCCAAAAGGCACATGCCACAAAAGGCGGCGGCGTAAAAAGATTGCGTCGAGGATAAAGCCCGCACCGCCGCTTCGCTTTCGGCCTCGGCAGAAATCAGCAGGCTCATGGTGCCAAGCGCGGAAATATAACCGGCAATCCAGCCCGCATGGCGCGCGCCAAATATTTTTGTGCGTTCGTGATAATCATCGGTCAGCTCGGCGCCCAGCGACATATGCGGCACGATGAACATGGTTTGCGCCGAGAAGAAGCCAACAATCGCAACCCCCATCCAAAGGCTCAATTGCCCATCGGAAAGCCAAGCGGGCGGCGCGGAAAGCATCCAGAAAAACCCGCCAGTTGGCAAAATAGAGCCAAACAACCAAGGCCGACGGCGGCCAATTCGGGTTTTGGTTTTATCGGAAAGATAGCCGACCAGCGGGTCGGAGATAGCATCCCAAAACCGTGAGATACCGTAAATCGCGCCCATTAAAGCGGGCGCCATGAGCAAAACATCGGTGGCAAATTTCATTGTGTAGAGCGTTACCAAGCAGAACATATAACCTGCGCCAACCGGCGGTAACGCGTATAAAAAAACCTCTAACCAAGTCACCCGACGCATGGCTGATGGCGCCTGTTTTATTGTTGTTGCACTCATGAAATTTGTCTCCTTTGGTAAAGAGAGCATCACTAATTGTGTGACTTGGCAAGGTTAAATATATTCGACACATCGCCCGCAGCCTCTTAGACTGTGGCTCGACGATTGGGGAGTTCCTTTATGCAAGACGCATCCAAAACCTTTGCGCCAACCAGCAACAGCAAAGCCTTCCACCAAGGGCTGATTATCCTCGGGCTTATTTTATTTGCCGCCTATCTACTCTACGACCGCGGCTTGTTAAGCGTTTTATTGGCGGGCGATAAAAGCCGTCTGTCTTGGCTCATCTTATTGATTTGGCTTTTGATGAGCGCGCGCTGGATTTATTTGTTAAAATGGGTGCAAACGCAAAAAGATGCGCTCGCCGCGTTTCAAAGCGAACCCGAGGAAGAACAAGAAAGCCAAATGGCGCGTTGGCTCAACCATGGTTGGTTTGCCGCCGATAGCGTTTTGAAAATCGGCCTCTTGGGCACCATCATCGGGTTTATTCTCATGCTCGGGCCCATTTCGTCGCTGGTCAGTTTCGACCCAGCCAGCCTGCAACGCGCTTTGGGCGGCATGTCGGGGGGCATGGCGGTGGCGCTTTACACCACGCTGACCGGGCTTGTGGTCAATATCGTGCTGCGCTTTCAGTTTCAATTCTTGGCCGACACCATGCAATCGCTTCTGCTGCAAGCGCGCCAGCAGCCAAGAGATACAGCCGCATGATTGGCGCGAAGCTTTTCGTCCCACCCGAAGACCAAAATGCGTTCACCGACATTTTGTTTAACGCCCTGCTGGGCTTTGCCTTTATGTTTTCCATCGCCTTTATGCTCATCCGCCCCGAGATTGTTCAAGGCAAAGTAAACCCAAAAGCCGAGTTTATGATTACCGCCGCTTGGCCCGATGGCCATGAAGATGACATCGACCTGATTGTCGAAGATGGCGAAGGCAATCTGGTTTGGTTTGATGCGCGCGAGTCGGGCCTCATGCACCTCGACCGCGATGATAGGGGCTATTTGGGCGACAGTATTGTGGTGGCTGGGCGCACCATCGACAATCCGCTGAACCAAGAAACCGTCACGCTTCGTGGCATTGCGGCGGGCGAATATGTGGTCAATCTTTTGCACTATAAAGCGCAAGGGCGCAGCCCGGTTCCGGTAAAAGTAAAAGTCGAGAAACTCAACCCGCAAGTCAGCGTTATTTTCGCGGGCATCACACAGCTGACCGGGGCCGGCGACGAGCAAACCTCCATCCGCTTTCGCCTCGATGCATCGGGCAATGTGGTGGAAATGGCGACCCGCGATAAATTGCTCATTCGCGCCGAGAGTTTCGAGGCCAAACGCAATGCCGATGCAGGAGACGCCCAATGACCATCCCGCTTATTCTAGGGCTGTCTTATGCCGCCATTGCCGCTTTATTGCTCCATCTCAACCTGTCCAACCATCTGCCCCAACGCTATAGCCGCGCCATTAAAATCAGCGCGATTGTTATCGTCAGCCTGCTCTATGCGGGCACGTATCATGGCAGCCAAAACCTGCGCGGTTGGGCCATCGCAAAACCGCCGCCCAATCCGTTCAAACTGCATTGGGCGATTGTCGAAGAGCCAGATAAAATAAAGCGCACCGATGGCGCGATTTACATTCTGGGTCAGGCGCTGGCGCGAAATGGCGCACCGACGGGAAGCCCGAGGCTTTACCAATTGCCTTTCACGCCAGAGCTGGCCGAAGAGATTGATGAAGCGCTGAACAAAAAAGAAGACGGCAAACCGCTGGAGGCACGCATGGTTTATAAGGCGGCGCGACCCGACAGCGAGATTGACGAGATACAAAAAAGGGACGGCAATAAAAGCCGTCCCGATTCTGCGGGCGATGAGGAGCGGTTGAAGCTTGAATTTAGAGAGCTTCCGACCCCCGATTTACCGCCGAAATAGCGCCCTCGAAACCTCGCGGACGCCCTTATCTATTGCGCTTTATTTGGCAGCGAGTTTCTTCTTCGCCGCTTCTTGCACTTCATAGTCTTGCCAGCTGCGCGCCACGACGAAAGCGTGGATACTGTCCACGTCTTTCTCGCTCAAGCGGTCAGCAAAGCTCGACATGCCGCGGTCTTCCAACACGCCACCCAGCACAATTTCTTTGAACATGCGGTGCGTCTGGTCGCTCATTTTGCGCAAGTCTGGCAAGGCCGCAGAGCCGATAACCGCAATGCCGTGGCAGAAGCCGCAAACCTCATGATAAAGCTCCATGCCATGGTCAACAACTTCGGCTTTCAGCTCCATTGCTGGCGGCTTGGGAATTTCACGCGCCCAATGTTCTGGCTCGTCGATCGATAGACCGCCGTTCAGCTTGAACACCAAGAGACGACCAAAATTGCCATATTTATTCGAGGCCGGTGTGGTCGACCCATCGGTCAGACCCGCGCCGCCAGAGCCCACTTGAATGGCCACATATTGCTCGCCATCAATCGCATAGGTAATGGGCGGGGCAATGGTGCTTGTGTAGGTGTTGACCTTCCACATTTCTTTGCCCGTCTCGGCGTCATAGGCCACGAAATAGCCATCGCCATTGCCTTGGAAAACCAAGCCCGCTTCGGTCGACAAAGTGCCGCCATTCCAATGGGTGCTATGTTCGCGCATCCAATGGGTTTTGCCCGTAAGCGGGTCAAACGCGGTGATATAGCCTTTGTTGGCAGGCATGTCTGGATGCTCGGCCACCAAGGGCAGCAAACGGCCAAATTCAATGCCTGTGTTCCACCCGCCTTCGATATATTTGTAGCGGCCGGTGGCTTTGAAATCATGGTCGACGTCAAACACCAAGGGGCTTTCCATGGCTGGGATGTAAACCAGACCGGTGTTGGGGTTAAACGACATGGCCATCCAATTGTGTCCGCCGAGCGGGCCTGGCAAAATCCATTTCGATTTTCCACTTTTGTTAAAGTCCCGCGAGTCGTTTTCGACGGGGCGTCCTGTGTCCATATCAATATGGGTCGCCCAGTTGACGGTGACATATGGATTGGCCCGCAACAGCTCGCCTGTTTCGCGGTCGAGCACATAGAAGAAGCCATTTTTCGGCGCCTGCATAATCACTTTGCGTGGCTTGCCGTCGATTTCCATATCGGCCAGCATCATGTCTTGCACCGCCGTATAATCCCATGTGTCGCCTGGCGTGGTTTGATAATGCCATTTCTTGACGCCCGTATTGGGGTCAAGGGCTACGATGGAGGATAGGAATAGATTATCGCCGCCGCCCGGTGAACGGATGGTGCGCGTCCAAGGGCTGCCATTGCCGACGCCCAGAAAAACCGTATCCGTATCTGGGTCATAAACGATGGAGTTCCAAACGGTGCCGCCACCGCCGATTTTCCACCACTCGCCCCCTTTCCAGGTTTTCGCCGCTTCTTCCATTTCGGGATGTTCGAACGGCAGGTTCGGGTCGCCGGGTACGGTGTAGAAGCGCCAATCTTGCTCGCCGGTTTTCGTGTCATAAGCGGTTACATAGCCGCGCACGCCCAATTCGCCGCCGCCGTTCCCAATGAACACACGACCATTGGCCACGCGTGGGGCGGCCGTGATGGTATAGGGACGTTTGCGGTCGATGAGCGTGTTGACGCGCCAAATTTCTTCGCCCGTCTCGGCATTCAGCGAGATGAGATAGCCATCGAGACTTGCCAAATAAACCGCGCCCTCGTAAACCGCAACGCCGCGATTGACGACATCACAACACGCTTTGCGCGCCCAATCGCCGGGCACTT
>JABJKE010000045.1 GCA_018660505.1 Rhodobiaceae bacterium | reverse complement strand
CTGGTGCGCAAGCAACCAGCAGGCAACAACCCATGGGGCGAGGGCGCCAACACGCTGGAGTGGACTTTGACGTCGCCTCCACCGTTCCACCAATTCTCTGACCTGCCGAAAATCAAATAGGCAGGCAGACTGATGAGGAGCCTTCATGTCTCAAGACTATGAAGAGACTTTAGCGAAAATGCAGGGGCCAGCGTCTTTAGATGCTGGCTCCGCCGCTGATTATATCGCCTTGATGAAACCACGCGTGATGTCGCTCGTGGTCTTCACCGCTTTGGTGGGCATGATTATGGCCCCCGGCGGGTTCGGCGAAAACGGATTGCATCCGGTTTTGGCGATTGCAGCTTTGGCGCTTATCTCGGTCGGGGCGGGGGCTTCTGCGGCTTTGAACATGTGGTATGACGCCGATATCGATGCCATTATGAGCCGCACGCAAAATCGCCCCATTCCAAGCGGGCGGGTGTCGAAAGCCTCGGCGCTAGTGTTCGGCCTTTGGGTCTCTGGGCTTGCGGTCATGGGCATGGCGGTGATGATAAATTATCTCAGCGCCGCGCTTTTGGCCTTTACGATTTTCTTCTATGCGGTGATTTACACGATGTTTTTGAAACGCGCCACGGCGCAAAACATTGTTATTGGCGGGGCGGCAGGCGCTTTGCCGCCGGTTATCGGATGGGCGGCGGCGGCGAATTCTTTGTCGGTCGAGCCGCTGATTTATTTCGCCATTATCTTCTTCTGGACGCCGCCGCATTTTTGGGCTTTGGCGCTGATTAAAAACGACGATTATAAAGCCGCCAAAGTGCCGATGTTGCCCGTGACCAGCGGCGTGAAAGCCACTTTGCGCCAAATCGTCGGCTATTCTATCGTCCTGCTGGGCGTCACGCTCTTGCCCTATACGATGGGCTTCAGCGGTCTGTTTTATGCTGCGGGCGCCAGTATTTTGGGCCTAATTTTTGTTGGCATGTGCGTCTTACTGGCGTTCAGTAAAGCCGACCAACGCAACCGAATTGCGGGCATGACGTTCGTCTATTCGATTTTTTATCTGTTTCTTCTGTTCGTGCTTTTGCCGGCAGACAAATTGGTGGGCGCATGAGCAAAGAACCTGAAAACACACAAATTCAACCGCCGGTTTGGACCGAGGAATTATTGCGACAACGCCGCAAGCGCGCCGCCATTATGGCCGTGGCTCTTTTGGCGTTTGTCGGCTTGTTCTTTTGGGTCACGCTGGTGAAACTCGGCATTAACGTAACCAATCGGCCGCTATAGGAAACCCATGCGCGAAACCCTGCCCCCTTCAGAGAAAAAAGCCAATCGAAGCGTCGCCGTGGGCGCGGCGATGTTGGCTATTTCTATGGTCGGCGTGTCTTATGCGGCGGTGCCGCTGTATGATTTGTTTTGCCGTGTGACGGGTTTTGGCGGCACCACGCAAGTGGCGCTGGAAGCCCCGGGCGCGGTGTCGCAACGCATTGTCACCATTCGCTTTGACGCCAGCTTAAACCGCAAAATGCCCTGGGGGTTCAAGCCTCCCAAGCACGCGGTGGCTTTGCCCGTTGGCGAATCGGGTCTGGCGTTTTACCACGCCCATAACCCGACCGAGCGGCGCATTACCGGAACCGCGACCTATAATGTGTCGCCACCCGAAGCCGGCGTTTACTTTTCCAAAATCGATTGTTTTTGTTTCACAGAGCAGGTTTTAGAGCCGGGTCAGTCGGTCGATATGCCGGTGAGTTTTTTCATCGACCCAGAAATTTTAACCGATCGTGAAATGGATGATGTCAAAACCATTACTTTGTCTTATACATTTTTTGAAGCAACGCCTTCTGCTCGTTTAGAAGTGCCAATAGATACGCAAGTCGAGCTTGCACCAAGGGGATAATTTATGTCTGACAGTCACGCAAAAAATCACGATTATCATCTGGTAGACCCAAGCCCATGGCCGATTGTGGCTTCGGTTAGCCTGCTGGTTTTATGTTTTGGCGCGGTGCAATTTTTGCACGATGGCGCGCCTTGGGTTTTGGGTCTTGGGTTTTTGGGTGTGCTTTACACCATGCTCGGCTGGTGGCGCGATGTGGTGAAAGAAGCCGATAAAGGCGACCACACGCCGGTGGTTCAAATGCACCACCGCTATGGCATGATTTTGTTTATCGCCTCGGAGGTTATGTTCTTCGTCGCGTGGTTCTGGGCTTATTTCGATGCCAGTCTTTACCCCGGCGAGGCCATTCAAGCCTCGCGCACCGAGCTGACGGGCGGCCAATGGCCACCGGTGGGCATTGAGACTTTCGACCCATGGCATTTGCCGCTTATCAATACGCTTATTCTGCTGACCTCGGGCACCACCGTCACTTGGGCGCACCACGCGCTGCAACACGACGACCGCCAAGGCCTGAAATGGGGTCTCATTCTGACCGTGGCTCTGGGCGCTTTGTTCACGGTTTTCCAAGTCTATGAATACCAACATGCGGCCTTTGGGTTCTCGGGTCATATTTATGGCGCGACCTTCTTCATGGCGACGGGCTTTCATGGTTTCCATGTGATTGTGGGCACGATTTTCCTGGCGGTTTGTTTGCTGCGGGCGATGAACGGCGCGTTTACGTCGAAACAACATTTCGGTTTTGAAGCGGCGGCTTGGTATTGGCATTTTGTCGATGTTGTCTGGCTGTTCTTGTTTGTCGTCATTTACATTCTTGGCGCGGGCGCCGGAGCTGGCGCGCATTAGTTTGTGCCCGTCGTCTAAAATTCTACGCAAGGAAAGCTGATGCCTTCCTTGCGTGTTTTTTTGCCAGCCGGTCTGACATTGGTCATGCTCACGGTGCTTTTGATGCTAGGGGTTTGGCAGGTTGAGCGTTTGGCTTGGAAGCAAGACCTGATCGAGCGCATTGAACTTCGCACCCAAGACCGCAACAGCCCGGCTCAGCGAACGCTGGCTTCGGCCAGCGATATTTCTGAATTGGTTCGGCTGGAAGATGAGTTTCGAAAAGTCAATTTGCGCGGCCGTTTCGGCCCCGAGATGGGCCTGTGGTTCACTCAAATTGTAAATAAGCCAGATAATTTGGCGCGCGCCGATGCGGTTGGCTATCACGTGCTATCGCCGTTTTATTTACCCGATGGCAGCGCCATTATGGTCGACCAAGGCTTTGTGCCATCCACGCTTGTGGCCGCCTTGCGCGCCAATAAGCTTGAAGAGCAATCGCTCGAAGTTATCTTGCGCTGGCCCGATAAACGCGGTGGTTTTGACAATGCCGACCGCCCCGAAACCAATGTGTTTTATGTGCGAGACCCGGCCGCTCTGGGCGCCCATTGGGGGGTGGCTTTGCCGGCCCCGATTGGCGAAGTGGCAGCTCTTGGCAACGGCTGGCCGCGGGGCGGGCAAACCCGCATTGTGATGAACAATAATCATTTGCAATATGCCGTGACATGGTTTGGTCTGGCCATAGTGCTTGTGATTATTTCAGGACTGTGGCACATCCGGTTTTATAAAATGAGGACAGCTAGGTGAAATATATCTCGACCCGTGGCCAAGCTCCCGAATTGAGCTTTGAAGAGGCGCTGCTGGCGGGTCTGGCCAGCGACGGCGGCCTTTATGTGCCCGAGGCCTGGCCGCGCTTATCTGAGGCGATGATGAAAAGCTTCGTCGGCATGTCGTTTCAACAAGTTGCCGTCGAAGTATTGCACCCATTTATGGCTGAGGATGTGCCGCGCGCGCGCTTACAAGCCATGGTCGAAGAAGCCTATGCCAGTTTTTCGGAAGTGGATATCGCGCCGCTGACCGAGCTGGGCGACGGGCAGTATTTTCTGGAGCTTTATCACGGCCCCACTTTGGCGTTTAAAGATGTCGCCATGCAATTATTGGCCCGCCTGATGGATGACGCGCTGATACGCCGTGGCCAACGTGCCACGATTGTCGGTGCCACGTCTGGCGATACCGGCGGGGCGGCCATTGAGGCGTTTCGGGGTCGCGAGGCGGCCGATGTGTTTATTTTGTTTCCTCAGGGCCGCGTGTCGGATGTGCAGCGCAAACAAATGACCACCCCCAAGGACCCCAATGTGCATACGCTGGCTGTCGAGGGCACTTTTGACGATTGCCAAGCGCTGGTCAAAGAGATGTTTACCGATGCGCCGTTTCGCCAAGAAATGTCTCTGGCCGGGGTAAACTCCATCAATTGGGCGCGGGTGATGGCGCAAATTACCTATTATTTCACCGCCGCCGCCAAATTGGGCGCGCCCGAAACCCCCGTTGCTTTTTCGGTACCGACGGGTAATTTTGGCGATATTTTTGCCGGCTATGTAGCGGCACAAATGGGCTTGCCGGTGGCGCAATTGATGATTGCCACCAATGTGAACGATATTCTGGCCCGCACGTTAGATAGCGGTGCTTATGAAACGGGCGAGGTCGTGGCCACCTCGAGCCCCAGTATGGATATTCAAGTTTCGAGTAATTTCGAGCGTCTTTTGTTCGAACTGTCGGGGCGCGATGCCGACCGCGTGCGCGCGCTCATGGGCTCGTTAAAACAAAGCGGCGGTTTCGCGTTGAACGACACGGAGCTGCATTTAATGCGCGCTTTATTTGCCGCCAAACGCGTCGATGCAGACGAAACCCTGACGACGATGCGCGATGTTCTCGCCCACAATGGGTTTCAAATCGACCCGCATAGCGCCATTGGCGTGGCGGCGGCCAAATCTGCCGTGCTGGCGCAAGATGTGCCCATGGTCACTTTGGCGACCGCCCATCCGGCGAAATTTCCAAAAGCCGTTTGGCAGGCCTATGAGACCGAACCGGACACGCCGCAACGGGTAACCGATATGCTGGATTTGCCAGAACAATTTACCCCCGTGAGCAATAATCTGGCGGCTGTGCAGGCGCTCATCCGCGAAAAAGCGAGGGCGAGCTAATCCATGGCGGCGCGTTGGCATGGGGTCGCACTCGCCGTTTTTTGGGTCGCGCTGCTGGTTTTGCCAGCCCATGGCCCGGCTCGGGCGGCCGATGCTTTGCGCCTCGATGAGACCTTTCGGGCGGTCAATCTAACCCCTCATTTAACCGCGACCGCGCAAGGCGGGCAGGGTTTCGCGCTTCGAAACGCCAGCTCCAAACCGCTCACTTTGGTGGTTCAGCGCGCCGAGTTGAACGACTTGGGGGTGGCGCTTGGGTTGCAATCTGGCAGCCGCCCGCCTTTGCGCCTTTTCAGCTCCGATGACCGCGAGTTCTCCATGCCAGCCGGACCCCCCAATGGGCTGGTTTTCACCATTCCCGGCGGTGCGGTGCAAAGTTTCAGCTTGGCCAATTTACCCGCCGTCGAAACGATTTATTTATGGTCGCCCGAAAGTCTGGCGGCGCATCAAGTCAATCGCCAAACCTTTCATGCGGGCGTTTTATTTTTGTTGGCGATATTATTGGGCCTGTCGATTCTGGCCGCCATCTTGCGGCGGTCGCGCCGTGCCGCTTACGGGGTTACCATGGGCGGCGGGCTGCTGGTCTTGCTGGCCAGTCTTTGGATGCGCGATGTGTTTCCAGATACCCAACAATTTCTCTCGCTCTCGACCTATCGCCTCGATGCCATTCGCGCCGGTTTTGGTTTGGGGGTCGTCATGAGTATCATCGGCCATCTTAATTTGGTTATTCGGCTGGCCATCAACCGCAATTATTGGACACGGGTTATCATTCTGGCCGATATCGGTTTGCTGGCCATGGGCGTGTTTTGGACGTGGGAAGTTTTGAACCCTGATTTCGCCGGATTGATTTCCTCCGAGCTTGGCGATATCGCTTTGGCGCTGACGTGCGGAACGGTTTTGCTCGGTGCGTTTTTTGTGCCGGACCGGCGCAATCGCTAAGGGCGTCTCACGCCTCGCCGCCTTCGTTGCTCAATAGCGCCAAGTCGAAACCGAGGCGTTGCACGCAAGCCGCATATAGCTCCTTGGGCTTTGAGGTGAAAATATCTTGCAAATTGGCGGGGCAGGTAAGCCATGCGTTTTCTTGCAATTCCCCTTCTAATTGCCCCGGGCCCCAGCCCGTATAGCCAAGCAAAAGGCGCATGTGTTGCGGCCCGCGCGCTTGGGCGGCATCGATTAAAATTTCCAGCGATTGGGTAACCCCCACTAGCGTTTCTTCCTGCACGATGGGGGTTTGCGGCGGATAATCTGCCGAATGAATAATAAACCCTTGCTCGCCTTGCACCGGCCCGCCAATGAAAACCGGCAGATTTTTCAATCCGCTTTGGCCGACAGAGGCGGGTAGCTTGGCGCCGATATCTTCTAGGGTTAAGCCTTCGGCAGGCCGATTGAGGATAAACCCCATGGCGCCTTCGTCATCATGCGCCAGCATATAAATCACGCTTCGGTCAAAGCGTGGGTCGCCAATGCTGGGCATCGCGAATAGCAAATGGTCTTTCAGGGTTGTCTGTTTCATGCCCCAGTCTAGGCGGGGGCGGGCGGCTTGGGCAAGGGGTCGCTTTTTCTCGTATTGGGCTTGCGAACAGGCTATAAGAGGGCATGTTTAAGTCTTTGTATCTTGTTGCCATCTTGCTTGGCCTTGGGGTAGATGCGGCGCAAGCCGCCGCCGCCGCCCCTTGGGTGGATAAAAAGCCCGTGCGCTATCGCTTAGTGACAGCCGAAGTTGCAGGGCAAGCCTATGTCGCTTTGCAGCTGCAGCTCAAGCCCGGATGGCATACCTATTGGCGCTACCCGGGGGCCAGTGGCATTGCGCCCGAGTTTCGCTTTAACGCGAGTCGCGGCGGCAAAATTGGCGCGGCTATTTTTCCCGCGCCGCATTTTTTCGACGACGGCGTCGGTGGATTTTACGGCTATGAGGGCGAAACAGGGTTTGTTTTTCCCATGCAGGCAAAACCGGGGACGATGGTAAAACTGGAAAGCCTATTGGGCGTCTGCCGCGAGGTATGTATTCCGTTTGAGATACGCCAGACCCTAGTTTTGCCAACCAACGGCGGGTCGAACCCGCAACACAAGCAGGTGATTGCAAATCTGCTGGCCGCTCAAGCCACGCCCGAAAATGCGGCTTTGCGGGTGGCGCGGGTGAGCTTTGATGGCGTTTCGTTACAAGTGGTGGTGACGGGGCAGGATTTGAAAACCCCCTATGTGATGAGCGTGCCGGGCCCGCATGATATTTTGGGTCCACCGCGCACCGCCGCGCGCCATCCGGCAGCGCATTTGATTGAAATACCCGCATGGTCTAAGCTCGACCATCCGTTGATTGGGCGGAAACTTACTTTCCTTGTGCGCGACGGCACGAAAGCGATAGAACAAGAAGTTGAAATAACCGATCACCGTTTGCTGCCCAATGTTCACCCCCATACAGACTAAACTTATCTAGGAGAAAACAATGACTGTAAAAGCTGGCGATAAAATGCCTGACGCCCAATTAATGCACATGAGTGATGCCGGCCCTGCGCCCATTACAACCAGCGAATTATTCGACGGCAAAACCGTCGCCATGTTTGCTTTGCCCGGCGCTTTCACGCCCACGTGCTCGAACCAACATTTGCCGGGCTTTATCGAAAAATCCGAAGAATTGCGCGCCGCAGGCGTCGATACGATTGTTTGCCTGTCGGTCAATGATGCCTTTGTTATGGGTGCTTGGGGCCAACAACAAGGCGCCACCGGAAAAGTGATGATGGTCGGCGACGGCAATGCAGAGCTGACCGAAAAACTGGGCCTGACCATGGATGGCTCGGGCTTTGGCATGGGCAAACGCTCCTTGCGCTATTCGATGATTGTGCGCGATGGCACCATCGAAAGCCTCAATGTCGAAGGCAATCCGGGCCAAGCGGTCGATAGTGGGGCGGAAAACCTACTGTCGCAACTCGGCTAAGGAAATTTTAGAGCCATGGCTGCTATTGGGTGGCCATGGCTTTTCTGCTTCTATTGATAGGGCGCCATGCCCTTATTGGCCAGCGCATCGGCGCGTTCATTGCCCGGATGTCCCGCATGGCCTTTGACCCATTGCCAGCTCACCTGATGGCGCGCGCATTGGGCTTCCAGCGCCTGCCAAAGATCGACGTTTTTCACAGGCTTCTTGGCAGCGGTTTTCCAGCCGCGTTTTTTCCAATTGAAAATCCACTTGGTGATGCCGTCTTTCACATAAACACTATCGGTGGTCAGGGTCACAAGACTGCCGTCTGGCAAGCTTTTCAGCGCTTCAATGGCGGCCGATAATTCCATCCGATTATTGGTCGTATTGGCTTCGCCCTCGTATAATTCTGTAACGCCGTCGGGGCCTTCAATGCGCGCGCCCCAGCCGCCGGGGCCTGGGTTGCCAGAGCAGGCGCCATCGGTAAAAATCAAAAACATCCTTAACGCTCCAAACCATAATCTGCCGCGCTGGTCACATGGCGGTGAAAGCGCAGGCGTCGTAAATAATCAACCGGGTTTTTGGGCACCAAAAGGGCGTCCTCTGGCTGGTTGAGCCAATCGTAAAGACGGCTCATCAAAAACCGCATAGAGGCCCCGGTGGCCAAAATAGGCAGGGCCTCTATCTCCGCCGCCGACATGGGCCGCACCGATTGATAGCCAGCCAAAAGGGCGCGGGCTTTTGTAATGTTAAAATTCACATCCGCCTCAAAACACCAAGCGTTCAGCATAATCGCCAAGTCATAGGCCAGACTATCGGTGCAGGCAAAATAGAAATCAATGAGCCCGCTCACCTCGCCATTTTCAAAAAATACATTATCGGGAAATAAATCGGCATGAATAATCCCGCGCGGCAAATCCTGCGGCCAATCGGCTTCCAAACGCGAAAGCTCGCCATCGATAAGCTGCGCCAGACCCGGCGTTACCTCATCGGCGCTAGCTTGGCAGGCTTGGAATAGCTGGCGCCAATTGCGCAAGCCTTGGGTGTTCTCGCGCTGCATCTCGAAATCGGCGCCGGCCAAATGCATGCGCGCCAATGCCGCCCCCGCATTGCGGCAATGCAAGGGTTTGGGGGTCACGGTGGCACGCCCGTTCAAAAAACTCACCAAAGCGGCCGGACGGCCGCTTAACGTGCCCAGACGCTCGCCGTTGGATTGTTCAATCGGGCGCGGGCAGCTTAACCCTTGGCCGCTTAAATGCGCCAGCAGCCCCAGAAAAAAAGGTAAATCTTTTGGGTCGACGCCAGTTTGCGTGTCTTCGTAAAGCGTCAGGATATATTTTTTATCCTGCGTATTTACCAAATAATTGGTGTTTTGCACGCCCGCTTGAATGCCCTTGAACTCAGACACTTTGTCGAGCGGGTAGTGCGCCCAAAAGGCTTCGAGGTCGGCTTTATCGACTTGGGTAAAAACAGCCATAATTAGCCCTCCGCCGCATCGGTGCGCAGCGCGCGGGGCAGTTTGAAATGCACGTTTTCGGCCAGCCCATCCATTTCGATAACGGCAATTTCAAAGCGCGCGTCGAAAGCCTCTATCACTTCGCGGGTCAGCTCTTCGGGTGCCGAGGCACCAGCGGTAAGGCCAATATTTTGCACGCCGTTCAACCCATCCCAATCGATATCTTCTGCCCCGCCGATGAGCGTCGCATGCGGACAGCCCGCCTGGCGCGCCACTTCGACCAAACGTTGCGAGTTCGACGAGTTTGGCGCGCCGATAACCAGCACATGCTCCACTTGCGCCGCCAATTGCTGCACCGAGGTTTGTCGATTGGTGGTGGCATAGCAAATATCGTCTTTATGCGGTGTGTGAATATCGGGAAACCTAGTTTGCAAACTGGCGATAATATCGGCCGTGTCGGCCACCGAAAGCGTGGTCTGGGTGGCATAGGCCAGCTCGCCCTCGGGCGGGGTTACGGATAAAGCGTCGGCTTGGGTCTCGATTAAAGTAATGGCGCCCTCGGGCACTTGCCCCATGGTGCCGATAACCTCTGGGTGGCCCGCATGGCCGATGAGCAAGACATGGCGTCCGGCGGCAAAATGGCGCTCGGTTTCAATATGCACTTTGCTGACCAAGGGGCAGGTGGCATCGAGCCAATTTAAGGCGCGTTTTTCAGCTGCGGCGGGCACAGATTTTGGCACCCCATGGGCCGAAAAAACCACCGGACGGTCGTCTGGCACGAGGTCTAATTCATCGACAAATATCGCGCCCCGCTCGCGCAATCTATCGACCACGCGTTGGTTATGAACAATCTCATGGCGCACGTAAACCGGCGCGCCATAGAGCTGCAGCGCGCGTTCGACAATCAGCACGGCGCGGTCCACGCCTGCGCAGAACCCGCGTGGCTTGGCCAATCGTATGCTAAGGGGCGGTTTTGCGTTCATAAGGCGTTTGGGTCTTTCTTTTCGGCGGTGGGCTCTCTGGTGGTGGGTGGGCGCGATTATCCTGCGGGGAAGACGCGCTTAGCCCTTGTTCTAAAGCAGTGCTTTCGATACTGTCGCACGCATTGACGGTTGCGAAAACCCTTATCGAAATGCGGGGGGTTGCGTCAAGATATTTGATAGCGAAGGAAGCACTATGCTCGGCAAACAGAAAGTTATTTTGGCAGCGCTCGGCGTCTCTTTGGCGGCCTGTGGCGGGGGGTTGGATAAAGTAAAAGAAAACCAATGCCCGCCCGTAAATATTCTGGCCACCGCCGATAGCTGGCAGCAAGGCAATGTCGTCGCGCAGCTGGAAACCGTGGAATTAACTTGTTTCCTCGATACAAAAACCGATGCCTTGCAAGCGGAAGTGCAGGTGCGCGGAAACATAAGTACGCCGGGCCAGCCGGTGTCGTTATTTGCCGCCGCGTTAAACGCGCAAGATGAGATTGTGGTGCGCACGCAAGTTAAAGTCACCCCGTCGAGCCCTGACCTTTCGCTCACCATTCCCAAATTTGCCTATGGCCAAAAAGCCGCTGAAAGCGCCCGGGCAAGGGTCGTCGTGGGCTTTGTGCTCAGCGCCGAACAATTGGCCGCCAATCGACGCGCTTATGCAGCGCATTTGGGCTTGCCCGAGTGAGCGAAAATTGGGGGTAAACCCGTTTCGGTGGTTTGACTCTTTGCGACTCTGGGTTACATAAATATTTACAAGTGACCCTCACGGGAGACGTTGATTTAGCTATTTGGTTAAATCAGGGCCGAAGGAGCAACCGCCCTCGGAAACTCTCAGGCAACAGGACCGTGGGGCGATGAAACTCTGGAAAGCAGGCTGCAAGGGTAGCCTCACCGACGGGGTAAAGGTGCTTTAGAAAGCGCCTCAAATCTCTCAGGTTCAAGCGACAGAGGAGGGCGAGCTTCGAAATCAATCGAGGCGCGCAACTTGGAGTCGCAAGAGTTTGGAACCGCAAAAGCCGATAAAGCGAACCCCGCTCTATGATTTGCACCTCGCCTTGGGGGGCAAAATCGTGCCTTTCGCGGGCTATGAAATGCCCGTGCAATATCCCTTGGGCGTGATGGGCGAGCATTTGCACACGCGCTCTAAAGCCGGCCTGTTCGATGTCTCGCATATGGGCCAAGCTAAATTAACCGCCGCAGCGCCCGGCCAAGACGCCGCTGCTCTGTTCGAGCAATTGGTGCCGGGCGGCATTCAAACGCTGAAAGAAGGTCATATGCGCTACACGCAATTGACCGATGAGACGGGCGGCATTCGCGATGATTTAATGGCGACCCGCTTTGGCGATAGGTTGTGGTTGGTGGTCAATGCGGCCTGCAAAGACGATGATTTTGCCCATATTGCCGCCGCCCTCGATGGCCAAGCGCGCCTCGAGATTGCCGACCGCGCGCTATTGGCTTTGCAAGGCCCGGCGGCAAGCGATGTTTTGGCCACGCTCCTGCCCGCCTCGGCAGATTTGCGGTTTATGCAAGCGGTATGGGCCAGCTGGTCACTGCCCAATAGCGAAACACAGGTCGATATTTTAATCTCGCGCTGCGGCTATACGGGCGAAGATGGTTTCGAGCTATCCATCGCGCCCGAACATGCGGAAGTTTTGGCCCGCACGCTTCTGGCGCATGACGAGGTTGAACCCATTGGCTTGGGCGCGCGCGATAGTCTGCGCCTGGAGGCGGGCCTATGTCTTTACGGCCATGATATCGATTTAACCACTAGTCCGGCCGAGGCTGACCTTTTATGGTCGGTGCCCAAGCGGCGCCGCGAGGAAGCCAATTTTCCGGGCGCCGAGGCCATCAATCAACAAATCAACGGCGGCGTCGCCAAAAAACGGGTCGGCATTTTGCCAGAGGGGCGAGCCCCCGCACGCGAAGGCACGCCGATTGAAAGCCCGAGCGGGGAGCCCTTGGGGCAGATTACCAGCGGCGGCTTTGGCCCCACATTGGGCGGGCCTTTGGCGATGGGCTATGTGCCTGCCGCGTTCAGCCAGCCAGATACACCAGTGCAACTTATTGTCCGCGGCAAAACCTTGCCGGCGCGTGTCGTCGCCATGCCATTTGTGCCGCAAAATTATCGAAAAGGGTAAATCATGAGCAAGAAATATACCAAAGACCACGAATGGGTGCAGCTCGACGGCGATGTCGCCACAGTGGGCATTACCGATTACGCGCAAAGCCAATTGGGCGATGTTGTTTTCGTCGAAGTGCCAGAAGCCGGACGCCAAGTCGGCCAAGGCGATGACGCCGCCGTGGTGGAAAGCGTGAAAGCCGCATCGGAAGTTTATGCCCCCGTCTCGGGCGAGATTGTGGAGGGCAATGCGGCCCTCGAAGACAATCCCGCCATGGTCAATGAAGACGCCGATGAGACCGGCTGGTTCTTTAAATTGAAACTCAGCGATGCCAGCCAATTGGACGAGCTGATGGATGAAGCCGCTTATGCTGAATTTGTGAAGGAACTCGACTGATGCGTTATTTGCCGCTTACCGATAATGACCGCCAAACCATGCTGAGCCAAATCGGCGTCGGCTCGGTCGATGATTTATTTGTCGATGTGCCCGCCTCGGCGCAACGCGAAGGCACGGTCGATTTACCGCGTCATCTCGGCGAAATGCAGGTCGAGCGCCAGCTCTCTGCCATGGCGGCCAAAAATATGACGGCCAGCTCGGTGCCCTTTTTCTGCGGTGCGGGCGCCTATAAGCACCATGTGCCCGCCACGGTGGACCATATTATTCAGCGGTCGGAATTTTTAACCAGCTATACGCCCTATCAGCCAGAGATTACCCAAGGCACGCTGCAATATTTGTTTGAGTTTCAAACCCAAGTCAGCGAATTAACCGGCATGCCCGTAGCCAATGCCAGCATGTATGATGGCTCCACTGCCACGGCAGAAGCGGTGTTGATGGCGCATCGGGTGACCCGTAAAAGCCGCGCTGTTTTATCGGCGCGCTTGCATCCGCATTATACCGCCGTGGTGGAAAACCTATCCGAGATGGGCGGCTTTGCCGTGGCGCAAAACCCAGTCGGTGGCGCAGCTGGCGTCCAGGAAGCGGAAGATTTGCTGGCCCTCATCGACGAAGACACCAGTTGTGTTGTCATCCAAAACCCAGATTTCTTTGGCAATGTGTCAGACTTCTCTGCACTGGCGGCAGCCGTGCAAGAAAAAGGCTGTCTGCTGATCGCCGTGGTTCCCGAAATTGTCTCACTGGGGCTTCTCAAGCGCCCCGGCGATATGGGCGCTGATATTGTTACTGGCGAAGGCCAGTCCATCGGCAATGGTCTGAACTTTGGCGGGCCTTATGTCGGTCTGTTTGCGGCCAAGCAAAAACACATTCGCCAAATGCCAGGTCGGCTATGTGGCGAGACCGTGGATGCCGATGGCCAGCGCGGTTTCGTGCTGACGCTCTCGACCCGCGAGCAACATATTCGCCGCGATAAAGCGACGTCGAATATTTGCACCAATTCGGGCCTTTGCTCACTGGCTTTCACCGCGCATATGACCCTGCTGGGCGGCAAAGGCTTGCGCCATTTGGCGCAGCTGAACCATGCTCGTGCGGTGCAATTATCGCAAAGCCTTAGCGCGCTCGACGGCGTGGATTTATTAACCCCTGCGTTTTTCAACGAGTTCTCCCTACGCTTGCCGCAATCGGCGGCCAGCGTGGTCGAGGCTTTGGCCGAAAAAGGCGTGTTGGGCGGGGTGCCCGTATCGCGCCTGTCGCCGGGCGCTGGGCTGGATGATGTTTTGGTGGTGGCAGCCACCGAAGCCAATACGCAAGAAGATATTGCCGCCTATGCAGCGGCGCTGAAAGAGGTGCTGGCATGAGCGAGAAACAAACCTTTAGTGGCAACCGCGGTCTGCAATTAGAAGAGCCGTTAATCTTCGAAATTGGCTCTTACCAAAATTGCGGCGTCGATTTGGAAGATGTGCCAGATGTGGCCTCGTGTCTTGGCGATTGCGCCGCGACCGGAACGGTGGAGTTGCCCGGTCTGTCGGAGCCAGAAGCGATGCGCCATTTCGTGCGCCTGAGCCAGAAAAACCATGCCATTGATGCGGGCCTCTATCCGCTTGGCTCTTGCACCATGAAGCATAATCCGCGGCTCAATGAAAAAATGGCGCGCCTGCCAGGCTTTAGCGATATTCACCCCTTGCAACCCCAAGCCACCGTGCAGGGCGCTTTGCAATTGATGGATGATTTGGCCCATTGGCTGAAAACCCTCACCGGTCTGCCTGCCGTGGCTTTATCGCCGAAAGCGGGCGCCCATGGCGAGCTTTGCGGCATGATGGCCATTCGCGCCGCGATTGAAGCCAAAGGCGAATTGGCCACGCGCACCCGCGTCTTGGTGCCCGAATCGGCCCATGGCACCAATCCGGCCACGGCAGCGCTTCTCGGCTTTAAAGTCGATGGCATTCCGGCCAACGCCGAAGGGCGGGTCGATTTGGCGGCGTTTAAAGAAAAGCTGGGCGACGATGTGGCGGCCATTATGTTGACCAATCCGAATACCTGCGGGCTTTTCGAGCGCGACATCATCGAGATTGCCGATGCGTTGCACGAGGTTGGCGGTTATTTCTATTGCGATGGCGCTAATTTCAACGCCATTGTGGGCCGCGTGCGCCCGGGCGATTTGGGCGTTGATGCGATGCATATTAATTTGCACAAAACGTTCTCCACCCCGCATGGCGGTGGCGGCCCGGGCTCGGGCCCAACGGTTTTATCGGACCGCCTTGCGGCTTTTGCGCCCCTGCCTTTCGTGGTGTCGGGCGAGGACGGCTTTGCCTTGGTGGAGACGATGGACGATGCGCGCTTGGGCGCCGATGAACATCCATTTGGCCGCATGGTCGCCTTCCATGGGCAGATGGGCATGTATGTGCGGGCGCTGTCTTACATGATGAGCCACGGCTCGGATGGTCTGCGCCAAGTGGCGGAAGATGCTGTGCTCAACGCCAATTATATTTTGGCCAATTTGCGCGATGTGATGACCGCTCCCTTCGACACGCCAGTCGACAAAGGCCCGCAAACGCCATGTATGCACGAGGCTTTATTCGACGATAGTTTCTTGAAAGATACGGGCCTTGATACGTTGGATTTTGCCAAAGCGATGATCGACGAAGGTTATCACCCGATGACCATGTATTTCCCCTTGGTGGTGCATGGTGCGATGTTGATTGAGCCAACCGAGACGGAAAGCAAAGCCTCGTTGGATTTATTTATCGCCACGATGCGGGACTTGGTGAAGGGCGCCAAAGAAGGCGATATGGCACGGTTTAAAAACGCGCCTGAATTGGCACCGCGGCGTCGGTTGGACGAGACGCAAGCGGCGCGCAACCCGATATTGCGCTGGCATGAGCCCAAGCTCGAGGCGCAAGCGGCCGAATAATGGCCCAGATCGACGACTGGCAGCTAGAGCGGGAAAGCGGCTGGCCGACCCGTCTGGTGTTTGGCGTTGATGAAGCGGGACGCGGGCCTTGGGCGGGGCCTGTGACGGCCGCCGCCATGTGCTTGCCAGAAGATTTCGACTTGCCTGTCAACGACAGCAAAAAACTAACCGCGAAAAAGCGAGAGGCGCTTTTTGAGCAGCTTATCCACCTGCCGCATGGGCTGGGTGAGGCCAGTGTTGACGAGATAGACGAGGTGAATATTTTGCAAGCCACTTATCTGGCCATGGCGCGGGCGGTGGAGGCTTTGGCGAAGCAAATCGGCGCGCCGCAGGATGTTTTGGTCGATGGCAATCGGCTGGGTCAATGGTCGTTTTCGGCCCGTGCGATTGTCGGCGGCGATGGCCGTTCGCGCTCGATTGCCGCCGCTTCTATTTTGGCCAAAGTGACCCGAGATCGGCAAATGCAAGCCCTCGATGCGGCGTTTCCGGGCTATGGCTGGGCGTCCAACAAGGGATATGGCGCGAAAGCCCATATCGAAGGGCTGGAAAAGCTGGGGGTCACGCCCCATCACCGACGCTCTTATGCCCCGATTGCCAAGATATTGGCGGCCCAAACCGCGAAATAACACTATATATAGGGTCTGTGGGTAGCTCTGTGGATAAAGGTAAGTTTAATTAACGCCTTGGAATCTTTGCGCTATTGACGCCGGACTCGCGATGACTCATGGTGGCGCCATGGTACAAAAACAAATATCCCCAAAGCTGCCCCTCAATCAAATTTTGCAAGGCGATTGCTTGGCGCGGCTGGCCGAGCTGCCGGATAATAGCATTGATGTGGTATTCGCCGACCCGCCGTATAATTTGCAGCTCAAGGGCGATTTGCATCGTCCCGATCAAAGCAAAGTCGATGCGGTGACCGATGATTGGGATAAATTCGACAGTTTTGCCGCCTATGATGCTTTCACCCGCGCGTGGCTGGGCGAGGCGCAGCGGGTTTTAAAACCGACAGGCACGCTTTGGGTCATTGGCTCGTATCATAATATTTTCCGAGTTGGCGCGGCGCTGCAAGATTTGGGCTATTGGATTTTAAACGATATTATTTGGCGCAAATCCAACCCGATGCCAAATTTTCGCGGCACGCGGTTTACCAATGCCCATGAGACCCTGATTTGGGCGGCGCCGGACGAGAATGCGACGGGCTATACGTTTAATTATCAAGCGATGAAAACGCTGAATGATGATGTGCAAATGCGCTCGGATTGGACGCTGCCAATTTGCAATGGCGGGGAACGCTTGAAAGGCGACGACGGGCATAAATTGCACCCGACACAAAAGCCTGAGAGCTTGCTGCACCGCGTGCTTTTGGCTTCGACACAAGTCGAGGATGTGGTGCTCGACCCGTTTTTCGGCACGGGCACCACGGGCGCTGTGGCGAAACGCCTGGGACGCCATTTTATTGGCATTGAGGCCGAGGCCAATTATGCCGAAGCCGCCATGAGCCGAATTGGCCGCATCGAGCGGTTGGACGATAGCGAATTGCAAGTAACCCAAAGCGCCAAATCGCAACCGCGCGTAGCCTTTGGCACTTTGGTCGAGCGTGGGCTGGTAAAGCCTGGCACGCAATTATTCGGCCCCGCGCGTAAAGCGCAAGCGCAAATCAAAGCGAAAGTCCGGGCCGATGGATCGGTAAAATTAGGGCAGGAAAAAACCGCGCCATCTGGTTCCATCCATAAAATGGGCGCCGCCGCACAAGGCGCGCCGAGCTGCAATGGCTGGACCTATTGGCATTATAAAGACGGCGATAAATTAGTGCCGATCGACAATCTTCGGCAAAAAGTCAGGGACGCGGATTAACTCTTTAAACTAGTCTCGCAATAAAATACCGACCGCTTCCCCGCGAGCGAAGGGCCGGTATTATTATTGGCGTCGAGCTATTTTTAGTAACCAGCTTGCTGGTCGGCTAATTTTTGCGAATAGAAATCGACTTTGCTCATGAACCGTTCATTGCCAGGATGCATTTCCAGCAAGCGTTCATATTTCATTTTATTGACGGCAAATTCACTAACGGGGATGGTTTTAAGTTCCGCCAGTAATTTACGCGTTTCTTGCTCTTTGCTCATTTGGTCATCGGACATATCGGCAATATCGTCCATATCGTCCATCATCATGTCTGACTTGGCGTCGGACATGTCATCTTGCATATCCTTCATCATGTCATCTGTGTTCATGGAAGCGTTCATTGGGTCAGAGCTAGAGGTGACCTCGTCATCCGACTGGAAAAAATTCACCACGGCGTAAATGCCGAGTAGAACAACGATAATAATAGCGAAACGTTTAGACATAGTTTTTACCTTTTTATTTTTATTGTTAATGGCTGCAAGCTACTTGCCCAAGAAGGGGGGGTCAACTCATTTTAACAGCACGGTTTTCCAAATTTTCGTCATGACACTTGGCAAAGCCTCTTGCGCAAACGCCTTTGGCGCTACCCATTGAAACCCCGTCGGCGCCCGAAACCCTTTCGGCGCGGTTTGCGCCACGATAGACAGGGTCAGTTTAAAATGAGTGAACACATGCACCACTTCGCCCTCTAGCGGGGTCCACATATCTTTGCAGTCGGGTGGCAAAAGCTCGGGCAATCGGCTTTCATTGGGCGCATCCCATCCCAGCGAGGGAAAAACCAACATGCCGCCCAGCAGGCCTTTGTCGGGACGGCGCGCCATCAACACATGGCCTTTGGCGTTCTCGAGCCAAAATACCGTGCCTTGGCGTTCGGGTTTGGGTTTTTTGGGTGCCCGGATGGGCAGGCTTTCTTCGATGCCAGCTTGGCGCGCCAGACATGGCGCGCGCCACGGACAAATCAGGCAATTGGGGCGTTTGGGCGTGCAAAGGCTCGCCCCTAAATCCATCATCGCTTGGGCGAAATCACCGGGCCTGTCTTTGGGCACTAATTTGGCATTGGCTTGTTTCACCTCTGCCTTTAAGGCGGGCATGGGGGTTTGCAAATTGTACAGTCTCGATAACACCCGCTCGATATTGCCATCCACGGGCGCGGCAGGCTGGTTGAAGGCAATCGCGGCGATGGCTGCTGCCGTATAGGGGCCAATGCCGGGCAAACTTAGCAATTGCTCTTCTGTGTCGGGAAAGCGGCCCTCAAAATTGGCCACCACGGCGCGGGCGCATTTCACCAAATTGCGGGCGCGACTATAATAGCCCAGCCCCGCCCAAGCGGCCATCACTTGCTCGTCGGGCGCGGCGGCCAGCGCCTGCACAGTGGGAAACAGGGTTAGAAATTTTTCATAATAAGGCCGCACAGTGGTCACATTGGTTTGCTGCAACATGATTTCAGATAGCCATATGCGATAAGGGTCTGGCTTGGCGCCTTTTCTGGCGGCGGCGGGCAAAATACGCCATGGCAAATCGCGCGCATGGGCATCATACCAATCCAGCAAGGCAGAGGCTGGGGCCGTCTCGGTTGGGGAAGCTGTCGGGGTCGTGCGTTTTTTAGACATATCTGCTATGCTAAAGCAATCGACACGGGGGGCAAGCCATCACCAAGCCATTATCTTATTTGCGCGACATACCGCAGACCAAACCCGCGCGCGGCTATCAAGGCCGTGCGGTCGGCTCGGTATTGGGGCGCATTGTGGCACCGACGCTAAAGCGGCGTGGGTTTCGCGAGATTGATATTCTGGCGCATTGGCCGATGATTGTCGGCCCGCAATTGGCCGCCCTGTCTTGCCCCGAACGGATTTCGCGAAATGGCCGAGGCACAGAAACGGGCGCGCTGCTAACGGTCAAGGTAGAAGGTGCCATGGCCTTAGAAGTGCAACATATGTCGCCGCTGATTTTAGAGCGCATCAATCAACATTATGGCGCGGGCTCCATTGCGCGGCTGAATATCGTACAAGGCCCCTTGCCGTTGGATTATTTAAAAGCCCAAGCGGCCCGCCAAACGCCGCTTGCCGAAACCGAGATTGCTGAGGCAGAAGCCGCCTTGGGCGCGTTTCACAATCGTCGTTTGAAGGCCGCTTTGGCGCGCCTTGGGGCGCGGGTGGCGCGGCGTCGGCCGCAAGATAAATAGCGCGCGGGCCCAAATTGGCCGAATAGTTTTCCACAGGGCACTTGCCCTGTGGCCGAATGAAAGCGCAAGAATCGCTAAGCTGCAATATAATCAGAGCAACTTATCGATTCGGGGGTTTTTGTGTCTCAAAATAATAAAATCATTATCGCTATCGCGGCGCTGGCCATTGTGGTGGGCGCTGGCTTGTTTTTCAGTCGGGCAGACAGAAATCCGGGCACAGATACTAGCCAAGCCGATGACGGCCTGGAGCTGAGCCAAACCGCGCAAGCCGTGGCGGCAGCGGCCAATAGCGGCCAAGGCGCGCTGGATACGCCAAACCCATTGGGCGAGATTGTGCTTGGCAATGCCGATGCGCCGGTCACCATTGTGGAATATGCCTCGCTGACCTGTTCGCATTGCGGCCAGTTTCATCGCGAGACTTTGCCGAAAGTAAAAGCCGATTATGTCGATAAAGGGCTGGTGAAAATTCACTTCCGTCCGTTCCCCTTCGACCCTTATGCCACGGCGGGTGCCATGTTGGCGCAATGTGTGGCGCCAAAGGCACGGGTTAACTTTTTGGATATTTTGTTCAAACGCCAAAACGCTTGGTTGCAGAGCGAGAATGCGATGGAAGAATTGCAAAAGCTGGCGCGCCAAGCAGGCCTATCGGAAGCCGATTTCGTGGTTTGTTTGAAAGACGCCGATAAGCTGGAGGGTATCCGGGTGATGCAATCCGCGGCCGCCGACGAATTGGGCGTGCGCTCGACCCCGACTTTTTTCATCAATGGCGAAAAACTGGAGGGGAATCGGCCTTACAGTGAGATTAAGAAAGCCATCCAACGAGCGCTTCCGTAACGCGCGCTGGAAATGGCCCAAACGCGGCTAGAGGATTATTAAGCCAATGAAATTTGATCGCATTCGCCTCTCTGGATTTAAGTCTTTCGTAGACCCGGTGGAGCTCGACATTTTGCCGGGCATGACAGGCATCGTGGGCCCCAATGGCTGCGGCAAATCAAATCTGCTGGAAGCGCTGCGTTGGGTGATGGGTGAGACGTCGTATAAATCGATGCGCGGCTCGGGCATGGAAGATGTGATTTTCTCTGGCACGAATTCACGGGCCTCGCGCAATCATGCGGAAGTTTTGCTGATGCTGGATAATTCAGCGCGCCAAGCCACGCCGGAATTTAATGACGCAGATGCCCTAGAAGTGGCGCGCCGGATTGAGCGCGATGCGGGCTCGGCCTATCGCATCAATGGGCGCGATGTGCGCGCCCGCGATGTGCAACTTATGTTTGCCGATGCCTCGACAGGCTCGCGGTCGAACTCTTTGGTCAAACAGGGCCAAATTGGGGAAATTATTAATTCTAAGCCCGAAGCGCGGCGCCGCATTTTGGAAGAAGCGGCGGGTATTTCTGGCCTGCATTCGCGCCGCCATGAGGCTGAATTGAGGTTGCGCGGCGCCGAGAGCAATCTCGAAAAATTAGAAGAAACCATCACCAATTTAGAAACCCAATTGCGCCAGCTCAAACGCCAAGCGCGCCAAGCCAGTCGCTATAAAAACATCTCGGGCCAAATTCGCGAAGTCGAAGCCTTGGCCTTGCATTTGCGCTGGCGCCAAGCCCTCGACATGGTCGAGGAAAGCGAAAGCCTGTTGATGGATGCGCGCAAAGCGGTCTCCGAATCGGGCATTGCCTCGGCCTCTGCGACGACCGCGCAAACCAACGCCCAAGCAGCGCTGCCCGATTTGCGCGAGGCCGAAACCAGTGCCGCCGCCGGTTTGCGCCGTTTGACGTTGGAACAAGAGAGTTTGGATGCGGAAGCCCAGCGGGCCACGGAAATGGTTGCGCGCCTGCAAAGCCAAATCGCCACGATTGCCCAAGACGCCACGCGCGAACGCCAAGTTTTGCAAGATGCGGAACACCAGATTCAGCGCCTGAGCGAAGAAGAAGCCGATATGCGCGCCTCTATTTCGGACGATGAATCGGAAGCCGAAACGCAAAGTGCCACGCGCCTTGAAGAAGCCTCGGCGCATTTGGCGCTTTGCGAAAAAGCCTATGATGAAGCGGGGCAAGCCGCGGCAGAATTTAGGGCCCGCCAACAAGCCATCGAACAAGCGGTGCGCCATAATCAGAACCGTCGCGAGAAATTAGAAGCCGAACGCCAGCTGGCTGAAAACACCCGCGGCGATATTGAAGATGCCATTTCATCCGATTTCGATGTCGCCGCCCGGCGCAGCGAAACCGAAGATTTGCAAGCCAAAGAAGAGGCGGCGCAAGTGGCGCTGACCCAAGCCGAGGCCGCTTATCGGGCCGCGCGCGAGGCGCAATCAAGCGCTGGCGATCCGGCCCGCGAAGCGCGCGGGGCTTTGGAGCGTTTGGTGGGCGAGCGCGATGCGCTGGCGCGCCTGTTTGCCAAAGCCGATGAGGCCGCCTATCCCGCTTTGGTCGATGATGTGACGGTGACACCGACTTATGAAACCGCTTTGGGCGCCGCCCTTGGCGATGAGTTGGATGCCTCGCCAGATAGTGCGGCGCCGGCGTTTTGGAATCCGCTGGGCGCGCAAGGCCTGGGGCAAAAATTACCCGATGATGTGGAGCCTTTGTCGGCCTATGTGGCGGGCTCTGTTTTATTGACGCGCGCGCTGTCGCAAGTGGGTCTGGTGACCCAAAAGCAGGGCGATGCTTTGCAAGCGGCTTTATTGCCCGGGCAAAAACTAGTCTCGAAAGAGGGCGATGTTTGGCGTTGGGATGGCTATTGTGCGGCCGCGGATGCGCCCACGGCCGCCGCCACAAGATTGGCGCAGAAAAACCGGCTGGATGAATTATCCGGCGAGATTGAGCAAGCCGAGAGCCAAGCTGAGAGCGCCAAAACAAGCTTAGAAACCGCGCGTCTGGCGGCCGAGCAAGCCAGTGCGGCACAAGATGAAGCGCGCCAATTGGCCAAAGAGAGCCAAGCGGAAACCGCGCAAGCGCAACGCCATTTGGCCGAGGCCGAAGCCGGCGTTGCTACACAAAACGCCAAATTAACGGCGCTGGAAGCCAGCTTGACGCGCATCGTCGAAGATTTGGCCGAGATTGAAAAAGCCGAAACTGCCGCAACCCAAGATTTGCAAGCTTTGGGCGGCGAGGCCGATTTACTGGCTGCGGTGGAAAGCACCCGCACGGCCATGGACGAGGCGCGCGGTGCCCATGCGCAAGCGCGGGCTGAATTAGACGGTCTGAAAAGCCGCCGTGCCGCGCGCGATGCGCGCCTTATCCGCATTGGCGAAGACATGGCGCAATGGAAGCAGCGCCAAGAAACCGCGGGCACGCAAGTCGAAGCCCTCGCGACCCGCGAGACCTCGGTGGCGGAAGAAATGGCGAGCTATAAAGATGTGCCCGATGCTTTGGCAGAGAAGCGGGGCAAATTAGCCGACCTCATCGTGGAAGCCGAAGCCAAGCGCCAAGCGGCCGCCGATGCTTTGTCGCAAGCCGAGACAGATTTATCCCAAGCCGACACCAAAGCGCGCGAAGTGCAAGCCTTGGTTGGCGCCGCGCGCGAAACGCAAGCGCGTCTGGAAGCCACCGTGGAAGCCAATAAACTGCGCCTCGACGAGGCAGGTCAGCGCATCCGCGAGGCGCTTCGCATCGAGCCCGAAAAAGCGCTCGCGGTGTCGGGCCATGATGTCGAAAAACCTTTTCCAGATGTGGAAGCGATGGAAAATAAGCTCGAAAAATTGCGCCGCGAGCGGGAAAATCTGGGCGGGGTGAATTTACGCGCCGAAGAAGAAGCGGAAGACATTCAAACGCAAATCACGACGATGACAGGCGAGCATGAAGAGCTGACTTCGGCGATTCATAAATTGCGCCATGGCATCGGCCAGTTAAACCGCGAGGGACGGCAACGTTTGCTGGCCGCTTTTGAAACGGTGAACGGCCATTTCCAGCGCTTGTTCACGCAATTGTTTGGCGGCGGCACGGCCAATTTAACCCTCACCGAAAGCGATGACCCGTTAGAGGCGGGGCTTGAAATCATCGCCCATCCGCCTGGCAAAAAACCGCAAGTCATGTCCCTGCTTTCGGGCGGCGAGCAGGCTTTGACGGCGATGGCGCTTATTTTCGCCGTCTTCTTGACCAATCCATCGCCGATTTGCGTGTTGGATGAGGTGGACGCGCCTTTGGATGACGCCAATGTGGAGCGTTTCTGCAATTTGGTGAAAGAGATTTCCGAGCAAACCGACACCCGCTTTTTGCTGATTACCCACCACGCCCTGACCATGGCGCGGATGGACCGATTGTTCGGGGTAACGATGCAAGAACGCGGCGTCAGCCAGCTTTTATCGGTTGATTTGGCGACGGCTGAGCAATTTGCCGACTCGGCTGGCGAAAAAATCACAGATGAAGAAAAAGAAGAAGCAAATTCAGTAGCTTAAGCAAGTGTCGCCAACTTGACATTCCCCGCGTTTAAACCTATGTTCGCGTCAACTGGATGGCGGAAACCCTTGTTTTTTGGGGTGTTTTCATGGGGTCCGGACCGAGAGGTCGCAAAACCCCGCTAAAGGATACATACGATGCCCAAACGTGAACGGCTCGATGCTTTAGAAGAAAAAATTTCCGCTCGCCGGCAAGGGCAAGTGCCGCCAGAAAAGCAGGCGCGGGTCAATGCCAATATGTTGGGCTTAGCCTATCGGCTTTTGGTCGAAATATTGGTGGGCATTGCAGTCGGTGGTTTTGTCGGCTGGTGGATGGACAAAGTGTTAGACACGAAGCCCATCTTTATGCTGGTTTTTTTGGGGCTCGGTATGGGCGCTGGTTTGATGAATTCGGTTCGTACGGTGAATGAAATGCGCCGTAAGCAGGACCAAGCAGAAGCGGCGAAACGCCGCGAGAACGAGGAGTAAAGCGTGGCTGGTACAAGTAACGCACAAGGTGGCGCTGGCATCGATCCGATGCACCAGTTTGAAGTGCACCCCATTATCGAGCTTCCGACCGTGGCCGG
>JABJKE010000041.1 GCA_018660505.1 Rhodobiaceae bacterium | reverse complement strand
TCATAAACAATCGAGTTCCAAACGGTGCCGCCACCGCCGATTTTCCACCACTCGCCACCTTTCCAGGTTTTCGCGGCTTCTTCCATTTCAGGATGCTCAAACGGCAGGTTCGGGTCGCCCGGCACAGTGTAGAAGCGCCAGTCTAGTTCGCCCGTTTTGGTGTCATAGGCAGTTACATACCCGCGCACGCCCAATTCGCCGCCGCCGTTACCAATGAACACACGGCCATTGGCTACCCGAGGGGCCGCCGTGATGGTGTAAGGACGTTTGCGATCAATCAATGTATTGACGCGCCAAATTTCTTCGCCCGTCTCAGCGTTTAACGAGACCAAATAGCCATCCAGGGTTGCCAGATAAACCGCGCCCTCATAAACCGCGACACCGCGATTGACGACATCGCAACACGCTTTGCGCGCCCAATCGCCGGGCACTTCTGGGTCATAGGACCAAATTTCTTCGCCCGTGGTCGCATCCACCGCATAGACGACGCTCCAAGAGCTGGTCATATACATAATGCCATCAACGACAATCGGCGAGGCTTCCAGACCGCGCGTCGTATACATATCGACGGAGAAAGCCAGCTCGAGATCTTTAATCGACTTATGGTTGATCTGGGTCAGCGGCGAATGGCGTTGCTCGCCATAATCGCGGCCATAAGACAGCCAATTGCCGGGTTCGCTGTCGGCGTCGATAATGCGATCGGTATCAATTTGACCAATGCTGGCGCTCGCTGAACTATTGTTCGAGAACACGCCAGACAGACCGCCCTCTTCCGATTGCTGCATCATGGCGCTGACGATACCCAAGGCCAAAAGGCCACCCGCCACGACATTAATAATGGTGGCTTGTTTTCTCGTGAATGAAGGATGTCCCATCCGATTTTCTCCCTAACTAAACGTAAGAAAATACTAGGAACAAACCCACCTAACAGACAAGCCCCAAATGCAAATAAACAGATTTTTTAAGGTTTTTAGTTTGCGACATAATTCCCCGCTTGCCGATTGCGTATTTCTCCGTAATATTCTTCACAGGGAGATTTAACTATGAGTATTCAAGAAAACCAACCACATGTGACCATTATTGGCAGCGGCGTCGGTGGCATCTGCATGGCCATGCAATTGCTGCGCCACGGGCGCAATAATTTTACCATTTTGGAAAAAGCCGAAGACATCGGCGGCACTTGGCGTGACAATGATTACCCAGGCTGCGCTTGCGATGTGCCTTCGCATTTTTATTCTTTCTCCTTTGAGACACGCGGCGACTGGTCTCGGGTGTTTCCGGCCCGCCAAGAAATCCATGCCTATCTCAACGAGTTGACCGAAAAATATCGGCTGCGCAAAAAAACCCGTTTCAACAGCGAGTTGGTGAGCGCCAAATTTGACGAAAAAACTCAAAAATGGAACCTGACGTTAACCAATGGCGATGTCTTGACCACCGATGTTGTGGTGACGGCTTTGGGACAATTGAACCGTCCCAAAACGCCGGAGATTAAAGGCCAGAATGATTTTGAAGGGGCTATTTTCCACTCCGCCGAATGGCAGCATGACGCGCCGATAGAGGGCAAAAAAGTCGCCGTGATTGGCAATGGCCCCTCGGCGGCGCAATTTATTCCAGAAGTCGCGAAAGTGGCCGAGCATCTCACTGTCTTCCAACGCTCGCCGTGCCATGTGGTGCCGCGCAATGATAAAGAATACGGCGCGATTGCAAAATTCTTCTTCTCTTTCCCGGCGGTTCGGCGTGCCTATCGCGGCCTTTTGTATTATGCGCTTGAGAAAAATTTCACCGTCTTTAACGAGATTAAAAAATCCCGCTTTATGATTAAATTGCTGAACCTTCCGGGGGACTTCAGCAAAGTGATTGACGATCATTTCAACGACCAAGTTAAAGACCCCAAATTGCGCGAGATTCTAAAGCCAGATTATCCGGTGGGTTGCAAACGCGTGGTTATCTCCGACGACTATCTGCCTGCTTTGCAGCGTGAGAATGTGACCGTCGAAGTTTCGGGCATTGAAAAAATCACCAAAACCGGCATTCAAGCCAAAGATGGCCAAGTGCATGCCTTCGATTCGATTGTCTATGGCACCGGCTTTGCCTCGACCGATTTTCTGGCACCGCTCGATGTGTCGGGCACGCAAGGGGTCGATTTAAACACTGCTTGGAAAGAAGGCGCCGAAGCTTATCTTGGCATCACCATGCCTAATTTCCCAAATTTCTTCATGCTCTATGGCCCCAACACCAACCTTGGCCATAATTCGATTATTTTCATGATTGAATGTCAGGTCAATTATGTCTTGAGCTGTTTGGATAAATTAGACCAGCATAAAGCCACCAGCATGGCGCTGAAACCAGAAGCCATGGCGGAGTTTGCTGACTTCTTGAAAGCCCGCATTGCTACGTCGGTTTTCGTGAAAGAATGCAATAGCTGGTATAAAAACGAGAGCGGCAAAGTGACCAATAATTGGCCAGAATTTACCTATGTCTATCAAGATGCCACCCAACAGGCGAAAGATGAAGACTATGAGTTTGGTGGCACCAATCAGGTAGCGGCCGAATAACCACCCTATGAAGTGAGCAAGTCGATGCGTCTGTTTTTCGCCAGTGCCGTTCTGGCCATGTTAAGTCTCGGCTCCGCGCAGGCGGAATTAAGCGTGGCGAAAGCGCAAGTTAAACTTGGCATCGGCCAACGTCCCGCCGTTTTGCATGGGGTGGTGACCAACCCGTCGCCAACAGCCACACGTTTAATCGCAGCCAGCAGCCAAGCCTTCGAACGCATTGAATTGCACACGCATATCACATCTCGCGATGGCAATATGCGCATGCAGGCGGTCGATAGTTTCGCCCTGCCCGCCAAGGGCAAGCTGGCGCTCAAACCGGGCGGCCATCATCTGATGCTGTTTGGGTTTTCGGGCACGGCGGGAGATAAAGTCTCCCTCCGCCTGTCCTTCGCCGATGGTCGCACGCTAGAGTTTGAAGCGCCGACGAAAGCCCGCGCTAGGCGTGATTCGCACGCCGCGCCCCAAAAGCGCCCTAATCACGCGCATCGGTAAATTAGGCGAGCTCGGACAATCGCGCTATATGCGCGCCATCCAATAAAACTTTGCTGCGCAAGCCGACCTCGGTGAGCGCAAATTCATAGCGTCGCCGATAGCTGCTGGTAAAGGCATCGAAAATGGCCTGCACCAAAGCTTCCCGATTTTCGCGTTTTTGCGCATCGCCCGTAAAATCATCGAGCAGCACATAATCGGCCTGTGTCAAAATTTCAAATTCCGTCGTCAGCAAGTCATTGGACAAAATCACCAAGCCTGTGGTGGTAATCACATCGTCTCCGGTCACGCTGGCGCTTACGGAAACAGCGGTCGCCGCACTTTGTTGCGAGGTCTCCACTTGAGCCGAGGGCAGCCAGCCAAGCAGCCCGTGCAGGGTGGCGGCAATGGCAATGGCCTCGGCACGGGTCAGGCGGTCGACGGCCACCGCGCGCGCCTGTTTCTGTTTTTCAACAAATTGCGAGCGCTCGAGAATGTCCGCGAGCTCGTCTTGCAGGCCTTGTTTTAACTTCAGAATGTCCAAAATCGTGATTCCTAAGCTCTTTTTACGATAGTAAGTATATTAACAAGTTTAAAAAAAATGACGAAAAAGAATATTTTTTACTTGTCGCGACAATCTGTCACCCTAAACTAAATTTGTTCAATATTGGGAGAGTAAGAACATGAAATTTATTAAACATTGGAGAGCTGCTGTTGCAACATCGGCTCTTATGACGATGCCATCGCTCGCGAGTGCGGCCGAGGCTAACTTAGCGCCTGACGACTTCGTAGGTATTTCTTTCTGGCTGATCTCGATGGCCTTGGTTGCCTCGACGGTCTTTTTCTTCATCGAACGTGACCGCGTGGCCAACAAATGGAAAACTTCTCTTACGGTTTCCGGTTTGGTAACGCTTGTCGCTGCCGTGCATTATTTCTACATGCGCGACGTCTGGGTTTCGACCGGTGAAACACCAACGGTCTATCGCTACATTGACTGGCTGATTACCGTGCCATTGCTGATGGTTGAGTTCTTCCTCATCTTGTCGGCCATCACGAAAGTTCCGGCTGGCGTGTTCTGGCGTCTGCTGGTGGGTACAACTGTCATGCTGGTGTTCGGCTACCTCGGCGAAGCAGGTTACATGAATGTAACGCTTGGTTTCGTTATCGGTACCCTGGCTTGGTTCTATGTCCTTTATGAAATTTTCCTCGGCGAAGCCGGCCGTATCAATGCAGAAAATGCCAGCCCAGCTGTGCAGTCTGCCTTTAAAATGATGCGTAACATTGTGACCTTCGGTTGGGCTATCTACCCGCTCGGTTACATTTTGGGTTACATGATGGGTTCCGTCGATAGTGCGACTTTGAACATCATCTATAACTTGGCCGATGTGCTGAACAAGATCGCTTTCGGTCTTATCATCTGGCACGTAGCCGTAACGGAAAGCGACGCTTAAGCCTCTCTTTCTCGTCAATTTGGGGGCCGGTATTTATATGCCGGCCCCTTTTTTGTTGCCGACCTAAAAAAATAATCGCACTCTAAGCTGGCAACTATAGGAGTTCGCATGACCTCATCTAATCCACAGACGCTCAATGAAAAATGGCATGCCTATATGGACGCCCCCAGCGCGCAGGCCCTGGATGATATGCTGCATGAAAACTGCATATTCGTATCACCCGTGGTGTTTACGCCGCAAAAGGGTAAAGCCTTGACGCTGCAATATCTATTGGCCGCCGGACATGTGTTTGACGACAGTCACTTTGATTATAAAAAAGAAACCATCACCGACGACCGCATGATACTGGAATTTGAGGCCGAGATAGACGGCAAATATATCAATGGCGTCGATATTATTGATTTCGATGCGGATGGGCTAATTACCGAATTTAAAGTCATGGTGCGCCCCCTTCAGGCGGTTCATATGCTCTGGGAAAAAATGGGCGCGCAATTGGACGCTGCCAAGCAAGCCTAGCGGTAAAGCCTCGGTTTAGCGAAATCAACTTGCCCTCTCGGCTTTGGAAGGCCATAAAAGCGCATGAGTAATTCTGATTATTTAATTTCCGCCAAAAACCTGTGCGCCTCGCGCCAGGGGCGGATGGTGCTCGACCATGTGTCGCTCGATCTGGCCGAGAATGATTTCATCACGCTGATTGGCCCAAATGGGGCGGGAAAATCGGTTTTGCTGCGCCATTTGTTAAAGCTGGAAACCGGGCAAAGCGGCAGTGTGAGCCATCGCGATGGCCTGACCATTGGCTATGTGCCCGAGCGGTTTCAAATCGACCCTACTTTGCCCATGCCGGTGCGGCGCTTTTTAAGCCTCAACAATCCCCTCACGGCAGAGGCCATTGACGCGCTGGCTGCCGAAACTCATTGCGAAGCGCTGCTTGAGCGGCCGCTGGCTGGCCTGTCTGGCGGCGAGCTGCAACGGGTTTTATTGGCCCGCGCCTTGGCCGCCTCGCCGCAGGTTTTAATGCTCGATGAGCCAGCGCAAAACCTCGATGTTTCGGGCCAATTGCAGTTTTATCAATTGATTGAAGAGATATTTGAAAACCGCGACCTATCGGTACTAATGGTCAGCCATGATTTGCATTTGGTGATGAGCTCGACGCGGCGTGTGGTGTGCCTATATCATCATATTTGCTGCTCTGGCGCGCCCGAAAGCGTGGCCCGAGACCCCGAGTTCATCTCAATGTTTGGCAAAGACATGGCGCAAATGATGTCGGTCTATCAACACAGCCATAATCATGACCATAACCATGACCATGACCATTCGGGCGAGGCGACATCATGATCCCCGCCGTGCTGATTACCGCCATCGCTTTGGCTCTTTTGGCGGGCCCCTTGGGCTGTTTTGTGGTGTGGCGACGGATGGCTTATTTCGGCGACGGCTTGGCTCACTCCGCCCTGCTCGGCGTGGCGATCAGCCTGCTCATCGGCATATCCAATCAGCTCGGCATGATACTCATCGCCATTGTGTTTGCCATTGCGCTGATATGGCTGCGCACCCAACGCTTGCTAGCCACCGATACTTTGCTCGGCATTTTGGCCCATGCGGCTTTGTCTCTCGGTATTTTGGCCATGGCTCTTTTGGGCATGGAAGACGCCGAAGTGCATGATTATTTGCTCGGCAGTCTCGACAATCTATCGCCCGACAGCCTGCCTCTTGTGGTTTTGGGCAGCGGGCTTTCTTTGGGGCTGTTAATGCGCTTATGGCCGGGGCTTTTGCTGATGACCACCAGCGAAGAATTAGCCCATGCCGAGGGCGTTCCGGTGCGGACCTATGAGTTTTTATTGATGCTTTTGATGGGCATCGTGGTGGCCGGCGCGGTGCAATTGGTTGGCGCTTTGCTCATCACCTCGCTGCTTATCATTCCCGCTTCCACGGCGCGGCTATTTGCTAAATCACCAGAAGTTATGGGCGTTGGCGGCAGTCTCATTGCCTGTCTTTCGATGCTAATCGGCCTGCCTATCGCCGACACGCTGGCTGTTCCCATAGGGCCTGCCATTGTGTCTTTTTCGGTCGCTATTTTTATCCTCACCCTCACCGCAAAATTGGCGATGGATTGGGCGCGCGGCAAAAAACCGGCCGCTTAATTCACCCAAATCGGCGATGAATAGGCGCGTTCCTGAATGGTGGCATCGACATCGGGGCGCGGTGCCACGCCAGCGCGCAAAGCATCCCAGCTCGACCAGCGACAGCTTGGATTTTCCAAAACCCGAACGTAATAAAACGCCTGCTGACCCGACACATACTCAGGGTCGCGCCACGTGGTTTTCAATTCATTGGCGGCGGTTTTGGCGCTGGCTTTGCAGGTTTTCACATCCACTTTGGCGCCATTGTCTGGGCAGCGGTGTTTGGCATTGGGCGATTTGCCGCCCGCACAGGCCACATCAAACACTTTCTCGGCACTTGTGCCATCGGCTTTCAGCCAGCCTTTGACAATTTGCAAGCGCTGCAGCCCTTGCGAGCGCGCATCGCGCAGCGCCCATAGCAAAAACTCGGGCGTCTGGTTGTCTTTCAAAGCCAAGTCACTGCCCATAGAGACCCCTTGGCGATAGGCGCGCTCCACCATATTGGCGCGTTTCAAAATACGTCTTTCGAAATTATCCGAAGCAAAGAACCGCAATTTCATCCGCGGGCCCGTGGTCGCATAGGTTTCTTTGCGGCGCATGGCGTCAAACACATCCCCGCGCGTATTGCTATCCGCCCAGACCGCCGCCAGACCCGACGCACTCCAAGTTTGGAAATTATTTTCATTATAAACACTGCCTGACTGGGTGGGGCTATCGAGCGGCACCGAGCCGCGCAATTTGGCGTTGCTATCGACCAGACCAATTTTTGACCAATAATTATCCTCGTCAAAAGCCCCCGCGCCGACATGCGTATCGGAGGCGCCGATGAGGCCAAATTTATACGGATTGCCTTTGCCTTGGGCGGCCATTTCTAGCCCGCGCAAATAGGCTTGGCGCACGTAAGAGCCATCTGGCTTGCTGGGGGTCCAAGCGCCCACGCGAAACGGCATGGTTTCAAAATCGGCATATTCATCGTTCGGCGAAAGCAGCGGATGGGTCTCGCTATCGCCTTTCACTTGGGTCACTTCCACAATCGGCTCATTGCGCATACGGGTTTTGGCATAGGCCGCATCCATTGGGCTGCCGTCCCATTTCGTGGTTTGGAACATCAGCCCGTTAGAGCCGTTGGAATTATGCGGCACGGCAATCGTGTCCATGCCTTTGGCCCGCAGGCGGTCCATCCATTTCCATAGGTCTTCCGGATTGGGCGACATAATGCGGCTGAACGGCAGGCTGGGGGCTTTATCCCCCCGGAAAAACACATTGCGGTGCAGGTTTTGATTGTCCGGCCCCGAGGTAAACTCATAACCGATGAGCGTGGTGAATTTGCCCGGCTCATTATGGCGGTTGGCCACGGAGATAATCTCCTGCCAAGCCGATTTCATAATTTTTTCATCGACCAAATCGTCTGGCTTGTCGGTTTTATTGAGATAGGGAAATAATTTTTGAAAGGCACCGATGCGCTCAGCTTGGGTTTTGGCTTTGCGCATTTCTAGGGCTATCGGATGTTTGGAAACCGGCAACTTAGGGTTATGCATGGCGGGCAACATGCCCAGATAAATGGCGTGGTCGGTCACCGATTGAAAATCCAAAGGCTCGCTCAACGTCATGTCAAACCCAGCCGGATGTTTAAGGGTTTCGCCCTTGGCAAAACGATAGGCATCCTCTGGTGTGTTGCGATTGCCAAAAATATACGCATCGAACGATAAAACCGTATGCAAATGCGTTTCGCCGAATAAAACTTCGCGATTATGCGGGTTTTCTGCTGCTTTTGCGGCCATTGGCGCGGCTAAAAAAGCCAGCAAAAGCGCTATTTTTCCAGATTTTTTCATTAATATATCTCCCTGTCGTCATCTTAATAAAAATTTAAACATCCGTCGTGTAAATTCTTACGTATAGACAGGTTAGGGATGCCCTCATATCCCAAACACGGCCCCCGACGTTCCTCCCACGTCGGGGGTTTTTTTTCATAGTGCCAGAGCTACAGGGTTAGAGCCATCAGATGATAGGCAATCAAAGCCGCCGTGAAATCAGACACGGGCTGGCCGTCTATCGGCGCCAGCTCGACGATATCTATGCCCACACAACGTCGCCCCCGAAGCGTGCTGGCAATCAAATCAAGCGATTGGTAAAACCCCAAGCCACCCGGAACCGGCGTGCCCGTGGCGGGTATCACCGAGGGGTCGAGGCCGTCGACATCGAAGGTGACGTAAATATTTTCTGGAAAATCATCCGGTAAGCGCACGCTGGAAGTTTGCGCGCGCACCAGCTCGGGCCCATCGAAAGTTAGCACGCCATGCGCGCGGCGCGCCGCTTCTTCTTCGGCGGCCAAGGCCCGCACCCCGAAAGACGCCATCGGCAAGCCTTCGGCGGCCAGCAAGTTCATAACGCTGGCGTGCGAATGTTTGTGGCCTTGATAGGCCTCGCGAAAATCAGCATGCGCATCAATATGCACCAGACCCACGGCACCTGCCCCGTTTTTTGCCAAACCATCAACCACGCCCATGACGGCGCCATAGCTAAGGGAATGCTCGCCGCCCAAAGTGACGGGCACATGGCCACGGCCAATAATGGCCTCGGTTCGGGCGCGCAAATCTGCCATCACCGCTTCTATGGGCTGTGCGCAATCGACCGCCGCATGGGTAAAAATACCCTCGGCGCAGGGGGTTTTTCCTGCCACCAGACGTTCTAATTGCTGGCTGGCATCGAGTATCGCTTGCGGGCCCCGCGCCGCACCCGTGCCATAAGACACAGTGGCTTCTAGCCCGCAAGGCACCACTTCAAAGCGAGCGGTCGCTGGGTTGTTTTCTTCTGGGCTTAGCTCTTCGCCAAGGAATTGGGTTTGCTGGCTCATAAGTTTTGGCTCATAGGTACTGGCTCACGAAAGACGCGATTCAAAATCGCCATAGTCAAATTGCTTCACCATGCGTAGCGCATCGCTCTGGCTATTCCAAATCGCAATCGATGGCAGGGCGATACCATTGAACGTAGAGGTTTTGACCATCGAATAATGCGCCTGATCGAGAAACGCCAGCCGCTGACCCGCTTGTGGCAGAGCGTCAAACGCATAGGCGCCGATGACATCGCCCGCCAGACAGCTGGGCCCGCCCAAAGAAACCGATTGGCCACCCGAGGCGGGCTCGCCCAATAAAGCCGGCCGATAGGGCGCTTCCAAAACATCGGGCATATGGCAGGTGGCAGAAATATCGACAATGGCGACGGGGCCGTCGTTATCCATCACATCCAATATTTCGCCGACCAAAATGCCCGCATCAAAAGCCACGCTGGTGCCGAGCTCTAAATACACTTGCACGTCCAGCGTATCGCGCAAGCGGGTGAGTAATTGCACCAATCCGTCGCGGTCATAATCGGGCCGCGTGATGAGGTGGCCACCGCCGAGGTTTAGCCACTGCAACTGCTGCTTATGGGCCTGTAAAAACGGCTCTATCGCTTCTACCGTGCGGGCCAAAGGCGCAAACCCTTGCTCGCATAAACTGTGCATATGCAGGCCCGAAACCAGGTCTGGCAATTTGGTAATATCCGACAGGGGCTGGCCAAGCCGCGAGCCCGCCGCGCAAGGGTCATATTTCTCGACCCCGCCTTCCGAATGCTGTGGGTTTATTCGCAAGCCAATGGCGGCGCCGGCTTGCTGGGCTTGCGCGCCAAAACGCGCCACCTGCGCCGGGCTATTGAACACAATATGGTCGGATAAATTGGCAATCTCGTCAAACTCAGAGGCTTTGAAAGCGGGCGCATAGCTGGTTATTTGGCCGCCATAATGCGCCTTGGCCAATTTCGCTTCCCATAGGCCCGAAGCGCAAGCGCCCGATAAATACGTGCGCACCAGAGGCGCCAAGGACCACATGGAAAACGCCTTCAGCGCCAGTAAAATCTCCGCCCCCGAGGCTTGGCTGACCGCGTGCAGAATTTCCAAGTTCTGGCGCAACGCCACTTCATCGACAACGAAACACGGCGACGGCACACGCGATAAATCAAACGTCGCGAAATTTCCCGCGCCCTGAGATTGGGTTGGCATGAGCTGGCTCATCGCTAGGCTCAAAAGCTCAACGGAGCGTCTAGCTCCACATGCTGCCATGGCAAGCCATGGGCGTTCAACATGGCCATGAAAGGGTCTGGGTCGAGCTGCTCTAGGTTGACCACCCCCGGTTGCATCCATGTGCCATCCAACATCAGGGCGGCGCCAATCATTGCTGGCACGCCCGTTGTATAGCTCACCGCTTGGCTGCCAACCTCGGCAAAACACGCTTCATGGTCGCAAATATTATACAGATACACGGTGCGCGCCACGCCATCTTGCTGGCCAGTGACGATGTTGCCGATGCAGGTTTTGCCGCTCGTGGTTTTGCCCAAATCCCCGGGGTCTGGCAGCACGGCTTTTAAAAATTGCAAAGGCACAATCTCTTGACCCTCGAAAAGCACCGGCTCAATGGCCGTCATGCCGACATTTTGTAGCACTTGCAAATGGGTCAAATAGGCATCGCCAAAAGTCATCCAAAATCGGGCGCGCTCGAGCTCTGGATAATGTTTCGATAAGGATTCCAACTCCTCATGATACATTAAATACATATTGCGTTCGCCAACCTCAGGAAACGCATAGGCTTGTTTGTGCGCCAAGGCGGGGGTTTCCACCCAAGCGCCCTTCTCCCAATGGCGGGCCGGCGCGGTGATTTCGCGGATGTTAATCTCAGGGTTAAAATTAGTGGCAAAAGCCTGCCCGTGGTCGCCGCCATTGCAATCGAGAATATCCAGCGTCTGCATATCCGACACCAGATGCTTTTGAATATAGGCGGTAAACACATTGGTCACGCCGGGGTCAAAGCCCGAGCCCAAAAGCGCCATCAGGCCTTTCTCGGCAAAGCGCTCATGATAGGCCCATTGCCAGTGATACTCAAATTTTGCCTCATCGCGCGGCTCATAATTGGCCGTGTCGAGGTAATGCACCCCCGTCGCCAGACAGGCATCCATGATCGCTAAATCTTGATAGGGCAAAGCCAGATTGACCACTAAATCGGGTTGGGTTTTCTCAATCAACGCCGTGGTTTGGGCCACATTATCGGCGTCCACTTGGGCGATATTTATCTCGCGGCCCATTCTTTCGCGCACCGATTTTTGAATGCTCTCGCAAGACGACAACCGCCGAGAAGCCAAAGTGATATGGGTAAAGCGCTCGCCCAACATGGCCATTTTATGCACCGCCACCGAGCCAACACCGCCCGCACCAATTACCAACACATGAGACATAGTCGCCGCCCCCTCACTCTATCGTTCGAAATATGTATAGCCGTTCAGGCTATCTTTAAAGGCCGCAATCATCGCGCGACGTTCCATCGGGCTCAATTTGCCCGCCTGCACGGCCTGCTCGACGGTTTTCTTAAAATTAGTAATCATCAAACGCGGGTCATATTCGACATAGGATAAAACTTCCGAAATCGTATCGCCCTCTTGCTCGTGCATCAACTCAAACGAGCCATCGTCGCGCAGCTCAATGGTCACCACGTTGGTATCGCCAAATAGATTGTGCAAATCGCCCAAGGTTTCTTGATAGGCACCCACAAAAAACACGCCGAGGTAATAATCTTCTTCCGCGCGCAAATCATGCACCGGCAAAGTGTTAGAGACGCCGTCGCCGAGGACAAATTTATCAATCTTACCGTCGCTATCGCAGGTGATATCCGACAGAATGGCGCGCCGACGCGGCTTTTCATTCAGCCGATGCAAAGGCGCGATTGGGTGAATTTGGTCGATGGCCCAAACATCTGGCAGGCTTTGGAAAAGCGAGAAATTGCCATGTAGAATATCCGCCGTCTGCTCCACGGCGGCGTGCATTTCTTCATTTTCCATATCGCTATCGGCCAGCATGGTTTTAATGCGGCTCATCATATATAAATGAATGCGCTCGGCTTTGGCACTTTCGCGCAAAGACACTTGGCCGCTTTTCAACAGCACGCGCATTTCATTGCGATAATAGACCAAATCATTCCACGCCTCCTGCACCCGCTCTGGCGTTAGATAATCTTCTACCGCCAACATAGATTTCAAAAGCGTGTGGTCGTCTTCGGCCGGTAACACAGGCTCCGTGCTGTCATATTGCGTCGCTTCCAACACGTTGAACAATAAGATCGAGCTTTGCGCCACGCAGGCGCGCCCGCTCTCGGTGACGATGACCGGATGGGAGACCCCCGCTTCATCCATCGCATATTTCACCGTCTCGACGATGTTCAGACAATATTCATTGAGCGTATAATTGGTCGAATTTTCCGTCGCCCGATGCTCGCCCGTATAATCGACGCCAAGCCCGCCGCCCAAATCGAGAAACTCGAGCGGCGCGCCCTCTTTCATCAGCTCTAAATAAAACCGACAGGCTTCCTGCGCCGCCATGCGGATTTCGATAATATTCGGCACTTGGCTGCCCAAATGACAGTGCTGCAATTTCAAACAATCGAGGAACCCGCGGGCCCGCAAGGCATCCACCACATCCATCACTTGCGCAATGGTCATGCCAAAGGTCGAGCGATCGCCGGAAGACGCCGCCCAATTGCCGCTTACCTCATGGGTTAATTTAATCCGTATGCCCAATTGCGGCCGCACGTTCATGGTCTCGGCCACGGCCAGCACCAGCTCCAGCTCGCGCGGGCTTTCCAACACGATGAACGTATGAAACCCAAGCTGCAATGACATCAGCGCCAATTGGATAAATTCTTCATCCTTCACGCCATTGCAAATCAACGCGCTTTCGGTGCCTGGGTTATGCGCCATAGCAATCAGCAATTCGGCTTTGGAGCCAACCTCGAAGCCAAATCCATGGCGCTGCCCATAAGCGACAATGCGGTCAATCACCTGCGCTTGCTGGTTTACTTTAATCGGGAAAACGCCCTTATAGCTGCCGCGATAGTCCAGCTCGCAAATGGCGCCGTTAAAAGCTTCGTTAATCTGGTCGATGCGCCATTCGATAAAATCTGCGACACGCAGCAAAACAGGCGCCGAAATGCCGCGTTGCTCGAGGTTGTCGAGAACCGACATTAAATCCGTCGGCCTCGCCTCTGGACGCGAGGGATGCAGCAGACCGATATGGCCATTGTCTAGAACCGTGATCAGCCCCTCGCCCCAGCGCGACACGCCGTAAAGCGCGTCGGCGGCGTGCGACGCGGGATTTTCTGGCAGGTTGGTAAGGTTTTCAGCTTCCGACATAAGACCCTCGAAAAACGCGAAATCTGCGGCGTGATTAGACCCTTTCCAAGGCACTGTAAAGCAATATATTGTGGGCAGCAGAATGGATTTAAATTTGACCCCGCGAGACCTATGACCCCCAGCAAACGCTATCTGACAAATTGCTATGTTTACCTGCTGCAAACCTGCGATGCGGGGGCACCAAAATCTTATGTCGGCTGGACGGTAGACCTAGACAAACGCGTGGCCGCCCATAATGATGGCAGCGGTGCCAAGGCCACCCGAGGCCGGCAATGGCGGTTGGTCCATAGCGAAATTTTCACCACGCGCGGCGCCGCTATGTCGCGCGAATATCAATTGAAGAAAGACCGCGCCGAGCGGCAAAGATTACTCACCTCGGCCTAAGCCCAAGCGCAAGAAAGTAAATCTCATGAAAACCTATAGCGATATTATGGCCGCCTTTTTGGCCAGCGGCCCCGATTATGTGGCCGACCTGCCCGACAATTGGAAACAGGGGCGCACCGCCTTTGGGGGCCTCACCACCACGCTTTTGGCCGCCGCCATTGCGGCCGAAAACCCCGATTTGCCGCCGCTGCGCACCGCCCAAATTAACTTCATTGGCCCCGCCGTCGACCAGCTGAGCGTCTCGCATAAATTGCAACGCAAAGGCAAAAACAATGTCACTTTCTCAGCCGAGCTGAATAGTCCCATCGGCGCAGGCACGCATGGGATTTTCACCTATGGCGTCAGCCGCGAATTGCCGCGCGAGGTGGATTATCCGCTGAAAGAAATTACCGTGAAGCCAGACGACGCGGAAACTTTCTTTCCCAAACACCCCGATGCGCCGACGTTTTTGCAAAACCTAGACCGCCGCCTGATTTCCGGCCCGCGCTTTATGGAAGGCGCAGACAATCCAGATGTTTTAATGTGGGCCCGCCTCACCGACCCCGAGAGTTGGGACAAAGGCTTGATGCCGCTCTTGGTTTTGGCCGATACGCCGCCCGCCGCCCTGACGTTTTTTGACGGCCCCGTGCGCGCGCTCAGCTCGATGAATTGGAATATGAATTTCCTCACCGATAAATTAGAGACCGAAGATGGCTGGTGGTTAATGCGCTCGGCCACGCGCCATGTGCGCCAAGGCTATAGCTCGCAATTGACCCAAGTCTGGAACAGCGAAGGCCGTCGCATTATGGATGCCATGCAATTACAAGCGGTATTCGCGTAACGGCGTTTACAGGCCGAGAACGAATTTCGAGATAATGCCTTTTTGCACTTCCGTTGTGCCGCCAAAAATTGTCGAGGCGCGGTTGAACAACATTGTGTGCGTCATCTTCGGCGCCTCGGCCCGATAATTCGGCGCATTGCCGCTGGCCGTGGGCGCGAAATCGCTATCGTAGAAAATGCTCGATTCATTGCCCAGCATATCATAGGCCAAATCGCCCATATCCTGCTGTAACTCCGTGCCCAAGGCTTTCATCGGCAAGGGCAAAATAAGCCCCTCGCCTGAGCCCTCTTCGGCAAATAACGCTCGGTTTTCTAGCGTTTCTAGGGCTGCGGCGCGCACGCTTAATTCGGCATGGCGACGCGCAAATGCATCGGATGGATAGCTTTGCTCGGCCGTTTCATGGAGATAGTCATGGACGTTTTTCAAGTTTTCCAGACCATTGCGGATCATGCCCGTGCCAGCAATGCCGGCACGCTCATTGCCCAGCAAGAATTTAGCATAGGTCCAGCCTTCGTTTTCTTGGCCTACCAGATGGCTGGCCGGCACCCGCACATCGGTGAAATAAACTTCGTTTAAGTGATGCGCGCCGTCGATGGTGTAAATCGGTTTCACTTCAATGCCTGGCGAATTCATGTCGATGAGCAAGAACGAAATACCTTGCTGCGGCTTGCCTTCATGGCTGGTGCGCACGAGGCAGAAAATCCATTCCGCCCAATGGGCCAAAGTGGTCCAGATTTTTTGGCCATTGACAATATAGTCATCGCCATCGCGCTCGGCGGTGGTGCGCAGGCTGGCCAAATCAGACCCCGACCCGGGCTCGGAATAGCCTTGGCACCAGTTAATCGAGCCATCCAAAATGGCGGGTAAATGTTGCGCTTTCAGCTCTGGCGAGCCAAAGGCACAAATCACCGGGCCAACCATGGTAACGCCAAAGGGCGATTGATGCGGGCTTTGCGCGCGCGCCGCCTCGGCTTGAAAAATCGCTTTTTGCGGGTCGCTCCATGTGGTGCCGCCGTCTTCCACGGGCCACCCCACGGCGCCCCAACCTTTTTCATGGAGCTGGGCTTGCCACCAATTGGTCTCTTCTTTGGTTTGGGTAATCAGCGTTTTACCCTTCATGTCGTGGCCTTCTGGCAGCACGGTTTCAAACCAATCGCGGACTTCTTTTTGAAAGGCAAGTTCTTCAGGTTTTAGCTTGAGGTCCATTGTGTCGCTCCTGTGTTACACCGCCGAGGGGCATTTATGCGCCGCCATGGGCTCGAGCCCAAGTCGGGCAAATAACTCATTATCTTTAGATAGGTCTGGATTGGCCGTCGTCAATAGTTCTTCGCCAACGAAAATTGAATTGGCGCCTGCCAAAAAGCACAGCGCTTGCGTCTCATCCGACATCCACTCGCGCCCGGCCGACAAGCGCACCACAGATTTCGGCATCATAATACGCGCCACCGCAATGCAGCGCACAAAGTCGATACCATCGACCGGCGTGGCGTCGCCCAAAGGCGTGCCGCCAATGGGGATGAGCTTATTGATAGGCACAGATTGCGGTTGCGGGTTTAAATTGGCCAAAGTCATCAACATAGAGGCACGGTCGCCCACGTCTTCGCCCATGCCCAAAATGCCGCCCGCGCAAACATTAATGCCTGCGTCTTGCACGTGCGAAATCGTCTCGAGACGGTCTTCAAAGGTGCGGGTGGTAATAATTTCGCCGTAAAACGCTTCCGAGGTATCAATGTTATGATTGTAATAATCCAGCCCTGCGTCTTTTAATTGTTTGGCTTGCGCGGGCGACAACATGCCCAAAGTCATGCAGGTTTCCATGCCCATGGCGCGCACGCCTTGTATCATCTCGATGATGGCGCCCATGTCGCGGTCTTTGGGGCTGCGCCAAGCGGCCCCCATGCAATAGCGCGAAGCGCCTGCGTTTTTGGCGCGTTCGGCGCCTTCTAGCACGTCTTGCACTGGCATTAATTTAGTGGCTTTGAGGCCCGTCTCAAATTTTGCGCTTTGGCTGCAATAATTGCAATCTTCTGGGCAGCCACCGGTTTTAATGGAGAGCAAAGTGCTTTTTTGCACTTCATTGGCATCGAACCATTGGCGATGCACGGTTTGCGCCTGAAACAATAAGTCATTGAACGGCAGGGCAAACAAGGCTTCCACCTCGTCGCGTGTCCAATTATGGCGCGGCTGAGCGGGTCGGTCCGAAACGACTGAATCGGGGGTAAGATGCGACATAAGAACTCCGAGCGGATTTAGGTAAAACGAGTAAATTCCAGAGTTCAATAGCCCATTATACTTGCCGTGTGAAGCGCGTTCCGGGTGCGGGTGGGGTTTCGGGCGCGCCAGCAAAACATTGCGCTTTCGACATCCAATCGGTCGCGACCGAACCCGTGACCCGCAATTGCGTATCCCCAATATTGCGAACTTGGGTGACCACTTGGCAGAAATCTGCCGCATCGCCCTCTATGCGCTCATCGTCGGATATCTCTCCAAACGTCCATATCTCGCCCGATGGCGCGCGCAAGCGCACATGAGGCATGGGGCCCGGCGGCGTTTCGCCTCGGGTGGCGTAAGTCCAGCCAAATGTATTGGTGCCCAAAACGGCAATGGCCCGAATATGGTCTTTATTGGCGCGCACCACGCCCAAATGGTCATACACCTCTTGGCCATGCGCCCAGGTTTCCATCAGCCGCGCCGAGATAGAGGAGCGCGCGCTCATGTCTGGCCCCGCCCATTTCAGCCGTTTCTTCGGGTCGATATCCACCATGCGCTCGGCCATGGCGGTGTAAAATTCGTGCCAAGCCTGCAGCAAAGCGCGCCCGCTCAAGCCGTCTACCCATTGCCCCTCATAGGTGCGCATATTGCTCTGGCCGATGGCTTTCATGGCGGTGTCGAGCCATTTTACGAAATTATCTTCATCGGCGTGGCTTTCATTGGCCGCCCAATTCCACATGTGCAAATGCTCCAGCACATTATTGAGCGTCCAGCCTTTAAACTGCGTTGGCGCGGCAAAATCGGCGTCGCTCAAATCTTTCATCAAGGCGTAAAGACCATCCGACTCGGCTTTAAAATCGAGAGCTTCTTTCAACATATCGCGTTCCTATTCCGCTTCCATTTCAATGGCTATCATTAAATCATCGGCCGCCACTTGCGCGTCTGCCGTCACCAATATTTCGCCGACAGTGCCATCGACGGTGGCCAGAATTTCATGCTGCATTTTCATCGCTTCCACGACCACCAGCCTGTCGCCCGCCGACACGCCATCGCCCGGGCTCACGAAAACCTCGACCACGCGACCATGCATGGGCGCCACCACGCGGCTGCCATCGCCCACTTCTTCGCCCGCCGCGTTGCGCATCAACATATTGGCACAAGTGTAGGTCGCGCCATCCATCGTCGCAAATAAAGTGCTGCCGTGTAAAAACGCTTGGCTGACAAATTGGCGACCGCGTGATTGCACCACCATGCGCGTGCCCGCATGGGCACGAACCGAGATATCGACGCAGGCCTCGCCGATATAGACTTGATATAAATCCGGGCTTTTGCTGCGCACCGAAACAGAAACCGCTTCGGCTTCCAGATTTTTGAACGCCAATTTATACGGCGTGCGAAGGCTGGCATCCGAGGTGAAATTCATCAGCCCTTGCGGCACATGCATACCGCTGCCCAAGGCTTTGGCGCGCGCCGCATCGCGGTCGATAACAAAATGGCGCACCGCCAAAATGGCCAGCGCCGTTTCATCGGCCTGTTTATCGGCCAAATCGGCTTCGCTGAATTGCTCGGCGATAAAGCCAGTTGAAAAATCACCTTCGGCAAATTTCTCATTTTCCAAACAAGCGATGAGAAAATCCCGATTGGTGCGCGGGCCAAACAAAGCGGTATCGGTCAGCGCTTCAATCATTAATTTGCGCGCCGTCTCGCGGGTTGCGCCCGTGGTGATGAGCTTGGCAATCATCGGGTCATAAAACGGCGAGATTTCTTGTCCGCCGACAATGCCCGTGTCATAGCGCACGCCGTCGCGCGCCACTTGCTCGAAACAAGCCACGGTGCCGGTGCTGGGCAAAAACCCTTTGGCTGGGTCTTCCGCATAAAGGCGCACTTCGATGGCGTGTCCGCTCAATTGCACATCGTCTTGGGTCATGCCCAAAAGCGCGCCCTCGGCCACTTTGATTTGCAGCTCCACCAAATCCAATCCCGTCACCTGCTCGGTAACCGGATGCTCGACTTGCAGGCGCGTGTTCATCTCTAGGAAGTAAAAGCTACCGCTGGCATCGAGCAAAAACTCCACTGTGCCAGCGCCGCGATAGTTAATCGTGGCGGCGGCCTCAACCGCGGCAGCGCCCATGGCGGCGCGCAGCTCGGGCGTCATCACCGGGCATGGGCTTTCTTCAATCACCTTTTGGTGGCGGCGTTGCACCGAGCAATCGCGCTCGCCCAAATGCACCACATTGCCATGCGTATCGGCAAAAATTTGAATTTCCACATGGCGCGGCTGGACAATCGCTTTTTCTAAAATCAACTCGCCCGAGCCAAAGGCATTCTCGGCTTCCGAGCGGGCGGTGGCGATAGCGGCGGCCAATTCGGCTTCCGCTTCCACCAGCCGCATCCCGCGACCACCGCCACCAGCGGCGGCTTTCACCATAATCGGGAAGCCGATTTTGGCGCCTTCGGCCAGCAAGACGTCATCGCTTTGGTCTGTGCCTTCATAACCCGGCACACATGGCACTTTGGCTTCCATCATGCGCCGTTTGGCGGCCGCTTTATTGCCCATGAGGTCAATCGATTGCGCGCTCGGGCCAATGAAGGTCAGGCCCGCTTTTTCAACGGCGGCGGCAAAATCTGCGTTTTCAGATAAAAACCCATAGCCCGGATGAATGGCATCAGCGCCGCTTTGTTGGGCGGCTTCGAGAATTTTCTCGGCCAGCAAATAAGATTGCCCCACGGGGCCCGGCCCAATGCGCACCGCTTCGCTGGCTTGTTGCACATGCGGGGCTTGCGCATCGGCGTCTGAATAGACCGCGACAGTTCGAATGCCCATGGCATGGGCCGTGCGAATAACCCGACAGGCAATTTCGCCGCGATTGGCAATTAATATTTTTCGAATGGCCGTCATATTTACTCCTGCACCCAATTTGGTTTGCGCTTCTCAAGGAAAGACGCCACGCCTTCGCGGCCTTCGTCGCTTTTCACGCTGGCGGCAAAGGCTTCGCCCGCATAGCGGATCATGGCCGTATCATCTAAATGTTTATTGGCTTCCAATAGTTTTTTGGTGGCCGCATTGGCCCCCGGCGCACAGCGGCGCACGCCAGCGATAATATCGTGCAGCGCGGCTTCGCCGGCCGCCAAATCATCGACCAGAATATCCACCAGCCCATAGCCGACGCCCTGTTCAGCGGTAAAGCGATGGCCCGTTAACATGATGCGCCGCGCCTGAATATCGCCCGTGCGGGCCACGATATAGCGCCCGATTTGGGCCGGAACAATACCAATGGCCGTCTCGGTGAGCGCCATTTTTGTATCTTTCGTCGCAATCACAATATCGCCCGCCGAGGCCATGCCCAAGCCGCCTGCCATGGCCGCGCCTTGCAGCAAAAACACAATCACTTGCGGCATCGAGCGGACGGTTAAAAAGAACCGTCCCATTTTCGAGCTATCTTCAATCACTTGTTCATCGGTGCGGACATCTTGGAAATTATTCTTAAATCCTTTGAGGTCGCCGCCAGCGCAAAACACATCGCCTTTGCCGCGCACGGTAATGCCGCGAATATCTTGGCGCGTGGCCAGATAATCCAGCATGGCTTGCAGCTCAAAGACCAGCTCATCCGACATGGCATTGCGCGCCTCGGGTCGATTGAGCCATAGGGTCGCCCAGTCTTTATCTTCTTCGAGAAGCACAACGGTTGTTTCAGGTGCAGACATTTTATCCCCCAACTCCTTATCCCTCCATTACATGCGGCCAATGCCAAAGGCGTTCGGGTTCAGCGTGCGGTGCTGGCGTTCCCAAATCGTCTCTAGGCTGAAGCCCAAAATTTTGCGTGTGTCGCGCGGGTCTACCACCCCGTGGTCGAGCAATCGACCGGAGGTGAAAAACGCATCTTCTTGCGACGAAAATACTTTTTCAATGGCCGCGCGTTGTTTGGCCAGCGCTTCCATATCTGGCTCCACGCCGCGCCGTTTGGCACTGTTGAGAGCCACGGTTTCCATGGTGCCCGCCGCGCTTTCGCCGCTCATCACACCGGTCATGGCCCCGGGCCAAGCGAATAAAAAGTCCGGATCATAGCCGTAGCCCGCCATGCCATAATTGCCCGCGCCATAAGAGGCGCCGACATAAAACGTCAGTTTCGGCACCCGAATATTGGCCGCCGCCTGAATCATTTTAGAGCCGTGCTTAATCATCCCCGCCTGCTCATATTCCGTGCCGACCATATAGCCAGTAATATTATTCAAGAAAATAAGCGGAATATTAGCTTGGTCGATAATCTGATAAAAATGCGCGCCCTTGGCCGCTTCATCGGGGCCCATCGGCCCATTATTGGCGACAATGCCAACCGGATGGCCGAATATTTTCGCCTGCACACAGACCAAATTCGGGCCATAGCGGCTTTTGAAATCAGTGAAATCAGAGCCATCGACAATCCGCGCAATCAGCTCGCGGCTGTCATAGGGAATTTTATAGTCAACGGGCACCAGACCCAAAATCTCTTCGGCATCATATAAGGGCTCGTCAAAATCGCGGCTTGGCACGGGGTCGCAATGCTCGTTCCAGCCGAGGTTGCCCACCACATCGCGCATTTGGCGAATGCCATCGGCGTCATCTTCGGCCAAATATTCGATGAGGCCTGTGGTGCTGGCGTGCATTTCCGTGCCGCCCAATTGGCGTTCATCGGCTATCTCGCCCGTCGCCGCTTGCACCAAGGCGGCCCCGCCAAGGGCTGCCATACCATTGTGTTTCACGCCGACATTATAATCAGACATGCCCGGCATATAGGCACCCCCTGCCGTGGAAGGCCCGTGCAAAACGGTCAGCGTCGGCACGCCCGCCGCGCTCAACCGACCCAACATGCAAAACACGCCGCCGCCATGCGCCCATAGCTCGACTTTATATTGCATTAAATTAGCCCCCGCGCTTTCCACCAAATGGATGAAGGGCAATTTATTTTGCAGCGCGATTTTCATCGCCTCTAGGCTTTTGCGAAACCCCATCTCGGTGGCCGCGCCAGCGTTAATGCCGCTGTCATCAACCACAATCATGCAGCGCGTGCCACTGACATAGCCAATGCCTGCCAGCGTCGAGCCACCCGGAATAGAGGTCTCGCGATTGGGGTCATCGACGCAATAGCTAGCCATATTATACAAGGGCAAAAAGGGCATCCCGGGGTCGAGCAATTGGGCCAGTCGGTCGCGCGGCGTTAATTGGCCACGTTCTTCAAAACGCGGACGGCGTTTTTCTGAGGCGCTTTCGGCGCGCGCTTCGAGCATCCGCAAATGCTCGATTTTTTCGAGCTGGTCTTCGCGGTTCTTGGCATAGGCGTCAGATTTAACGTCCAATTTGGTTTCAAACACCGGCATTACAAAGTCTCCGCAAGTTGTTGAGGAATGGAAATCGGATGGTCGAGCAAAATCTGGGCATAGGCTTTGCCTTGCGGGTCATTGCGCAAAGACGATGTGCCGCCGCCGCCCAATGCCGCTTCGATGAGAATATTCATGGCGTGGCTGCCCGGCAAATAAAACCGCTCCAGCGCACTGCCCTCGGCCATAAAATGGCCGAAGCGGGCGCGCAAAGCCGCCTCATCCAAGGCCGCCCAAATATATGGCAAATAGGCGGCCTCGCGCGCAATCACGCCGATATTGGCCTTATCGCCCTTATCGCCGGAGCGCCCCCAAGCCAATTTCACCAAAGGCACTTCTACCGTGCCCGCCGCCGTTGGGGCGGGAGGACTTTGCGCTTCCAAAACCACTTTGGCGGCTTCTATTTTGGCTTCTGTGAAAGCGCGGGTCTGGCCATCGACATCGACCGTGATGGTGACTTTATCTTTCGGCAATAAAAACGAGAATAAGCGCACCACAGGCGAGGGTTTGGCGCGCGAGCCAGCAAATATCGACAATCCCGCGGGCGTCGCCAACCCCATGCCACTAATCTCTTTCAACAAAGCGCCAGCGCCCGCTTGCAGCTCGTGTTTGGCGGCGATTTTTAGCACCACTTCGCGGGCTTGCGGGGCACCACTGGCGGCCCCGAATTGGCTATCGTCGCCAATCACCTCGACGCTGGTCTCGCTAAAGTCTGGCAGATTATGCGCCCGCAACACCGCCCGCGCGCGCGCAAAAGCGGCGTCGGCAAAATGTTTGGCTTTGTCAGCCGCCTCTAGCCCCACGAAACTCATCAACGTGCCAGCGCGAAAGCCATCCGCATAAGTGGCGCACACTTTATAATGGCTTGGCGGTTGGTGGCCTTTGGCATGGGCCACGCGCACCTGATTTTCGCCAATGGCCTCAATGGTGACTTGGGAAAAATCGCAGGTGACATCGGGCAATAAATAAGCCCGTGGGTCGCCAATCTCATACAGCATTTGCTCGGATACCGTGCCGACATTGACCACGCCCGCCGTGCCCTCTGGCTTGGCGCAGGTAAACTCGCCATCGCCATCTATATCGATGAACGGATAGCCGATATCGGCAATATCGCCCGCCAGTTTCCAATCGGTAAAATTACCGCCCGAGGCTTGCGGGCCGCATTCGATAATATGCCCGGCCAAAGAGCCGCCAGCTAATTTGTCCAAATCCTGCGGCTGCCAGTCGAACGCATGAATGCAGGCGCCCAGCGTCACCGCACTATCGACGCTGCGTCCGGTAATGACGATATCCGCACCCTCGGCCAAAGCTTGCGCCACCGGAAAGCCGCCCAAATAAGCGTTCACACTGGCCAAGGAGGTCGTGTCGGGGCAATCGGCGCCGGAGAACATATCTTTGAAATCGGCGAAGCCATCGCGCGCCTCTAGCAAATCATCGCCGCGGATGACCGCGACTTTTAAATCCAGCCCCGCTTCGGCGATGAGCGCGCGCGCCGCGTGGCCACAACTCTGCGGATTAACGCCGCCAGCATTGGTGAGGATTTTCACTTTCTTCTCGGCGATCTCGCGCAAATTTGGTTTTAACACGCCGGTGATAAAATCGGTCGCATAGCCCGCCTCGGGATTGGCGGCACGCGCGCGCGCCAAAATCGACATGGTGATCTCGGCCAAGAAATCATAGACCAAATAGTCCATTCCCTCGACCGCCAAGAGCTGCGGCGTGGCCATCATGCTTTCGCCCCAATAGCCACTGGCGCCACCAATTCTAATCGTCTTACTCATATTTCCCGAATCCCCCTGAGACCAATTTGGCTCACCTTCCGGCGGTGATGTTAGCGCGTGCGCTTGCTTTGTAAAGCGTAACACGGCAGGATATGAAAAATTTTTGGGAGGAAGAGACCGGTGATAAATCCATTCTTGAACGACGAGCGCAAGGCATTTCACGACAGCGTGGCGAAGTTTTTAGAAGCCGAAATTTGGCCCCATGTCGACGATTGGGATGAGGCGGGAGACTACCCGCAGGAAGTGAATGAGAAAATTTGCCAGCTCGGCGTCTTTGGGTTCAACATTCCAGAACAATATGGCGGCTTGGGGTTTGATGATGCGCATATGCGCAAAGCCTCCGCCGTTGAAATGGGTCGCTCGTCGGCAGGCGGCGTGATGGCCAGTGTCGGCTCGCGCTCCATCATGCTGAAACCGCTGACCGAACTGGCCACGGATGAAATTAAAAACCGCGTGCTGCCAGAGCTATTATCGGGCCGCAAAGGCGGCGCTTTGGGCATTACCGAACCCGGCGGCGGCTCCGATGTCGCCCGCATGAAAACCACGGCGCGCCGCGATGGCGACGAATGGGTTTTAAACGGCCAGAAAATGTTCATCACCGGCGGTATGCAAGCCAGTTATTTCGTGATTGGCGCGCGCACAGGTGGCGACGACCCTAAAAACAGTGGCATGCACGGCATTTCACTGTTCTTCGTCGAGGCCGATACGCCGGGCTTTAGCCGCACCCCCATCGAGCGCAAAATGGGCTGGTGGGCCTCCGACACAGCGACGCTTTATTTCGACGAGTGCCGCATTCCGGCCAGCCATATTATGGGCGAAGAAAACAAAGGCTTTTTCGCCATTATGGATAATTTCAATTACGAGCGCTTTATGATGGCGGCGCAAATGTGCGGCATGTCGATGCGCCTGTTCGACGAATGCGTGGCCTATGCCCAGACCCGCGAGACATTTGGCGAGACGTTGATTTCGCATCAAGTCATTCGTCATAAGCTGGCCGATATGTCGGCGCGTATCGATGCGATGGATGCCTATCTCAACCAAGTGGCCGAGATTATGAATACGGATAAACGTCCGGTCGCGGAGATTTCGAAATTGAAATTCTATTGCTCGACAAATCTCGAGTGGATTGCCAGCGCGGCCATGCAAATTTTTGGCGGTGCGGGTTATTTGCGCGGCAATGCGGTGGAGCGGATTTATCGGGAAGTGAAAGTGCAAGCCATCGGCGGTGGTTCGGAAGAAATTATGCGCGACCTCGCCATGAAGCAAATGGGCCTGTAAAGCCTACAAAACTGTAAAGCGTACAAAGGGAGACAGAGATGCAAACCAAACCGACAGCCGAGAAACCCCTCGCCGGGCTTAAAGTGATTGAAATGTCGACCATGATAACCTGCGCCTATGCCGCCATGATGCTGCGCTCGCAAGGGGCGCAAGTCATTAAAGTCGAACCCGCCCAAATGGGCGACCCGATGCGCTATGTCGGCAGCCAGAAAAATGGCCAATCGGCCCTGTTTCATAATTGCAATCGCGGCAAGCAATCGCTGGCCATTGATTTAAAACATGAAAACGGCGCCGAAGCCGTCAAACGTCTGGTCAAAGATGGCGATATTATGCTGAATAATTATCGCCCCGGCGTGATGGATAATTTAGGACTGGGCTCCGAGGCGATGCGCGCCATCAACCCGCGCCTCATCAATGTCGCCGTCACTGGATTTGGGACGGTGGGCCCCATGGCGACGCGTCCCGCCTATGACCATGTGATACAAGGCATCTCGGGTCTCACGGGTTTGCAGGGCGGCGATTTCGCGGACCCCAATAATCCCGAATATGATTTCGTCAAAATGCTGATTTGCGACAAAGTCACCGCCTATACGGTGGCGCAAGCTGCCACCGCCGCTTTGGTGGCGCGGGCCACCACGGGCGAAGGCCAGCACATTGATATTTCTATGCTGCACACGTGCCTCGCCTTTATGTGGCCCGATGGCATGATGAGCCACACGCTGCAAGATGAAGACGCCGTGCAAATGCCGCCGCTTTCGGAGAGTTATAAAATTCTCGACACGAAAGACGGCTCGATTGCCTGCACAGCCCTGACCGACGGCCATTGGGCGGCGATTTTAAAACTGCTTGACCGCGAAGATTTAATCTCCGATCCGCGCTTTGCCAGCCTGCCCGGGCGGATGGCCAATTTTCCAGAGATTATGACTTTGGTAAGAGACGGGGTGAAAAATATGAGCCTGGCCGATGTTCTGCGCGCGTTTCAGGCGGCCGATATTCCCAGCGCGCCATGCGAATCGCGCACTTCGGTTATGGCCAATGAACAAGTGTTGGCCATTGGGGCGCTGGAAACCTATGTCACCGAAAATATGGGCCAGCTCACCGCGCCAACCCCGCCCGTCTTATTTGGCGGCAATGCCACATCTTTGGCCGAGCCCAGCCCGCGCCACGGCGAACACAGCCAAGCCCTGATGGCCACGCTGTGCTTCGACGCCGCAGTGGTGCAAGAGATGACGCAAACAGGCGCTTTATTGTGCGGCTAGATAAGAGCCAGCTGAAAGCCGCGTTGCCTCACGCCGATTTGCGCGTGCTACTGATGGTTTTATACCATCACACGGGCGACGAAAAATGGCTGCAAGCGCCCTATAGCCCGCGCCGCAATGTGCGCCTCATCGCCGATGAAGACGCAGGCCTTACGCCCGAACTGCAAGACGAGATTCGCGCCGCCGCTTGGGCGGTTCTGTCCAGCGGCCAAGCCCCTGCTCTGCCCGACCCCGATGAAGCAACGCTCAACCGGATGATGACGCATAGCCTGTCGGAGCAAGTGCCGCCCGAATATGCGCCGATGATGCGCGAGCAAATGGGCTTTCAAAACCTCGGCAGCACGATTGCCAGACCCAAAACCGCGCCCGCAAAGCCGATTGTGATTATTGGCGCGGGCTGTGCCGGCATTGCGCTTGGCAAATTGCTGAATGATTTGGGCTTGGCCTATATTATTCTGGAAAAAAACCAAGGCGTCGGCGGCACTTGGTGGGAAAACACGTATCCCGGCGCGGGCGTCGATACGCCCAATCACGCCTATAGTTTTAGCTTCGGCAAAAGCCATCGCTGGAGCCGCTATTTCTCGCCGCAAAGCGAAATTCAAGATTACCTGTCCCATAAAGCCGATGAATTTAATGTGCGCCAACACATCCGCTTTGGCGTCGAGGTGTCGCGCGTCGATTGGCAGGCCGAGAGCCAAAGCTGGCAGGTGTCTTATGTGGGGGCCGAGGGCGAGGCAAAGCTCGATGCGCCGATTTTGGTCAGCGCCGTGGGGCAAATCAGCGTCTCGAAAACGCCCGATATCGACGGTTTGAAAAACTTCAAAGGCCCGCTGTTTCATAGCTCGCAATGGCCCAAAGACCTTGATATTCGCGGCAAGAAAGTGGCCATTGTCGGCACGGGCGCCTCGTCGATGCAAATCGCGCCCAGCATTGCCGATGAGGTGGCCGAGCTGACAATTTTCCAGCGCAGCCCGCAATGGGCGCGCCCGATTCCGCGCTATCACGAGACTTTGAGCGAGGGCGCGCAATATTTGCTCGAGCATGTGCCATTTTATGCGGCTTGGTTTCGGTTCACGATGTTCTGGCGTTATGGCGACGGGTTACTGCCGCATCTGAAAATCGATCCCGATTGGCCGCATCCGGAGCGCTCGTTGAACCGCATCAACGAGAGACACCGCGAAGAAATGGCTGATTACATCCGTGAAAAACTGCAAAGCCGCCCCGAGCTTATCGCCAAAGCGATGCCGAGTTATCCGCCCTATGGCAAGCGCATTCTGCTCGATAATGGCTGGTATGACACTTTGCTGAAACCCAATGTAACTTTGCATAATGAAGGGGTCGCAAGGTTTGACGCGCAGCAGCTGACGGGCGATGCGGGCAGTGTCTGCACGCCGGATATTGTGGTTATGGCCACCGGTTTTGAAGTCACGAAAATGGCGTCTCGGCTTAATATTAAGGGGCCTTCGGGCAATTTATCGCAGGTCTGGGATGGCGACGACCCGCAGGCCTATTTGGGCATATCGGTGCCTGATTTTCCTAATTTATTCATGATGGCGGGCCCGACCACGGGGCTGGGCCATGGCGGCAGCGGCATTTTCATTGCCGAATGCCACGCCCATTATATCGCCAACACGATTGTCACGATGTTAAACGAGGGCATCGACCAAATGGCGGCCAGCGCGCAAGCGCAAGAGGCCTATATGGACGCCTATAATAAAGGCCACGCCGATATGATTTGGATGCACCCGGGCATGACAACCTATTATCGCAACTCCAAGGGCCGCGTTTACTCGGTGATGCCGTGGCGATTGGTCGACTATTGGAATATGACCCGCGAGGTGAAACTCGCGGATTATGAGCTTGGTTGATTTACCAAGTCGGAATAAATGGCCGCTTGCCTTTACTCTCGCCGCTGCCTTTTTTGCCCACGGGCATGGTTTTAAGCGCCCGCAGTAAATAGGCGCGCGTGTCTCTCGGGTCGATGACCGCGTCAATTTCATGATACATCGCCGCGTTCAGCGCTTTGCCGTTTTCAATCATCGCGCCCAATAATTTGCTGAATAGCGCATCGCCATCGGCCGTGCCTTCGCCGCCCGCCGCCGCTATTTCTTTCGAATAGCCAAGCCGCACCGCGCCCTCTAGCCCCATCGGGCCAAATTCGCCTGTCGGCCAAGCGACGCTCATTTGCGGCACATGCAAACTGCCCATGCCCATGGCTTGCGCGCCCAGCCCATAGCCCTTGCGCAGCACCACTAAAAATACCGGAACCGACACACTGGCCCCCGCCACCAATAAAGACGACGCACGGCGCACCGTCGCCAGCTTCTCGTGCTCGGGCCCCACCATAAAACCGGGCGTGTCGCAAAACGCGACAATCGGTAAATCAAAACCATCGCAAAGCTGCACAAAGCGAGCCGCTTTTTCCGCCGCTTCCGCATCAATCGCGCCGCCCAAATGCGCCGGATTATTGGCAATCAAGCCAAAGGGGCGCCCCTCGATACGCATAAAACCAGTAATCATGCCCTTGCCATAGGCACGGCGCAGCTCTAGGAAACTGCCAGTATCGGCAATCAGCTCTAGGGCGGCGCGCATGTCATAGGCGCGCTTGCGGTCTTCGGGAATGAGCGTGCGTAATTTGCGCTGGTCGTCGCACGCATGTTCGCCCACGCGGCCTTGAAAATAGCCCAGCAATTGTTTGGCCATGGCGGTGGCTTCTATTTCGTTTTCGGCCAATAAATCGACCACGCCGTTTTCGGCTTGCACCGCCATGGGCCCCACATCGGTGGGCGCCACTTGGCCGAGGCCGCCGCCTTCAATCATCGCCGGCCCGCCCATGCCGATATAGCTCGACTGCGTGGCAATCGTCACATCGGCGCAGCCGAATAAAACCGCATTGCCCGCAAAACAATAACCATTATTCACGGCAATGCGCGGCGCCACGCCGCTGGCTTTGGCCCAAGTCGCAAAAGTCATCACGTCTAGTCCGCCGCCCGAAATTTTACTGGCATCGGTGTCGCCGGGGCGCCCGCCGCCGCCTTCGGTGTAAAACACCATGGGCACTTGCCAGTCTTGCGCAATCTCCAACACGCGGTCGGTCTTTTTATGGTTGAACAGCCCCTGCGTGCCCGCCAAGACGGTATAATCATAGGCCAGCACGGCGGCGCGGGCGGTGTCTTCGTCGAATTTATCGCCATTGATGGCGCCAAACCCCGCCACCAAACCATCGGCGGGCGTATTGTCGATGAGGTCGTCCAAATCGCGGCGTTGGCGTTGGGCGGCGATGGTCATTTGGCCATATTCCATAAAGCTGCCCGCATCGCACAGGTCTTCGACGTTCTCGCGCGCCGTGCGATAGCCCTGATTATGGCGCCGCTCTATTTTCTCGGAACGATTGGCATCTAACGTGCGCGCAAGGCGGGCTTCCAGCTCGGCCAAATCGGCGCGCGGGGCATTTGAGGTTTGCGTCTCTGGGTTTTGCGTCTCTGGGTTAGCAGCGGCGCCGGCTTTGCGGCTCGGCTCGGCGTCTTGCGCCTCAAGGCTTATCAACACGTCGCGTTCTTCCACCACATCGCCCAAGGCCACTTTTACGGCGCTGACGGTGCCCGACACGGGGCTTGGCAAACCGTGCTGCATTTTCATCGCTTCCAGCACGACAAGCTCTTGCCCGGCGCTTACCGTATCGCCCACGGCGACACTCACCGCATAGACGACGGCCTGCATTGGCGCATTCACATGACTGGTTTTCTTGGCACCCATTTTTATCTCGCTTTATCTTTATCTCGAAAAACTTACGGCTAGCTCATTCGATTAATCTGCACCAGCCCGCAAGACTTGTGAAGGGCTTGATTTGGCGCCAGCTGCCCGCCCTGTCTTTAAGCACATAATAAAAATCGATTTAATTTAATGAGTTTGCTAGATGGCCATTCGGCTGGTTAGACTAACTTACCCAATAAAAATAATAAGGGAGATTGGATCATGGGAGATCTATTATTTAGGAAATCAGTCCTACTCGGTGCTTTGGCGCTGGGCGTATCACTATCCCCCGTCCACGCACAAAGCGTCGACGAGGTTATCGTAACAGGCTCATACATTAAACAATCGGCGGAAGATGCGCCGGTGCCCGTCGATGTGATTAACAATGAAGAGCTTTTTAATCTTGGTAGTCCATCGGTGGTGGAGCTTATCAAAACGCTGGGCGTTAGCTCGGGTGTGGATGGCGAGACCAATCAGTTTCAGTCTAACGGACTGGAAGGCACAGCCAACGTCAACTTGCGAGGACTTGGCGCAGGCCGCAACCTAGTGTTGCTGAACGGACGGCGCAATGTGTTCTCGCCCTATCCTATTTCAGAACAACAACAATTATTTGTCGACATTAATATGATACCGGGCGTGGCGATTGACCGCGTCGAACTATTGAAAGATGGCGCGGCCGCCACCTATGGCTCAGATGCCATTTCGGGCGTGGTTAATTTTATCACCCGCAATGATTTCGAAGGCTATGAAGTCGCCCTTTCTCATAAAGATATCGATGGTAGCGATGGCGACCAAGACCTTGGCCTTATCTGGGGCAAAAACTTTGGTAAAACCCACGTGATGGCTTCTTTTGGCTATAATAAGCGCAATAAATTACAAGCGCGAAGCCGCGATTGGGCCGTTCAGAATTATGGCTACAAATGCAATAATAAGGGCTACACGGGAATTCCTAATCCTGGCAGCTACTTCCCCGTTGAACTTGACGACGCCAATGACATCATTCGCACAAGACGCCCGCGCGTGGACATTCCGGCCACAACTGACGTGGATGAGAGCAAACGCTACGTTGTCTACCAGCTCGACGCCAACAATAATTATGTTATGGACGGCGGCAATCCCGTGCCGACCACCACAACCCTGGCTGGGCATCAGCTCATCAAAGCTACTAAAGACGACCCAGAAACCTTTGAACAGCTCACGGGGGATGAGTTGCGGGCAATGGGCGTAAACCCAGATGCAGACGCGATTAACTTAACCGTGGCTCAAACGACCGGCGATAACCCCGTTGATTTGGAAAACCTCTATACGATTGATCCCGTGCGCGATGAGCGCTGCGAGGATTTCGTGGGAGCTTCTGCCCAAACCCGCGGCTCAACCCATTGCACCTATAATTATGTCTATTATGACAATCTGATTGAGGAAGAAGAGCGGTATAATTTCTTCGCGACACTTACGCATGATTTCTCAGACGACATGCGCCTCTCGGCAGAATTACTGTGGGGTAATAATGAAGTTCCAGAATGGAACACGTCGCCGTCCTATCCGCCGCAAGTTCTGGTGGATACAAACATAAATACAGGCAGAATTATTCCTTCTTACCATCCAGGTCTGCTGGCTTACGCTAATCTATATGGCGACCAATCGAATGTGAATAAAGAGGTTCCGGGGCAACCTGAACTCCAGCTGTCCGAGATTGCTGACGAAAATTGCACAGTAACTGGCAGAGACGACCCTAGTTGTGCTGGCCTATTGTTCTTTGGACGCCCATTTGGAGTTAGCGGCCCACCGAATGTTGGGTATCGTGAGCATGAAACCTTGAAACTATCGATTGGCCTTGAGGGCACTTTTGAAAATGAGATTGATTACACAACCTCGTTTATTTTCTCGGAATCAGAAGGAAAACGCGCAAGCCCAGACACTTACATCGAACGCTGGTCTGCTGCCCTTAAAGGGTTTGGTGGGCCTGATTGTGCTGCCGATGAAACGACACCGGGTGCCAATGGATGTTTGTATTATAATCCGTTCTCCAATTCGATTCAGAACCCGGACTATAAATATACGTCGCTTGCGGTAAATCCAGATTATGACGCCGCCATTGCATTTCATGATGGGGAAGAAAACGGCATTGTGAACACCAAAGAACTTCGCGATTGGATGCAATATGACCTTGGCAGCACGGTTACTTCTGAATTGACTGTTGCCGAAGCTGTGTTCAGCGGAGAAGCGGACATTGGTGTTGGCTGGGCCGTTGGCGCACAACTGCGTAACGAAAGCTACAAAATTGACGTGTTTGAAGGCAATGACCTGCATGTAAACCCATGTATTACCGATGCCGAAAACACTCGTTGGGGAGAGCTGAATGACGTATCGGCTCTTTGTGACCGTGGCACTCCAGCGGACACATCCGATGATTACGAAGGGTCTGGTCAATTTGGCTTCCTCGCAGGGGCTACTCCATTTGACGATGACCAAGACATCTTCGCTCTCTTCGGGGAAGTCGCGATTCCGTTTACGGAAAATTTCGACGCCCAATTGTCGATGCGTTTTGAAGATTATGGCGGAACTGTCGGAGATAGTTTCGACCCTAAAGTCGCCCTGCGTTACCAAGCCTCAGACGCTATGGTCATTCGTGGGTCAGCCTCCACAACTTTCCGAGGCCCGACACTGAACCAACTCGGGGGTCGCTCCACAACGCTTTCTTTCGTGGGACCAACGGGCTCGTTCAAAGCGATTGATACATTTGGGAATGCGGATCTTGAACCAGAGACGGCGACGACCACCAATCTGGGGGTTATATACGACTATGAGCCAAACTGGGCAGCCAGTGACTCATTAACCTTCTCGGCTGACTATTGGTCCTTTGATTTTCAAAACCCGATTATCAAACAAAGCTTCACTGACATCATCAGCCAGTCCTTCGGTGCAGACGGCTATATAGGTGGCCCCTACGGCGACCAAATCAGCTGTGGCTTTGGAGCTGACTCTTCTTGTGAAGGCAAGAAAACGTCATCTATCGAGCGTATTAAGGTGAACATGATAAATGGACCTGATATTGAAACCGATGGTTTCGACATTCGTTTCGATTATGACCGCCAGCTAGGCATGGGTGACTTAAGCCTGGGAGCTCAGCTAACCCTTGTGACAAGTTATGATGTGGGTTCATCTGACCTAAATGATTCTTTTGACGCCTTGGGCAAGTTGAATGATACGATTTCTTATCTTCGCCCCGTCATAGAAGAAAAATGGCAGTTGAACAGTGGCTATTCGCTAGAAGCCCATACCTTCAACGCAGTGCTTAATCTAACAGGAAGCTACCAAGACAGTGTCGACGCGACGGCTGGTAGCCCCCTTCGTGACGTTGAAGAGCACACAACGCTTGATTTGCATTACAACCTTAACTTGGGTTCGATGAATCAAGACTTGGCCGAGAGTGCTGTTTGGGTATCCATCTACAACGCGACAGATGAAGACCCACCGTTCGCGCGGCTTGATTTGAACTACGACCCTTACACACACAATCCGTTTGGGCGTATTATCAAAGTTGGCGTGCGTCACAAGTTCTAGCTCTCGCTGACAGCAAAAACAAAGGGGCGGCTCATCTCTGGGCCGCCCCTTTTTCTTTGTCTTATGAATTGTCTTATGAATTGTCTCGCCGCGCCCCTATTGAGCTTCGAAAATCCCTGCCTCGGCATTATAGCCGAACAAAGTGCCACTGCCGATATCGTGCCACAGACCATGTAGGCTCAGCGCCTTGGCGCCAACCGCTTCGGCCACAAAGGGAAACGACATTAGGTTTTCTAACGAGCCTAAAACCCCCTGCTGGCCCATTTCCACAATCCGCGAAGTTTCGTCCGACGACGCCCCGAGGCGCGCATAGGCCGGGCGCAGCATTTCTAGCCAATGGCCAATAAATTCAAAGTCGCTTTGCGCTGCTGCAACCCCATGGGTGCACATATTATAGCAAGCCTGCACGCCTCCGCATTGCGAATGCCCCAAGACTATCAAATGCGGCACTTTCAACGCTTTCACCGCATATTCCACAGCAGCCGACGTGCCATGAAAATCGCTATTGGGCGCATAGGGCGGCACCAGATTGGCGACATTGCGATGCAGAAAAAAATCGCCGCTTTGGGCGCCAAAAATTTCCGTCGCCTGCACCCGACTGTCGCAACATGAAATCACCATCGCGCGCGGGCTCTGGCCATTTTCGGCCAGGTCTAAATAATGCGCGGCTTGGCGTTCAAAACCCTGTTTTTTCCATGTTTGATATCCATCGACCAAGTCAGCTGGCAAGGGAACGGCGTGTTTCATGGGGTGGCTCCTGTCCGGTTAAGCTCTACGTTGCAAAGCAAATTTGCGCTATGATGCTTCCAACATATCCGAATGAGTGTAACGAGAGTAGTAAAAATGGATCCGATTTATTTTCTTCATGCGGGCGCAAGCGCTTTTCTTCTAGGCTTCTTTATTTTCGATATCATCTTATCGCGCGCGCTCTTCGCCTTTGGCGCGGCGCTGTTTATTTATGGCTTTGCCACCCAATCCATGCCCGCTGGCTGGGCCATCCTTTGGTCGGCGGTGGCTATTCTGGCCAATCTTGCGGTCATATGGCGCAGCTTATCGGCGCAATTTAAAAAACCGCTGACCCCCGAAGAACAGGCGCTGGCGAAACAATTGAACAAGTTTTCCAAGGCTGATTTTCGCAAACTGCTGAAAATAACCCAATGGCAAACCCTCGACGCGCCGCTATCTCTCACGCAGCAAGGCGAGCCGACGCGGGCGATTTATTATCTTTTCTCCGGCTCGGCCATCGTGCAGAAAAACGACACGAAAATTGAAGTGGGCGAACATGCCCTCATCGGCGAAATATCCTACGCCAAAGGCGGGCCCGCCACGGCCACGGTAGAAGCCCAAGCCGAGACGATTTTGCTGACCTGGCCGCTCAAAAAGCTGAACAAAGCCATGAAACGCGCCAGCTTTAAAGCCGCTTTCAATGCTTTATTGAACCAAGATTTATCTGAAAAACTGGCCGCCGATGAAGCGCGCCGCGAGGCGGCGAGCGGCTAAAACCAGCCCATAACTTTCGCAAAGCCCGCGCCGAACAGAGGTAATTGTAACCCGAAATTGGTCATTAAAGCCCGGTCTTTGCTAATCACGCCAGCCCCTGTCCACAGCAGGGAACCCGTGCCGTGAATGATAATATTCAACGGGTATATATTCAGGTTGGTCAGCAAAATGCCGCTCAGCACAAGGCTGGTGCCGAGCCATTTTAAAATATCTAAACGCGCCATAATCTCTCCTCTAATCCGCGCGCCATTGTCTTGCAGCCCGCCCGAGCTGTAAATAGCCAAGCGGGCGAATTAACTATGGTATTTCGACGAAGCGCTAGGCATTGTGATGGCTCGAACAACCCGATAAATGCCCGATAAATGAGAGACGCCATGGACCCCCGCACCCAAGCCCTATTGACCAAGCGGCCTTTGCCCCTTTTGTTATCGCTGACCGCGCCCAATACGGCGGCTTTCGCCATTCAAGCGGGCGTCAATCTGACCGAGGTCTGGATTATCAGCCGCCTCGGCACGGAGGCTTTGGCCGCCATTGCTTTGGTGTTTCCTTTATTAATGCTCACGCAAACCATGTCGGGCGGGGCTTTGGGGGGCGCCATTTCTTCGGCCATCGCGCGCGCCTTGGGAAATGGCAATACCGACCGCGCCGAAAAACTGGTGTGGCATGCGATTTTTGGCGGCGTGTTTGGCGCGCTCGGCTTTTTAATTATTTTCGCCTTATTTGGCCGCGCGTTTTTAATCTTCCTCGGCGGCGATGGCGTCATCCTCGAGGCCGCTATGGCTTATTGTTGGGTGTTGTTCATCGGCGGCATCACCATGTGGATATCGACGGTCTTCGGCTCTGTGTTTCGCGGCGCCGGCGATATGGGGTTTCCCGCCAGAATGATGATTATGAGCGCCATTATTCAAGTGCCGACGACGGCCATTCTCGTGCTGGGGCTATTTGGCATGCCGCAGCTTGGGGTGGCGGGCGCCGCTGTCTCCAGCGTTCTCTCGGCCTTTATTATGGGTCTGTTTTTATGGGCGCGATTGGCGTCGCAAAAAAGCCCCACGCGGCTGCGGCGGGCGCAATTTGGCTGGCAAAGCGATTTGGTGAGCGAGATTTTAAAAGTCGCCCGCCCCGCCAGCATCAACCCTTTGATGACCGTCGGCACGATTTTGGGGCTCACGGCTTTGGTTGGCTCTTTCGGGCCGCAAGCGCTGGCTGGCTATGGCATTGGCACGCGTATCGAATTTATAATGCTGCCGATTATTTTCGCTTTCGGCACGGCGCTCACCACCATTGTCGGCACCAATATTGGCGCCAATAATTATCAGCGCGCCGAACAGGCGGCCTGGTATGGCGTCGCCAGCGTGGCGCTTTTATGCGGCGTCGCGGGCGGTCTATTGGCTCTGTTCCCGCATAGTTGGATCCCTATTTTCACCGATGACCCCATCGCTTTCCAAGCGGCGAAATCCTACATTCAGCTGGTTGGGCCGGCCTATCCGTTTCTGGGCATGGGGCTTATTCTTTATTTCGCCAGCCAAGGCGCGGGCATTATGACCTGGCCCATTCGGGCGATGATGGCGCGGTTTATCTTATCCGTCGGGGGCGCGTCTTTCTTGGTGCATTATGCGGGCTTTGGCATCGAAGCGATTTTTGCCGTCAGCAGTTTGGCGCTGGTGATTTATGCCGGCATTATCGTCACCGCCATTTACCGTGGCGCTTGGCGACCCAAAGCTTAAATCCGCAATTAGCCATGCACTAAATCTGGCGAGCGCGCCATCCACAAGGCGGCGAAAGCAGCCACACTGCAGAAGCTGACAAAGACGAAAGCATTGCCATAGCCACCGCCAAAATCGTAAATCAGGCCGATGGCAATCGGCCCCATGGCGACGCCAAAATTCATAATCAATTGCTGATAGCTGAGAATGCGCGGGAAATCTCGCAAGCCAAAAGCCGCCGCCACCAGCAAGGGCTGCACCATTAAAATATTACCCACGGTAAAGCCGAACAACATGGTCATGGCCAAAACCGCCAGCTCGCCCTGCGCCATTGACATGGCAAATAGGGTCGCCGCCTGCAGCAGGTAAACCGTCAGCACGAATTTATATAAATTGAGCCGATCTAAAATCGCGCCACAAATAAGCCGCCCAATGAGCGAGCAAAAGGCAACCGAGGCAATGGTAATCGCCGCCGTTTCGGCATCGGCACGCTCTAGCCCCCATTTAAACACATGGGCAATTGTGCCGACCTGCGCCATTAAGGCCAAAATCGAGGCACTGGCCGACCAGCGGAAGAACCGCGTGCGCACCGCCTCGCCAGCGCTCAGCCCTTGCGTCATCGTCGTGTCTTCTTGGCCGTCTTGCACATCGCCATCTGGCAGCAGCCCCATGGCTTGCGGGCTGGGGCGCATAAACGCCATAGCGAGCGGCACATTGGCCAGAATAACCCAAAAAACCCATCCGCTATGCAGCATTTCAATGCCGCCGGTCTTCAGCATTTGCGCCAAAGCGGGCGTTAACAAGACGCCGCCGAGCGATAGCCCCGACTGCGTGAGCGCCAGCCCCAAGGCACGCCGACGCACAAACCAGCGCGCCACCAATGTGGTGGCCGGCACTAAGGCGGTCATCGAATAGCCAATGCCGAGCAGCACATAGACGCCATAAATCTCTGGCAAGGTCGAAACATCGGGCAATAAACCATAGGCGCCAGCGATGACCAAAGTGCCGATGACGACGCAATAGCGCACATCATAGCGCGAGATAAGCTCGCCCACACCAATGCCCGCAAAACCCGCCGCCACCAGAAAAAGCGTATTCGCTCCCGAGATTTGCGCCACACTAAAGCCCGTGGCCGCCACAATGGTTTCGAGCAATACCGACATCGCATAGAAAATCATGCCCGCGCCGACAAACAAACTATAACCAATGGCCAACAGCACCAGCCAGCCGAAGAAAAATTGCGGAGACTTCATACTCACACCTGCCATTTGGGTTTGCGTTTCTCAGCAAAAGCCCGCGGGCCCTCGCGCATATCGTCGCTTTGGGCCCAATCTCGATAGGCCGGATAGCCCGCTTGGTTTTGCAGCGCCGCCGCCAAGCTTGGCTCTTCTAGCCCCCGCATCACGGTTTGTTTCGAGGCCCGCACGGCCATCGGCGAGGCGCGTAAAATCGCTTCGCACCATGTCTCTACCGCGCCGTCCAGCGCCTCGGGGGCGACCACTTGATTGACCAGCCCTAGGCTTTCCGCTTGAGCCGCGTCGACGCTTTGGCCGGTTAAAATCATCCCCATGGCTTGCTTGAGCCCAATTTGGCGCGGCAAACGATGCAGACCGCCGCCCAAGGCCACGACGCCCGCCAAGGGTTCTGGCAGGCCGAAGCTGGCGGTCTCGCTGGCCACAATAATATCGCAGGCCAGAGCAATCTCGAACCCGCCGCCGAGCGCCAATCCGTTGACCGCCGCAATCAGCGGCTTATTGAGGTCATAGCGCTCTATCAAACCAGCATAGCCAGAGCTTGGATAAGCGCCCTGCTGATCGACGGTTTTTAAATCGCTGCCCGCACAAAAGGCGCGCTCGCCCGCGCCCTTTATCACGCATATGCGCTGCGTATCATCGGCGGCAAAGGCGTCGAAGGCCGCCTGCAAAGCGTTGTGCATATCGGGCGTAATCGCGTTCATGGCGGCGGGCCGGTTCAGCGTCACCGTGGTTATTTCAGCCTTTTGGGCAACGATAATATCCATGAGTTTTCCTCTGCGTATGGGATGCTTAAGTGATGGTTATTTTGCTGCGCGCCAATTTGGCGGTCGGTAAATCTGGCGCGAACACAATGCCCAATCGTCGGTTGGGATAAGCGGTTGGCTTGTTGAAATGCATCACTTCCACGCCCGGCATAGCCTCTGCTTTATCGATGTTTTCAAGCCGATAGCTATCGGCGGCTTGGGTCGCATTGATGGTGTGGCAGGCCCCTTTGCGCAGCAATTGAATGTCGCTAATCGGCAAATGCAAAATCGCCCGGGCATGCAAATCAAATTCGGATAGATTTTGCGTATAGAGCGTCAGCAATCCAGTGTCATGCGGGCGCGGGCTCAGCTCGGAAAAAATCACCTCTTGGCCGCGCACAAAAAACTCGACGCCAAACAGGCCGTAGCCTTGCAAATCATCGGTAATCTGGCGGGCCATATCTTGCGCTTGCCCCTCCAGAGCGCCCATCTCAAATGTGCCTTGCTCGCTGGTTTTGAAATCGCCATCCACTTGCTCGTGACGAATAACCGGACAAAAAACCGTTTCGCCGTTTTTCTGCCGCAGGGTCAACAGCGTGATTTCATAATCGAAGTCGATAAATTCTTCGATAATCACTTTCGGCCGATCGCCACGCATATTCTCAACCGCGTGATGCCAAGCCGCTTGCGCGCTTTGCGCATCCCCCGCCGCGACACTCGACTGGCCCTTGCCCGACGAACTCATCACCGGTTTCACCACCGTGCGAACGTGCATCTCACCATGGCTTTGCAGCAATTGCTCTAAGCTCTCGGCATATTGATATTTGGCTGTGGGCAGACCCATTTCAGCGGCGCGGTCGCGAATGCGGTCGCGGTTCATCGTCAAATCCACGGCGCGCGCGGACGGCACAATGGTTCGCGCGGTTTCTACGTCCAACAGAACTTGCGTATTAATGGCTTCAATTTCGGGCACCACGAGGTCGGGGTCAATGGTTTGTATATGGGCACGCAATTGTTCTTCGTTCAACATATCGAACACCATGGCGCGGTCGGCCACTTGCATGGCGGGGGCGTTTTCATAGTGGTCACAAGCCACAACATACCCCCCCAAGCGTTTTAAGCTGATGGTCAACTCGCGGCCCAATTCGCCCGAACCGAGTAGCATTATTTTTTTCACGGCCTCATCCTCCCACGGCGGCTTGACCCAAACTCTCAAAAAGCCCAAGCTTTGGCACGAAGCATAATCTATGTTGCCAAAAAAGAAAGCCGCACAAATTTGAACCGCTAAATTTGGCGCCACATTTGGGAGAGAAAAATGGAAGCCTATCAAAAACAATTACTCGGCCACGCCATGTGGGTTTTATTCATTGCCCTCTTCAGTGGCTTTATGTTGGCCATCAGCCTCATCGGCGGGCTGGAACTTGTGCCCGGGGTTTTTATTAACTTGCCAATGTTTGGCACCACAGAAGGTTGGGTGCGCACGCATGCGGGCGGCATTAGCAATTGCCTGTTGATGGTCGCCATGGCGTTTGCCTTGCCGCATTGCGGACTGGAAATAGACAAAGCGAAATTATTCGCCAAAGGGATTATTTTTGCCGGCTGGAGCAATACGATATTCTATTGGACGGGCAATGCCTCGGGTTCGCGCGCGCTGTCGTTTAGCGACAATGCGCTGGGCCAGTCGAATAGTCTCGGCATCCTCGGCTATACGCTGGCGGTAGTGGCGGCGCTGATAACGCTGTATATCGCAGCCCAAATGGGCCGCGGATTTTTAAAAAAATCAGCTTAACAATAGCTAGTCAGAACGCTTGCGTTGAGGGGGCTTGCCGCCCGCACCCGCAGGCCGACTGCCACGATGGCCGGGTTTTTTGCCGCCTGGCTTGCCACCTGGTTTACCACCGGGTTTGCCGCCGGGCTTGCCTCTAAATCCGCCGGGTTTGCCGCCCGGTTTTCCGCCTGGTTTTCCGTCGCGTTTGCCTTGTGGTTTGCCGTCGCGGCCGCCTTGGGCTCTGTCCCGATTACGGGGTTTTTTGCCTTGTTTGCGTTTTGGGCGCGGCGGCATGGAGCCATCTTCGAAATCACTCAAGGTTTGGCTCGGCGCCACTTCCACGACCTGCTGAGCTGGCGCATCGCCCTCCCCTTTGGCGGGGCCGCCGATTTTGCTCTCGCGCATGGCGACCGTCACATTCTGGGTCGGTAGTTTTAACTTGGTCAGGCGCTCTACATCGCGCATCCGTTTTTTCTCATCGGGCGCACATAAAGTGATGGCGCGTCCTTCGCGGCCCGCGCGCGCCGTGCGGCCAATGCGGTGAACATAACTTTCAGGCTGCATCGGCGGGTCATAATTGACCACCAAAGAGACATCGGGAATATCAATGCCGCGCGCTGCCACATCGGTGGCAACCAGAATATGCTCTTTGCCCGCGCGAAAAGCATCGAGCGCGCGTTGGCGTTGCGCTTGGCTTTTATTGCCATGAATGGCCGAGGCCAAAACGCCCTTTTTCTTCAAGAAAGTGACCAAATCATTGGCCCCATGTTTGGTGCGCGTAAACACAATCGTGCGAAATTCATTTTCCAATTGGGCCAATAAAAACGGCCGCTTGCTGGCGCGGTCCATCAGATAGACCATTTGTTCAATTTTCTCGATGGGCGTGCCTTGTTTGGCCACTTGCACATCTACCGGATCGTTCAAAAACTCATTGGCGAGTTTGCGGATTTCTTTCGGCATGGTGGCCGAGAGTAAAATCGTCTGACGCTCTTGCGGGGCTTTGCGCATAATCCGCCGAATGGCTGGGAAAAAGCCCAAATCCATCATTTGGTCGGCTTCATCCAACACCACAATTTTCGTGTCTTGCAGCGAAATCGTGCCTTGTTTCAAATGGTCTTCCAAACGCCCGGGCGTGGCCACCATAATATCGAGACCGCGAAATAATTTTTTCACTTGCGGCGGATATTTCATCCCGCCCACAATGGTGGCGCGTTGGTGATAAATTTTATCGCCATATTTGCCAATATTATCGTCAATCTGGCTGGCCAATTCGCGCGTTGGCACAACAATCAGCGCGGTGCAGCGTTTCGGCTCCACGGGGGTTTTCGATTGGATCAACATTTCCAAAATAGGCAGCACGAAGGCCGCCGTTTTGCCAGTGCCAGTTTGGGCAATGCCCACGACATCGCGGCCTTTTAACAGCTCGGGAATGGTTTTTTCTTGAATCGGTGTGGGGTCCGAATAACCGCTTTTTTCAAGCGTTTCGGCCAGTTGCTTGGAGAGACCAAGCGAAGTAAACTTAGACATAGATTTTCCTAAAATCGCGTCCAATGATACATCGCGCGATACAGCCAAAACAGCTTTTGAGTTTCACTGCGTGTGGCTTAGCATGGATTGCTCAAAAAACAGTAAAGAATAATTTCACTTCCCTCTTTGCTTTTTCGCCGATTTAGGCAAAGTTAAAGCAAATAGATTAAAAAAAAGGTCAACCATGTCTCGCTTCTCTTCTCTCTCGTTTTTCACCACCGCTTGCCTCATCGGTTTATTGACTGGGTTTCCCGCCAGTGCGAAAGCCCAGATTGCGGCCACGCAAATTACCGCGGCGAACGCCAAACAATGGGTGCAAAAAGGCCCAGATGCCGTGGGCGGCATCGGCGATTGGGTGCTCTCCAACGGCACTTTGTGCATCGTCTTTGCCGGGCTTGCCCATGAGGGAGATTTTTCAGCCGTGGGCGGCACACTGCGCGACATTGGATATTGCGCCCGCGACGACGATCAATTCGTCTCCGCACAAGATTTGCTCAACGGCAGCTTGTCGCAACCCGTAAATATTTCAGATATACGCGCCACGCAAAACGCCAAAACCGCCAGTCTTGTTACCTTGGGCGAGCACCATGGGTTGTTCGTCGAAACCCGCTTTACCCTGTCGCTCGATAGGCCGGAACGGATGAAAATTTCGAAAACCATCTGGCGCCAAAACGAAGAAGCCACCAATCCAGGTCTCTTCAGCAGCGCTATGTTGAATTATCAATCGATGGAAACCTTTTTGCTCTCGACCAAAGACCCTGCGCTTTCCAACGGCTTCGTGCAGAAAAGATTCGTTGGCCGTGGGCCGCTCACTTATACGCAGACGGCACGCCCCGTCGACACGATTATTTTGCTATCGCCGCATGACGCACGCCAGCCCGTCAGTTATGGCTGGCGCATAACATCGGCCAAACTGGTGCAGGGCGAGGCCAGCCGCGACTTGCCAAGCTTTGCCCTGGCCGACCACCATGCCCTCGCCTTTGTTACTTTGGCGCAGCCGTTTTTCTTCGGCGACAGCACAAGCCTCGGGCTTAGCAAATTGATGCAATTGGCTTTGATGGAAATAGAATTGGGCGACAAATTGCAACTCGAAGAAGAAATTTGGGTCACCCCCAGCGCCGATGTGTCGAGCGTGACCGATTTGCTATTTGCCGATGCCGCCGAGCTGCAAGGACAAGTGACCCCAACGGGCCAAAGCGTGCGGGTGCATATCGACCGCGCCGATGGCGCCCCGTTCACCCAGGTGAGTGCTGATGCGCAAGGCCGGTTTGCCGCCAAGCTTCCGGCTGGCGATTATTCGCTTCGCATGATGACGCAGGCCGCCGATGTCGTGCGGCAGTCGTTCACCATGGGCGAGACCGAGACCAAGCTGGCGCCGCTGACGCCGCCACGGGCCGCCCGCATTGAGCTGCCGCGCGGACACGCCATGCGTTTGGCGTTTCGCGGCCAAAACACCACCCCCAATCCCGATTTTGAAGACAGTTTAACCGGCTATCGGGTGGAAGATGGCGACGGGCCAATAGAGAAAAGGCGCGCCTCGGATGTGCATTTGGCTGGAGTGCCCAGCGACCCGGCCTATGTTTATTTGCCCGATGGCGACTATCTCGTCTATGCCGTGCAGGGCCCCGAATTTTCTGTCGAAACCAGCGCGCTGAAAGTGCGCGATGGCAAAAACACCACTTTGCGCATCGACGTGCCCAAACGTGTGCTTACCACGCCGCATCATATGAGCGTCGATATGCATGTGCATGCCAGCCCCAGCACGGATAATTCTTTTTCGACAGAAAAACGCGTGCGCACTTTCGTGGCCGAACGCGGCGAAGTGATGGTGGGCAGCGAACATGACACGATTTTTGACTTCAACCCGCTGTTACGCAAACTCGGTGTGACCGATAAAATGATCGCCGTTACGGGCTCGGAAGTCACCAGCTCCCTCAAAACCGCGCGCGCGCCCTATTCCATCGGGCATATGAATTTTTTCCCGCTGGAAGAGCACTCCCATGCCAATCGACGCGGCTTGAAAGCGCATGAAAACCGTCGCACACGCGATGTCTTACACGATATGCATGTGCATTATAACGACCCCGTCGCGCAGCTAAATCACCCGCGCGCTAATTTTGCGCTATCGCATGAGCTGCCCGATGATTTCGAGACGCGGATAGAAGATGAACAGTTTTTCACCCATATGGGCGTAGCGGCACATCCCTATCAGCCGCATTTGCCGCTAACCAGCCATCCCAATAATAGCCTTATCGCGCCCGACCCAATTACTGGCGTGCGCGATATTGATTTTGATGTGATGGAAATTATGAACGGCTCGCAAGACCATCGCCCCGACCGCGTGGCGGCGGCGCGTCTCGACTGGTTGTCGCTGCTGGCGCAAGGCGAAAAACTGGCCGCCACGGCCAATAGTGATAGCCACAACACCACCCAACAAGTCGCTCTGCCGCGAAATATGGTTCGCATGAATGCCAATGAAATAAGCCAGTTCCGCATGGCCCGCTTTACGCAAGCCGTGAAGTCGGGTGCTTTTTATGGCACCACGGGCCCCTTCCTCGACTTGGCGTTGGACAAGGCTCAAATTGGCCAAACCCATCGCGGCGCATCGGGTGTTTTAAGGGGGCGGGTGTTTAGCGCCGATTGGGCGCGCGCCGACACGCTAAAAGTGCAGCTCAATGGCAAGACCATTCATACGCAGCCCTTGCCCGAAGATGGCACTTTCGCTCTGCCCATGGATTTTCAGCAAGATGGCTTCGTCACGCTGGAGGTCAGCGGGCCAGCTAGCGAAACCTATAAAGCCATCTATCCGAGATTTTTCCCTTATGCCTATAGCAATCCGATTTATGTCGATGCCAATGGCGATGGCAAATGGACCCCGCCCGGCTTGCCTAAACCTTAAGCTAAGCCCTAACGCGCGGCGAGCTCCGCCACAATATCGGCATGGCGTTTGGGCGAGAGCGGGTAATAATACATGCACGCCACCGAGGCCAGAATGCCAAATAGCGGCACGCCGACGATGATATAGCGCAAGCCATCGAGGGTTTGCGCGCTTTGCGCTTGGCCTGCCTGATAGCCGATGAAATCGAGCAGCAGCCCAAGGATGACAGCACTTAAGGCCACAGCGGCCTTTTGGGCGAAAGTAATAAAGCCGAAAATCATTGCCTCGACGCGGTCGCCGGTTTTCCATTCGCCATATTCAACCGTGTCTGGCAACATGCCCCAGAAGGTCACCGCAAAGGCGCCCGTGCCAAAACCGATGGCGATATAATTCCACGTCACCATGGCGGCCGAGGTGGCGGGGTTGAAGAGAAACGCAACCAAGGCCAGAGCCGCACAGGCACTGCCGGCCATCCAGACAAATCTTTTCGACGTCTTCAGCGTGACGAAAGTCCAGAACGGAATGGCCAAAAGTCCGGTGGCGGCAAAGGCCATCAAGGCGGTTGAGCCCGCATCGCGGTCGCCCAATTGATATTCGAAATAATATAAAACCGTTTTGCCAATCACCGTGGTGCCCAGCACCATCAGCAATATAGAGGCGAAGACGATGATAAACGGCGTGTTTTGCGCCATACCCGCAAAGGTTTGTTTCAGGCTCAGCGCCTTGGGGGTCTCGGGCGGGTCGATGGGTTCTTGGCACAGATAAAAGCAAAGCCATAAAACCAGCGTTGCCAAACCGCCCGATATTAGCGCCAAATAGAAAAAGGCTTGCGCGTCCGTTTCGGCGTTCTCGAGCAATAGGCCGGCCAGCACCACCACGCTAAATCCGCCGATATAAGCAAACACCATGCGCGCGCCCGCCATGCCCGCGCGGTCTTCGGAGTTTTGCGTCATGCGCGCCATCAAAGAAGAATACGGCGTCGAGGCCATGGTGAAAATCAGCCGGAAGGCAAATTGTCCGGTCAGCGCCATCGCCGCTATCATGGGGATGGACAATTCGCCCGGGTGCCAGAACAGCAACATATAGCTCAGCCCCAAGGGGATGGGCGTGAATAATAAATACGGACGATAGCGCCCCCATCGCGACCGCGTGCGCTCGGCCACATAGCCCATGGCGGGGTCGGTGATGGCGTCCCATAGCGAGCCAATGGCATAAATAAGCCCTGCCATCGCATTGGGCAGGCCCAGAACATCGGTATAGAAATAAAACAGATAAAGGCTGATGCCCTGCCAATACAGATTAAAGGCGAAATCCCCGCTGCCGTAGCCGATTTTTTGGCTCCAGGTCAGTCTTTGTGTCGCTAGTGTGCTCATGGTGGGTCCCCCGCTCTTCACGCGCAGCCTAAACCGTGGCACGGCGCGGCGCGACAAAAATCGTCTGTCGCTGCATGGAAAAACCCCAGCCCAGACCTAAGTCTTTATCTATGGATGAAGAAAAAATATCAGAGATTGTCGCCATGGCATGGGATGACCTCACCGCCTTTGACATGATCGAACGCGAGCATGGGCTATCGGAGCCTGAAGTCATTCGGCTGATGCGCCGCCACATGAAAGCCTCTAGCTTTCGCATGTGGCGCAAACGCGTCTCGGGTCGCGCCGCCAAACACAGCCAAAAACTTCGGCCGAAAGAAAAACCTTTGCCTAAGTTTTGATGCCTTGTCGGCAATGACCAACTCATAGGGGTCGATGTCGCGGCCATGGTATTTTCCTTTGGCAGCGGCTTAAAATCGGCTCATATAAGGCCGTGCAAGCTTGGGTCGCGCAGCTTTTGAAAGGCAGGGTAGAGACGGATGAAACCCCTATTGAAAATTATGGGCCTTTTGGCCTTAGTCTTTGCCAGCCTTTTTCTTCTGCTCAATGCAACTGGTGTGCTCACCATGGCCAAAATCGAGGTTTGGCTGGTGGCCGCCCAATCCGCCAATCCGGTTTTTGTCGGCTTGCTCGTTGCGGCGCTGCTGTTTGCCGATTTGATTATCGCCGTCCCTACTTTGGCGACGCTTCTGCTGGCCGGTTATTTTATCGGCGCCGGCCCCGCCGCTTTGGCGGGCAGTATCGGCCTTTTGGCAGCTGGCATAGGTGGCTATGGGATAAGCCGTCGCTATGGCGACTGGTTCGTCAGGCATATTGTCAAAGACCCGCAGCAACGCGAAGCCGCAGCCACCACCTTTCGGCGGCATGGGCCTGTGGTTATCTTGCTGGCCCGCGCCATGCCAATGTTGCCAGAGGTTTCGGCCTGTATGGCGGGGCTGACGCGGATGCCGTTTTCCCGGTTTCTGGCGCTCTGGGCGCTCAGTGTCATCCCCTATTGTTGGATTGTCGCTTATGCCGGCTCGCGCAGCACGATAGACGACCCGAGGCCCGCCCTCTTGACGGCCATCGCTTTGGCAGTGTTTTTTTGGTCCGCCTGGGCGATTTTCAATCGGCGCGCTAAAGCCGCAAAACGCCCCTAACGCTGGTCGGAAACTGTTTGGCAATGGACGCTAAGAGTGCCCGCCAACTGATTGGCGCTGGTGCGCCTTGCGAAGGGACCAGGCGCACTAGGCTAGTAAATTAGCAGTGCTTATTGTCTGCGCAAAGGAGCTACCCATTCCTTTAGAAAGCGTCTCGATGACTTTACTTCGCAAAGTCACCTCGCTTGCGCAAGGCGGGCGGGGGTCGCTTTCGCGACCGCGCCCTTATAGCGTGGTAGCGGACGCTAAAAGCACCCGCCAACTCGTTGGCGCTGGTGCGCCTTGCGAAGGGACCAGGCGCACTAGGCTAGTAAATTAGCAGTGCTTATTGTCTGCGCAAAGGAG
>JABJKE010000003.1 GCA_018660505.1 Rhodobiaceae bacterium | reverse complement strand
CGTGTGTTCAGCCGCGAGCAATTGCTCGACCGCGTGTGGGGACACGGCATTTATGTCGAAGACCGCACAGTGGATGTGCACATGAGCCGACTGCGCCGAGCGCTCAAGGCGGCAGACCGAAAAGCCCCGGAAACCGTTGTTATTCGCACGGTGCGCGGCACGGGCTATGCGCTCTCCCGCGCGGAAAAATAATCCGCCTGAGCTAGTTTGGCGACAGGCTCGATTAGGGCTTGCGTCGTCTGAAAACTCTACTAATCTCCCGCCAGAGCCTGTTTACGGAGATGATACAAATGACGTTAATAACACCCCCCCCACAATTAGCTGGCTGGGAAAACTGGGACGGCAACGACCCTTTTGAAGATGCCTCTGGCCCGTTTTTCATGAAACTCAATGCAGAGCCCGGCAAACATCGCTCCGCCTTTGTTTGTCATGAAGGACACATGAACGGCGGTGGTTTTTTGCATGGCGGCCTGCTGATGACTTTCGCCGATTATGCGCTTTTTGTAATTGCCCATGATGAGCTGAAAGACATGCATTCAGTGACGCTGACCTGCCAGACCGATTTCATCGCAGGCGCTGCGCCGCTTGGCGAAGTGGTTTATGCCGATGGCGAAATTACCCGCGCCACGCGCAGCCTGATTTTTATTCGTGGACAAATTTATATCGGCGATACAATATTGACCACGTTCACGGGGATTATCAAAAAAACCAAGCCTCGTGAAACCCCGAAAATTTAAATAGCCCGCCTTCTTTAGAAGGGGCGTCGTCTTTATCCAGATGGAGTTACCTATGTTTGAATATCCTTTGGCCGCTTTGGTCACCCTGCTCACGCTGTTCATCTATTTTTGGATGGCCACCCGTGTGGGCGCAGCGCGGCGCAAGCATGAAATTCAGGCCCCGACGATGACGGGCCCAGAAGAATTTAATCGCGTTCTGCGAGTGCATGCCAATACGGTTGAGATGATGGTTCTTTTCCTGCCGTCTCTCTGGCTTTTCGCTCTAACCATTTCTGATTTTTGGGCTGGCGTGATTGGCGTCTTTTTTCCCATCGGTCGGATCTTTTTTGCGCTCGGCTATTATCAGGCGTCCGACAAACGCGGACGCGGTTTCATGCTTGGCTTTATCGCCACGCTGATTTTGCTTATCGGTGCCACTTTGGGAGCCGTGCATGCGGCTTATGCCCTTTATAGCTGAGGCCTGCGCATATGACGAAACTGTCTCTTCATCCCTTAACGGGCACTTGTGGTGCCGAGATTTCTGGTTTGAATTTGGCAAATGTGACCGAGGCGGAATTTGCCTTTGTTCACACCGCCCTGTTAGACCACGGCGTTTTATTTTTTCGCGATCAAGACATTACCCTCGACCAACAAGTGGCTTTTGCGCGCCGTTTTGGCGCCTTGGAAGTTCACCCCATTGTCGATGGTCTGGAGCACGCGCCCGAAATTACCAAAGTTTTAAAACCCAAAGGCGAAAGCGCGTCTTTTGGCACGGGCTGGCATTCGGATAATACGTTTCAAGAGTGCCCCTCCATGGGCTCCATGCTCTATGGCAAAATCATTCCGCCCTATGGCGGCGACACGGTTTTTGCCAATCAGCATGTCGCCTATGAGCGCTTGCCCGACGCGATGAAAGAAAAGCTCGGCGGATTATTCGCCATTCATTCGGCCTCCGACGCCTATACGGTGGAGGGCACGAAAGAAAAATTCGATAAAAAAACCGCTATTACCTACACATGGGATGACAGCATTTTGACCGAAGTGCGCCACCCCGTTGTGCGCACCCATCCGGAAAGCGGCAAGAAAGCCCTTTTCGTCAATGATATGTTCACCCTGCGCATCGACGAGATGAGCGAGACAGAAAGTCATGCCTTGTTGCACAGCCTATATCAGCATTGCACGAAGCCCGAGTTCTGCTGTCGCTTTCGCTGGAGCGAAAATGCCGTTGCCCTGTGGGACAACCGCCTTGTGCAGCATTATGCGGTGGATGATTATCAAGCGTATGAGCGTTTAATGTATCGCGTAACCATAGAGGGTGACCGCCCTAAATAGGTTTTGAGAGAGTTTGCCGAATGACTAGGTTTTTAATCCTTGATGCTTATTCACAGCAGGGGCGCGACAGACTTGCCTCTGCCGGCGTGCCGCTGGCTGGCACAATGTATCGCAATATGGTGCACCGCCATCGACCCGATAGCGAGAGCGACATCGTGTGCATCGCCGACCCGCAAGCGCGCCCGCCCCAACCGCTCGAGAGCTATGACGCGATGCTATGGACGGGCTCAAGCTTGTCTATTTACGAAGACCTGCCAGAGGTTCACCGACAAATTGAGCTGGCTCGCCACGCTTTCGACATTGGCGTGCCCGCCTATGGCTCTTGCTGGGCGTTGCAGCTGGCGGTTGTGGCTGCCGGTGGCGAGGTCGAGCGCAGCCCGCATGGGCTGACCTTTGGCTTGTCTTATGGCATTACGCTGACGCCAGAGGGCCAAGCGCACCCGATTTACAAAAACCGAGCCTCGCCGTTTGACGCTTTGGCCAGCCATTACGATATTGTTAAAACCATGCCACCGGGCGGCACCGTGCTGGCCAGAAGCCATAGAAGCAATGTGCAAGCGGCCATGATAGAACACAAAAAGAGCACGTTTTTTGCCACGCAATATCACCCCGAATTTAACTTTGAAGTGTTAAGCGGCGTGACCCATTCGCGCAAAACCCTATTGGTCGAGCAAGGGTTTTATCCCGATTTAGCCGCGGCCGAAACGCAAGCTTGCGACTTTGAGCATTTGCATAGCCCCATGCCGGTGGCCGAGTTAGTGGCCAAATATAAATTGACCGATAGCGTGCTCGATATCGATCAACGGCAAAATGAATTTAAAAATTGGCTGAGCCTTCTGGCGCTCTAACCCAACCTATTGGGGTTTACTTTTGGTAAGGCGCGATATCGCCTTCGCTTTGTTGGCGTTTAAATTCGGCGCGAAAATCTTCAAATTTTCCAGCCTCAATGGCCGCCCGCATGGCCGCCATCAGCTCTTGATAAAAAGCCAGATTGTGCCAGGTCAAAAGCATGGCCCCCAAATATTCGCCGCAGCGATGCAAGTGATGCAAATAAGCGCGGCTATAGCGGGCGCTGGCCGGGCAATCGCTGCCCGCGTCGAGCGGGCGTGGGTCGTCGGCATGGCGGGCGTTGCGAATGTTTACTTTTCCGCGCCACGTATAGGCCGTGCCATGGCGTCCGGCACGCGTGGGCATGACGCAATCAAACATATCAATGCCGCGCGCCACTGCCTCCACCAAATCATCGGGCGTGCCGACGCCCATCAGATATCGCGGCCGCTGTTGTGGCAGTACGGGGGTGGTGAAATCGAGCACTTCGAGCATTCGCTCTTGCCCCTCGCCGACCGCCAAGCCGCCAACGGCATAGCCATCGAAACCGATTTGCTCTAACTCGGCCGCGCTTTGATGGCGCAAATCTTCGTAAATGCCGCCTTGCACAATACCGAATAAAGCATTGCCAATGCCCGCCGCATTGGGCCCGCTGTCATAATGTTGAAACGCCACCTTGCTGCGCCCCGCCCAACGCATCGACAGATGCATGGATTTTTCGGCCTGCGCATGCGTGGCCGGAAACGGCGTGCATTCGTCGAGCACCATGCGGATGTTGGCGCCCAGAAGGGTTTGAATTTCCACGCTGCGCTCTGGCGTTAACATATAAGATTTGCCGTCGATATGGCTTTGGAACCGCACGCCCTCTTCGCTCATTTTGGCGAGCTTGGAAAGCGACATCACTTGAAAGCCGCCGCTATCGGTTAAAATCGGGCCATCCCATTGCATGAAATCTTGCAAGCCACCCAAGGCAGCCACTTCTTCGGCGCCGGGCCGCAGCATCAGGTGATACGTATTGCCCAGCACAATATCAGCGCCCAAATCGCGCACTTGGTCGGGATACATGGCCTTTACAGTCGCGGCCGTGCCGACGGGCATAAAAGCTGGCGTGCGAATCTCGCCGCGCGGCGTCTCAATGGTGCCGCGTCGCGCAATGGCGTCGGTTTTATGTAAGGTGAATTTCATTCCTTCGCCCGCTCCAATAAGCTGCCGTCGCCATATGAGTAAAACCGATAGCCGCTGTTGATTGCATGTTTATAGGCCGCTTTCATGCGCTGCATGCCTGCAAAAGCAGATACCAGCATAAAAAGCGTCGAGCGCGGTAGATGAAAATTGGTAATCAACATATCGGCGGCGCGAAACTTATAACCCGGGGTGATGAAAATCTCCGTCACCGCTTCAAATGGCTCAATCGTGCCCGCTTCTGTCGTGGCACTTTCCAGCAAGCGCAGCGACGTGGTGCCGACACAGACAATGCGCCCGCCTTGTTGGTGCACTTCATTCAGCGCGGCGGCGGTCTGCGGTGTCACTTGCCCCCATTCGCCGTGCATTTTATGCGATGCGATATCGTCTACTTTAACCGGCAAAAACGTGCCCGGGCCCACGTGTAAGGTCACTTCGTGCAAGCTGACGCCTTTGTCTTTTAGGGCTTTCATTAAGTCGGGCGTGAAATGCAATCCCGCCGTCGGCGCCGCCACGGCGCCAGCTTCGCGGGCAAATAGCGTTTGATAATCATCGTTATCTTGCGCATCGGGCGCGCGTTTGCTGGCGATATAGGGCGGCAAAGGCATAGTGCCCAGCTCGGCCAGCGTGGTTTCCATAGTCTCGGGGGCAATGGCAAAACTCAAAACCGCTTCCGCGCCAGCGCGCCCACTGACTTTGGCTTTCACGCCTTGGAAATCGATTGTGTCGCCATCGGCCACGCGTTTTGCGGGCTTGAGGAAACATTTCCAATCCACGGGGCCCAGACGCTCGGTCAAAGTGACCTCGCATTTGGCGCCCGTCGCATCTATCGAGGGCGTCTCGCGCAAGCGCAGGCCCGTCAGGCGAGCGGGAATAACTTTGGTGACATTGACCAGCAAAGCATCGCCAGCGCGCAGGAAATCTGGCAAATCGCGCATGATATGGTCGCCGAAAGCAAAACTCGCCGCGCTGGCCGGCTCTGAAACGCTTTGCGAAACGTGCAACAGCCGCGCAGTATCGCGCGGCTGTGCAGGTCGCAAAGCAATCAGCGTTTCCGGCAGGTCAAAATCAAAATCATCTACCTGCATGAAAAACCTTCTGGCGCTTAGTCTTCTAAGCGGACCGAAATCATTTTATCGGGGGTTGCTGGCGGCTCGCCCTTGGCAATCGCATCGACATGCTCCATGCCTTCCACCACTTCGCCGAACACCGTATATTGGCCGTTGAGGAAACTGGCATCATCGAAACAGATGAAAAACTGGCTGTTGGCGCTATCTGGATGTTGCGACCGCGCCATGCCCAAAGTGCCCCGACGGAAAGGTTCGCTGCTAAATTCAGCCCGCAAATCCGGATAATCAGAACCGCCCATGCCGGTGCCGGTCGGGTCGCCTGTTTGCGCCATAAAGCCGTCAATCACACGGTGAAACACGATGCCATCGTAAAACTTCTCGCTGATTAGGGTTTTGATACGTTCAACATGGCCCGGGGCGAGGTCTTCGCGTAAAGCTATTTTAACGGTACCGGTTTTTAGTTCTACCAACATAATGGACTCCTTGTGGTCTGCATGATCTGCGGCTTGGGCGGAAACCCCATGCCCCACCAGAGCGACAAGAAGGGCCAAAAACACCCCTAGTGAAGTCAAGTAACGCATAAATATCTCCTAATAAACAGTTGTAATTACTTAATTTGTTTTAAAACACTCTGGGGCACAAAGGCACTGACATCGCCCCCCATGGCCATAATTTGGCGCACCAATGTGGAGGACACAAAACCAACCTCTGGCGAGGCTTGCAAGAACACGGTCTCAATCTCGCGCGACATCGACCGGTTCATGGCGCTCATTTGCGCTTCATATTCGTAATCTGAGGCATTGCGAAGCCCACGGATAATCAGATTGGCGCCCGTTTCGCCAGCCACATTAACCAATAGGTCTTTAAAGCTAATCACCTGAATTTCCACCCCTTTGGCTTTGGCCAGCGGGCCAATCTCGGCCTCTAGCATGGCTTGGCGTTGCTCAAAGGTGAACACCGGGGTTTTCGTGGCGCTAATGCCAATGGCGATAATCAGTCTGTCGACTAGCCCGAGCGAGCGCTCGATAATATCGATGTGCCCCTTGGTAATCGGGTCAAAACTGCCTGGATAAAGCCCTACACGCATGATTACCCCTCCTCATTGGGGTCTGCTGCCCCGGTTTCGTCGGTTGCGGCCTCACCTGTAGCCGCATCGGCGGATGGCGCCGCCATCTCGTCTTCGTCGTCCAAGTCTTCCGTCTCGGAAGTCTCGCCCAAATGAGCCACGGAAACCACTTTCGCACCGTCTTCGGTTTTGAAAATCGTCACGCCTTGCGTATTGCGTCCGGCGATGCGAATGCCGTCGATGGGGCAACGAATAAGCGTGCCGCCATCGGTCACCAACATAATCTGGTCGACCTCCTCAACCGGGAAAGCCGCCAACAGCTGGCCATTGCGCTCGGTCACGGTCATGGCAATAATGCCTTTGCCGCCACGCCCCGACACACGATATTCATAGGCCGAAGAGCGCTTGCCATAGCCGTTTTCGCTGACCGCCAGAATAAATTGCTCATTGGCGCCCATCTCCGCATAGCGCTCCGACGACAAAGCCACTTCTTCGGTGGTTTCTTCTTCGTCCAAAGTGGTTTCTTCGATTTCGGCCTCATCCCCCGACGCGGCACGGCGAATGGTGGCGGCCTGCTTTAAATAAGTGGCGCGTTCGGCAGGCGAGGCATCGCTGCCGCGCAAAATCGCCAGAGAGATAACCTGCGCTCCCGCATCGAGGCGAATGCCGCGCACACCCGTCGAGTTGCGGCTGCGGAACACCCGCACTTTATCGACGGGAAAGCGAATGGCCCGCCCGCTCGAGCTGGTCAACAGCACATCATCCATCGGATTGCATGTCTCGACGCCAATAATCCGTTCGCCATCGTCGGGTTTCATGGCGATTTTACCATTGCGGTTAATCTGAATGAAATCGGATAAATCATTGCGCCGCACATTGCCGAGGCTGGTGGCGAACATCACGTTTAAATCGGCCCAGCTCTCTTCATCGGCCGGCAAAGCCATAATATCGGCTATTTTCTCGCCTTCATCGAGCGGCAAGAGATTAACCAAAGCCTTGCCTTTCGACTGCGGGCTGCCCGCAGGCAGGCGATAGACTTTCATTTTGTAAACCATGCCCGTGGTTGAGAAAAACAACACCGGCTGATGGGTATTGGCGACAAAAATACGCGAGACGAAATCTTCGTCTTTGGTGGCCATGCCCGAGCGCCCTTTGCCACCCCGGCGTTGCGCCCGATAGGTAGACAGCGGCACGCGTTTGATATAGCCCGCATGGCTTACGGTCACGACCATATCTTCGCGCGGGATGAGCGACTCGTCGTTCACCTCGCCATCATGCTCGATAAATTCAGAACGGCGCGGCGTGGCGAACTCTTCTTTCACTTCGGCCAATTCGCCTTTGATAATCGCCATCACGCGGTCTCGACTGCGCAAAATATCCAGCAAATCAGCTATTTCATCGCCCAAGACTTTCAGCTCATCGCCAATTTCGTCGCGCCCCATAGCGGTAAGGCGTTGCAGACGCAGCTCGAGAATGGCGCGCGCTTGCGCTTCGCTCAATACATAGGTGCCATCTTCCGCCACGCGGTGACGCGGGTCGTCGATAAGCGCGATGAGCTCGGCCACATCCGAGGCTGGCCAATGGCGTTCCATCAGCTGTTTGCGCGCTTCTTGCGGCGATGGCGCTTTGCGGATAACCGCAATCACTTCATCAATATTGCTCACCGCAATGGCGAGCCCCACCAGCACATGGGCCCGATCGCGCGCTTTATTCAGCTCAAATTTGGAGCGCCGCGTCACCACTTCTTCGCGGAAAGTGATAAAACATTGCAACATCTGGCGGACGTTCATCAATTGCGGGCGGCCATTGGTCAAGGCCAGCATATTGGCGCCAAAACTGGTTTGCAGCTGCGAGAAGCGATATAATTGGTTCAACACCACATCGGCCACCGCGTCGCGTTTCAGCTCCACCACAACGCGCATGCCGTGGCGGTCGCTCTCATCGCGCAAATCAGCAATGCCTTCGATGACTTTATCGCGCACCAAATCGGCGATTTTTTCAATCATCGTCGATTTATTCACCTGATATGGAATTTCGGTGATGATAATGGCTTCGCGGTCTTTGCGGATTTCTTCTACCGATGCCCGCCCGCGCATAATAATCGAGCCGCGCCCCGTGGTGACCGAAGAGGCCGAGCCCGTATAGCCCAAAATCAGCGCGCCTGTGGGAAAATCAGGCCCTGGCACAATGGCGAGGACGTCGTCATCGCTCAGGCTCGGGTTTTCAATCATCGCCTGTGCCGCGTCAATCAATTCCCCGAGGTTATGCGGCGGCACATTGGTCGCCATGCCCACCGCAATGCCATTGGCGCCATTGACCAAAAGGTTCGGCAAACGCGCGGGCAGCACTTTCGGCTCGCGCTCGGAGCTATCGTAGTTATCTTGAAAATCGACCGTGTCTTTATCGATATCGGCCAGAATGGAATGGGCTGGCTTGGCCATCCGCACTTCCGTGTAACGCATGGCAGCCGGCGGGTCGCCATCGACCGAGCCGAAATTGCCCTGCCCGTCGAGCAATGGCAAACGCATGGAAAACTCTTGCTCCATGCGCACCAAAGCATCGTAAATCGATTGGTCGCCATGTGGGTGATATTTACCGATGACATCGCCGACAACGCGCGCCGACTTGCGATATGGCTTGTTGTAATCATAGCCATTTTCATTCATCGAGAACAGAATGCGCCGATGCACAGGCTTCAGCCCATCGCGCACATCTGGCAGCGCGCGCGACACAATCACGCTCATCGCATAATCGAGATAGGAGGTTTTCATCTCCTCCTCAATGGTAATCGGTTCTATATCGCCATCGTCATCGCCCGGCACAAAGCCCGCGACGGGTGGCTCGCCGCCTTCACCGCCGTCGTCAGACGCCTCGTCGCTCCCGGCTTCTTCATCGGGCGCGCTAGAGACCTCGTCTTGCGGGGCATCGACAATATCATCTTCGTTTTCGATATTGTCTTCCGGCGGATTTTCAGGCGTATGGGTCACAAATAAGCTTTCTGAATGGCACCCAAAGAAGGCGCGAAATACCCTTAAAACATAGCACAAAAACAAACACTCGGGAGCCTGAAAACAGTCCCCCGAGTGTAAATATAACCCGTTGATTTACTTCATATTTTAAAGCTTAAAACGGGATGTCGTCATTGATGCCACTATCCCCGCCCGAAGCCAGTGCAGGGGCAGCCGAATCGTTGCCCGCGGCTTGGAAATCGCCGCCGCCATTGCGGCTGTCCAACATGGTCATCACGCCGCCGAAGTTTTGCAAAACCACCTCGGTCGAATAGCGATCGGCGCCATTATCGTCCTGCCATTTGCGGGTTTGCAAATTGCCTTCGATGTAAACTTTGGCGCCTTTTTTGAGATATTGCTCAGCAATGCGGCATAGGCCTTCCGAGAAAATAACCACGCGGTGCCATTCGGTTTTCTCGCGCCGTTCACCAGAACTTTTATCGCGCCAGCTTTCGCTTGTCGCGAGGCTCAGGTTGACAATCGGGCGACCATCTTTGGTGCTCCGCACATCCGGGTCCGTCCCTAGGTTGCCTACTAAAATTACTTTATTGACACTTCCAGCCATGATTTTTCTCCTAATTGTCATAACAATCTAGACGAGTCGAAGCCAAAACCCCACGTCTGGCAGCCCAGCCGCTTCGCTTACCTGTGGATTAATACCCCAAGCGGCCCTTCAAGCCGCCTCAGAGGCGCAAAACGAAGTTCGCCAAACCATAAAAACGGGCTACCTTGTCAGCTGTAACAGAGAGACACTTATGCCCGCCCCAAAGAAATCTGCCAAACCGATGAAACGCAAATCTGCCAAAACACCGCAAGCCAAGCTCATCCGTGTGGTTGGCGCGCGCGAACATAACCTGAAAAATGTCTCCATTGATTTGCCGCGCGATGAATTGATTGTCATTACTGGCCTATCGGGCTCAGGCAAAAGCTCGCTGGCTTTTGATACGATTTATGCTGAAGGGCAACGCCGCTATGTCGAAAGCCTGTCGGCCTATGCGCGCCAGTTTTTGGAAATGATGCAAAAGCCCGATGTCGACCAAATCGATGGGCTATCGCCGGCTATTTCTATCGAGCAGAAAACCACCTCGCGCAATCCGCGCTCCACGGTCGGCACTGTCACCGAGATTTACGATTACCTGCGCCTGCTTTATGCGCGCATCGGCGTGCCCTATTCGCCGGCCACCGGATTGCCGATCGAAAGCCAGACCGTCACCCAGATGGTTGACCGCGTGATGGCCATGCCCGAAGGCACGCGGCTGTATTTATTGGCGCCGATTGTGCGCGGTCGCAAAGGCGAATATAAACGCGACTTTTTGGAGCTGCAAAAACGCGGCTTTCAACGGGTGAAAATCGACGGCGAATTTTACGAGATTGCCGATATCCCGACGCTGGACAAGAAGATTAAACATGACATTGATGTCGTGGTCGATCGGCTGGTGGTGAAACCCGACTTGGGCAATCGCGTCGCCGACTCGATGGAAGTCGCCTTGGGCCTGACCGATGGCATTGCCATTGCCGAGATGGCTGACGCGCCCAAGAAAGGCGAACCGGCGGAGAGAATTACGTTTTCAGCCCGTTTCGCCTGCCCTGTTTCGGGCTTTACCATTGATGAGATTGAGCCGCGCTTATTCTCCTTTAACAACCCATTTGGCGCCTGCCCGTCTTGCGATGGTTTGGGCACGCAGTTTTTCATCGACCCGATTGCCGTCGTCCCCGATGGCGGGCTGACGCTTTATAAAGGGGCCATCGCGCCGTGGTCGAAAACCACATCGCCCTATTACACCCAAACGCTGGAAGCCTTGGCCAAACACTATGGTTTTAAGATGAGCAGCAAGTGGAATGATTTGGACAAACAAGCCAAAGACGTGATTTTATTCGGCTCGGGCGAAGACGTCATCACCTTCTCTTATGACGATGGCTTGCGCAGCTATAAAACCAAAAAACCGTTCGAGGGGGTTATTCCCAATTTGGAACGCCGCTATCGTGAGACCGACAGAAATTGGGCGCGCGAGGAAATTGAAAAATTTCAATCGATTACCGATTGCGAAGCCTGCGGCGGCTATCGGTTAAAACCAGAGGCCCTATCGGTCAAAATAGCCGAGCTGCACGTCGGCGAAGTGTCGCAAATGTCCATTCGGATGGCGGAACAATGGTTCACCGATTTGGAAGCTTTGCTGAGCGACAAGCACAAGCAAATTGCAGCCCGCGTGCTGAAAGAAATTCGCGAGCGCCTGCGCTTCCTGAACGATGTGGGGCTTGAGTATTTAACGCTATCGCGCAACTCGGGCACTTTATCGGGCGGCGAAAGCCAGCGTATCCGCCTCGCCTCGCAAATCGGCTCGGGCCTGACAGGCGTGCTTTATGTGCTGGATGAGCCCAGCATTGGCCTGCATCAGCGAGACAACACGCGCCTGCTAGAAACGCTGACGCGCCTGCGCGACCTCGGCAATACAGTTATCGTGGTGGAACATGACGAAGAAGCCATTATGACGGCCGACCATGTGGTCGACATTGGCCCCGGCGCGGGCGTGCATGGCGGCGAGGTAATTGCCCAAGGCACGCCAGATAAAATTCTGGCGAGCAAAAAAAGCCTGACGGGCCAATATCTATCCGGCGCCCTAGAAGTGGCCGTGCCCAAAAAGCGCCGCGCCACCAAAGCCAATAAATGCATTACCGTCAAAGGGGCCAAGGGCAATAATCTGAAGAACGTCAGTGCCGAAATTCCGCTTGGCACATTTACCTGTGTTACGGGGGTTTCGGGCGGCGGCAAATCGACTTTGCTCATCGACACTTTGTATAAATCTCTGGCCCGCAAATTAAACAATGCCCGCGCCACGCCAGCCGAGCACGACACGATTGATGGCCTGCACCTGCTGGACAAAGTTATCGAGATTGACCAATCGCCCATCGGCCGCACGCCGCGCTCGAACCCGGCCACCTATACGGGCGCCTTTACCCCCATCCGCGAATGGTTTTCGGGTCTACCCGAAGCCAAGACGCGCGGCTATAAACCCGGCCGCTTTTCGTTCAACGTCAAAGGCGGACGCTGCGAGACGTGCCAAGGCGATGGGCTGATTAAAATTGAAATGCACTTCCTGCCCGATGTTTACGTCGAATGCGATAGCTGCCAAGGCAAACGCTATAATCGCGAAACCTTGGAAGTGCGGTTTAAAGATAAATCAATCGCCGATGTGCTGGATATGACGGTCGATGAAGCGGCTGATTTCTTTAAAGCCGTGCCCATGGTGCGCGATAAAATGACCACGCTACAGCGTGTCGGCCTTGGCTATATTAAAGTGGGACAACAAGCCACCACGCTTTCGGGCGGCGAAGCGCAGCGCATTAAATTGGCCAAAGAATTGGCCAAACGCGCCACGGGTCGAACGCTTTATATTCTCGACGAGCCAACCACGGGCCTGCATTTTCATGATGTCGCCAAGCTCCTCGATGTGCTGCATGAGCTGGTGGATGCGGGCAATACGGTGGCGGTGATTGAACATAATCTGGAAGTGATTAAAACCGCCGATTGGATTATCGATATCGGCCCCGAGGGTGGCGATGGCGGTGGCCAAGTGGTGGCCAGCGGCACGCCCGAAGATGTGGTGAAAGTCAAAACCAGTTACACCGGCCAATATTTAGCTCGACTGCTGAAACCGAAGAAACCAGTTGCGAAGAAAGCCGCCGCCGAATAATCTCTAGCTTCCGAATAAAAATAACAAAACGGAAGCTTTATGACTGTTCACACGCAAATCCGCGCCGATGACGTGCGCCGCTCTTATGCCAAATGGGCGGGGCATTATGATTTTACCTTCGCCCTTTTTGGACGCCGCTATATTCGCAAAATTGTCCGTCGGCTCAACCGCGAATTGCATGGCCATCGAGTGTTAGACGTCGGCACGGGCACCGGATTATCTTTGCCCTATTTCGCACCAGATTGCTCGGTCACGGGCATTGACCTCTCGGCAAATATGCTGGCACGCGCGCATAAACGCGTTGCCCGCAAGGGCTTAGCCAACGTCGAAGCCCTGTTGGAGATGGATGCCAGCCACTTGGATTTTCTCGATGCTGCCTTTGATAGCGTGATGGCCACTTTCGTGATGTCCGTGGTGCCAGACCCGGCCAAAGTATTGAGCGAAATTTCGCGCGTCACCCGCCCTGGCGGTCGGGTTTATTTGTTCAATCATTTTCGTGCCGAAGAAGACGAAACACTTTTGGCCTTAGTGGAACGAAAAATAGCCCCCGCCTCGCGCAAAATTGGCTTTCATTCAGATTTCTCGCGCGAGCAATTAGACTTAGAGGCTTGCGATTTACAAATGATAGATGAAGACAGTTTCGGTCCACTGGGCATGTTTACTTTGCTGACCCTGCAAAAGCCCGCATAGACCCCTGCGTCATAGCGCCAAATTTTTCAGAAACCCTTCCCCTCTCTCGCCAAACCGTGTATTTCATGGGCCATGAGTGATGACTTACATATTATTGGCGGCGGGCTTGCGGGCTCTGAGGCCGCTTGGGCTGCGGCGCAAGCGGGCGTGCAGGTTGTGCTGCACGAAATGCGCCCGACCCGCAAAACCGACGCCCATGTCACCGACGGATTGGCCGAGCTGGTGTGCTCTAATTCTTTCCGCTCCGATGACGCGCAAACCAATGCTGTTGGGCTTTTGCACGCTGAATTGCGCGATAGCCTAAGCCTGATTATGCGCTGCGCCGACGAAAACCAAGTGCCCGCGGGCGGCGCGCTGGCCGTCGACCGCGAAGGGTTTTCGCAAAGCGTGACCCAAGCCATTGAAGCGCATCCCAATATCACCCTTGCCCGCGAAGAAGTAACCGATATTCCCGATACTTGGAAACACGTCATCATCGCTACCGGCCCGCTGACCTCGCCGGCGCTATCGGAGCAAATTGGTAAAATGACGGGCCGCGATAAATTGGCCTTTTTCGATGCCATTGCGCCGATTATTTATCACGATAGCATCGATATGGATATCTGCTGGTATCAGTCGCGCTACGATAAAGTCGGCCCCGGCGGCACCGGCAAAGACTATATCAACTGCCCGATGGATGAAGCGCAATATAACGCCTTCCTCGACGCGCTCATCGAGAGCGACACCGCAGATTTTAAACAATGGGAAGCCGATACGCCCTATTTCAATGGCTGCTTACCGATTGAAATTATGGCGGCGCGGGGGCGCGATACTTTGCGCCATGGCCCGATGAAACCGCGCGGGCTCACCAATGCTCATAATCCCGATGTGAAAGCCCATGCGGTGGTGCAATTGCGCCAAGATAATGCGCTCGGCACTTTGTTCAATATGGTCGGTTTTCAAACCAAGCTGAAATATGGCGAACAAACCCATGTGTTCAAACTTATTCCGGGGCTCGAAGAAGCCCGCTTTGCCCGCCTCGGTGGGTTGCATCGCAATACTTTCCTCAATAGCCCAAGCTTGCTGGATGGCGAATTGCGCCTCAAAAACGCGCCGCATATCCGCTTTGCGGGTCAGATTACCGGCGTTGAAGGCTATGTGGAAAGCACCACCATCGGCTTGATGGCGGGGCGATTTGCAGCCGCCGAAATTCAGGGCCGCAGCCTAACGCCCGCGCCCATGACAACCGCCTTTGGCGCTTTGATTTCGCATATCACGGTCAACGCCAATGCCGCTTCGTTTCAGCCGATGAATGTGAATTTCGGCCTCATGCCAGAGCTCGGCACAATGGCGGCCCCCGTCGATGAAAACGGCAAAAAACTGCGTGGCAAAGCACGGATGCAGGCGAAAAAGCAAGCCCGTCAAACCGGCTTCACGGCCCGCGCGCGAGCCGATTTCGCCACATGGGCACTCGGCGAAACGGACGAAACGAGCGAAACGCCGTCGAAAGCGGCCGAGTAAGCTTTACAGGCGGCCCCATAAAGCCATTTTTAAAAGCGAGAGTTGATAGCGCAACAGGCTTTTGCCATGCGGAAAATGCTGCGCTTGGCGCCGCGCCAGACCGATGGGCAAAAACACTGGCAGCAAGGCTTTTCGTTGGCCACGCGGTAAGCGGTTGAACTGCGCACAAGCTTGGCGCAATAAGTCACGCGCCCGCGCCGCCACCGCTTCGCCCCCCGCTGGCACCAGACGCATAAGCTCGAAACCGGTCCCCGCTTGTTGGATGAGCCCCGAGTCCGGTTCTAGTTCCGCCTCGGCGTTCACGATAGCGCAGGCCAGCTTGAGCCATGCCGTGCCGACTAATTTGGCCTCGGCCTCCAATTCGTCAGCTGTGCGCCCGTCTGGCGCCAGCCCGGCCTCGCGGCCATCGATGAGCGGTAGGAAATCGGCAAAGCCTAACTGGCGCTGCTGATGCGCCGCTAAAAGAGCCGCGCCAATGGGGGTGCCGCGCGTTTCGCCTGTTTTGAGCGCGGTGAGCAAATCGCGCCACCATTGCAGCCGAATGGCGCCCACCATCGGGTCGGAGACCAGCGAGGGAATGCGCGCGATATCGGCATAGAAATGATACAGCGTCAAAAGCCCGTCGCGCGCCGGCGCGGGCGCGAATAAATGGCACAAATATAAATCGCCATCGAGGCCACGAAGCTCGGCTCGCAAGGTTTCAAAATCGCTCATAAGGCTTCCTAACAGAAAAGGGCCGCACATCAGGCGGCCCTTTCCAAAACATCATCTCTCAAAGCCTAGTAGAGGTTTTGAGCCGCAACCATGGCGAATAACATCGGTATCGACAACATGGTGTTGGTGCGTGAGAACAACATCGCTGTGCGCGCCGAGGCTGCTTTTGTATCGGCGTCTGCCTCTACAATGCCCAGCGCTTTCTTTTGGTTTGGCCAGATAACGAACCAAACGTTGAACCACATGATAATACCAAGCCACATGCCAATTCCAATGACTGTGTTTTTCGGTACTTCAAAATCGGTCATCATGCCGAGGCTCAAAGCGTCGTGGATGTAGCCGTTCAAATAACCCAAAATCAGACCCGTAACGATGGTCGCCATCGCGCCCCAACGGAACCACCACAAGGCGGCGGGGGCAATGACTTTACCAATCGCCGGCTTTTGATTGTCTGGGATGTTCGGCATGTTCGGAATTTGAACAAAGTTGAAATAATACAAAAGACCAATCCACATGATGCCGCTCAAGACGTGCAACCAACGGAATGTAAATGTCCAGAATGTCGTGTCCAATGCGCCGCCGCCCTGCAGATACATAATCTCCAGAATAAACGCCAACACAAAGCCCGCAATCACAGTATTGCGGAGTGATGTCAAAATTGTAGCCATGATGGCCTCCCCTTTTTCGAATCTATCGTTGGTTCAACTTACCACCCCGTTAAACGGGCAGGCAATTTAATTCACTTGGTTTCCCGACCAATCGCGCTTCACGCCCAGCCACATCAGCAATGGCGACGCGATGAAGATGGAAGAATAAGTGCCCACAATCACGCCCCAAATCATCGCAAACGTAAAGCCACGGATCACCTCGCCGCCCAGCCCATAAAGCGCCAGCAAAGCCAGTAAAGTCGTCACCGATGTCATGACCGTGCGCGATAAAGTCTCGTTAATCGCAATATCGAGCAATTCGTTCAGACCCATTTTCTTGTACTTACGCAAGTTCTCGCGAACCCGGTCATAGACCACCACCGTATCATTCATCGAATAGCCGACGATGGTCAAGATAGCTGCCAAAATCGACAGGTTGAAATCGAGCTGCAAGAGCGAGAAAATACCGATGGTCAGCACCACATCATGCACCAAAGCCAAAACCGCCCCGACCGAGAATTGCCACTCGAAACGGAACCAGATGTAAATCAGCATCGAGCTAATGGCCACGACAACCGCCAGAATACCCGTCTGGATAAGCTCGGCGCTGACTTGCGGGCCAACGATTTCGACGCGGCGGATATCAAAGTCTTGCGCCAATTCATCGCGCACCACTTGCACCGCGGTCAGGTCTTGGCTGGCATCTATCGCCCCTTCGGCTTCGGCAATCCGAATAAGCACATCGGTATCTTTGCCAAACTCTTGGATTTGCACTTCGCCGAGTGCCATGGCGTTCAAGCGGTCGCGCAAGGCGCCGATATCCACGGGGTCTTCGGCGCTCGCCTCAATCAGCGTGCCGCCTTTAAAGTCGATACCAAAGTTCAAGCCTTTGGCAAAGAACACGCCAATGGACGCCAGCATCAGCAAAATCGATAGGCCCACAGCCAAATTACGATGTTTAATGAAAGTGATATTGGTTTTCGCCGGAACGAGTTTCAATGTTCGCATGTCATATCCTCTCTATCCGATTAAAGGGGTAAGGCTTCTGGACGACCCTGTCGGCGCACCCAGAGGGACACCATGAAACGGGTCAGAACGAAAGCGGTGAAAACGGAAGTCACAATGCCAATGGCCAAAGTGATGGCAAAACCCCGAATGGGCCCAGAGCCAAGCTGGAACAAGACCATAGCGGCCAAGAGCGTGGTGATATTGGCATCCAAAATAGTGCCAAGCGCGCGGTTATAGCCCGTATCAATGGCCATAATCGGGGCTTTTCCGGCCGCTAATTCTTCCCGAATACGCTCAAAAATCAACACATTGGCATCGACCGCCATGCCGACCGTCAACACGATGCCAGCAATGCCAGGCAAAGTTAGCGTCGCTTGCAGGCCAGATAAGACGGCCATGATAAGCCCCAAATTGGCCACCAAAGCGATGTTGGCGTAAAGGCCGAACAGATTATAGCTGATTATCATAAAGCCAATGACTGCCAAAAAGCCGACGATGAGCGCAATTCGGCCCGCCGCCACACTATCGGCGCCAAGGCCTGGGCCCACGGTGCGTTCTTCCAAAATCGTCATCGGCGCGGGCAAGGCGCCGGCGCGCAGCAAGATGGCCAAATCATTGGCTTCTTGAACCGAGAAATTACCGGTGATGCGGCCAGCCCCGCCTAAAATGGCGGATTGAATAATCGGCGCGGAAATAATTTTTTCATCCAGCACAATCGCGAAAGGCCGCCCAACATTGGCTTGGGTCACCTCGCCAAATTTTTTGGCGCCCACGGTATCAAAGCGGAAATTCACCTCGGGCGTATTGGTTTGTGGGTCGAACCCGACCGAGGCATCGACCAGACGCTCGCCACTAACCATGGCGCGGCGGCGAATAAGATAGGGCACAGCCGGGTCGCTATCGGTGTAATGGACCCGCGAGCCGGTTGGCGCGCGTTTGCCTTCGACCACCTCATAGGCGCTCATCGTTTGGTCGACCAAATGGAAGTTCAGCTTGGCGGTTTGTCCCAAAAGCGCTTTTAACCGTTGCGGGTCGTCGAGGCCTGGCACTTGCAACAAAATGCGGGTTTCGCCTTGGCGCTGAATGGTTGGCTCAGTGGTGCCCAATTCATCGACGCGGCGACGGATGATTTCAATCGACTGCTGCAAAGTGCGTGTATTGCGGGCCGCAATCGCCTCTTGCGTAACGCGCAGCTCAAAGGTCAAATCCTGTGTGTTTTCGACATCCAAATCGACGCCTTGGCTGAAACCGCTAATCACATTGGCGGTAATCGGCTGCGATAGGCCTTGCAGCAGCGTTTTGGCTTTCTCTAAGTCTTCGGTTTTTCGTATCGATACCGTCACGCCGCCGTTAATGCGGCCAAGCCCCGTATAGCCAATGCGCTCGCCGCGCAAAGCCAAGCGGACATCTGAGGTTAAATCTTCCAAACGTTCGCGTTGCACCGAGTCCGTATCGACCGCGAGCAGCAAATGCGACCCGCCTTGCAAATCGAGACCCAAATTCAGGGTGCTGGTCGGCAAAATTTCCGGCATCGAGGCGCGCGTGTTCTCGCTTAAGAAATTCGGCAGAGAAAACAGAAAGCCGAGAAACAGCACAAGGGCAATTCCAGCTATTTTGAGGCGTGAAAAATGCAGCATGAGGCTTGCTTAATCCTTTTTGGACGGCTCGTTTTTACCACGAACAGAAATAATCATTGATTTAACAACTTTGACACGAGCGGTATCAGCAAAATCGACTTCCAGCTCTTCTTCCCCTACTTTCGCCACTTTACCAATTAAGCCGCCTTGGGTGACTACTGTGTCATTGCGTTTGACCGCGGCAATCATGGCGGCATGTTCTTTTTGACGCCGCGATTGCGGGCGCAAAATCATGAAATAAATAATGCCGAAGACCATAAGCAGCGGGAATAGCATTTCGAATAAGGCAGAACCGCCCGAGGCGGACTGGGCGTAGGCCGGGGTAATAAACATGAGAATCTCCATTTGATATTACCCAGACTATACGCAAGATGTCGCGCTTGGCCAAGCTTTTCCGCTTGTTTGAGGGCTATTTAGGCGGGTTTTTTTAAATCAAGGATTTAGGGTTCACGGCCCGCGTGCCTTTGCGCACCTCGAAGTGGACTTGCGGCTGGTCGACATTGCCCGTCTGGCCCACTTCGGCAATCGATTGCCCTTGCTTGACGCGGTCGCCGGGCTTGACCAAAAACTTCGACGCATGCGCATAAGCCGTCACCCAGCCTTCGCCGTGGCGCACCAACAAGAGGTTGCCATAGCCGCGCAATTCATTGCCCGCATAGACCACTACGCCGTTTTCGGCCGCCTTAATGGGCGCTCCTTGGCGCGCCGCGATGTTTATCCCGTCATTATGCAAACCATTAGCCTTGGTGCCAAAGCCTGAGATGACCCGGCCCTGAACCGGCACTTGAAAGCGCCCAACCCGGCGCGGCGCGGCTGGCAGAACTGGTTTCTTCGTCGACGTTTTTATCGCCGCGGTAGCCGCTTTGGCCTCCGGGGCATTGCGGCTCAAACGTGCCACGCGCCCCCTGCGCTCGTTCGGCACTTGCAGTTTTTGGCCAATTTGAAGGCCAAAGGGTTTGGCGATATTATTCATCGTCGCCAGCGTCGAGACATCGGTGTTATATTTGCGCGAAATCGCATAGAGCGTCTCTTTGGCACGCACCGTATGAAACGCCTGCACGGGGAGCTTAATTTGACTACCCGCCTTCAACCGATAAGGCGGACGCGCTTTATTGACTTCCAAAAGCGCGCGAAGTGGCACTTTATAGCGCATCGAAATTTTATAATAAGTATCGCCCGGCTGCACCTTAAGGCTGCCTTTCGAGGCAAACACGGGCCCCCCTCGCAGGGTGCGTTGATGCGCTAAAATTTTAAAAAATCCACGGCTCTGGGTGGCCGCATCACTGCTATACCATTTTTCTGGCAGCGGCCCACAGGCAGACAATAAGGCGATAAGGGCAAACCCTACCACTCGGCGCGCGGTCTGCTTTCGAAGCGAAGGGCGGTGTTTTATTGGTCGCTTCATCGCATGGTTTTCCTAAAATAATTTCACCAGTTTTTTCGTCAAAGAAACGCTCGTATGATCCATATGCAAGGGGGTGATGGAAATATTGCCTTGCATAATCGCCTCAATATCCGTGCCCTTATGGGGGGTACTGAGGTGACGTTCGAAACTATACCAAAAATAGGTATTGCCGTAAGGCTCGGTGCGCGCCTCTAGCCCCAAAATTCGTTTGTCGCGTCGCCCCTGTTTGGTGACGCAAATTTCGGGTTTCTCGCGCGGGCCAATATCGGGAAAATTAATATTGATGAGAGTGCCCTTTTGCCATTGTGCCTTCAGCATTTTTCGAATGATGGCCGGCGCAAATTTTTCCGCCACTTCAAAACGCGGTATGCGGGTGCCAATCGGGTCGGCAAAATTAATCGCTTGGCTCATGGCAATCGACGGGATGCCCAGTAAAGTGCCTTCTTTGGCCACGGCCACTGTGCCCGAATAGCTCACGTCTTCGGCAATATTCTGCCCGAAGTTGACGCCCGATAAAATCAGGTCTGGCAATTTATCTTTCATCAAATGGCGCGTTGCCACCATCACGCAATCGGTTGGCGTGCCGCCCACGGCGAAACGACGGGGCCCGAGCTTTTTCATCCGCAGCGGTTTCGACAGGCTTAACGAATGGCTGGCGCCGCTCATCTCTTCGGTCGGGGCGACCACCCAAACTTCGTCTGACAGAGCCTTGGCAATTTTAATTGTCGTCTTAATGCCGGGCGCATTTATGCCATCGTCATTGCTAACCAGAATACGTCCAACGGGCTTTTTCATGTTCTTCTTCCTCTAAGTTTTCGGTTCGATGGTTTTCTGACCGCCCATATAGGGAAGCAAAACGTCGGGGATGGTAATCGCACCATCCGCCGTTACATAATTTTCCAAAACGGCCACCAACGTGCGGCCGACGGCCAGACCCGAGCCGTTCAACGTATGCACAAATTGCGTCGATTTCTCGCCCTCGTCACGATAGCGCGCGTTCATCCGACGGCCTTGAAAATCGCCGCAATAAGACACGCTGGAAATCTCGCGATAGGTATTTTGACCTGGCAACCAAACCTCGAGGTCATAGGTTTTGCGCGCGCCAAAGCCCACATCGCCGCTGCAGAGCTGCACCACCCGATAGGCCAGCCCAAGGCGCTTTAACACTTCTTCGGCGCATTGGACTTTGCGTTCTAATTCGGCCTCGCCGCTTTGCGCGTCGACAATGCTGACCAATTCGACTTTCGAGAATTGGTGCAAGCGTATCATGCCGCGCGTATCGCGCCCGGCCGAGCCGGCTTCGGAGCGGAAACATTGCGTTTGGGCGGTCAGGCGTATCGGCAAATCTTCTGCCTTGGTAATTTGCTCGCGCACCGTATTGGTCAGGGTAATTTCTGAGGTCGAGGTCAGCCAAAAGCCTTCATGTGTGCGAAACATATCCTCGCTGAATTTGGGCAATTGATTGGTGCCAAACATCGCCGCATCGCGCACCAGAACCGGCACACTCATTTCGGTATAGCCGAACTCTTGGACATGTAAATCGAGCATAAAATTGCCCAGCGCGCGCTCCAGCCTTGCCAGCTGGTCGCGCAACACAACAAAGCGCGCGCCAGATAAGGCCGCCGCGGTTTCAAAATCCATGCCCAGCGCTTCGCCAATTTCGAAATGTTCTTTTTCTCCGGGCTTCGGCGTGCCGTGTTTGCGCAGCTCCACATTGTCGCTCTCATCGGCGCCCAAAGGCACATCGTCCATCAGCGTGTTGGGAAGGCCGGCCAACATATCGTGCAGCTCTTGGCTCAACCCACGCTCGGTTTCTTCGGCTTGTTGCAAGCTGTCTTTCAGGCCTGCCACTTCTTCCAACAGGCGTTGGGCTTCGGCGTCATCGCCCTGCCCCTTGGCTTGGCCGATTTTCTTCGAGGCTTGATTGCGCTGCGTCTGAAATTCTTGCGCCACGGCAATGGCGGCACGGCGCGCATCATCTTTGGCCAAGAGCACAGCCGATTGCGCCTCTAGCTTTCGTTTTTCAAGGCCTGCATCAAAAGCTTCGGGGTCGTTTCGTATGGCATTAATATCGTGCATTACCAGCTCGTCTCAATCGGGTTCAAATGGTTAACGTCTTAAAGGTATAAAAGGCGTCGCCCGCAAATGCCAGCCTAGAGGCCCGCTTTTCAAAAGTTTAACGTGGCGCATCCGGCTTTTTTGCCTGCATCGCCGCGACGCATAAAATGGAAATCTCATAGAGCAAGAGCGTCGGCACGCCCAACCCGATTTGGCTGATTAAATCAGGCGGCGTGAGAATGGCCGCCACCGCGAAGACAATAACAATCGCATAGCGGCGTTTGGCGCGCAGGCCTTGCGCCGTCACCAAACCAATGCGCCCCAAAAGCGTGAGGATGACCGGCAATTGAAAACATAATCCAAACGCCAACATCAGCACCATGGTGAAGGATAAATATTCGCTCACCCGATTGACCATCCGCACACTGGCTTGCTCGCTATCCCCCGTCACCTGCATCGACAAGAAAAACTCGAGCGCCATGGGCATCACCAAAAAGAAAACCAGCGCGGCGCCCAGCGCAAATAAAATCGGCGATGCAATCAAGTACGGCAAAAAGGCGCCGCGCTCGTTTTGATACAGCCCGGGCGCGATGAAGCGATACAGCTGGAAGGCAATCAGCGGAAACGCCAGAAACAAGCCAGCAAACATCGATAGTTTTATTTGCGTGAAGAAAAACTCATGCGGCGCCGTGTAGATGAGATCTAACGAAGCCTGCGGCCCCGCGGCTTGCTCATAGGGCCACAGTAGAAACGTAAAAACCTCACTGGCAAAAAACAAACAGACCGCAAACGCCCCAACGAAAGCGGCCAAAGCCCAAAGCAAGCGATTGCGCAATTCAACCAAATGCGAAAACAGCGTCATCTCGCCATCTTCTAGCTTTTCTTGCGCCGCGCCTTTTGCTTTTGGCTTGGCCACTTTAGGCCTCGTCTTTCGATTTGGTTTTTTTTGTCTTGGGGCCGGTAAATAAATCTGGCGTGCCGACGTCTTCGACGAACTCATGCTGGCTCAACCGTTCTATTTCGGCACGGGCATCGAGCTCTTGCGACATCTCGCTGACTTGGCCGCGAAACTCGGTGGCTATATCGCGCGCTTTGGCTGCATATTGTCCCATGGTGCGCAGGAGGGTGGGCAGCTCGCGCGGGCCCACCACCAGAAGCGTTACAATGCCGAGAACCAGCATTTCGGTCCAGCCAATGTCAAACACGACAGGCTCCGCTATTGCTTTTTAGATTTAGGCTTAACCGCCTTATCTTCGGTGGTTGTGCCTTCGATGGTTTTGCCGTCTTCCCCTTCGTCGGGCTCACTGCCCTCGCGCAAGCCTTGGCGAAAACTCGTTATGCCGCGCGCCACATCGCCCATTAAGGAAGAAATGCGGCCGCGACCGAACAGTAAAATCAGTAAAACGGCAACAACAACTATTTGAACCCAGCTAATGCCCATGAAAAAACCCCTTTTCTATTGTGTTTTGAATAGCATGAGGCGTGCCCGGGGCACAAAGAATTTGTTTAACCCATTTTCCGGGCGCTCGCCGCCCCGCACCAAAGCCTGCCACAACACGCCATCCGAAAGCGCCATATCGCACAGCCAATCGGGGCCAATGGCGCGCACATTTTGCACATCGCCGTCGACAGAAAAATCTTCCGCTTGGCCGTGCAGCGCCATATCGCTTGGGCGCACGCCAATTTGTCCGCCGGTTTGCGCATCGGCCATAATGTTGAGCGGGCCAAACATCGCCGCGACATGCAAATCCACCGGGTTTTGATATATCGCTTCGGGGGTATCCATCTGCAAAATTTGACCCTTGTTTTGCACCGCAATTCGGTCTGCCATGCGCAGCGCATCGGCCGCATCATGGGTGACAATCAATCCGGCGGCGCCGTTTTCGCGCAACAGCCGCAAAGTTAAATCGCGCATCTGGTCGCGCAATTGCGGGTCGAGATTTGAAAATGGCTCATCCATCAACACCAGTTTCGGCTTGGCCGCCATGGCGCGGGCCAAGGCGGCGCGTTGCTGTTCCCCGCCCGATAGAATATTCGGATATTTGCTGGCAAAGCCCGACAGGCCCACCGCATTCAGCAGCTCTAAAGCGCGCGCCTTTTGCTCTTCCTTGGGCAAATGCCCCAGCCCGAAAGTGACATTTTCATAGACGGAGAGATGGGGAAAAAGCGCGAAATCTTGAAACAAAAACCCAATGCCGCGCGCTTCTGGCGGCGCCACGTCTTGGGGCGTGGAGACACATTCACCAGCCAGATAAATCTCGCCGCCGCTTGGCACTTCCATGCCCGCCGCCAAACGCAAGCTGGTGGTTTTGCCGCAGCCCGAAGGACCCAAGAGGCAGATAATCTCGCCGGCTTGAATGTCAAAGCTCACCCCATCCACAACGTCAGCCCCGTCAAAACGGCACGAGACATTGCGAAAGCTCAAAGCTGGCGTCATGCGTTTAATCCGCTATCCGAACCCTCATCGGAACCCTCTGCCTCTGGCAGGCCTTCGGTCAAATCCATTTCCAGCGGCTCTAGGTCGTCTGAACCATCATCGCCCTCTGCCAAAGCTTCTTCATTGGGGTCGCTGTCGGGGTCGGGGGCTGGCACGGCGAAACCAGGTGGCAAGCGGTCATCTAAAAGGCCCGCTGCTTTCAACTCATCGAGGCCGGGTAAATCTTTCAGACTTTCCAACCCGAAGTGCAGCAAAAACCCATCGCTCGTGCCATAGGTCACCGGACGGCCCGGCACTTTGCGGCGACCGCGAATTTTAACCCAAGCGCTTTCCAATAAAACATCCAATGTGCCTTTCGAAACCGAGACGCCGCGAATATCTTCAATCTCGGCGCGCGTCACCGGCTGGTGATAGGCGACAATGGCCAAAGTCTCCAATGCCGCGCGCGACAAACGGCGTTGCTGCACCACATGTTTTTGCAGCACATGCGCCAAGTCTGGGGCCGAGCGGAAAGCATATTTATTGCCAACTTTTTGCAAATGAAACCCAGCCTTCTCATAGGCCTTTTCAATCGCTTCCAAAATCGCTGGCACATTGGCGCCTTCGGGCAATTTGTCTTTTATATTGGCGATATCGAGCGGTTCTTCGGCAGCGAATAAAACCGCTTCCACCATCCGAATATGCGCCGCCGCCACGGGCAGCAGCTCGGTTTGGTCTTGATTTTCGCTTTTGATTTCTTCGGCTGCGGTATCCTTCGACATTACACGTCCCCTTTATCGTTCGGAATGGGAGCCGATTTCGGCCGCGCGCGGCGCACCAAAAGAGCCTCAAAATTACTGCCTTGTTGAATTTCCACGCGGCCATCGCGGGCATATTCCAGCAAAGCGCTGAACGAGCTGGCCAGCGTTGTGCGCCGCTTTTGCGGGTCGCGAATATCGCTTGCCACCAAAGCCTCCATCTTTTGCCAATCATCCATCTTGCCCAGCAAACGCTCTAAACGCATCCGCGCCCGCTCAATCGACAGAACATCCATTTTCGGCGGCGTCCAGGTTTCATAATGATTGCGCAAACGCTGCGACGAATAAGCGGCCAGCACTTCATAGAGGCTGGCGTCATAGTTGCTCTCGCGCTGGATGCGAATGCCCTCTGGCTGCCCATGGGTGAAAAAATCACGGCCCAGCAAATCGCGGCCCATTAATTGCGCCGCGGCATCGCGCATCGATTCCAGACATTGCAGCCGAAACACCAAATGCGCCGCCATGGCTTCGGGGTCCATCTCATCGTCATCATGGGGCGGCGGCAGCAGAAGCCGCGATTTTAAATAGGCCAACCAAGAGGCCATAACCAGATAATCGGCCGCCAATTCAATGCGTAAATCTTGGGCTTGGCGAATGAAGTCGAGATATTGCTCGGCCAATTGCAAAATGGAAATCTGCTTCAGGTCCACTTTTTGGGTGCGCGCCAAAGACAGCAAAATATGCAAAGGCCCTTCATAGCCCTCTAGCTCGACATCCAAGGCCTCGCCGCCCTCGGCTGCGCCATCGCGCCCCAGAGCTTGCATCGCTGCCGCATCATAGGCCACGCCTTCTCTAAACTCGCCCGCTTGCGGCTCAGAGACTTCGGAAGAGGTAGAATCAGTTTGGCTGTCTTTCATGCAAGACTTATAGCGCGTTCTGCGCTTCGGGGAAAATATCCGCCACCAGTTCTCCCCAGACTTTACGCGCGCCCAAGGGCACATCGCAGGAAAGCGCGCCAATGGCTTGCTCGACAGCGCTCAATCTGGCTTGCGCCTGCGCCGGTAGTCGGTTGGGCATATCGTCTAAAGCCGATTGGATAAGCTGCATTTCGGGCGCATCGCCATTGCAATGCAGCACCACATCGCACCCGGCTTTCAGCGTTTTATGAACCCGAGATGGCATGTCGCCCGATAAAGCGCCCATCGAAATATCGTCGCTCATCAGCAGGCCCTGAAAGCCGATATGGTTGCGGATGACCTCTTCAATCAGCGGTTTGGAAAAAGTGCTGGTCTCGCTGGCGTCTATCGCGTTGAAGCGCAAATGTCCGGTCATCGCCATAAGCGGAGACATCTGCGCCGCGCTGGTCTGGCGAAACACTTCGAAATCTGTGACCTTTAGCGTCGCAATATCTGTGTCAATCATCGGCAGCTCATGGTGGCTATCGACGCGCGCGCGGCCATGCCCGGGAATATGTTTTATCACTGGCAAGACACCGCCCATCTCTAGGCCTTCCAGCACCGCCTGCCCTAAGGTTACCACCCGCTCGACATCATCGCCAAAAGCCCGATCGCCAATCACATCGCTATGCTCTGGCAAAGCAAAGTCGAGACACGGCGCGCAAGTTATAGGAATGCCCAAATGATGCAAATCTTGCGCCAAAAGCGCAGCCCCCAAACGCGCCGCCTCAATGGCGCGGGCTTTATCGGACTGGTAAATCTCGCCATAGGCGCCCATCGGCGGATAGGCGGGCACCAAAGGCGGTTTGAGGCGCGCCACGCGGCCGCCCTCTTGGTCGATGAATATCGGTAGGTTTGCATTGCCCGACATCTCGCGCAAAGTATCGGTAAGGGCGCGAACTTGCTCTCGGCTTTCGATGTTGCGGGCGAATAAAATCACGCCCCATGGCCGCGCCGCATGAAAAAACGCTCCCTCCTCTTGGGTGAAGGTCAGCCCTTGTAAACCATAGATAACAGGTGCGAGGGGCGGTTTGGCGTCAGGGTTGTTTTCTGACAAGGCAGTCTTGCCCCCGCTTTTTCAGATTGTCGCAAAATTGCTTGGCGCTGTTTTGGTTTTGAAAACCAGGCACATTGACCCGATAAAAAATGCCTCTGTCCCCCAAATCGACGCGCAAAATAAGCGGGTCGCGTCGGCCCAGCAAATCATTATTGCTTTTCTGCAAGCGCGAATAAACGCCGCGCGCCAAAGCCCGCGAGCGCGAAGCCGCCAATTGCACCATGAAATCTTGTCGCGCCGTTACCACGGGTCTGGCCGCCGCACGCGGCGCCGGCTGGATAACCGGCTTAGGCGCCGCCTTAGCAATCGGTGCGGCGCGCGGCGCGCGGTTTAAATCTGGCCGTGGTGGGGTTACTTGCACGCTTCTGTTTTCTTGCAAAACCTGTATTGAATTGCCAGCTGGCAAATCACCATCTGGTTCCTCATCGGCCAAATTACCCGACAAAGCCTCGTCAAATGGGTCGCTTTGGGCGATTAAACTCTCAATGGTGCCGGAGGCATTATCGGCGGGCGATGTGTTGGCGGGGGCTTGCGTTGCTTTGGGCTCGCCGCGCATCACGCCGTAAATATTCAAATCTTCGGGCTCTGGCGCCACGCCACCTGGCACTTGCTCGGCTGGCACTTTAATCGGTGTGTTTTGGGCCAGAACCACAGGCGGCAGGCTGCGCTGGCCTTCGGCCAAGCCTTCTTGATAGGCATAATAATAAGTGCTGGCGACGGTCGCGCCGGTAAACAACAGCAAAAGCGCCAAGCTGCGCGCCGAGGGAAACCGAAACGACGAGCTGCGCGAATAAATCTCCGCCCCCGGCGACGGATGTCCGATTTCTAAATCAACATCACTATCGAGGAAGTTGCGTTCAAATCCACCTGGGTCGTTTTGCGACATGTGCTCTCCGTGCGGGGCTTTATGCCCTTTTATCGTTAGGTTAACGCATTTCCACTTCCGGTGTCACGCCGATAACCTCTAAGCCCGAAGCAATCACCGTTGCGGTGGCGCGCAGGAGCGCCAAACGGGCCAAACTGCCGGCCCTGTCGTCGGCTTGCAGGAAGCGCAAATCAAGGCGTTCCTTGCCTAAATTCCATAGCGCGTGAAACTCGGCCGCCAAATCCATCAAATAAAAAGCGACCCGATGCGGCTCGCGGGATTGGGCCGCCGAAGCCAACATGCGCGGATAATTGGCCAGATTCCGAATCAAAGCCAGTTCCGCCGGATCTTTCAGACTGTCCAAATTTTGCGCCGCCAGACTGGCATCGCGAATATCGGCCTCGCTAAATCCCGCCTCTGGCGCATTGCGCAGAACTGAGCAAATTCGGGCATGGGCGTATTGCACATAGAAAACAGGGTTGTCGCGGCTCTTGTCTTTCACCACGTCAAAATCGAAATCCAAGGGCGCATCATTCTTGCGGGTCAGCATCATAAAGCGCACGGCGTCTTTGCCCACTTCCTCCACCACTTCGCGCAGGGTGATAAAACTTCCCGAGCGTTTCGACATTTTGACCGGTTCACCACCGCGCATTAATTTAACCAGATTGCATACTTTGACTTCTAAAGAGGCCTCGCCGTCGCTGATGGCGGTCACCGCCGACTGCATGCGTTTGATATAGCCAATATGGTCGGCGCCCCAGACGTCAATCATCTGAGGGTAGCCGCGTTTCACCTTGTTAAAATGACAGGCAATATCGGGCGCGAAATAGGTCCAACTGCCGTCTGACTTCTTCAAGGCGCGGTCGCTATCATCGCCAAAATCTGACGAGCGGAACAGGGTTTGCTCTTGCGGCTCCCAATCTGGCGGCGGTGTTTTGCCTTTTGGGGGCTCCAATACACCTTGATAAATCAACCCCTTACTATCTAAAGCCTCAAGTGATTTATCAACTGAGCCATCGTCATGCAGGCTTTGCTCGGAGAGGAAGAAATCATGCGCCACACCGAGTGCGGCAAGGTCGTCGCGGATGCGCGCCATCATCATCGGCAGCGCCACAGATTTGGCGGTTTGCAATTGCGTGGCGTCCTCTTGGCTGGCTAAATCTGGATGGCTCTCGGCCAAAGCCTGCCCGACGGGTATGAGATAATCGCCCGGATATAGCCCCTCGGGTATCGCGCCAATATCCTCGCCCATGGCTTCGCGCATCCGCAATAAGGCCGAGCGCGCCAACACATCGACTTGCGAGCCCGCATCATTGATATAATACTCGCGCAAAACGTCATGGCCGGTTTTCTCGAGCAAGCGCGCCAAAGCGTCGCCAAATACCGCGCCGCGCGCGTGCCCCACGTGCATGGGGCCTGTGGGATTGGCTGATACATATTCAATATTCAGCTTGCCCGCGCCCGTTTGATCGCCAAAGCGGATGCCTTGGTGCAAAATTTTCGGCACTAGCGCTAGCCATAGGCTGGCTGAAAGCCGCAAGTTCACGAACCCCGGGCCCGCGATTTCGGCGCTTTCAATGGCGTCTGATTGCACCAATTCCGCCACCAAAAGCCCCGCCACATCGCGCGGGTTAAGCCCTGCGGGCTTGGCCAATATCATGGCGGCATTGGTGGCCATATCGCCATGGCTGGCATCGCGCGGCGGCTCTACCCCCACTCGCTCTAGCGGCAAGCCATCGGGCAAAGCCCCGCGGGCTTGCAAGGCTTGCAAGCTATGGCGGATTTGGGTTTCAATCTCGGCAAATAAATTCATCAACTTCACTCAAATAAAGGGGGCGTCAGATGCCCCGCAAAACATGTTTTAAGACATCGTGTCCGAAATATCGAACAAACGGCGGTGTTCTTCCATCGCAAAACGGTCGGTCATGCCGGCCAAATAATCGCAAATAATCCGCGCTTTATGCGTTTCATCGCCGGCCGTGGCCGAGGCGCGCCACTCTTCTGGCAGTAATTCAGGCTCGGCGAATTGCAGGTCGAACAAATCGCGCATCACCCGACGCGCTTTGCTCATCGAGCCATTGACCGTGTGATGGCGATACACCCGCTCGTAAAGAAACGATTTTATCGTCTGGTGTTTGGCGTCCATTTCTGGCGAAAAGGCGGCCAAAGCACTGCCTAGGTTTCGCACATCATCGGCACTTTCTATCTGATGCTCGGCCAAGCGATGGCGCACCACGCCCACCAAATCACCAATCATCAAGGAAATCATCTCGCGCACCAATTCATGACGAACCAGCTTTTCGTCAATCTTGCCATGCGTGGCCTCAATGGCGCGCAAAATATCGCCCGTCATCGGCAGCTCGCGCAAATCATCCAGCGTGATGAGATTGGCGCGCAACGCGTCGTCAATATCATGGTTGTTATAAGCAATATCGTCAGACAAAGCCGCGATTTGCGCCTCCGCCGAAGGCCATGTGTGCAAATGCAAGTCTTGCTGTTTGGCATGTTGCTGAATCGCGAAAGGCAAATCGGTTAGCTTTTGCGCCCCCACCAGCAAGGGGCCATTGTGTTTCACAAGCCCTTCTAGGGCTTCCCACGTCAGGTTTAATCCATCGAAGGCAATATAGCGTTTTTCGAGTTGCGTCACGATGCGCAGGGTTTGCGCATTATGGTCAAACCCGCCGAACGGCTGCATGGCGGCGTCGAGCGCATCTTCGCCCGCATGGCCAAACGCCGTATGCCCCAGGTCATGCGCCAGCGATAGGGTTTCGGTCAGCTCTTCATCCAGCCCCAATTCGCGCGCGATGGAGCGGCCGATTTGCGCCACCTCCAGCGAATGCGTCAGCCGCGTGCGATAATAATCGCCGACATGGGCGAGGAAAACTTGCGTCTTATGCTTCAGCCGACGAAACGCGCCGCAGTGCAACACGCGGTCGCGGTCGCGTTGATACGGCGTGCGCGTTTGGCTTTCGCTTTCCGGATGCAGGCGGCCGCGCGGCCCCTCGGTCTTTGCTCCGGCAAAGGGCTGGCAAGCATAAGGCGCGTGATAAATCTCATGTGTCATGCTTTCCTTTTACGAGGCTTTCCGCCCAATGAGAAGCCCCGATTGGGGGGCTAAGAGGCGGTGCCTTGTAGAAAAGCAAAAATCTGTTTCTCCAGCCCCCCGCGCGAGACGCAAGGGCCAGTGTGGGTAATCATTTGCGCGGCATAAGTATTCATCACATCGAGGCGATAGGTGCCGGTAACGCTAATCAGCACTTGCAGCGAGCCGCCGAAGCCTTTGCTGAGATGGGCGCGCACGCGAGCCCGTTTTTTCAGCACTGGCGGTGTGAGGCTGGACTTAATGGTAAAGCGCCCGCAATCGACTTGCGTGTCGTCCTCGGCCAAAGCGAGGCTTCCGATAATGACGCCTTGCGCCTCATTGATCTCGGAGATTTCCACCTCATGGGCATCGAACCACCCCATCATGCGCGACCAGACCCTGGGCGCATCATCTTGAATTATCCGCACGGCGGGTGGCGGCAGCTGACTGTCCGGCGGAATAATGTCAACGCGGGCACAGCTGGCCAGACCGGCAGCCAAAACCAGCGAGGCCCAAACCCCGTGTCCAAAATATCGCGAGGCCACCTTCGCCAAGCGCGCTTTTTTATTGTTGTTTTTCATCAGCCACCCTCTTTGACACATGATGGCACGCGCCATCCGCAAGTCAAAGCAGGCTAATTTCAATAACTTAAATAAAGGCAAACAAGCTTAAAGCTCTTGCCGCAGCATCACCATGTCGCGCAGCAGGTGGCCGTTTTCGATAATCGGGATTGGGTAGCGGCTGAAGAAGCCTTTCAACACGCCGTCGCGCACGAAGCCCAATTTTTCATAGAGCCGCACTTGCGCATTGCCCATCACGCCAGGGGTCTCGCCTGTGCCAATCTCGACCGCTTGCACGCCGCGCTGGCGAGCCAGTTGCACCACATGGTTTATCAAAGCGCTGGCCATGCCTTGGCGGCGCATGATGGTGCGCGTGGCGATGTTTTTAATCTCAAACCCATCGGCAATCGGCACGATGACGCAGAGCGCATAGGGGTGTTGCGGGTTGCCAATGCGAAATATTTCCGCCTCGGGCTGGCGCGGTGGCAAATAGGCCAGCACCGCTTCCAGCCAAGGGTCGGCCTCAAGCAATAGCGCCCAATGCGCCCGCGTCAGCTCGGCTTCGTGCTCAATCTCATGTTTAATCACGTCCATCTGCGCACATTATCTTGAATCGGTTTGAAATCCGCCCTATTTAATAGCTATGCCCTATTTAAACGATATAGAAGAAAGCCAATTCGCCATTACCGATAGCGCCGCGGTGCAAATCGGAAAAATCCTCGCCTCAGAGGAAGACGGCGCCTGCTTGCGCGTGGCCGTGCAAGGCGGTGGCTGTTCTGGCTTTTCGTATATTTTCTCCATCGATGACACCCAAACCGCCGACGACCTCGTGTTCTCGCGCGATGGCATCACCGTGCTGGTCGATGATATGTCGCTGCAATATATGCAAGGCAGCGAAATCGATTGGGTTGATGACCTCATCGGCGCCAGTTTTCAAATCAAAAATCCCAACGCCACCGCCAGCTGCGGTTGCGGCACAAGTTTCGACGTCTGATGAAAATCGCAACTTGGAACGTCAACTCGATTAAGGCGCGCCTGCCCAATGTGCTGCGCTGGCTCAGCGAAGCGCAACCCGATATCGTGGGGCTGCAAGAATTAAAATGCGTCGACGAGGCTTTCCCGCGCGCCGAAATAGAGGCGCTTGGCTATAATGTCGAAACGCATGGGCAAAAAACCTATAATGGCGTCGCCCTGCTCTCGAAGCTGCCGCTCGAAGATGTGTCGCGCGGCCTGCCCGATTTTGAAGACGAACAATCGCGCTATATTGAAGCCGTGGTCTCGACCGAAAAAGGCGCTTTGCGCGTCGCCTCGCTTTATTTGCCCAATGGCAATCCGGTTGGCGATGATGGGCTGCACGAGAAATATACCTATAAATTAAACTGGATGAGCGCGCTGCAAGCCCACGCCAAAACGCTCTTGTCTTATGAAGAAGCCTTCATTTTATCGGGCGATTATAATGTCATCCAGCAGCCGGAAGATTGTTTCAATCCCGAAGGCTGGGAAGGCGATGCGCTCTATCGCCCCGAAACCCATGCCGCGTTTCGCGCCATCGTCAATTTGGGACTGACCGAGGCGGTAGCTTCGCTGGCGCAAACTGGCGATGATACATATACATTTTGGGATTATCAGGCGGGCGCTTGGCCGAAGAACAATGGCATTCGCATCGACCACCACTTAATGTCGCCGCTGGCGGCAGACTTGCTGGCTAGTTTTGACATCCACAGCCATACCCGCGATTGGGAAAAACCCTCCGACCACGTTCCCGTGGTGATTGAAGTGGATGCCTAGGCTTTAGGTTTTTCTGACCCTCTTCCCGAAATCGTTTAACGTTGCCCCATGGAAACTTTTCTCCTCTTTTTGGCTGGCTTGATTGGCGGCACGATGAACGCTCTGGCGGGCGGTGGCAGCGGCATTACCTTTGCCGCTTTGGTGTTCACCGGCATGCCGCCCATTATCGCCAATGCCACCAATACATTTGCCGCTACTTTCGGCTATATCACCGGCGTGCTCGGCTATCGCCAACATATGGGCGGCATGGGCAAAGACCTTCTTTGGCAGGCGCCCTTGGTGTTTATTGGCGGGCTATTGGGCGGCTATGCTTTGCTGCAAACCGATGCGCAAGTGTTCGCCGCGGCTGTGCCTTGGTTGCTTTTAGTCGCCACTTTATTGTTTATGGCAGGGCCGCAATTGGAGCGCGTGGCCGCCCGCTTTGGCGGTCGGCGGGTTAAAATCGCGGGCGCTTTGGCTTTGTTTCTCACCTGTGTTTATGGCGGCTATTTCCAAGGCGGGTTTGGCATTCTCACCCTCGCCGCCCTATCGCTTTCGGGCTATACCGCCGTGCGCGCCATGAATGGGTTGAAGCTGGTTTTTGCCACTATATCCTCTGTCGCGGCGATTTTGCTTTTCGCGGTGGAAGGCAAAATTGACTATATCGGTGGCCTGGCGGTGATGGCGGGCATTGGCATCAGCAGCTATGGCGCCGCGCGATTGACCAATTATGTTTCCGACGCCAATGTGAAACGCGCCAGCCTTGCGGTCTGTCTGATGGTGACGGCCTATGCGTTTTACGTCGCTTACGCTTAACTTTAGCCCAGCCGTTTCAGCGCTTCGCTCAGTTTCTCGCGGCGCGCTTGTTCTTCTGCCAGACGGGCTTTATTCTCGTCAATCACCGCCTCGGGCGCTTTGTCCAAAAACCCTTGATTGCTCAGCTTGCCAGAGATTTTTTTAATCTCCACTTCCACTTTGCCGATATCTTTTTGCAAACGCGCGCGCTCGGCATCCACATCAATCACATCGGTCAAAGGCAAGGCCAATACGGCTTCGCCCAGCACCGCTTGCACCGCGCCTTCGGGCACAACCTCGGCCAAGGTAATCGTGTCGAGGCGCGCCAGACGTTGCAACACGGCCCCGGTTTCGGCCAAACGATTTTGCGTCTCCGCATTGGCACCCACCACCACCAGCGGCACACGCGCGCCCGCTGGCACATTCATTTCTGAGCGCACCGAACGGATTTCGCTAATCGCGTCAATCATCCAAGTCACTTCCACATCGGCTTTCGGGTTTGCCAAACCCTCGGGCAGCGTCGGCCAGACGTCTAGCATTAGAGGATTATCGCGCGCGCCAGTTTTGGCCCATAGCTCTTCCGTCACAAACGGCATGAAGGGATGCAGCAGACGCAGCGCATTTTCCAGCGCCCATTTGGTGGCCGCCTGCACTTCTGCTTTTTGGCTTTGCGCCGCTTCGCTGGTGTCGTCATTTTGCAAAGCCGGTTTGGCCAGCTCGACATACCAATCGCAAAAACTATTCCAGATGAATTGATAGACGCCATTGGCCGCATCGTTAAAACGATAGGCCTCGAGCGCTTGCGTGACGCTGGTTTGCGTGCGCACCACTTCGCCAACCAGCCATTGCGTCAGCGGCAGACGGGCTGTGGCGGGGTCGAACGCTTCGGCTTCAAAGCAGCCGTTCATATCGCAAAAGCGCGCCGCGTTCCACAGCTTGGTGGCGAAATTGCGATAGCCCTCGACGCGGCTTTCCGACAATTTAATATCGCGCCCCATGGCCGCCATGGCCGACAAAGTAAAGCGCAACGCATCGGCGCCATAGCGGTCGATAAGCTCCAGCGGGTCAACCACATTGCCTTTCGACTTCGACATTTTGGCGCCCTTTTCATCGCGCACCAGCGCGTGAACATAGACCGTGTGAAACGGCACTTCGCCATCCATGAAATGCAGGCCGCTCATCATCATCCGCGCTACCCAGAAAAAGATAATATCAAAACCCGTCACCAGCACATCGGTTTTATAATATCGTTTTAGCTCGGGTGTTTCCTCGGGCCAGCCCAAAGTCGAAAACGGCCATAGCGCAGAAGAAAACCACGTGTCCAACACATCTTCATCGCGCGTCAAAGCCACGCCCTCGCCCGCTTGCGCTTGGGCGGCGGTTTGCGTCTCGCCGACGTAAACATTGCCCTCGGCGTCATACCACGCCGGAATTTGATGCCCCCACCAGAGCTGGCGCGAGATGCACCATGGCTGAATATTGCGCATCCATTCGAAATAAGTTTTATCCCAATTCGGCGGCACGAATTTCGTCGCCCCCGAAGTCACCGCCTCAATGGCTGGCTTGGCCATGGTCTCGGCATCGACATACCATTGGTCGGTCAGCCACGGTTCGATAACCTGATTGGAACGATCGCCATAAGGCACCATATGGGTGTCGGGTTCAATCTTATCGACCAGCCCCAGAGCTTGCAAAGTCTCCACGATTTTCTTGCGCGCGTCATAGCGGTCGAGCCCATGCCATTGGTCTTTGTCTGGCATATCGTCAAACGCTTCGTCGGATAAATCAACGCAAGCCCTTTGGTCGAGCATATTCAGCGCCGCCAAACCGCACCGCTTGCCGACTTCAAAGTCATTGAAATCATGCGCCGGGGTAATTTTCACCGCGCCCGAGCCTTTTTCCGGGTCGGCATAACTATCGGCGACAATCGGGATGCGTCGGCCCACAATCGGCAGGAGGACGAATTTTCCAATCAGCGATTGATAGCGCGCATCGTCGGGATGCACCGCCACGCCGGTATCGCCCAACATGGTTTCGGGGCGCGTGGTGGCGACGCAAATATGACCCGAGCCATCTTCCAGCGGATAATTGAAATGCCAAAGGTGGCTATTGGTTTCGCGCTGTTCGACTTCCAAATCGGAGATGGCGGTCAACAGACCCGGATCCCAATTGACCAGCCGCTTGTCTTTATAAATCAGCCCCTCTTGATGCAAGGTCACAAAGGTTTTGACGACGGCCTTCGACAGCCCTTCATCCATGGTAAAGCGTTCGCGGCTCCAATCACAACTGGCCCCGAGGCGGCGCAATTGCTGGGTGATGGTCGAGCCACTTTCTTCTTTCCATTGCCAGACGCGCTCGAGAAATTTTTCCCGTCCCATTTCGCGGCGGCTTTCATTGCCCTGCTCGGCCAATTGGCGCTCGACCACCATTTGCGTGGCAATGCCCGCATGGTCGGTGCCGGGCTGCCATAAAACATCGCGCCCGCGCATCCGCTCAAAGCGGCACAGAATATCTTGCAACGTATTGTTCAGCGCATGGCCCATATGCAGGCTGCCCGTGACATTGGGTGGCGGAATCACAATCGTGTAGGGCTCGGCCTCGGGCACGCGCCCGGCCTTAAAGCAGCCACTGGTTTCCCAATCCTCATAGAGCCGCGCTTCCAACGCGCTAGGGTCGAAGATTTTATCGAGCTTCGGGGCGGGGGCAGTATCGGACATAAAGGCAAAACTCTTATCAAGGCACGTCAGGGAAAGCAGCAAACAATCTGCTATTTGGAGTTACACCAAGCCGCCCCAAACCTCAAGGGTGGCCCGCGCCTTATATCCATCAATGGGTTTAAGAATCTTGCAAGCTTTTGAGCATCAACGCGCGTATTTCTTCGCGCAGAATGCGTTCCACCATCGGTGCCATAGACTGCGCCATCCATTGATTTAACACAGGGTCTAGGCGCTCGAGAATAAGCGCTTCTAAGACGGTTGGCGCATGTTCTGGGCCGCCGCCGCCGGCCAATCGATGCAGCGCCGCTTCGATGCGCGATTGCACGGCGTCGGAAGCCTCATGCAATTCTTCGCCATCCGACATCAACGCCTGCTCGGCCTCGATAATTTTGCGAATGGCGAGGATAACCTCATCTTGTGAATTTGCGTCTTTTTCGTTGGTTGTGCTCATCGTCCTATTATCCCAATGTCTTACGACCCCAATTTCAGGAAACGCAAACTACCCATGGGTACTTAGGGCGATACACAACAAATAATGGTTAACGCGACGCCACTTCGGCGGGCTCAATACGCAGCCGCTTGGCCGTCAATCGACCCATGGTCGACAATAGATTATACGCCGCAACATATTGATTGCGCTCGGCCTGCACCAAAGCGACTTTGGCGTCGAGCAGCAATTGCTCGGCATTTAGCACATCTAAATTGGTGCGCGTGCCAAGTCGGTTTTCTTGCCGCACGCCCTCGAGGGCCAATTCGGCGGCTTTGATTTGCTGCTGGTTGGCGCCAATCGACGATTTGGTGGAGGCCACATTATGCCAAGCCACAATCACTTCGCGCTCAACCGTATTGGAGGCGACGTGAACATTGCTTTTCAAAGCGCTATTGTAATCGCGGGCGCCATAAATAGCGGCCACCGAGCGGCCACCGCGAAACAGCGGCACGTTCAAACGCACTTGCACGCTGAGCGTATCAATATCCACTTGCTTCGCCCCATTGGGGTTTTCCGTGCGCGTATAACTACCGGTTAAATCAACGCTCGGCAAAGCGCTGCCGATGGTGCTGAGGCTATTAAACCGACCGGAGGTTGCCAGTTCTTGCGCCGATTTGAGGCCCGGGCTCTCTTTGCGCGCGATGCTAATGGCGCGGTCTAACGTGCGCGGCAAGCGTGGCAATTTAGTGGGTTTGACCAAATTAGAAGCTTCGATACCAATGACTTCGCGGTACACCGCGCGCGCCGCTTGCAGCGAGCTTTGGGCGATTAACCGCTGCGTCAAGGCGCCGGCAACGGCGGCTTCGGATTGCGCCACATCTGTGCGCGTCACCACGCCCACGCTGAAGCGGTCTTTGACGGCCGATAATTGGTTTTCCAAAACGGTGACATTTTTTTCGCGCAAATCTAATACCGATTGCGCTTGCAAGACATCGAGATAGGCCGAGATAGAGGCCAGCAATATTTGCTGTTCGACCGATATTAAATTGGCTTCTTCGGACCGAATTTCGGCCCGCTTGGCGCGAAACGCATTGAGGTTTCTACCGCTGGTGAATAATTGCTGCGTCAGTTGCAAACCGTAGCTATCGCTATCCAGCAAATCCGTTTCATACATTGGTTGGTTCATCGAATTGACTCGGGCTTTCGAATAGGCGTTTTTCGCATCCGTGTCGCTACGCGTTTCGCTGACAAAAGCCGTCACCTGCGGCAACATATCCGCCATGGTAATGAATTGAGACAAATATTGGGCTTCATAATTAGACCGCGCGGAAGACAAAGACGGGTTGCGCGCCAGCGTCTGCGACAAAGCCCCTTCCAGGGTTTCCGCTTGCGCCGATAAGCCGCCGATCGGCATAGACAGGGGTATAGCCAGAGTTATCGCTAGAGCCATGAGGAGGGTTTGATTTTTTATTTTCATATCTTTTTCTCGCCTGATTCAAGCCTACGCCAAAGGCGCTTTCCGGTCTCGTTAAAATTCAAATACGGGTGCCGGATCAAAACTAGCGAGACGCGGCGCTGACAAATCAAACGCAGCTTGGCTCGCAAAACTGTCACCCATACGACGGTAAATATGCGCTTTGCTGGCGCCGTCAACCCATTGCACACAAACCAATCGTCCGCCTTGCGTCAATTGGGCCAATAAAGCCTCTGGCAATTGGGCGATACAGCCATTTATCAAAATCACATCGAACGGCCCCTGTTTGGCCTGCCCGTCTACCAGCGCGCCGCTGACCGCCACCGCATTATCAATGCCCAGCTGTTGCCATATCTCGCTGGCTTTCTCGCCCAAGGCCTCTTCCGCTTCCAAGGCAATCACCGTGCTGGCCAGCCCGGCCAAAACCGCGGCCGAATAGCCTGTGCCACCAGCAATATCTAAAACCACATCTTCGGCTTGCACATCGGCCAATTCGGCCAAACGCGCAAAGGCCGTCGGGGTAAGTAAATGGCGGCTGGTCTCGCCCGCTAGGCATTCGATTTCTAAATCGGCATAGGCCAAGTCGCGCAGCTCGCTGCTGACAAAGGCCTCGCGGGGCAAGCGGCTGAGATGCAGGGTTAAGCGATAGTCCCGAACGCCGCCGGGTTTAATTTGGCATTCGACCATATTAAACCGAGCTTGGGCGCCAATATCATCGTCTAATTGCATCGTAGCCATGGTCGCTTCCTTAGCTGAACTAAATTGGGGTTACGTGCCTTTGTATATACGGGGCGTCAGGCGGTTTGACAATCGGTTTGAGGGGCTATCGTCGGCTTATTTAGGCGCCTTGACGGGCGCGCTTGGGGGCGGGGTTTAAAAACCAGTTGCACTCGCGGCCAAGCCATTTATAAACAGCCTCGTTCACCTGCTGCAGTTTGTAGCATCCACGGGCCACGTGGCGGAGTGGTGACGCAGCGGCCTGCAAAGCCGTGTACCCCGGTTCGATTCCGGGCGTGGCCTCCACAATTTGGGGTTTTTCACCTTGGCCTTTGGGCAAAGCTCTGTTATATCCCTGTCGCTAAAGGTTATTCCCCGGTAGCTCAGTTGGTAGAGCAAACGGCTGTTAACCGTTCGGTCGCTGGTTCGAGTCCGGCCCGGGGAGCCACCTTTAGCCGAATTTTACACCGACATCACAGTGAAATCCTAAACCCGTCGAAACATTGGTTTTACGGCCCTTTGTTTGCCTGCTTCACATTATCTGGGCCCTATCTGGGCATTATCTGGGCCCTATCTGGGTAGGCAACAAAAGCTCTCGCCAAACCGACAAATCGCGCCATATTAAGAGGACTGAGGATCGCTCTAACAGGAGTATGCGCGTGTCGAGTATGAGTTCCGTTTCCCCTATTCTGGTTTGGCTTCGCCAAGACTTGCGGCTGGACGATAACCCTGCCCTCGAAGCCGCTGTGCAATTAAAAGCCCCGATTATCGCCGTATTTATCGATGACGAGGCAACCGACACTTTGTCTGGGGCCCGCGCTGCTGGAGCAATGTCCATGTGGTGGCGCGACCAATCACTGGCCAAACTGGATGCAGATTTGCGCGCGCGCGGCAGCCAATTGATTTATCGCTCTGGCCCGCCAGCGAAAATATTGGACGCTTTGCTCGAGGAAACTTCGGCCTGTGGGGTATATTGGAATCGGCAATATGAAGCATCGGATGTGGCGCGCGATACCGCCATCAAAGAAGCATTAAAACAGCGCGGCCTTTTGGCCGAAAGCTTTAACGCCCATTTGCTTTTCGAGCCTTGGGAGATAACCGCCAAATCAACCGGCGGCCCGTTTAAAGTCTTCACCCCATTTTGGCGCGCCTGCCGCGCGCGCGGCCTCGACCATCATTTATGGAACGCCCCGCCATCTTTTCCAGCACCCGAAAGCTGGCCGAAATCAGCGCCCCTGCCACAAGCGGCCGCGCCGCAGCAAGCAGATTTGCTGGGCGCTTGGAAACCTGGCGAAGCGGGGGCGCGGGCGGCTTTGGATTTGTTTCTGGCGCAAAACATTACCGGCTATGACGAACGCCGCAACCTGCCGGCCGAGCCTGCGACATCGCGCCTGAGCCCGCATTTGCGCTGGGGCGAAATCAGCCCACGGCGCATTGTGGCCGCCACTTTGGCAAGTCAAAAATCCGGCGCCCTTGCGGTTTCCGATGGCGATAAATTTTTGGCCGAGATTGGCTGGCGTGAATTTGCCTATCAGTTGATGTTTCATAATCCGCAAATCCGCGACACTTGTTTGGTCGAAAAATTCGAGGCCTTTCCGTGGCGCGACGCGCCAGATGATTTGGAAAGCTGGAAACGCGGCGAGACCGGCTATCCGATTGTCGATGCGGGCATGCGCGAATTGCGCCGCACGGGCTTTATGCACAATCGGGTTCGGATGATTGCCGCGAGCTTTCTCATCAAACATTTGCTCATCGATTGGCGCGAAGGCGAAAAATGGTTTTGGCAGTGTTTGGCCGATGCCGATCCCGCCAATAATACCGCCAGCTGGCAATGGGTGGCCGGGTGTGGCGCCGATGCCGCACCTTATTTTCGTATTTTCAACCCTATTTTGCAGGGCCCGAAATTCGATAAAGCGGGGGTTTACACCAAAACCTATTGCCCTGAGTTGCAACCGCTATCTGGCAAGAGCTTATTTGCACCTTGGACGGCAAAAGCCGATATCCTCGAGAGCGAGCAAATAACACTTGGCAAGAGCTACCCGGCCCCTATTGTAAACCATGAATTTGCGCGCGCCCGCGCGTTAGACAGTTTTAAATCTTTGTAAACGGGCCCCTTGAGGTCCATTTCGTTTTGTTGAGTAAAGAGTAGCCCCCATGAAAATTGCCATTATCGGCTCCGGAATATCTGGCAATGTCGCCGCCTATAAATTATCGCGCGCGCATGATGTGAGCGTGTTTGAAAAACGCGACCGCGCTGGCGGCCATAGCGCCACCAAAGATATCGACCCCACGGGCAACGGCGATTGGATGAGCGTCGACACCGGGTTTATCGTTTACAATGAGCTCAATTACCCCGGCCTCATCGCGCTGTTCGACGAGCTGAATGTCGCCACTGAAGCCAGCGATATGAGTTTTGCTTTCTCTGCCGATAAAGGCCGTTTTGAATGGTCGGGCCAGTCTCTCAAAGCTGTGTTCGCGCAAAAGCGGAATTATGTAAATCCGCTATTCTGGCTGATGTTGCGCGGCATTTTTAAGTTTAACAAATGCGCCGCCCGCGACCATGAGGCAGGCACTTTGGGCGATGAAAGTCTGGGCCAGTGGCTGAAACGCAATCGCTTGAGCAAAGTCTTTATTCGGCGGTATTTGCTGCCCATGGGCGCCGCCATTTGGTCGACGCCAGCCGATGAGATTATGGATTTTCCAGCCCGCAGCTTTTTGCAGTTTTTCTATAATCATCGCCTGATCAATCGCGATCGTCCGCAATGGCGCACGGTTTCGGGGGGCAGTCGGGAATATGTCAAAAAAATCACCGCCAGCTTTCAAGATAAATTGCACCTAAATGCCGAAGTCAGCGAAGTGCGCCGAACCGAAAACGGCGTCGCCTTGGTGGTCAATGGCGATATTCGCCATTTCGACGAAGTGATTTTCGCCTGCCATAGCGACCAAGCCATGGCGATTTTAAAAGACCCGACGCCAGACGAAGCCAGCCTTCTAGGCCGCGTGCGCTATTTGCCCAATGATGTCTATCTGCATTGCGACGAGCGCCTGATGCCGAAACGCAAAATCACTTGGTCGGCGTGGAATTACCTGACCCAAAAAGGCGACCATAGCCAAGCCATGACCGTCAGCTATTGGATGAACCGCCTGCAAAACCTCGACTATCGCTATCCGGTTTTTGTAACGCTCAACCCGCCAAGGCCGCCCGCTGCCGATAAAACATTTGGCCATTACGTCTATGATCACCCACAATTTGATGCGGGCGCCCTGCAAGCCCAAGAAGCCCTGCCGCAGGTGCAAGGCAGTCATAAGGCTTGGTTTTGCGGCGCTTGGGCCGGTTATGGCTTTCATGAAGATGGCTTGCAGTCGGCCTTGCGCGTCGTTGAGGCCATAGAAGCCAAACATAAGGCACAAGGCCAATCAGCGGATAGCAGCCCGAGGGCGGCGGAGTAATGTCGCAACGCGCCAAACAGCGCGCCCCTTCTGGGCAATCGAGCGCGCTTTACGTCGGCGCCGTTCGCCATGCCCGTTATCAGCCCAAAACCCATCGTTTCGGCTATCGCGTTTTCTCCGCCTATCTCAACGTCGATGATTTGGATAACAATCGCTTGGGGTTGAGACTGCTTTCGGTCAATCGGTGGAACTTGTTTTGCGTGCGAACCCGCGACCATGGGCCCCAAGATGGCTCGAAATTAAAACCCTATTTAAACGCCCTTTTGGCCGAGGCCAAAACCCGCCCAGCGGACGAAATTTACATTTTATGTTATCCGCGCATGTTCGGTTTCGCTTTCAATCCGCTGACGGTTTATTATTGCTTCGAGGGCGGCCAGATTAGCGCCATGATATATGAAGTGCGCAATACATTTGGCGATGACCACACATATGTGGTGCCCCTGCACGGCCAATCACGCGACACGCTCACCTTGCATTGCCGCGATAAACGGCTGCATGTCTCGCCTTTTATGGGGATGCAGGCGCGCTATCATTTTTCGACAGCCGCACCGAACGAGCGCCTGCGGATGGTTATTCGCGAGACCCAAGACGATAAACCGCTATTGGTGGCGAGTTTTTCGGGGCAAAAAAAACCGCTTACCGATGCCGCCCTCCTGCGCGCTTTTTTGACCCATCCGTTGATGACCGTGAAGGTTATCGTTGCAATTCACTACGAAGCTGCCAAAATATTTCTCAAAGGCGTGCCCTTTATCAAACGGCCCGAACCGCCGACACAAAAACATAGTAATTCGTAAGTAGCGACATTTAGCTGGAGATGGAATGAGTAAAACAAACCCTGAAAATCGGGTTCCGCTTAGCCCTAGCCACCCGCGGCTGCCCGCGTCTGTGCGGCTGATTTCGCTGGTGCTGAAACATCTATCGCAAGGGCAATTGCAGGTGGAATTACCCGATGGACAGGTTTTGCACTTCGGCACGCCAACCGCCGCAGGGGGGGGGGCGGCGATTTTGAACGTCCATGATATGAAGCTGTTTCGGCGGCTGATGCGCAGTGGCTCAATGGGGTTTGCCGAAAGCTATATGGACGGTGAATGGAGCACGCCGGACTTAAGCAAGCTGCTTATCTTATTAAACAAAAACATGACATATATTTCACAAGCTATTGATAAGAATAAGTTTACCAATCTTTTAAACCGAATTATTCATCGCCTGCGCCCGAATACGCGCGAGGGCTCCAAGCGCAATATTCATGCCCATTATGACCTTGGCAATGCGTTTTACAGCCTCTGGCTCGACACCACGATGACCTATTCCTCCGCCCTCTTCCGCGACAGCCAACAAAGCCTGCGCGACGCCCAAAACGAGAAATATCGCGCCCTAGCCAAAAGCGCCAATATTGGCCCCGACGACCATGTGTTGGAAATCGGCTGCGGTTGGGGCGGCTTTGCCGCTTTTGCGGCCAGCGAAATCGGCTGCAAAGTCACCGGCATCACCATTTCGAAAGAACAATTGGCCTATGCCGAGAAACGCATAGAAGACGCAAGCCTCAGCGATAAAGTCGACTTCCAATTCCGCGATTACCGCGATGTCACCGAAAAATACGACCGGATTGTCTCGATTGAAATGTTTGAAGCGGTGGGCGAAAGCTATTGGCCGACCTATTTCGAGCAAGTGAAAAACCTGCTGAAACCAAACGGCAAGGCGGGTTTGCAGATTATCACCATTGCCAATGAGCGGTTTGATAGCTACCGCAAGAAAGCTGATTTTATCCAACGCTATATTTTCCCGGGTGGCATGTTGCCCTCGCCGGAGAAATTGGATGCCGAATTTGATACCGCCGGCCTCAAACTCATCCATCGGGAGGGTTTTGCGCAAGATTACGCGCGCACCTTGGCCGAATGGCACACGAAGTTTCTCGCGGTTTGGCCAGAGGTTGAAGCGCTGGGCTTCGATAAGCGATTTAAGCAAATGTGGCGCTATTATCTGTCTTATTGCGAGGCAGGCTTTGCCACACGCTCGATTGATGTGTCGCATTTCACCCTAGAACACGCCTAAGACGAGACTGCGCTCTACTTATTGGTGCCAGCACCTACCAGCTTCACATAAAGGCCCCGTGGCAACCAATTGAGGACGCGCAGTAAAAAGCTGAAGCGTTTGGGGAACGAGATATGGGTCTTGCCTTTGGCCAAGCCAGTGGCGATGCGTTTGGCGGCGTCTTCGGCCTCGATGATAAACGGCATGGGGAACGGATTGACGTCGGTCGCGGGGGTTTTGACAAAGCCCGGCGCGACCATCGAGACATGCACGCCAGACGCCTTTAAATCCATGGCCATCGACTCGCCCAAGTTAAACAGCGCCGCTTTCGACGCCCCATAGGCCGCCGAGGTTGGCAGGCCGCCATATCCAGCCACTGAGGAGACCAGCGACATATGGCCGAGCTGGCGCGCCACCATAAGCGGCATTAGCGCGGCGATGCCATTGACCGTACCGGTTAGGTTGACCGCAAATGTGCGGTCGAATATATCGGCATCAAATTCAGGAAACGCCGTCGGCAGATAAATCCCTGCATTCATAATTCCCAAAGCAATGGGCCCAAGTTTTTTCTCGATTTTGCCTGCCGTGGCCGCCATCGCCTCGCGATCGGTGACATCGCAGACAAAGGCGGTGATATTGGCGTGGGTTTTGGCGATACGCGTTAAATCTGCCTTGCGCCGCGCCGAAATGGCGACTTGCCAGCCACGCGACGCCAGTTCTTGCGCCAGAGCCGCGCCAATGCCCGAAGACGCGCCGGTAATCCAGGCGCAGCCATCTTGTGGGGTAACAATTTTAGGGCTCATGAGACCTCGCTCCGTTCGCTTTAAGGCCGCGCCCAATCGCGGCGCGGCGGCAGGGTTGCGGGGTCGATTTGCTTAATCAGCAATACATTTTTGCCGCGCGAAAACTCGGTTTGCACCCATTGGCCCGCATCTGTGTACCAAATATCAATCGCCAATTTGCCAGCCAGACGAAACCGCGTCGCTTCAACTTGGCCATTGGGCAAGTTCAGTGTTTCGCGGCCCAATTCTTCGACGTCCGCTTTCATCAATCGTCCATCTTGGGTCGAGACAAAGCGCGTTTGACGGATGAAATTTGGGTTGAAATAACTGGTCGGCATTATCGGGTCGTCGAGCTGGCCCTCATATTTCGTGCCGCTGCCGATGAGGCTGGCGCCTTCGCGTTGCAAATTAGAAAACTCCGCCTCGCCATTATTATTGGTGCGCGAGACCACAGATTGCACCACCCCATCGCGCCAGACTTCTCGGTTTTTATGGCTGTAGCGGAATAGAGTAATGGGGCCGAATTTGAAATTAATTTCGATATGCACATCGACAATCAGGTTTCCCGCCGCATCCCGGCTAAACTCAAACACTTGAAACCCGTGCCGTTTGCCCTTGCGGGTGACCTCATAAGCTAGCCGATTGCTCTCTGGAATACCACCGAGCCAATCTGTCGATACGCGCTCGGCAAAAGCTTGGGCGGGGCTTTGCAGCAAAGCCAGCGCCACGAGTGTCACAAGCAGCGGTCTAGCGAACAAAAAAGTCTCGGGCCATACGGCCTATCGTATCGGTAAAGCGCAAAGCGCCATCGGTCACGGCCAAGCAAATGCAATCTTCTTCGCCTTCGGCGCGCGGGCGGTGCTGCACGTCATGGTCGGCCACGGCCAAATCGCCGCGCTGATAAACCCGTTCGCCATCTCGAAAGGCACCGCGCAAAACCAAAGTCGCCTCCATACCGTTATGGGTATGGCGCGGGGCGGCTTTGCCTGGCTTGATTTTCAATAGTTTCACCGTTTCGCCGCTATCGCCGATAGGCAGCTCTACATGGCGCACGCCCGGATAAGCGAAACGCCAGCGTTCTTGTTCTATGGGTTTGGCGAAAAGCGCCCGCAAAGGGGCAGGCAAGTCTTGGTTCACATCGCTCGTTTGGCACTCTGGCTTGGCGGCGGCTTCTGGCTCGGCGGCTATTTCTGGTTGCGGCTCGTCTAGGCGCGATAATAATTTATCGAGCGCATCGGCGTTCATGGCGGCTGGCTCGGCTTCTTCTAAAAGCGCGCCATTGATTTGCTCGAGGGCGGCCACATCTTGGCGCGCCTCTGGCGATAAGGTTAAATAGCTGGCCATTAGCACAGACATGCCAAGCCCCAGCTCACCGCCCACATATTGGGCCACCAGACTATCTAGGCCTGAATTTGTTTGCTTATGTACTATCAAAATCTTCTCTTTACGCTTCTATTCCCGCGACACTCATATTATATACGATATAGGTCATCGTTTGGTTCACACCAATGAATAAATTAAGTTAAGCCTCTCGGCAAAGCCCTTTTGGCGTTCAGGTAAGGAGATTTTATGCAGTTTCACTCAGGCATGATAGACGCCATCGGAAACACGCCCCTTATTCAACTGAAAAAAGCTTCTGCCGAAACCGGCTGTATGATTTTGGGCAAAGCCGAATTTATGAACCCCGGACAATCGGTCAAAGACCGCGCTGCGCTTTACATTATTCGCGAAGCCGAAAAATCGGGCAGCCTGAAACCCGGCGGCACAATTGTCGAAGGCACAGCAGGCAATACCGGCATTGGCATCGCTTTGGTGGCCAATGCGCTGGGCTATAAATCGGTGATTGTGATACCCGAGACACAGGCGCAAGAGAAAAAAGATATGCTGCGTCTGGCCGGCGCCGAGCTGATTGAAGTGCCTGCCGTGCCCTATGCCGATGACAATAATTACGTCAAATATTCCGGTCGTCTGGCGGCCGAGTTAAACGAAAAACACGAAGCGGGCGCCATTTGGGCCAATCAATTTGACAATATCGCCAATCGCCTCGCCCATATTGAAACCACGGGCCCCGAAATTTGGGCGCAAACCGAAGGCAAAGTCGATGGCTTTACCTGCGCCATTGGCACGGGCGGCACTTTGGCTGGCACGGGGATTTATTTAAAACAGCAAAACCAAAACATTCGCATTGCCGCCGCCGACCCGATGGGCGCCAATATGTATCATTGGTATAAACACGGCGAATTACGCAGCGAAGGCACGTCGATTACCGAAGGCATCGGCCAAGGCCGCGTGACCGCTAATTTGCAAGACGCCCCGATAGATGATGCCTATCAAATCTCCGATGCCGAAGCCCTGCCGATTGTTTTCGATCTATTGCAAGACGAAGGCCTTGTGCTGGGCGGCTCGAGTGGCATTAACATTGCGGGCGCCATGCGGATGGCGCAAGATTTAGGGCCCGGCCATACGATTGTCACCATTTTGTGCGACTATGGCACGCGCTATCAATCGAAGCTTTTCAACCCTGAGTTTTTAAAACAGCAAGGCCTGCCCTGCCCCGATTGGCTATAGGCGCGGCCCCATGCCAAGTTTTCAAACCGTCGTCACCCATTTATCGATGGAAGCTCCGTTTCGGGATTTAGCCTCGCTCGATAGTTTGGTGCAACAGACGCCGGCTTGGCCAGAGGGCGTGGCCTTTACCCGCGTCGAGGGCATTCAGCTCGATGCCTATCGCGATATTTACGACAAAGTGGGGCGGCAATGGCATTGGGTCAATCGGCGCTATTTAAACGACCATCAATTGGCGGCGCTGGTGCATCATCCGGCCACCGAGATTTATCTGCTGAGCGAAAACCATCAGCCGATTGGCTTTGTCGAGTTGAACTTTAAATTCTTCCCGCAAGTCGAGATTGTGTTCATCGGGCTGATTGAAGGCCAGATTGGCAAAGGCTATGGCCCCCTGATGGTGCGCCAAGTGCTAGAGATTATTCAAGCGCGCGACGCCAAACGCATTCTCATTCAAACCTGCACGCTCGACCATCCGGCTGCTTTGCGGCTGTATCAAAAGGCCGGGTTTAGCGCTTACAATCGAAAGCAAGTCGAGATTTTGGACGAATAAAGCCGCTCCCTTAATGCGAGAGAACTTGGCTGAGGAACATTTTCGTGCGCTCGTTTTGCGGATTGGAGAAAAACGCTTCTGGCTCATTTTCTTCCACAATCTCGCCCTCATCCATAAAAATAACCCGGTCGGCGACTTGTCGCGCAAAGCCCATTTCATGGGTCACGCACAACATGGTCATACCGTCTTCGGCCAGCTCTACCATCACGTCGAGCACTTCTTTAATCATCTCGGGGTCCAATGCCGAGGTGGGCTCATCGAACAACATAATGTCGGGGTTCATGCACAGGGCGCGCGCAATGGCCACCCGCTGCTGCTGACCGCCCGACAATTGGCCGGGATATTTATCGGCTTGGTCTGGAATGCGCACTCGCTCCAAAAACTGACGGGCCAGCGCTTCCGCCTCTTGTTTGGTTTTCTGCTTCACCCAAATGGGTGCCAATGTGCAATTTTCCAATACGCTCATATGCGGAAATAAATTGAACTGCTGAAACACCATGCCGACGTTCGAGCGAATGCTCTCGAGGTTTTTCATCGAGCCATCCAGCGACACGCCTTCCACTTCAATATGGCCCTCTTGATGATGCTCGAGCCGATTGAGGCAACGAATGAGCGTCGACTTGCCACTGCCCGAAGGCCCACAGATGACAATCTTTTCGCCCGCCGCCACTTGCAAGTTGATATCGCGCAACACATGAAACGTGCCGAACCATTTATTCATGTTCGATATACGAATGACAGGATCCGTCATAGCTCTTCCTAGCTCTCTTTATCTCTGTCGGTCGACAGATGGTTTTCCATGAAAATTGAATAGCGCGACATCGCAAAACAAAATACCCAAAACACAAAGGCGGCAAAAGCATAGCCCGTGATATGGGTTTCGGGCGTCGCCCAACTGCTGTCGGTAAAGTGCAATTGCACAATGCCCAGCAAATCAAACAGACCAACGATAAGCACTAAAGTCGTGTCTTTAAACAAACCAATGAACGTATTGACGATGCCCGGAATAACCAGCTTCAAGGCTTGCGGCAGAATAATCAGCCGCGTGGTCTTCCAATAGCCGAGCCCGAGGGCGGCGGCAGCCTCATATTGTCCTTTGGGGATGGCTTGCAACCCGCCGCGCACCACTTCGGCCATATAGGCCGACGAGAACAGCGCCACGCCGATGAGGCAGCGGACCAATTTATCGAAATTGACCCCATCGGGCAAAAACAACGGCAGCATAACGCTGGCCATAAACAACACGGTGATGAGCGGCACGCCCCGAAAAATTTCGATAAAGGCAACGCATAAGGCGCGCACAATCGGCAATTCAGAGCGTCGCCCCAATGCTAGCAAAATGCCCAAAGGCAGCGAGCCGACAATCCCCGTGATGGCCACCACGAGGGTGACCAAAAGGCCGCCCCAATCGGTGGTATCGACGGGGGTTAAGCCAAACACGCCGCCGGTGAGCATGAAGAAACAAAACAGCGGATAAAACCCCAGCATGAAAATCACATTGGCGCGTTTCCACCCGACTTTGGGCATCAGCAAAGGCACCAGACCCAAGGCGCCAATGGCAAACACCCAATCGACCCGCCAGCGTTCCATTTCCGGGTAGCGGCCATAAATGAACTGGCCCAATTTGGCATCGATAAACGGCCAACACGCCCCTTGCACTTGCTTGAGGCAGGCCTTGCGGTCTTCGCCGCTAAAGCTCGCATCGATAATCGCCCAGCCGAAAACCACCTCGAGCGTATAGACAATAAGCGTTACGCACAGCAGCGTCAGCGCCGTGTCTAATTTGGTGGCGAAAAGATTTTCGCGCGCCCAACCGACGAAACCCACGGTATTGGCAGGGGCCGGTCTGGCCGGTTTGGGGCTCCAGGTTTGCGCGCTCATGAGGCGTTTCCTACCAAAGCCATGCGCTGATTATAGCGGTTCATCGCCCAAGAGGTGAGCAAGCTCAAGCTCAAATAAATCATCATGGTGACGAAAATAATTTCCACTGCTTGGCCAACCTGCGACAGCGTGGTGCCCGCCAATACCGACACAATATCTGGATAGGCAATGGCCACCGCCAGAGACGAATTTTTGGTCAGGTTTAAATATTGGCTGGTCAGCGGCGGAATGATAACCCGCAAAGCTTGCGGAATCACCACCAGACGCAGCGCTAAGCTTTCGGGCAAGCCAAGGGCGGCGGAAGCCTCGCGCTGGCCTTTGTCGACCGCGTTAATGCCAGCGCGAACAATCTCGGCAATAAAGGCCGCCGTATAAAGGCTCAAGGCCAGCAGCAGCGCCACGAACTCCGGAATAACCGTCAGGCCACCGCGAAAGTTAAAGCCCTTGAGATACGGCACATCCAGCGTGAAAGGCACGCCCGCCAGTAAAGCGGCAACCGCAAACAGCGCCAGTGTTAGAAGCGCCAAAGGCCGCCAAACGCGGCTTGCTTGGCCGGTGTTTAATTTCATTTTTAAGGCGCGGCGTCGCAGCCAAAAGCCGCCAGCCAAGACGCCCGCGAAAGCCACGCCATACCACACAGCGCCCGCGCCCGCCTCGAGCCATGGCACGACGACCCCGCGATTGCTGACGAACATAGCCTCGCCGATGGACAGCGCTTGGCGCGGCGAAGGCAGGTTTCGCAACACGCCGAAATACCAAAACATGATTTGCAGCAACAAAGGCACATTGCGGAAAATCTCAATATAGACCATGGCAATTTTTGAAATCAGCCAATTGCGAGATAGCCGTGCCACGCCCAGCGAGAAGCCCAGCAGCGTGGCAAAGAAAATGCCCAAAACCGAAACCAATAATGTGTTCAAAAGCCCGACCACGACCACGCGGCCGAAGCTGTCATCCTCGGTATAGTCGATCAGCGTTTGATTAATGCCAAAGCCTGCGCGCTCCGATAAAAAACCAAAGCCCGAGTTAATGTTTTGCCGTTCCAGATTGCTTTGCACATTGCCGACCAGCCATACCATGCCCGCCACCACAGCCAGCAGCACGATGGCTTGCAAGAGCGCATCGCGATTGAGCCAAGAGCGCATCCATTTAGAAGTGGCTAGGTTTTGGATAGGAAGCCTCGTTAGCGAATGGGGGGCGCATATTGCAGGCCGCCCTGGGTCCACAGCGCATTGGCGCCGCGCTTAATCCCCAGTGGCGTTTTCACGCCCAGATTGCGTTCAAAAATCTCACCATAATTACCCACGGAACCAATGATTTGCACCGCCCATTGTTTCGAAAGCCCCAGATTGGCGCCAAAACTTCCGTCGAGCCCAAACAAACGACGGATGGCAGGATTGCTCGAGCGGCTCATTTTTTTGAGGTTTTTGGAAGTGACGCCCAATTCTTCCGCCGTCAAACTGGCGTAATGGGTCCAGCGCACCAAATCGTTCCAAGCCGAATCGCCTTGGCGCACCAGCGGGCCCAAAGGCTCTTTCGAGATTACCTCTGGCAGCACAATATGTGCCTTGGGGTCGGTCAGCTTTAGCTTTTGCGCATAGAGCGCGGAATGGTCGGTTGTATAGGCATCGCAGCGCCCTGAATTATAGGCGGCGACGGACTCGTCGGCTTTTTCAAAAGCGACGATTTCATATTGCATGGCGTTCGAGCGAAAATAGTCAGCCGCATTAAGCTCCGTGGTGGTGCCTTGATTGGTGCATAGCGTGGCGCCATCTAGCTCGAGCGCCGATTTAATGCCCAAATCGCGGCGCACCATAAAGCCTTGGCCGTCATAATAATTAATCACTGGAAAATCGACGCCCAGCGCCGTGTCGCGATGCATCGACCAGGTGGTGTTGCGGGCGATGATATCGACCTCGCCCGATTGAATGGCGGTAAAGCGTTCTTTGGCGGAAAGCGGCGTGAATTTCACTTTGCTCGCGTCGTTAAAAATTGCGGCCGCCATGGCTTTGCAAAAATCGACATCAATGCCGGTCCAACTTCCGCGATCATCGGGTGTCGAAAAACCCGGCAGACCTTGCGACACACCGCATTTCAAATGGCCGCGCTTTTGCACCAGCTCCAGCGTTTGCCCTGTCGCATGAGCCGTCGACGAGACGGTTAACGTGGCCATGACCAGAAGTCCAAAGCAGAGAAAAATTTGACGGAACATTTGCATAATCGTTTTCCTTCAAGAATACTCGGAGACACTATTTGTCTCTTTAAAACATTTACCAAAGGTAACACTTACCGCGCGAAAGAAAACAATGAAAGAGGAAACCAAAGCCATACTTGCCGGGCGCAAGTCTCAAGAGTTCAACGGAGCGGTCAATACGCCCGTCTACCATGCCTCGACGATACTCTATCCATCGCTGGCGGCCATTCGCGGCAAACAGAAAATCCCTTACACTTATGGCCGACGCGGCACCCCCACTTCCGCCGCGCTGGAAAGCGCCGTCAGCGAAATGGAAAATGCAGAAGGCACGGTGCTGACCCCGTCGGGGGCTTCGGCGGTCTCGCTGGCCATTTTGGCGGGCCTAGAAGCGGGCCAGCATTTGCTGATGGTCGATACGGCTTATGAGCCGACGCGCAAATTTTGCGACCGTTTCATGGCGCGCATGGGCGTCGAGACGCAATATTACGACCCGCTTATCGGTGGCGATATTACCAATTTGCTGCGCGACAACACCGGGCTGATATTTATGGAAAGCCCGGGCTCGCAAACTTTCGAAGTGCAAGATGTGCCAGCCATTGTGGCGGCCGCGCGCGCCCACCCAAGCGGCAAAATCAAAACCGCTCTGGACAATACCTGGGCGACGCCGCTGCACTTTAAACCGCTTGACCATGGGGTAGATTTCTCGGTGCAAGCGGCCACCAAATATATCGTCGGCCATGCCGATGCGCTGCTCGGCACGGTGTCAGCCACCAAGGCCAATTTCGAAGATTTACGCCGCACCCACGCCATGTTGGGGCTTTGTGCGGCGCCCGATGATGTGTTTCTGGCTTTGCGGGGTTTGCGCACCTTGCCGCTTCGGCTGCACCAACACCAAACCTCGGCACTGGATATGGCGCATTGGTTGGAGACCCTGCCTTTCGTGCGGCGGGTGTTTTATCCCGCCCTCGCCTCGGATACAGGCCATGCGCTTTGGCAGCGAGATTTCAGCGGCGCCGCCGGTCTGTTTTCTTTTGAATTAGAGCCCTGCAGCGAGGCCCAATTGGGCGAGATGTTAGACAATCTCTCGTTGTTTGGCATGGGCTATAGCTGGGGCGGATTTGAAAGCCTCATCGTGCCTTGCGAAACCCCGCGCACCGCCGTGCCGTTTGAAACCGATGGGCAAATGCTGCGCGTCTCCATAGGCCTAGAGCATACGGATGATTTAAAAGCCGACCTTATGGCTGGTTTTCAACGGGCGGGCTATGCGGTTTAAAACGTATCGGGAATAAAATTATCCGCCCGCTTTTCGCCTTCGGCGATTTGCTCGACGGTCATATTGGCGGAAATTTCTTCAATCGCTTTAACGGCGAAAGGTGCAAAACCCTGGTCGCGCGACAGCACATAATATTTATAGGCTTCCACTTTATCTTGCGCCAAACCCTCTCCGGTCTCTAGCATAGAGGCGACGTTAAACATCGCGGCTGGCATGCCCATGCGGGCGGCGCGCAAATAAAGCTCACCCGCTTTGGCGCGGTTTTCGCGAACCCCCGTGCCGTAATCATATAAAGACGCAAGGTCGGTAAGCGCGCGCGCATCATTGCCCTCGGAGGCTTGGCGTAAATATTTCAGCGCTAATTTCAAATCGCGCTTCACAATTTTGGCGTCGAAATATTCTTCGCTCAAACGATAAGCCGAGCCAGCATCTCCTGCGGCGGCGGCTTTTTTCCAATATTCAATCGCTTCTAGATAAAGCCCGCGTTGATATATATCTAGGCCTTCGCGCTCGCTCAGCGCCTGCGCAAACCCCATCAAGCTCATCGATAGAGCGAGAAGGGTTAAATTGATTTTACTTATCGATTTCATACGAAAACAATCCCCGTTAATTATGACGAAAATTTGACACGTCTCATGTTACAAGTCTTAACGGTATATAGGTGTTAAGTAAACTCAAGCTTGTTTTCAAAGGACGCGCCCATGCTGCTCGGCATTATTTGCAACGAAAAAACCCAAGACTTAGATACGCTGCAAGCGGTCAACCATCTGTATTTGCGCGCCGTGGCAGAGCATATGGATGTGCAGCCCGTGCTGATACCCGCCGCCATGGCGCAAAAAAATGCGCCCACGCCAAAATTCAACGCCGACCGCCTGCTCGATAGACTGGACGGGCTTTTGATAACGGGCAATCGCTCGAATATTCACCCGTCGCATTATGGCGCGCCCGCAACGCCTGCCCATGAGCCTTTCGATAGAAACCGAGATGCCGTCGCCTTCGCGCTCATCCAAGGCGCCTTGGACCGCGACCTGCCCCTATTAACGGTTTGCCGCGGCATGCAAGAGCTGAACATCGTATGCGGCGGCTCGCTGGCCACCGATATTCACACCCAGCCGGGCAAGCTCGACCATCGCACGCCAAAGGATGATAGTTTGAAACAGCGTTATGTCGCGCGTCATCGCGCGCAATTTTTAGACAATGGCTATTTTCATAATCTGCTGGGCGTTGCCCAAGCGCAAACCAATTCGCTGCATTGGCAAGCCATCGACCAATTGGGCGATGATTTAATCGTCGAAGCGCAGGCCGACGACGGCACCATTGAAGCGGTTCGCCATAGCCAAGCCAGCCATTGCATTGGCGTGCAATGGCATCCTGAATATCAAACCGGCGAGAATATTATCTCGGCAAAACTTTTTGGCGATTTGGGTCGCGCCATGCAGGAGCGCTAAGATGGCTAACCCGAACGCAAGGTCAAAACAGCCGGTGCAAGATTTGGTCATTGCCGCCGGCCCTTCGGCTTTGCAGCACATCCAGCAAAACGGTTTGAACCCAAACGACGTCAGTGCCATTTTTGGCGCCTCGGGCGCGGCCAAATGGTTGGCCATTGCTGGGCTCGACCATGCGGTGTTTTCGCACTTCATGAGCCAACGCAGCGAGCCGACCCCGGTTGATTTATTCGGCACCTCGGTCGGCGCCTTTAAGCTTGCGGCCAGTGCGCGCCAAGACCCCGGCGCCGCGCTTTTGGCCACGGCGAAAGCCTATGTCGAGCAAAGCTATCAAAGCGCCACCAGTTTGGCCGCCATCGACGAGCAGACCGCCATTGTGTTGAACAAAGCTTTTGCCCCCGATACGCCGCAAGCGATTGAAGAGATTTTGACCAATCCGCGCTACCGCCTACACATTGGCACCGTGCGATGCCATGGCGGCTTAAACAGTGCCAATCGGGTGCGGCAAGGCTTGGCTCTGGCGCGCGCTGGCCTGTTGGCTCTTGGCACACAGCAGCATTTGCGCGGGCTGACCGAGCGCACCGTCTTTTCGGACCCGCGTCGACCGCTCGCCTTCACCGCCCGCGACGGCTATCGCGTGCGCCATGAGAAATTAACCGCCGATAATTTCATGTTGGCTTTGCGCGCCTCTGGCTCCATTCCCATTTATATGTCGCCCGTGCATTTGCCCGAGGACCCCGCGCATATTTATCACGATGGCGGCATGTTGGATTATCACCCCGTGCCCGGCACATTTTGGCCGCCCACCGATGGGTTGATTTTATATCCGCATTTCTATGACCATTTTAAAATGCGCTGGTTCGACAAGTTTTACCCTTGGCGCAAAGCGCCCCAGTCGCAGCTCGACAAAGTGGTGATGATTGCCCCCACACGCGCTTGGGTGAAAGCCCTGCCCGATGGCAAAATACCCTCGCGGCAAGATTTTCCGAAATATCAGAAAAACGAAACCGAGCGGTTCGACAAATGGAACGAGGTTGTGGCGCGCAGCCATGAGCTGGGCGCACATTTCATCGAGGCGTGCCGCAGCGGAAAAATTGCCGAAGCTGTGGTTCCGCTCTAGCTTTTGTCGACTTTATAGTCTTGATCTAAATCGCGCACCGCGCCTTTGTCGGCGCTGGTCGCAAAAGCGGCATAGGCCTTCAAGGCTTTGGACACTTTGCGCTCGCGTTTTTCAGCTGGGCGCCATCCTTTGGCATCCATGGCTTTGCGGCGCGCGGCCAAAATCTCATCGCTAACCGCCAAATGAATAGAGCGATTGGGGATGGAAATCTCAATTTTATCGCCATCTTCCACCAAGCCGATAAGCCCGCCGCTGGCCGCCTCTGGCGAGACATGGCCGATGGACAGACCCGAGGTGCCGCCCGAAAAGCGACCATCGGTCACCAGCGCGCAAACTTTGTCGAGGCGTTTGGATTTCAAATAGCTGGTTGGATAGAGCATTTCTTGCATGCCGGGGCCGCCCTTGGGGCCCTCATAGCGAATGACCACGACATCGCCTGCGTTGATTTGCCCCTTGGCCATAATGGCGGCCACGGCGCTGTCTTGGCTTTCGAACACCCGCGCGGTGCCGGTAAATTCCATGGTTTCTTTAGCCACGGCAGCGGTTTTTACGATGCAGCCTTTTTCCGCCAGATTGCCATAGAGAACGGCTAAGCCGCCGTCTTGGCTGAAGGCATGTTCGGTCGAGCGAATGATGCCCGTCTCGCGGTCATTATCGAAACTATCGAAACGACGGCTTTGACTGAAAGCCACTTGCGTTGGCACGCCGCCAGGCGCAGCGCGGTAAAACTCGCTTACCTCATCCGACACATCCAGCGCGATATCATATTTGGCAATCGCCTCGCCCATGGTTTTGCTATGCACGGTTGGCACATCGTCATGCAGCAAACCGCCGCGCGACAAGGAGCCCAAAATCGACATCATGCCGCCCGCACGGTGGACATCTTCCATATGCACATTCGGCACCGCCGGCGCCACTTTGCTGAGCACCGGAACTTTGCGCGACAGGCGGTCGATATCAGCCATGGTGAAATCGACTTCCGCCTCATGCGCGGCAGCCAATAAATGCAGCACCGTATTGGTCGAACCGCCCATGGCGATATCCAACATAATGGCGTTTTCAAATCCTTTGAAACTGGCCATGGCGCGCGGCAAGGCGGTTTCATCCTCGTCTTCGTAATAGCGTTTGCATAGCTCTACGGCCGTGCGACCGGCTTCTTTAAACAAAGCCTCGCGGTCGGCATGGGTGGCCAGCACCGAGCCATTGCCCGGCAACGACAGACCAATGGCCTCGGTTAGACAATTCATCGAATTGGCGGTGAACATGCCTGAGCAAGAGCCGCAGGTGGGGCAAGCCGAACGCTCGATGGCATCAACTTGTTCATCGGACATCGTGTCATCGGCCGCCGCCACCATGGCGTCGACCAAATCAATGGCGCGTTCTTCTTCGTCTTCCCATTTGACTTTGCCCGCTTCCATCGGCCCGCCAGAAACGAAGACCGCAGGAATGTTCAACCGCAAAGCGGCCATCAACATGCCAGGCGTGATTTTATCGCAATTGGAGATGCACACCAGCGCATCGGCGCAATGGGCATTGGCCATATATTCGACGCTATCGGCAATAATCTCGCGCGAGGGCAGCGAATACAACATGCCGTCATGGCCCATGGCGATGCCATCATCGACGGCGATGGTGTTAAACTCTTTGGCCACACCGCCCGCCGCTTCAATTTCGCGGGCGACCAATTGGCCTAAATCTTTCAAATGCACATGGCCCGGCACGAATTGCGTGAAACTATTGGAGATGGCGATAATCGGTTTGCCGAAATCGCTATCGCCCATGCCGGTGGCGCGCCAAAGGCCGCGCGCGCCCGCCATGTTGCGTCCATGTGTCGACGTTTTAGATCTCAATACTGGCATTGCTCTCATCCGCTCATTGCAAAAGTGGCACTTTGGCCGAAGCCGCATGTCCCCTGTCTTAGCTAGTTTGGCGCGCAGCGTAAACCTCTTTAGCTGGCGTTCAGCTGCTGGCGCGCGGCTTTCCAATCGGGCAAATAGCTATCCATCAAAGCATAGAACCGAGCGTTATGGCCGCGCTCGAACAAATGCACCAGCTCATGCACCAGCACATATTCCAGCATTGCCTTGGGTTTGCGGGCAAGCTCGGAGCTCAACTTAATGGTCCGTCGGCTGACGTGGCAACTGCCCCAGCGCGAGGTCATTTTTTGCGCCGCCAGACCTTGCGGGGTCAAGCCGTGCTCTTCGAGCCGCATGATTTTTGTCCATTCGGCCATTTTGTCGGCGGCTTCTTGCAGCAAAATCTCGCGATAGGCGGCCTCCATCAGCTTGGCTTTTTTCTCACTCGGCGCGCCGTCTCGCACCGCCATATGCCATTGCCCATCGACAAATTGCACCCCCTGCCCGCGCGATACATGGCGCAAGCGCAGCGGGTAAGTCTCGCCCCAAAGCGCGAAAGGCGCGCCATTTTCATAGACAATCGGCTCGGGCGCGGGGCGGCTGGCCAATTTTTCCTGCTGCTTGGCAATCCAATCGGCCTTGCTGCGAATAAATGCTGCGATGCGCGCTTGCGACATCCGCATTGGCGCGGAGATGAGCATGACGCCGTCTGGATAGGCGGGCTGGCGCGCAAGACGCAGGTTGAGGTTTTTAACCCGCTTATAAGTAATCAGCGCTGGCCGACCGTCGATGAGCCTTTCAATTTGCATGAGCAACTCATATCGGATTCCGGCCCGACTGGCGAGCCTCTTGGCGGGTTTGGCATATCCCGCGAAATCAGCTAGGCTGTTGTCAAAGCAATAATGGAGAAAAACAATGGAACTTCCAGCAACCTTGGGCGAAGCCATCCAGCTACAACCGACTTGGCTTTTAACTTATTTATATATTTTGGTGGCGGCCAATTTGGGCGCGATATTTTTCGTCGTGCAGCGCACCCCGAATGGATATCGCCCGCGCTATGAGGCGATTGCCATTGTCGTCGCGTTTTTACTGGCGGGTGAGTTCATGGATTATTTATACAGCCAATATGGCTATGTGCGCCTGCTCGGCTTAGCGCATTTGGTGTTTTGGACGCCGGTTTACATTTGGGTGTTTACGCGTCGCAAGCAATTCGCCTCGGCGCCGATTTTCTCAAAATTCGTGCTGTTCTATCTGGTCATGGCGGGCATTTCGCTGACCATCGACACCATCGATGTGGCGCGCTACCTGCTGGGCGAAACGGGGTCTATGCTGTAGCGGGCGGTTGGGGTTTTGGCAGCACAATCTGCTGAATCCCCGTCGCTTGCGCCATGCGTTGCCCGTCTTGCGCGAAGGAGACTTCGCAATGCAATCGGGTTTTCGCCTGATGCGTTACTTTCCCCAAAATATCTAACCTTCCCTTTTTGATGGGAAGGTAAAATTCGACGTCTAGGTGAATGGTTCGGATAAATGCCGCATCGTCCAACACCGTATAGGCGGCATGCGATAAAACTTGATCGGCAAGGCTGGCAATATAGCCGCCAAACAGACTGCCCCCGCCTGCCAAAAAAGCCGGGTCGACATCCCAATGCGTTGTCACTTCGCCAGGCGCCCAGGCCTCTAAGTCTGGCAATCGCATAATTTGAACCAGCTCTGGCTTCTCAATCTCGCCAGAGACAATAGCATCCAAGCGGTTTTGCCATTTGGTTTTTTGGGTCATTTTAGCTCCCTAATGTTGCCATATAAAAACTTTGCAAAGCGAGACCGATAAACATAAGCCCCCCCTGTTGCTCTCAGAACCCGCCCCGTGAATGGCGAGCTATGGGCCGCTTGTAATTGGCCGGTAGCGATTCCGACCCCAACCAAATATATAGTGCCGATAGCATTCAAAATGCAGCTAAGCAGAAACATCTGAAGGCCTGGAGCCCCCAACTCTGGGGTCACGAACTGCGGCAATAACGCGAGATAGAAAAGCACTATTTTGGGATTCAATAAATTAACCAATAACCCTGAACGAAAGCTTGCGAACCCCGCACCCAAAGCAGTTGGCGTTTGCGTTCGTTCCCGCACAGCCGGCGCCCGTATGGCTTGTTTTAAAAAGCCAAAGCCCAAGTAAGAGAGATAGCCCGCTCCAGCCAAGAGCAAAAATGCGAAAACAGTTGGCGACGAAACAATAAGCGCGCCAATACCAAGCGCGGTTAAAACACCGTAAATAAGAGAGCCGCCACAAATACCGAGGGCCGCCAGAATAGCTTCCAGAGCTCCTCTTTGCGCGCCAACGGAAACAACCAAAAGCGTATCCGCTCCCGGTATTAAAACCATTGTCACCGCGATGGCCAAATAAGCGGGCAATAAGCTGTAATCCAGCACCATTACACCTGTGCGCTAGACATCGGCTTTACCATGTGATTTTTCTGGCCATTTTCAGCCCTCTTATTATTCTTATTATCGGCTTTTACTTAAGCTCATTCCTATCGGAGCTTCAAGGCTATCTGAAGAAAGATGGCGACCCCGGCAGGACTTGAACCTGCAACCTCAAGATTAGAAGTCTCGCGCTCTATCCAGTTGAGCTACGGGGCCTGATGCGCTTATCCCCAAGAAACTATTTACTAACAGTGACTTAGAGCACGAAGCGATTTACCTTAGTTCCAGTCAGTTTACTACGAATGTCAGCTAATTGCTGACATAGTGCTGACATTTAGCCCCCCCCTTAAAATTGTCGATGGGGGCAAGAGGAGCAAATGGTAAACCTAACAAACAAACTTGTCGCTTCGGTAAAACCGCCCAGAGACAAGAAATACATCCGCCTCTGGGATGACAACATAAGTGGCTTTGGCCTCCGTGTCACCGATAACGGCGTAAAATCGTTTATTTTTGAAGGCAGACAGAAACTCTCAAAGAAAACCAAACAAGTCAAGATTGGTCGCGCAGGAGAAATGCCTGTTTCTGAAGCTCGAGCAAGCGCCTCTGAGCTATCACGCCAATTCAGAAGCGGTGATTACGAGAGGCTCGCAGAAAGGCGGCAAGGCAACAATTCCATCACGTCAGCGGCTGAACGCTACCTGTCCGTCGGCTTGTTAGGAACAAGCGCCGCACACATTGCAAATGTTAAACGCCATTTGCTGGCAGAGTTTTGCAAACACTACGGAACACAATGTGTGCAAGACCTCACTAGGCAGCAAACCATGAGCTTCGTGAACGACGTGAAACTAAAAATATCGCCCGACGCTTCTCTAAAGAGGTTTCGTTCTCTTACCGCATTCTTCAATTACTTGGTTAACGAAGGCACGCTAGAAATCAGCCCTCTTGCAGGAACAAAACCACCTGCATCACCGACAAGCAGAGATAGAGTTCTTTCTTTAGATGAATTGAGAGTAATATGGGATGCGGCAGACGCCCTTACCCCAACTTGGCAAGCCTTCATCCGACTTTTAATGCTCACTGGCCAAAGAAGAAATGAAGTAGCAGGCTTGCATGTTAATGAAATTGACGGTGATTGGTGGACGCTGCCAGCCAATCGCTCGAAGAACTCCCTGCCGAACAAGGTTTTTCTGTCGCCGACTGCCAAACGATTGCTTCCTGAGCCAAACAAAACTTCTGGTCTATTTTTTACTCATAATAAAAAAACGCCAGTATCAGGGTTTTCAAGGACACTATCGACGCTTCGCGGTGCAGCTGGCTTTTCAAACTGGACACTTCACGACTTCAGGCGCTCGTTCTCTACTCACCTCCACGAGATGGGTCACCCGCCCCACATCATTGAGGCTTGTATTAATCACGTATCGGGAGCCAAGTCTGGCGTTGCTGGCGTGTACAACAAAGCTGAATATCTTGAGCAACGGGAGCGAGCTTTTGGTGATTGGTCATCGGCTTTATTAGATGACTAGAAAAAAGGTGACCTATAAATCTGCTGGAGGTCGACGAGCTCGCTTCTCGACATACAACAGGTTGGCCTTCGGAAGCATGTGTGAACAGGAGCGCTTGCTTAAATGGAAAGCGTCTTTAAAAGCTGGCGATACCCAAGAAGAGTATCTTTCTCAAGCAATAGCTTCAACAGATAAGTTAGTGGCTAAACTAAAAAATGGTGCCTTGAGGGCCGACCAGCTCGCTCGTTTTG
>JABJKE010000043.1 GCA_018660505.1 Rhodobiaceae bacterium | reverse complement strand
GCTCAATCTCAGGTTCTGGTTCTGGCTCTGGCTCAGGCTGAGGTTCAGGCTCTGGTTCTGGCTCAGGCTCAGGTTCAGGCTCAGGTTCAGGCTCAGGTTCAGGTTCAGGCTCAGGCTCAGGCTCAGGTTTAACCTCTAGTTCAGGCTCGGGTTCTGGCTCTGGCGGGGTTTCAGCTGTTTCTGCTTCCGCTTCATCGGCCGCTTGCTGTTTTCCTTTGGGGCGTTCGGGCGCGCTCAACCAAGCGGGAAGGCTGCCGATTTCTGTTTCGCTCGCAGGTTTAGATTCAATTTCAGGCTCAGACGGCATGGGCGCTGTGGCGGTAGGTTCGAATTTGCTGGCGCATCGCGTGCAGCTAATCCGCACATGCGCGGTTTCTTTTAAGGTCTCGGCCAAAACATCGCTTGGCACGGAGCCGCGCTGTCCGCAGGACGGACACTCAAAATGTGTGTTGGTTTCATCTTTAAATAAAAACACGGCCCGAACCCTTGCTGCTATTTTGCCACTCTACAATGCTGCGGGCGACCTGTTCAATGTTTAACCTCGTAAATCCATGATTTGAGACTTCCGTCAAAAACCTCTATAGGTTTTTAATGATTAGAAATTACATTTTCACCCTCAGTGTCCTGCTGGTTGCGGGCTTTGCAGGGTCCGCTCATGCGACGGGCTCGGCCTATGACTTCAGCTTGCCATCCATCGACGGCGGACAAATGTCCTTGGCTGAATTCAAAGGCAAAACCATTTTGCTGGTCAATACCGCCTCCTATTGCGGTTTCACCAAACAATATGACGGCCTGCAAACCCTGTGGGAAGAAAAGCGCGACGCGGGCCTCGTGGTCTTGGGCGTGCCGAGCAATGATTTCGGCCAGCAGGAGCCCGGCAGCGAGGGCGAGATTAAAGAATTTTGCGAAGTGAATTTTAATATTGATTTCCCAATGTCCGAAAAACTCGTGGTGAAAGGCGCGGGCGCGCATCCGCTTTACAAATGGCTCAAGGCCGAAACTGGCGCCAGCCCGCGTTGGAATTTTTATAAATTTCTCATCGATGGAGACGGCAAAGCCGTGGCCTCTTTCTCGTCAATGACCAAACCCGGCTCCAAAAAACTCCGAAAAGCCATCGACGCCAGCTTGAAAAACTAAGCCCCGCCGTCGCGCGTAAAAGCCAATTTTTTCGCCTTATTCCAATATTTGAAAAACCGCCGCAACCCCTCTTGTGGCGGCAAATCAACGAATGCGTCGTCGGCAATGCGTTGGACGCGAAGGGTTTCGGATAGGGCCTCCATAATATGATTGAGGCGCGGGTTGGGCGTGTGCGGGCTTATCAGGCAGCTGGCTTGTGCGGCGCGGGCCAGAGCTTCCAGCGTTTCTATGGTGTCGCCCGCATAAATTTCGACCGGCAATTCGAGCAAGCTCTCATAAAGGAAAACGCGGCGCTTCAGGCCATAATCCATGGCCGCCATATAGGCGTCATCCCAAATAAACACAGCTCTCTCATGCGGTTCTGCGAAGACCGGATGCGCGGCGCGCAAGGCGTCTTCATGTAGCCAAATCAGGGCGCTCATGCGGGCTCTCCATAGGGAAATAATTTTTCCGCCAACGCCTCATAGCTTCCCGACAAGGGCTGATTGCTGGCTGCGTCGCAAGGGGCTTGGGGATGGGCATATTTTTGTAAATTTTCGAGATTGAAAAAATACGGCTTATTGGAAAACGTGCTGGCCACCCATTGAAAACTCAGATTGTTGGAAGCCGGATCGCCATCGAGCAAATGCGCCAAAAAAAACCGCGCGCCGGCCTGCCATTTTACCCGCCGCCAATGGACGATATAAGCAGCCAAATACATCCGTGCGTGATTGTGCAAATAGCCCGTCGTCTGCAAGCTGGTGATGAAATAATTGATCGCCGCGCAATCGGTTTGCGCTTGGCGTATATCGTCGGGCAGCGTGTCGGCATAATCTTCTGCTGTGAAGCCGGTTTTATAGTCTTCAATATCGTGCCAAATCCAATCTGGATTTTGCTGATAGACGCGTTGCCAAAAATCCCGCCAGGCCAGCTCTTGAATAAATTTTTCAATCGGCTTGGCGTCGCCATCTTCCGGCCCCCGTTCGAGAGCCAAATTGCGCGCTTCATTCAGCGTAATAAGGCCATGTCGAATATAGGGGGAGAGATAACTGACGGCGCCGCCGAGGTAATCGCGCGAGCGGCCATAGGCGATGGGGTCTATGTTTTGCAGCAAGGCTTGGCCTGCGTCGCGCCCGCCCTTTGTGTCGGAGACAAAGGTCTCCTCTGGCGATAGCGAGGGCGATAGGGCGCGCACATGGGCGATGAGCGCGTCTCTATCGGCGAAGGTTTTGGGTTGAACTTCCATAGTCCAGATTTAAGCCGCCGCGGCGCGAAGTCCAGTGGCTGGGTTTGCCCGAACAAAATAATTTCAAGGGCCAGAAAATCTGCTATGCCAACCCCATGTTGCAATCCCTTGGTGTCATTTTTCCGGTCATTGCCGTCATCCTCATCGGGTATGGCGCGGCGCGGCGCGGATTTTTTTCGGCCGATAATGTCGACACATTGAATAAATTCGTCTTCGCCATTGCCGCCCCCGCCTTACTGTTTCGCAATGTCGCCATAACCGAATTTCCAGCCGTCACCCCTTGGGGGCTTTGGGGCTCTTATTATGGGGCGATGTTGGCCACCATGGCGATTTCGATGGCTGTGGCACGCCTGACGCTGCCCAAGCAATCGGCCTCGGAGCGGGTTATTTTCGGCTTTGGCGCCAGCTTTTCCAATACGGTCATGCTGGGCATTCCGATTATTCTGACAGCCTTTGGCCCCACCGCAGGCTTGCCGTTATTTCTCGTCTTGGCGTTCCACGGCCTGCTGATTTTTACCGTGGCGCTCATCGGCCTAGAATGGACTACCAATACAGATTTGAGCGTGCGTGGCTTCTTCCCCAAATTGGCCCGCGCCATGTCGGGTCAGCAGATTATTCTGGGGCTCTTGGGCGGGGTCATTTGGAATTTTACCGGATTAGGCTTGGCGCCGCCGATAGACCGGTTTTTGGATTTGCTGGGCAGTGCGGCCATTCCCGTGGCCTTGGTCGCGGTCGGCGGAAAACTGGCGCATATTGCGTGGCGCGATAGCCTCGGCTCGGCGCTGTTTATTTCGGGTTTCAAATTAGGCTTACATCCGCTTTTGGTATTTTGTGCGGCGCATTATATTTTTGCGCTCGAGCCTGTTTTTACCGCCACCATCACCTTGCTGGCGGCCATGCCGACGGGCGTCTTCACGGCGGTATTTGCGACGCAATATAAAACCGCGCAGGCCGACGCCTCCAGCACCATCGTGGTGTCTACGCTATTGGGTGCCGTAACCATTGCGCTTTGGCTGACCGGCTTTACCGAGCTTTTGGTCGACTAAAAACGCAAAATATAATTGGCGCTTAAATTGCCAATGTCGCGCTTTTGCCCGAACCCGACAATATTCGACTGCGTGTCGCTGTGACTATAGCCAGCGTTGAAGAAAAGATTATTCAGCCTTGGCGACACAGCGCTGCCCAATAATAAATAGCTGACGCCGAGCGTGCTCATCTCATCTTCGCGCTTGGTGCCATCGGCGGGCGTCTGGTTTGTGGGATGATAGGATTGCGAATAAACATGGTCATAGTGGCTTTCGCTATAGCTGCCACTGACGGTGATAAAATGGCCCAGCTTCAGGCCCATGCGCAGGCTGAGGCTCAGCCCCGCCATTTTCTTATCGAGGTCCCGATTTTGAAAACTGTCGATATCTTGGCTGAACGCGCGGGCGTTGAGCAAATAAGCTTTGGCCAGCGCCATCTCATAGCCCAGCGAGCCGGAATGGGACAGCGTATTATTGCTGTTTTTATGGCCCTCAAAAGACAAGCGCGTGCGGCCCAAAGACCCGGTGAGGCGTCGTTGATTGGCCAGTTGAAAATGGCCGCCAAAGCTTGCTGCCTCAATGTTGTAATTGCCTAAGCGGGCAGCAAATTCATTGTCCACCTCAACGCTAGAGGCGCGCGGCGGCCAATGGCATTGGCCTGCCGGAAGATATTCAATTGCGTAGCTTGAAAGATTTGGTTTCGATGGGCGGCGCCTTATCGACCAGCGATGCCTTGCAAGCGCGGTTTGGCAAAAACGATGCCGCCAATGTGTCGCAAAATCTAACCATGGATATGCAAGATGGCGAGGTGCTTTTGCGCTCGAAATTGGGCAATGGCGAGGCCTTAGAAGTCAAAGCCGAAGATGCTTATCAGATGTTCTTGCAAAGCAAAATTTCGCAAGTCGGGGCCGACGCAGCGGCGGGCGAGAGCACTGGCCCGATGGATTTTTTGAAGTCTGACGATTTTTCAATTTCCAAGATTGAACAAATTGGCGCGCTGGTGGAAGCCGAAGAGGGCTTGCCGGATGTGGGTGCGCGCGAAAAAATTCTGAATGAGATTATCATCGACAAGGGCGAGGCCTTGAAGGCGCGCTTTGGCATCAATGAAGAGGCGAGTTTGGATATTTCTGGCTTCGATGAAAAAGCCGACTTCTCATCGATTTATGACAAAGGCTTTGCCATCGACAAGGTCAAAGATGCCAGGGAAGAAGCTTTCGCAGATGGGTTTGCCGATGAGTTTTTGGCAAGCGTAGATGTTCCTAAAGATTACAAAAGCCTGGTTGGCAAAATTGATGTGCCGTTTCTCGATGTCGACGATCGCTCCAAAATTGACTTAGCGGACTTGCTGGCCAAAAACGAGCAACAGCGCAGAGAGCTTACGGAAGAGGTGAACGAGAAAATTATCGAAAATATCACCGAAGAGGCGCTGACGAGATTTGAGCGTTTGGCGCGCCTTTTGTCGTCGCTAAACGCCAATTTTGCGAACGCTCTGCACGCGGTGACGGCGGCTGACTTGACGGCGCTCGAAGGTAAAGATGGCAATTATACGCCAGGCGTGACCACCAATGATATTTTGAGCTTGAGCGCGCAATCCTATGTTCCTTTGTGCAACTGTGACCAAATCTCTACCGGCCTGTGGACCACCGAGGCTTTTACCGATGGCGTGGCCGATAATCTTACCTATCAGCATCAAGGCCATTGGGCCATTGGCCAGCCTTTAAGTGCGGATACCATTCAATCTTTGGTGGGCATGGCGGTGGTGTTTTCTGGCCATGCCTATGGCAGCGTGACGACCGCCAATAGCACAGGCACCGGCTTTGGCTCGGTGGCGGTGAATATGGATTTTGCCAATCCAACCAATGCGGCGGCCAATACGTGGCAGCTGATTAATTTCGCGGCGAATAATTTAGGCGGACCCGTGAACGCCGAAGTGACCCTGGCAACGCCGAATGTGACGGCGCAATCGAGCGAGATTGCCTATAGCGGTAGCAATGCGACGACCACGGTCAGCGGCGCGCTTTATGGCACGACGCGAAATCTGCAAACCGCAGGTACATTTAAGGTGACCAAGGAAAGCTTCACCATTCGCGGCAGCTTTGCGGGCAGTGACGATTCGGATTAAACGGGTTTCGCCAAAGCCACGATAAGCGGGCGATTTGGAAAATAAAAAGGGCGCTCCAAGGAGCGCCCTTTTGGTATCTCGGATGGCTTGAACGCGAAGCGCTATTCGCCTTTCCAAACGGGAGCGCGTTTTTCGGCAAAAGCGGTGGCGCCTTCGCGCGCATCGCTGGAGGCGAAAACCGGATCCATAATCACTTGTTGGCGTTTCCAAATTTCATCATGCGGCCAGGTTTTATACTCTTGCATGATTTTTTTAGAAGCGGCTGTCGCCAAGGGCCCGTTGCCGGCAATGCGTGCGGCTAGGTCTTTGGCGCCTTCTAGCGCTTTGCCTTCTTCGGTGATGGCATTGATTAGGCCGACTTCATACATCCGTTCGGCGCTATAGTGATCGCCCGTCATAACCATTTCCATGGCGATGCGCTGTGGGATTTGTTGTGGCAGACGGAACACGCCGCCAGCGCCCGCGACCAGCGAGCGTTTGACTTCGGGTAGGCCGAATTTTGATTTCTCGGAAGCGACCACTAAATCGCAAGCCAGCACCAATTCAAAACCCCCAGCGAGCGCATAGCCCTCGGTGGCGGCAATCAAAGGTTTGGCGGGCGAGTAATGCGAAATACCGCCAAAGCCACGCCCTGGCACAGATGGGGTTTCGCCAGCTAGAAAGCCTTTGAGGTCCATGCCCGAGCAGAAAGTGCCGCCATTGCCGGTCAAAATAGCGACGCGGATATCGGCATTGGCTTCAAACTCATCGATGGCGGCGGAAATACCTTCGGCCATCGATTTGTTCATTGCATTTTTGGCTTGTGGGCGGTTCATGGTGATGGTCATCACGCCTTCGGCGATATCGACCATTACTTCTTGTGCGTCACTCATTTTGAGACTCCTATTGATGAAATATGGACGTATTGAACATGGCGCGCTGGTCTGTGTCAATTATATCATGGCCGCTTTGCGGGCAGCTTCTGCTTGGCGAAGGTCTTGAAAACGTCTATCTTCGGTGCCAGTTAGCGGGGATTTATAAAATCCAAAATTTTGGGGAGATATCGATATGAGTTCTAAGTATGAAGCGGCGCCGCCGACCGATTTTGCCAGTTTTTTCCCGTATTATTTGCGCGAGCACGCCCACCCGGTCTGCCGCGCGTTACATTATATCGGCACGACTTTGGTTCTCGGCATTGTTTTGGCTGCCATTTACCTTGGCGAGCCAAGCTATCTTTGGTTTATGCCCTTGGTTGGCTATTTCTTTGCCTGGGTCGGGCATTTTTTCATCGAGAAAAACCGTCCCGCCACATTTACCTATCCGCTTTGGTCTTTGGCGGGCGATTTCAAAATGTATTTTTTGTTTATCACGGGACGCCTGGGCCCGCAGCTCAAAGCGCTTGGCATCCAACAATAGAGCCTATAAATTAGGCAATTGGTGTTTATTTTTATAAATGCCTAAATATTAATCAATAAAATATAGAAAAGGGCGTCATATGGCGCCCTTTTTTTATGAAAACGCGAGAAATAGCCGTTTTTCAACTTTGGCACGAATATTGCATATAGAGGGCAGCACTCATGCTAAAGGAGAATTTAAAATGATTATTATTTCAAAAAAATCTATGGCTACGGCCCTTTTGGCCACAAGCATGCTGACGGGCGTCGCTTCTGCGGCTGAAATCAGCGGCAATGTTGGCGCTACGACCGATTACATCTGGCGCGGCCAGACCCAATCTTTCGGGGACGCAAGTCTTTCTGGCGGTCTCGATATTGATTTCGGCAACGGTTTCGCAGCTGGTACCTGGATCGGCTCCCTCGGCGGCAACCGCGATGCGGACGATGATAGCGCCAATTACGAAGCCGACCTATATGCCAGCTACGCGACCGAAGTTAGCGGCGTTGGTGTAGAGCTTGGTTACATCTCTTACATGTATCCAGGTGCGGCCGACAGCACGCTTGATTTCGCAGACATTTATGTCTCGGCCTCTTATGGCTCGGCTTCGCTATCTTATTATATTTTGGCAAGCGCGGAAGATGACGCGGTCGACGCCGAAGAAGGCACATATGTCTCGGTGGACTATGAATATGCGCTCAATGATGAGCTCACCGTGTCGCTGCATTACGGTGTCGAAGATTTTGAAGTTGCCGATAGTGACGAAGATACGTCCATCTCCCTGTCAAAAGGGGATATGACGTTCACGGTATCGAGCGATGAAGGCGACGACACACGCGCCATCATTTCTTGGGGCCAAAGCTTCTAATTTCAACTTAACTAAGGTTCCTCCCAATGAAACTTATCTTAGCTATCGTCAAACCCTTCAAACTGGATGCCGTTCGCGAAGCGTTAACCGCCGCCGGAATTGAAGCCATGACAGCGACCGAAG
>JABJKE010000006.1 GCA_018660505.1 Rhodobiaceae bacterium | reverse complement strand
GTTCCCCTTACGAGGGGCAAGGCGCACTAGGGCAACAAGTTGCCAAGTGCTTATAGCCCGCCAGCGTAGGGGCGTAAGCCCCGTAGTCGGCCGTAGCGAAAATATAAAAATCGTTCTAAATGCTGTTCCCCTTACGAGGGACAAGGCGCCACCGAAGGGACAAGGCGCACTAAGGCAACAAGTTGCCAAGTGCTTTTAGTCCAGGGCAGTAAACTGCCAAGTGCTTATAGCCCGCCAGCGTAGGGGCAAGGCTCCGAAGTCGGCATCATTCTTGGCGGCACCTTGCAAGCTGAACCATTGGGCTTTCTTTCCGCCTGATTTAATTTATTGCCCTTAAGCCAAATAAAAAAAAATAACTGAGTTGCTAGATTTCTCGGCTTTGCTAGATTTTGGATAAAGAAAAAGAAAAAGAAAAAGTCTAAGCAGACGTCTCATAGTCCAACAATAGAAAGAAGAATATCATGTCTAAAGAAACTCCGATTACACAATCTACTGACTCGAAAAAAGCGCGTGCGCGCAAAACAACATCGCTTTCGCCCATATATTTCGCGAGTTTGGCGGCGGCACTCGCATCAGAAAGTGCCATGGCTGCGGATTTGACTGGCACGCCTAACGGCGACTTTCTTACTGGTACTGGTGACTCTGACACGATAAACTCCCTAGGCGGGAATGACATTGTTTTTGCCGGCGATGGCGATGACACGGTGAATGGCGGCGCTGGCAGTGACGGTCTGACGGGCGGCACTGGCACGGATACCGCCTCTTATGTAGGTTCGACATTGGCAGTGAATGTCAATCTACTTGAAGGTACCGCCAGTGGCGGCGATGCGGAGGGCGACTCACTTTCGCAAATTGAAAACCTCACGGGCTCTGGCAATGATGATGAGCTAACGGGAGACAATCAGAATAATGTGCTGACCGGCGGCGCGGGTGCTGACAAGCTGACGGGCGGCCGTGACGACGACACGTTAAATGGCGGCGCGGGCGCGGACACGCTGACTGGCGGCCGTGAGGACGACAACTTTATTCTGGAATTAGCGGACAGAGCGGAGGATATCATCACCGATTTTGGCACTGGCAGCGACAAGCTTCGTGTGGAGACATCTGCAACGATCACGGATTTAGCGACGCTGAAATCAGGAGCGAATATCGCCTGGACGAATAACAGCAACCACAGCTCCACGTCTTCAACCAATGATGCGGCTATAAATGATACGATTATTTCGTGGTGGGGTTCGGATGAAATGTTTGGTACGAGTGATGATGAGATTGTCATGGTTCTGGAGGATTACACCACAGACCTCGTCTATACCGACTTCGACATCGTCTAGCGCCCAAAGCGCCAGGTAAAGCCCGGGCGTGCCTTCCTTCATCTTTCGGAAGGCGCGCCCGATTTGTTTTGCCTTTTGCTGACCTGAAGTCGGCCATAGACAAAGCTTGGATTGCGGCTCTTTGAGTAGCGCGTGTTATTTCTTCACCAGCCCCACTTGTTTGGCAATTATTTTGTCGGCCATGCGTGTCGGCAGCATGGATAAAAATCTATTCTGCTTCGATTGCACATCTATTCTATATCGTGTTTTCGGCTTTGCACTTGTCAGAATAGCCAGCGCGCGCTGGGAAATCACTTCTGGCTCACACCCCACATTTTCCATGCTCTCGGTGAGGCCCAAAACTTTTTGAAGGCCCGCGCGAAAGGCGGAATTATCATAGCGCGCCAAAGTGGCGGTTTGGTCGACTTTGCCCCAAATAGCGGTTTTGACGGGGCCTGGCGCGATGATGACGACGTCAATGCCAAACAACATGAGCTCGCGGCGCAAGGCTTCGGAAAAACCTTCGAGGCCAAATTTGCTCATATTATAAGCGCCCATGAAAGGCATGCCCGTCTCGCCAGAAATCGAGCTGATATTGATAATTTTACCCGGAGCGCCCGTGCGTTCGGGGTCGGCACCCAGCAGGCCCATAAAGCTTTGCGTGCAATGGAAAACGCCCATGAGGTTGACGTCAAATTGATGGTGAAACTCTTCGGCGCTGAGATCTTGAATGGCGCCGAACACAGCAATGCCTGCGTTGTTAATCAGGCCTGCAAGCTTTTCGCCGTTTAATTCGGCTTCCACTTGTTTGGCCGCGGCTTGCACATCTTCTTGGTCGGTCACGTCAAACACCAGAGGGGTGAAAGATGCGCCTAATTCGGCAGCGACGGAAGCGCCATCTTTATCGCTTCGAACCGAGCCGAAAACCCGATAGCCGTTTTCCACCAATGTTTTTGAGATTTGACGGCCAATACCGGAGGACGCTCCGGTAACCACAACTGACAACATATTCATTCTCCTAAGGCTGAATTTTGCCAATCCTAACATGCTGATGACGCGATGCAATCTTTGCCTCTTCACCGTATCTCGGGCGAAAAGCAATTTATCGACTAGGCTGCCGCTTTGCGCTTGATGGCGCGGGCCTTGTGCCTATAATCAGTTTCACCGTCTATGCGTTAGGGAGCCGAGCCATGCAGTTGTTATCTGAAATCATTCAACCGGAAGACAATAGTTATCGTCCGCCGCATATCGCTTATGAGACGCCAGAAGGCTTTGACCTCATGGACATGACGATGTTCCGCGACCATGGCCAGCCATACGATTATTTCCACACGTTGCGCGAAAAAGCGCCCGTCAGCTGGTGGCAGCCGCCTGCCACAACCGATGTGGCCGGCTTTTGGGCGCTCACCCGTTATGAAGACGTGAAAAAATGCGACCTTGATGCCAAGACCTTCTCGTCGGGGGCCGGCGGTATTTTAATGGGCTATAGCGCCAAAGGCGGTGGCCCGAAGCGGCTGGCTGGCGCGTCTTTGAATTCCATGATCAACCTAGACCAGCCATGGCACATACCTTTGCGCATGGCGCATCGGCCGTTTTTCACGCCCGATTATATCGGTAAATTGCAATCGCGCGTGGAAACGGAAGTCGACCGCTTGCTCGATAATATGGAAGCCATCGCCAAGAAAAACGATGGCAAAGTGGATATGGTGACCAATTTCTCGGAATGGTTGCCGATGTATACATTGTGCGAAATGCTGGGCATTGACGAAAAAGACCGGCCGAGCATTGTCCGCTGGATGCATTATTTGGAAAACGCCGCCTATATTGTTGGCGACCCAGAATCAAAAGTTTCGCCTTGGTTCATCGCCAAGTTTCTTTGGAACATTCGGCAGATGTTCCGCTATGGCCAAAAGGTTCTGCTCGATCGACGCAAAAACCCGCGCGATGACCTACTGACCGTCATTGCCACCACAGAGCTGGATGGCGAGCCGATGGACCCATCTTATTTGGACGGCTCTTGGTTGCTGATTATTTTTGCGGGCAATGATACGACCCGTAATTCCTTGTCGGGCACTATGCGCTTGTTGAGCCAGTTCAAGGATCAAAAACAAATGCTCATCGATGAGCCTGCGCTCATTCCGCAAATGGTGCCAGAGGCTTTGCGCTTGGTTTCGCCGGTTATGTATATGCGCCGCACGGCGCAAGCGGACGCGGAACTTTCGGGGCAAAAAATCACCAAAGGCGAAAAAGTCGTGATGTATTATGGCGCCGCCAATCGAGACCCCGATGTATTTGCCGACCCCGATAAAATGGATATTCAGCGCAATAATGCCAATGAACATTTGGCCTTTGGCACGGGCGCGCATGTGTGTTTGGGCCAGCGCATTGCCAATATGCAGCTCGAGACCGCCTATGCGCGCATTCTCGACCGCTACCCCAATATCGAGTGGACGGGAAAACAGGCCCATGCGCCGAATAATTTCGTCAATGCGATTTCCCATCTCGAAGTCAACCTGGGGATTTAAAGACCCATGCTGGCACGAGTGAAAAAAGCGGCGCGCCTTATCGCCCTCCTATTGGCTTTGCCTGTCGGCGCGGTTTTGGCCTTTGTGCTTTACGTGGTGGTGAGTGTGGCCACTTACGAGCAAGTGGATGACGCCGCACATATGGCCTCGAAACAGGTCTATTTGCAAACGCTGGCGGGGACGCCCAAGCGCGAAAATGCGCCCGATGTCGTGATTATCTTGTTTGATGATTTGGGGCATGGCGATGTCGGTTTCATGGGCAATAAAATGATTGCGACGCCGCATATGGATGGTCTGGCGAAAAACGCCGTCGTGTTTGAAAATTATTATGCGCCCGCGCCCGTGTGTTCGCCGTCGCGTGCGGCCATGCTGACGGGGCGTCTGCCGTCGCGCAATCTGCTGACGGCGGTACCTTTCCCAAGCGGGCATTTCGTTGACCGCATCAATCGTCTGTTTGGCAATCCGGTGCGTTTGCCGCGCGAAGAAATCATTCTCGCCGATGTATTAAAAGCCAGTGGCTATCACACCGCCATGGTGGGCAAATGGCATATGGGCGACCATGATAAATCCATCCCGACGGAATTTGGTTTTGAGCGGTTTTTCGGCACCTATCATTCCAATGATATGCACCCGTTCCATTTGGTGGAGGGGACGCCAGCCCAGGGCGAAAAAATTGCCGTGGCCGCGCCCGTCGACCAAACCCAGCTGAACGGGCTCTATGCCGAAAAATCAGAAGGCTTTATCGCTGCAGCGCCCAAAGATCAGCCGATGTTTTTATATCTGGCGCATAATTTTCCGCATGTGCCTTTGCACGTAGCGGCGCATGAACATGGCCGCTCGGATGCCGGCCTTTATGGCGATGTGGTGCAAGGCCTAGATGACACCGTGGGTCGGGTGGTGGCAGCGTTGAAAAAACGCGGCACGTTGGACAATACGCTGCTCATCATCACCAGCGACAATGGCCCTTGGTGGCAAGGTCGCGGTGTCGGTCGGGGCCGCAAAGGGCAAAGCTTTGAGGGCGGCGTGCATGTGCCTTTCCTGGCGCATTGGCCCGCACAATTGGCGCCACGGCGCTCACCCGCATTGGCCATGGGCACGGATTTATTGCCGACGATTTTGGCCGAGCTAAATCTGCCAACCCCCGAGGACCGCGTGTTAGACGGGCGCGATTTATCGGCTAGCCTGCGCGGCGGCGCGTCGCCGCATGAGGTGGTGTATTATTATGGCGCGGGCACGTTAATGGCGGTTCGTGATGCGACTTATAAATATCGCGATGCCAAACCCGTGGTCTATTCTACCGACCCCGTGTCGATTCCGATTTGGCCGAAAAAAGGCCCTTGGTTGCACGACCTAAAAGCCGATCCGGACGAGTCGTATGATATCTCGATGCGTCATCCGCAAGTGGCCAAGCGCCTGAAAGCCGCGCTCGATGCGCGCAATCAGGAAATGGCCGACAATCCGCGCGGCTGGAAATAGTTAGACCTTTTTATAGACCTGCGCCCCACCGACGCGAAACTCGGTCGACTTGGCTTGCATGCCAGCCTCCAGCGCGTCTTCGGGTTTCATGTTTAATTTGGCCGCATAGTCGCGCACATCTTGGGTGATTTTCATCGAGCAGAAATGCGGTCCGCACATGGAGCAGAAATGCGCCACTTTCATCGATTGTTTCGGCAGCGTCTCATCGTGATAGCGGCGCGCCGTGTCGGGGTCGAGGGCGAGATTAAATTGGTCATCCCAGCGAAACTCGAACCGCGCTTTCGATAAAGCATTATCGCGAATCTGTGCGCCCGGATGCCCTTTGGCCAAATCCGCCGCATGGGCGGCCAGCTTATAGGTGATGATGCCGTCTTTCACATCTTGCTTACTGGGCAGGCCGAGGTGTTCTTTGGGCGTCACATAACACAGCATGGCCGTGCCATACCAACCGATTTGCGCGGCGCCAATGGCCGAGGTGATATGGTCATAGCCCGGCGCAATATCGGTGGTCAGCGGGCCCAATGTGTAAAACGGGGCTTCGTCACACCACTCGAGCTGTTTGTCCATATTTTCTTTAATCAGCTGCATCGGCACATGGCCGGGGCCTTCAATCATCACTTGCACATCATGTTGCCAGGCGATTTGGGTTAGCTCGCCGAGGGTTTTCAACTCGCCCAATTGCGCCGCATCATTGGCATCCCAAACCGAGCCCGGCCGCAGCCCATCGCCAAGCGAGAAGGAGACATCATAGGCTTTCATAATCTCGCAAATATCGGCGAAATGCGTATAGAGGAAATTTTCTTTGTGATGCGCCAAGCACCATTTGGCCATAATCGAGCCTCCGCGCGACACAATGCCGGTCAGTCGATTGGCGGTCAGGGGCACATATTCCAAAAGCACGCCCGCATGGATGGTGAAATAATCGACACCTTGTTCGGCTTGTTCGATGAGCGTGTCGCGGAACATTTCCCAGGTCAGGTCTTCGGCCTTGCCATCGACTTTTTCGAGCGCTTGATAAATCGGCACCGTGCCAATGGGCACCGGGCTATTGCGCAAAATCCACTCGCGGGTCTCGTGGATATGTTTGCCAGTCGACAGGTCCATAATCGTATCCGCACCCCAGCGAATGCCCCAAGTCATTTTATCGACTTCTTCGCCGATGGAACTAGAGACGGCGGAATTGCCAATATTGCCGTTAATTTTAACCAGAAAATTGCGGCCAATAATCATCGGCTCGATTTCCGGGTGATTGATATTGGCCGGAATAATGGCGCGTCCGCGAGCGATTTCTTCGCGCACGAATTCAGGCGTAATTTCGAGCGGCAGATTGGCACCAAAGCTTTCGCCCTCGTGTTGGGCGAGCATCCTCTCGCTCATCCGTTTGCCGCGCTCGCCCGTCGCTTCTAGGCTCTCGAGATAGGCGGCGCGATTTTGGTTTTCGCGCAGCGCCACAAATTCCATCTCTGGGGTGATGATACCGGCACGCGCATAATGCATTTGCGTGACATTTTTGCCGGCTTTGGCGCGTTTGGGCGTGCGTTGTAAATTAAACCGCAAGGCTTGCAATTTCTCATCGGTTAACCGCGTTTGGCCATATTGCGAGCTGGGGCCTTCTAGCTCTTGCGTGTCGTCGCGCGCTTCAATCCACGCTTGGCGCATCGGCGCAAGGCCGTCTCGAATATCGATTTTGAGATTTGGGTCGCTATAGGGGCCAGAGGTGTCATAGACAAAAATCGGCGGATTTTCCTCGCTCGATTGCCCCGAAAGCGCCATATCTGTGGGCGTATCATCTTGACTGATTTTGCGCATCGGCACGCAAATATCGGGCCGCGACCCAGTCACATAGATTTTTTCACTATTGGGCAAAGGCGCGATGGAGGCATCGTCCACACGGGCTTGGTCGCTGGTGAAACTCGGTTTTTTGGGTGCAGATGACATAGAACAAGCTCTCTCTCGAAACGGGAAATCCCCGATAAGGCATAAGAACCATGACACGAGCGAGAAAGGCGGAAGCAAATCCGGCACTCCCTGCAGCGGCATAATCCGTAAACAGGTACAAAGGGTATCGTCTCACCGGTTGTTGCGACTAGATTTGCGCGCCAACCGGACCCCTGTGCAAGACCTGACTTTAAGTTTCACCATCGCCAAGCGCAAGCGCAATCGTCAGGGGCGATTAAAAGGCACAAAAAAGAGCCTTTTGGGTGCAAAAAAGGCTTGCAGCGCGCCAGAGCTTCTGACTAATATTTATGACGCAGGCGTCACCTTTTTGGAAGAACGCCAAATAGATATGATTAAGGGAGAAAATGATGAGCGAAGCGATAAAACAAGAAATGCGCCCGGGCGAGGACCTAGCCTATAGCACGGCCTTAAAGGATCTCGATCCGTCTAATTCGCTGCTCTGGCCGAAAGAAGAGTTTTGGCCCATTTTCGATCGTTTGCGCAATGAAGCGCCTTTGCATTATTGCCCGTCTGGTTGGCAATCGGAAGACCGCACCAATGATGCGCCACCCATCGGCGGCTATTGGTCGGTCACGCGTTATGACGACATTATGGCGATTGATACGGACCACAAGCGTTTCTCGTCTGAGCCAGCGATTGTTCTGCCCGACCCTGCCGAAGGTTTTGAGCTGCCGATGTTTATCGCGATGGACCAGCCCAAACATGATGTGCAGCGCAAAACAGTTGCCCCGATTATGGCACCTATGAGCTTGGCTGAAATGTCGAAACTGATTCGCGAGCGCACCCAATTCGTGCTCGATTCGGTTCCTATTGATGAAGAATTTGATTGGGTCGACACTGTGTCGATTGAGCTGACCACCATGATGCTCGCCACTTTGTTCGACTTCCCCTTTGAAGACCGCCGCAAATTGACCCGTTGGTCGGATGTCGCCACCGCTGGCCCAGAAACGGGTATCGTGGAAAGCGAAGACCAACGCCGCGCCGAATTGATGGAATGCGTGCAATATTTCATGGGACTATGGCAAGAGCGCCAAGGCAAAGATGGCAATGATTTAATCACCATGTTGGCCAATGGCGAAGAAACCAAAGACATGGACACGATGGAATATCTCGGCAATTTGATTTTGCTGATTGTGGGCGGCAATGATACGACCCGTAATTCCATGAGTGCGTCGATTTATGGCTCCAGCTTGTTCCCCGCCGAATGGGAAAAAGTAAAAGCCAATCGTGAGCTTATCCCCAATACGGTGGCCGAAATTATCCGCTGGCAAACGCCGCTGGCTTATATGCGCCGCACCGCTTTGGAAGATGTGGAAATGCACGGCCAGACCATTAAGAAAGGCGACAAAGTTGCCATGTGGTATGTGTCGGGTAACCGCGATGAGCGCAAGTTTGAAAACCCGAATGCGCTGATTTTTGACCGCGAGAATGCGCGCAACCATATTTCCTTTGGGTTCGGCATTCACCGGTGCTTCGGCAACCGTCTGGCGGAATTGCAATTGCAAATTCTGTGGGATGAAATGCTCAAGCGTTTCTCGAAAATCGAAGTTGTGGGTGAGCCAGAGCGCAATGTGTCGTCTTTTGTTAAAGGTTACACAAAAATGACCGTGATTGCGCGCGCCTAATGAGCCAAGATTGTAGTGGAAAAACGGCGCTGGTTACCGGCGCTGCAACGGGTATTGGGCGCTCTTGTGCGCTCGCCTTAGCGGCGGCGGGCGCCAAGCTCATCGTCACAGATATTGATGTGAGCGGTGTCGAGAAAACCGCGAAAATGATTACCGATGCCGGCGGGCAGGCGCGTAGCCTCGCCCAAGACGTCTCGCAAGAGAGCGTTTGGCAAGAGATCATGGAGAGCCTTCAAAAAACCGAAGGGCAGCTCAACATATTGGTCAATAATGCGGGCATCGCCATTGGTGGGCCGGTCACCGAGATGAGCCTCGAGGATTGGCGGCGTCAAAACGCGATTAATCTCGATGGCGTGTTTTTGGGCTGCAAACATTCTATTCCTTTGATGGCGCAAAGCGGGCCTTCGAGCATTATCAATATCTCGTCGATTGCCGGTTTAATCGGCGCGTCGGGTCTGGCTGGGTATTCGGCGTCAAAAGGCGGCGTGCGTTTGTTCTCCAAAGCCATTGCCAATGAATGCGCCGATAATGGCCAAGCCATTCGGTGCAATAGCGTGCATCCGGGCATTATTGATACAGATATTTGGTCGCGCGAAATCTCGGGCATTGCCAAAGATAATCCAGACATGATGACGCCAGGCGGAAACCGCATAAATATTGACCTCGTGGCGGCGGCCGGCATGCCAAATGGCAAACCGGGTCTGCCGGAAGACATTGCCAATGGTATTGTGTATCTGGCTTCCGATGCCTCGTCTTATGTCAATGGCACGGAATTGGTAATTGATTACGCGATGACCGCGCGATAAGCGCGTGATAGGGTGATGGCTCAATCAGGTTTTGAGTTTTGCCAAAGGTCGACGCTATGCCATCCGCACTTCTATCTTCTATTCGCGATATTTTCCCGGCCGAGCCGGGCGCCATTTATCTACCAGATAAGGGCAAGCCAGCTTGCTTAATCCGCGCGCTGACGCCGGAAGGTCTGGCGACGTGGCGCGAAAATCTCGTCGGCCCGCATCTCACGTGGATGGAAACCACCCATTTTGCCGCTGCTGCGGGCGAGGTTTTGCTGCTGCCCAATTCATCGGGTGATTTAGAAGCGGTGCTTTTGGGGCTGGGCGCCAGCCCCGACCCTTTCGCTTTGGCGGTTCTGCCCGCGCAACTGCCCGAGGGCGCTTATCGGCTAGACGATGGCGCGCCAGAGCCCGTGCAAGAAATGGCCCCTTTGGCTTGGGCGATGGGGTGCTATCGCTATGACGCTTATAAAACCCGCCCGCGCGATACCGCTTGGCCGCAGCTTGTTTTGCCCAAAAACTGCGACCGCGCGCGCGTTGATAGGCTCAACCGGGCGGTCTATTCGACCCGCCACCTGATCAATACGCCGGCTGCTGATATGGGGCCAGAGGCGCTGGGGCAAGTGATGCAAGCCCTCGCCAAGCGCCATAAAGCAGAGCTGACAATCATCGCGGGCGAGGATTTATTGGCGCAAAATTACCCGATGATTCATGCCGTCGGGCGTGCTGCGGTAGAGGCGCCGCGTTTGCTGGACCTAACTTGGGGCGAGCCGAGCGCGCCCAAAGTCACGCTGGTCGGCAAGGGCGTTTGTTTCGATACGGGCGGGCTGAATTTAAAGCCCGGCTCCTATATGGACATTATGAAAAAAGACATGGGCGGGGCCGCCATCTCGATTGCGCTGGCCGACGCCCTGATGGATGCGGGGCTGCCGATACGCTTGCGGTTGATGATTGGCGCGGTGGAAAACGCCATTGGCCCCGATGCGTTTCGCCCCGGCGATGTGCTGGCCAGCCGCAAAGGTTTGGCCGTCGAAATTGGCAATACCGATGCCGAGGGGCGTTTGGTGCTGGCTGATATGCTGTGCGAAGCCGATAGCGAAACCCCCGATGTGATGATTGATTTTGCAACCCTCACGGGCGCGGCGCGCGTCGCCATGGGGCCAGAAATTGTGCCGTTTTATACCCCAGATGATGGCTTGGCCGAGGCCATTCAAAAAGCCGCCCAGACGGCGCAGGACCCGATGTGGCGGATGCCGCTATGGGCCGGCTATGACGGCTGGCTCGATAGTCAAATCGGCGATGTGAACCATATTTCGTCGTCTCCCATGGGGGGCTCGATTACCGCGGCTTTGTTTTTAAACCGCTTTGTCGAGCGCTGTGAAACGTGGATGCATTGCGATGTTTATGCCTGGTCTTTGCGCGCGCGTGCCGGGCGTCCGGTTGGCGGCGAAGCGCAAGCTTTGCGCGCCGTCTATACTTATTTAGAGCAACGCTTTGCCTAGCGCCAAACCAGACCCGCGCTTGAATCTGTGGCGCGATGATTTGGCGGCCGCGCATTTGCGCGCCGAAGTGTCGGCGCCGCGCTTTGTCGAAGGCGAAGATTACACCATTATAGCGCCAGTCACCGCTTTGCGTCGCTCGCCCGCCGATGGGGCTCTGCAAGATAGCCAGTTGCTTTATGGCGAAGGCTTTCGGGTCTATGAGAAGAAAGACAGATGGGCCTGGGGGCAAGCCACCCATGATGATTATGTTGGCTATGTGTTGGCGGAAGACTTGCAAAAAACCAGTCCGGAAATGGCCCCGACCCATAAGGTGACGGCATTGCGAAGTTTCCTTTATCGCGAGCCAGATATAAAAACCCGCCCCCTCATGGGCGTGTGCATGGGCGCTCAGCTTGGCGTTAGACGCTTCGAGGGCCGCTTCGCCGAGATGGCCGAGGAGATGGGCGGTGGGTTTATTCACGCCAGCCATATTGCGGAGACGCATGTGTTCGAAAGCAATCCCATCGAGGTGGCGCGCCGCTTTATCGGTGCGCCCTATTTTTGGGGTGGGCGCGAGAGTATTGGGCTCGATTGTTCGGCTCTGGTGCAAACCGCGCTTATGGCCTGCGGCCAAGCGTGCCCGCGCGATAGCGATATGCAGCAAGCCAGCCTCGGCAAAGCCGTCGAGACGCCCAAAGTTGGCGATGTGGTGTTTTGGAAAGGCCATGTTGGGTTTTTAAGTGCGCCGAACACGCTGCTGCACGCCAATGCGTTTCATATGTCGGTGGTCGAGGAAGATTTTGACACCGCCTGCGCGCGCATCGCCAAGACCGATGGGGCCATAACCGCGATCAAGCGTTTGGGCTAAGAGCTGGTGTCGAGTGCGGCGGCCAGCAGGTTTTTTGTATAGGTTTCGCGCGGCGCATCGAAAATTTGCGCCGCCGTGCCGCTTTCCACACAGACGCCATTTTGCATCACCATCACCTGATGCGACAGGGCGCGCACGACTTTTAAATCATGGCTGATGAACAAATAGGTCAGCCCTTTTTGTTTTTGCAGGCGGCGCAACATATCGATAATTTGCGCCTGCACCGAGCGGTCCAGTGCGCTGGTTGGCTCGTCGAGCACTAAGAACTCCGGCTCCAATATCAAAGCGCGCGCAATGGCGATGCGTTGGCGTTGGCCACCCGAAAACTCATGCGGGTAGCGCGCGGCCGTATCGGGGTCCAACTCCACCTCGACCAGAATATCGCGCACGCGCTTGGCAATCTCTGCCGGGCTCAATTCGGGCCGATGCAGTTTTAACCCCTCGGCAATAATTTCGCCCACCGCCATGCGCGGGCTCAATGCCCCATAGGGGTCTTGGAAAACGATTTGCATATTTTTGCGCAAGCCCCGTCGGGTCATGCGGTCGGTTGCGAGAATATCTGTGTCGCCCAAGAAAGCCTGTCCCGTGGCTTTTTGCAAACCCAGTAAAGCCCGCCCAAGGGTGGTTTTGCCCGAGCCGCTTTCGCCCACGACGCCCAGCGTTTCGCCGCGTTTGATGGTGAAGGAAATATCATTCACCGCTTTGACATGGGCATAAGTGCGCTGCAAAAACCCACGTTTCATGGGAAACCAAACCCGCAAATGCTCGGCGCGAACCAGCTCGTCTTTGGCAGCGCTTGGGGCGGGCGAGCCGCTGGGTTCCGCCGCGATGAGTTTTTTCGTGTAATCATGTTGTGGGTTTTGAAAAATCGCCGCGCTTTCGCCCGCCTCGACAATCTCGCCTTCCTGCATAACGCAAATACGGTCGGCCATTTTTTTCACAATGCCAAGGTCATGGGTAATCAGCAAAATCGCCATGCCGGTTTCTTGTTGCAGGTCTTTCAAGAGATCCAGAATTTGCTTTTGAATGGTCACATCCAAAGCTGTGGTCGGCTCGTCGGCAATCAGCAATTGCGGCCGATTGGCCAGCGCCATGGCAATCATCACGCGCTGGCGTTGGCCGCCCGACAGCTCATGCGGCAGAGCCCCAAGGCGCGATTGCGCATCGGCGATACCCACACGCTGCAAGAGCCGCAGCGCTTCCGCCCGTGCGGCGGTGCGCGCCAAGCCTTGATGCAGCTCTAGAATTTCAGTGATTTGTTTTTCAATCGAATGCAGCGGATTGAGCGACGACATGGGCTCTTGAAAAATCATCGAAATCCGAGCGCCGCGCACGCCGCGCAATGCCTCTTCGCTCAAGCTTAAGAGGTCTTGGCCGTCAAAATGAATTTCGCCGCCCGCATGAAAAGCCGCCGGATAGGGCAGAAGCTTTAGGATGGAAAGGGCGCTAACCGATTTTCCCGAGCCGCTTTCGCCAACCAGGCCAAGCGTTTCGCCCGCTTGTATATCAAAACTCACGCCTTTCACCGCATGGGTGACGCGGCCATCGCTGGTAAAGCCAATACGCAAATCTTTCAAAGAGAGTAAAGCGCTCATCCTTTACCCCAACGTCTTTCTTGGGTCGAAAGCATCGCGCACCGCCTCGCCGATGAAAATCAACAGCGACAACATAATGGCAATGGTGAAAAAGCCCGAAAGCCCCAGCCAAGGCGCCTGTAAATTGGCTTTGCCTTGCGCCAGTAATTCGCCCAAGGAAGGCGAGCCGGGCGGCAGGCCAAAGCCGAGAAAATCAAGCGAAGTAAGCGTGGTGATGGAGGCATTTAAAATAAATGGCATGAAGGTAAGCGTGGCGACCATGGCGTTGGGCAATAAATGGCGCGCCATAATCGTGCCATTGCCGACGCCGAGCGCGCGCGCGGCTTCGACATATTCTAAATTGCGGGCCCGCAAAAACTCGGCCCGCACCACGCCGACCAATGACACCCAAGAGAAGAGCAATAAAATGCCCAGCAAAATCCAAAACCCGGGCTCGATGATGGCAGCGATGATAATCAGCAGATAAAGCGACGGCACAGAGGTCCATATTTCGATGAAGCGCTGCAAGCCAAGGTCAATCCAACCGCCGAAATAACCCTGCACGGCGCCCGCCGCAATGCCGATGACCGAAGAGGCCAAAGTGAGAATAAGACCGAATAAAACCGAGATGCGAAAGCCATAAATCAGCCGCGCCAGCACATCGCGGCCTTGGTCGTCCGTGCCCAGCCAATTTTGCCCGCTTGGCGGGGCGGGGGCGGGCTGGTCTAGGTTTAGGTTGATGGTGTTATAGCTATAGCGCAGCGGCGGCCAAACCATCGTGCCGCCGCTTTCTTCAATCAGCTCGATGACGAAAGGGTCGCGATAATCGGCCTCGGTGGCGAAATCACCGCCAAATTCTGTCTCCGCATAGGTAAAAAAGACAGGCGCATAAAACGCCCCCTCATGGCGAATGAGCAAAGGTTTATCATTGGCCAAAAACTCCGCAAACAGCGTCAGGAGAAACAGGCCCGCAAATAGCCATAGCGAGATAAACCCGCGCCGATTGGCTTTAAAATTACGCCAGCGGCGCTGATTGAGCGGCGAGATAACCATCACCCGCCCCCTTGGGCTGAAAAATCAATGCGCGGGTCGACCCACATATAGGTGATGTCTGAGATGAGCGTGACCACCAGCCCGACCAGCCCGAAGATATAGAGCGAGGCGAAAACCACCGGATAATCTCGGTTGATGATGCTCTCATAAGATAAAAGCCCCAAGCCATCGAGCGAGAAAATCGTTTCGATAAGCAGCGAGCCGGTGAAAAACGCGCCGATGAAAGCGCCCGGAAAACCCGCAATGACGATGAGCATGGCATTACGAAACACATGGCCATATAAAACCCGCCGTTCGGTCAAGCCCTTGGCGCGCGCGGTGACGACATATTGTTTTCTAATCTCATCCAAAAACGCATTTTTGGTCAGCAGACTGGTGGTCGCAAAACCCGAGATGGAAAGCGCCAAGACGGGCAGGAAAATATGCCAAAGATAATCGAGGGCTTTTCCGGTCAGGCTCAATTGGTCAAAATTATCTGATGTTAGCCCGCGCAAGGGAAACCAATCGAAATACGAACCGCCAGCAAATAAAACGATGAGCGCGACGGCGAATAAAAACCCTGGAATAGCATAGCCGACGATGATGACGCCCGAGGTCCAAACATCAAACGCACTGCCATCGCGGCGCGCTTTGGCGATGCCGAGCGGGATGGAAATGAGATAGGTCAGCAAAGTGGCCCATAACCCCAAAGTGATAGAGACGGGAAGTTTTTCTTTAATCAGGTCGATAACCGGAATGTCGCGGTAATAGCTCTCGCCGAAGTCAAAGCGGGCATAGTCTGTAATCAATTTAAAAAACCGTTCATGGGCTGGTTTGTCGAAACCAAATTGGGTTTCCAGCTCGGCGATGAACTCTGGGTCGAGGCCTTGCGCGCCGCGATATTTGCTGCCCGCTGCGGCTTGTGCGGCGGCGCCTTGCATGCCGCCCGAGCCATCTTGGGCACTGGTAAAGCGCGAGGTGGCGCCTACATCATGGCCTTGCAATTGGGCGATGACGCGCTCCACCGGCCCGCCTGGCGCGAATTGCACAATGGCAAAACTAATCGCCATAATGCCGAAAATTGTCGGCACCATCAGCAGTAAGCGGCGAAGAATATAAGCACCCATGGGTGGCGAGGCTCCCTCAAAATCAGTTAGAGGTTAGGCAAATTAGTGTCTAATTATGTCACGAGTTCGACGCGCGGCAAGTTTTTAACGCGCCTCTTTCCACCAAAGGCTGGGAAAGCCGAGCCCATGTTTGGGCATGGGGTCGGGGCGTTTCAACCCTTGCCAATAGGCCAGACGTTCGTGCGGCGAATGCCATTGCGGCATGACATAATGATTGGAAATCAAAACCCGGTCGAGCGCGCGCGAGGCGGTAATCAGCGCTTCGCGCGATTTGGCAAAAATCAGATTTTCCACCAGCGCATCCACCGCCGGATTGCGAATGCCGATATAATTGCGTCCTCCGGGCTGGTCGGCAGCAGCGGAGGTCCAGTAATCGCGTTGCTCATTGCCGGGCGAGAGCGATTGGCCAAAGCTCATAACAATCGCGTCATAGTCATATTGGGTGACGCGGTTTTGATATTGCGTTGGGTCAATCGAACGGATTTTCGCGTCAATGCCCAGCTTGGCGAGGTTTTTGATATAGGGCGCCACAATGCGTTCAAAGGCGGGCTGCACCAGCAAAAACTCAATGGTGAAAGGCTGGCCGTTTTTCATCAGCTTGCCGCTTTCGACTTTCCATCCGGCTTTTTCCAGCAGGGCGCGCGCTTTGCGCAAGTTTTTGCGAATATTGCCAGAGCCATCGGTAATCGGGTTTTGAAACAGCGGCTCGAAGGTTTTGGCTGGCAATTGGTCGCGCCAAGGCGCTAGTAATTTTAGCTCGGCCTTGGACGGCGCGCCGCGTGCGGCCAATTCAGATCCCTGAAAAAACGAGCCTGTGCGGGCATATTGGCCGTAAAAAAGATTTTTCTTAGTCCACTCAAAATCATAGGCCCAGTTCAAAGCTTCGCGCACATGCAGGTCGTTAAAGCGCTCGCGGCGCAGATTAAAGACGAAGCCTTGCATGCCGGCGGGGTTTTCGAGGGCAACGATTTCTTTGGTTTTTTGGCCGTTGCGAACCGCTTGTGTGTCATAGCCCGTGGCCCAAATGCGCGAGGAGAACTCGCGACGGTAATCTATCTCGCCCGCTTTCAAAGCTTCAAAAGCGACTGTGTCATCGCCGAAATAAATATATTTCACGCGGTCTATATTGTGTTTGCCGATGTTCACATTCAGATTTTTGCCCCAATAATCGTCGCGTCTTGCATAGGTGATGGCGCGTCCGGCATCGAGCGCGCCAATTTTATAAGCGCCAGAGACGGGCGGAATTTCCAACGTCGTATTGGCCAGCGAGCGCCCATTGGCGTTCCAATAGGCTTTTTTCAAAATCGGCAATTGACCCAAAATCATCGGCAATTCGCGGTTTCCCGTCTGGCCGAAACGGAACGTTATTTCCTGCGGCGAGGCAATTTCATAGCCCGTCACATCGCCGTAATAGGCGCGATAAAACGGATGGGCTTTTTTCAGCGCGACAAAAGAAAAGGCAACATCTTCTGCCGTGATGGGGCTGCCATCGGAAAACCGCGCTTGGGCGCGCAGCTTAAAACTGACGGAAGAAAAATCGCTCGGGTGTTTCACCGCCTCGGCAATCAAGCCGTAACTGGCGCTGGCTTCATTCATCGAGCCGGTGAGCAAAGTATCATGCAAAAGCCCCAAGCCTTGCGCGGCATTGCCCTTGATGGTGAAGGAATTGACATTATCAAACGAGCCGATGGCGGCGATTTTCACTTCCCCGCCTTTGGGGGCTTGCGGGTTGACGTAAGGGAAATGAGCAAAACCTTCCCCCAATTCCGGCGCGCCGAATAAAGAAAGCCCGTGTTTCCAAGTCTCGGCTTGGCTCAGCGATGGGGCGCCCATGAGCGCCAGAGTGAGACAGAAGATTTGCAGTTTCGAAAGGGTATTTCGCATGTCAGTTCCGCTTATCGAGGGAAGGAAGAGGCTTAAACTATAAGCTTTCAGTATGTCTTGAGAAGGCCAAAAAAACAAACGCCGCGGGTAAGCTGGCTTACCCACGGCGGTTTAGTCGAAACTTATAATTTGGCTTATTTCAAACTATCTAAATAGGCGATGATATTGGCGCGGTCCTTGGCTTTGCGCAATCCGGCGAAAGCCATGCTGGTGCCCGCGGCATATTTTTTCGGGTTCAAAAGAAAGCCGTTCAGGGCTTCATAATCCCAGTTGCCGCCCAAACCCGTCAGCGCGCCAGAATAGTTAAAGCCCGCCGCTTGGGCGACCGGACGGTCGACGATACCGTAGAGGGCGGGGCCGATTTTATTGGCGCCACCGCTTTCAAAATTGTGGCAAGAAAGACATTTTTTCGCTGTTTTCGCGCCTTTTTCGATGGATGCGGTCTGTAAAAGTTCCAAAATGGAGACTTCCATCACAGCCGCGGCGGCCACGCTCGGGGCGCCTTCTTCTTCCACGCCTTCCACAACATAGGCTTGCGGGTTGGCTGGCTCGGCATGAAACAAAATACTGCCGAGATTTTGCACGCCCAAATAGACCAGCAAAGTAAACAAGACGGCGCCAAAGATTTTATTCAGCTCAAAACTATCCATGATTATTCTCCAAACTGTCTTTTTGTAAGCTCTAGCTTGGTTTTTCACCGGAAGCCCGCTTTTACGAATTTCGCGCAGCTTACGCTTTTCAGCCTGTTTAGGCTTGCGGCGTAGCGTCGCACAGATTAGGAAATGAGGGCGGGATATGCAATACGAGAATAGTCCGCCCCCTATCGTCCAAGAGGTGCTTTCATGAGTGCGTTAAACCCGATTGTCCTAATTCCAGCCCGCATGGCTTCCACCCGCTTGCCGAATAAGCCGATGGCTGATATTTGCGGCCTGCCGATGATTGTGCAGGTTTGGCACCGGGCCATGGCGGCCGATTGTGGCCGCGTGGTGGTGGCGGCTGCCGAGCGCGAAGTGGCCGATGCCATTATCGCAGCAGGTGGCGAAGCCGTATTAACCGACCCCGACTTGCCGTCGGGTTCTGACCGCATTTATGCAGCTTTGCAGCAAGTCGATGGCGCTGGCACGCATGATGCCATTATCAATCTACAAGGCGATTTGCCGACCCTCGATCCGCATTTGGTAAAAACCACATTGGCGACGCTAGACGGGTTTGATATGTCGACTTTGGTGGCCGAGATTACCACGCCCGAAGAGCGCGATAATCCAAATGTCGTCAAAGCGGTTCTATCGCTGACCCAGCCGAGCAGGGGCCGCGCGCTTTATTTCACCCGCGCCACGGCGCCAAGCGGCGAGGGGCCGCTCTATCACCACATCGGCATTTACGGATATACGCGCGACGCCTTAGAAAAATTTGTTACTCTGTCGCCATCGCCGCTTGAAAAACGCGAACGGCTGGAGCAATTGCGCGCCCTGGAAGCCGGCATGTCCATCGCCGCGGCCGTGGTAGATACCGTGCCCGTGGGCGTCGATACGCCAGAAGATTTAGCCCACGCCGAGCGGGTGTTGAGAGAAGGAAATTAACCAATGGGAAAAATCGCATTCCAAGGAGAGCTGGGCGCCAATTCGCATATCGCCTGCCAGACTCAATATGGCGCTATGGAGCCAATGCCATGCGCGACTTTTGACGAGGCTTTCGCCGCCCTTAAATCGGGTGCCGCCGAGCTGGCGATGATGCCCGTCGAAAATACAGTGGCTGGTCGCGTGGCCGATATCCATCGCCTTCTGCCGGGCTCTAATTTGTATATTATCGGCGAGCATTTCATGCGCGTGAACCATTGTTTGCTGGCTTTGCCGGGCACTGGGGAGCGCGATTTAACCGATGTGCATAGCCATGAAATGGCGCTTGGCCAATGCCGCAAGCTTATCGCCGAGCTGGGGTTGGTGCCGCATGTGGCCGCCGATACGGCCGGCAGCGCGCGCGATTTGGCGGCCAATCAAAGCGCCCATCACGCGGCCATTGCCTCTAAATTAGCTGGCGAGATTTATGGCCTCGATGTGCTGCGCGAAAACATTGAAGACAGCCAAAGCAATACAACGCGCTTTTTGGTGATGTCGGCGACGCCCGATGATGCCGAACCAGAAACCACTTCGGGCGGGGACAGCGAGATTATTACCAGTTTCATTTTCCGCGTCCGCAACACGCCGTCTGCTTTGTATAAAGCCTTGGGCGGGTTTGCGACCAATAATGTCAATATGACCAAGCTGGAGAGCTATCAGCCCAATGGGTTTTTGGCGACGCAATTCTATGCCGATATCGAAGGCCATCCCGATAGCGAGCCTGTGCGTTTGGCCCTCGAAGAGCTGAATTTCTATTGTTCCAAAATGGATATTCTGGGCGTCTATAAAGCGGCGCCCGAACGCGCTGCCTTAAAAGACGAATAGGGTTTAGCCGCCTTCGGCAAAAGCTTGCATCAGCTGATGGGCGATGGCCATTTCAGGCGGCACGCCCAACGGCCCTTGGCCCGCCATGGACGAAATAATATCTTTGCGCGAAACCCAGCGCGCCTCTTCCAGCTCCACTTCATCGACCTGAATATCGCGGTGGCTGGCTTCGGCGAGACAGCCTATCATCAAAGAGCCCGGAAACGGCCAAGGCTGCGAGCCCAAATAGCGAACGCTGGAAACCTCGATACCGGCTTCTTCCATCAGCTCGCGCGCCACGGCTTCTTCCAAAGTTTCGCCCGGCTCCGTGAAGCCGGCCAATGCGCTTAACATGCCTTCGGGCCAGCCGCGTTGGCGGCCCAGCAAGCAATCTTCGCCATGCGTGGCCAGCATAATGACCACGGGGTCGGTACGCGGAAAATGTTCGGTGCCGCACTCATTGCATTTTCGTTTATAGCCGCCCTCCGCGCTTTGGCTGGGCTGGCCGCATTGGGCGCAAAAAGGCGTGCGCAAATTCCAATCCAACATGCCTTTGGCTTGCGCCAAAATGGCCAGCTCGGTGCGCGTCATATCGCCAGCGGCGGCCAGGCCGCGCAAATCTTCAAACTGCCCCATGCCCTTAAAAGGCCCGATATCTTCGGGCGAGCTCATATGGCTTATATCGGCGGCAAATAGGGGTTTTTCGCGTCGGTTGAGACCCAGAAAAACCACTTGCATGGTCGGGTTCCAAGCGTCGCCAAAAGCGGCTTTGGGCAAATAGCCGACGTCGCGCCCATCGCCGGCTTGCAGCTCTGGCAGCACCAGCGGGTTCAATTGCCAAAACGGCACAATCAGGGCGTCGTCGGAGGCCAATTGGGCGGCCACCCAGTCGGCGTTGGGGCGTAAATGGCCAGCCCGGTCGAGCGGATTATTGGCAAACATAATGGGGTTGTCGGGCAGGGCCATTTGGAACTCCGTAAGTAAATGGCTTTCAGGAAGGATGCCAGAGTGCCATGGCTTTTCTCTAGGGGCAAGCCTTTGGACCCGTCCGATGGGGGTTTTTGCCCGTTCCCATATTTTTATGAAATCCAGCCCGCTAAAGGCTGGTGTCGGCTCTCGCCTCTGCTATAAAGGAGGGGAGAGATTGGCGGCGGACGCACCCCTCGCCAATCGGGTCAGGTCCGAAAGGAAGCAGCCCTAACGAGTTTGCTGCGGGTCGCCTGTCCAGTCTCTCACCTAATTTTCGCCAGGCTCCCACACCTAAGTTTCGCCAGGCCGACAGCGTTCACGATAGCAGGTACTTAAAACGGCATGACATCGGATGAGATTGAAAATCAGTTGGACGCGGCCAGCGAGCCCCTAGAGGAGACAGCTCTAGAAACCGAGCCAAGCGCGCCGGAGTTTTCTGACGAAGCGCCGGGCTTTGACATGTTGGCCGATGCCGATAGCGAAAACCAAATCCCAGAACCAGAAGCTGGCGACAGCTATAAAGTGCTGGCCCGCAAATATCGGCCGCGCAATTTTGAAGACCTCATCGGCCAAGAAGCCATGGTGCAAACGCTTACCAATGCTTTTGAGACTGGTCGCATTGCCCATGCCTTTATGCTGACGGGCGTGCGCGGCGTGGGCAAAACCACCACGGCCCGCATTTTGGCGCGGGCGTTGAATTATCATTCCGACAGCGTGCAAGCGCCCAGCGTCGCCTTGGCCGAGACGGGCGCTCATTGCAGCGCCATTATGGATGGCACGCATGTCGATGTTATTGAAATGGATGCCGCGTCGCGTACCGGCATTGGCGATATTCGCGAGATTATCGAGAACGTGCGCTATATGCCCGCTTCGGCGCGCTATAAAGTCTATATTATCGATGAGGTGCATATGCTCTCCAAAGCGGCCTTTAATGGCCTGCTGAAAACGCTGGAAGAGCCGCCCGAGCATGTGAAGTTTATTTTTGCGACGACGGAAATTCGCCAAGTGCCCGTCACCGTCTTGTCGCGGTGCCAGCGCTTTGATTTGCGCCGCCTGAGCCTCGACGATACGCAAAAACTACTGAGCAAAACCTGCGCCGCCGAGGCGGTTGTTTTGCCAGAAGAGGGTTTGAAACTCATCTCGCGCGCGGCCGATGGCTCGGCGCGCGATGCGCTGTCTTTGCTCGACCGCGCTTTGGCGCATATGGATGCGGATACCCAATTGAGCGAAGACACAATGCGTGGGCTTTTGGGTCTGGCCGACCGCGGCCGCGTGTTCGACTTATTCGATATGTTGATGCGCGGCAACGTGCCAGAGGCGCTGGCAGAATTTGAAGCGCAATACGCCATGGGCGCCGACCCCTTGGTTATTCTGGCTGATTTGGCGGAGTTGACGCATTGGTTGACGCGGTTGAAATTCGTGCCTGCGGCGCTGGAGGATGTGGCGTTTTCGGCCGAGCTGCGCGCGCGTGGCAAAGCGGCTTCCGAGCAATTATCGACGCCGGTTTTATCGCGCGTTTGGCAGATTTTATTATCGGGTCACGAAGAGGTGCCGCGCGCCATGAACGCCAAAGCGGCTTGCGAAATGGTGCTTATTCGACTGGCGCATTTGGCCAATACGCCGACGCCCGACGAGCTGATTAAACAATTTGAAAGCGCGCCAGCCGCGCCCGCGCCAAGCGGCGCCTCACCCAGTCCATCTGCCAGTTCATCGGCACCCCAAGCTAATTTACAAGCCAATTTATCGGCGCCATCTCCTCAAGCGCCATCCCCCCAAGCACCTGCCTCCGCTGCTTCGGGCGGGCCTTCTATGAGCGCCGGGTCGCCGCAAGCGGCACCGGTGGTGCAATTTAGCGCGCCAGTTTTGCAAGATTTTCAGGCGGTTATTGATTTGGCGGCTGAGCAACGCGATATTGCGCTGAAATATGCGCTCGAAAATGGCGTCCATTTGGTTTCGTTTGAGGCGGCGGCGGGCGAGCGGGCGGGGCGTCTTGAGCTGCGCTTGGCGGACGGCCAAGACAATATCGCCCAAGATTTGACAAAAAAATTGCGCGAATGGACGGGCCAAGCCTGGGTGGTGTCGCTATCTAAAGAACAAGGCGCCGCGACTTTGGCAACCGTGAAACGTTCGGCCGCCGAGCAACGCGAAGATAACGCGCGCGAAGACCCTTATGTCAAAGCTGCGCTGGGGGCTTTTCCGGGCGCTGAAATATTATCGGTCAGCGAATTTATGGCCACCGCCAGCACCGAAGCTTTGCCCGCCGCGCCAGATGAGCTGGATGAAGATAGCGATGGCAATGTGGCCGATGAGGCTGACGATAGGTAATGGCCGGCCCGGAAATTGAAGCGCTTATTAAATATTTAGCCCGCTTGCCCGGCCTCGGCCCGCGCTCGGCGCGGCGCGCTGTTTTGCAACTCATGCGGCGGCGCGAAAGCTTGCTCATTCCCCTTTCCGATGCTCTGGGGGTGGCGCGAGATAAAATCGTGACCTGCGCCACTTGCGGCAATATCGACACTTGTGACCCTTGCACCATTTGCGCCGATGCGCGCCGCGATGACACGATTTTATGCGTCGTCGAAGATGTCGGGGATCTATGGGCCTTGGAGCGCGCCCAAGCTTTGCGCGGGCGCTACCATATTTTGGGCGGCACGCTGTCGGCCTTAGATGGCATTGGCCCAGAAGAATTAAATCTTGAGAGCTTGCGGATGCGCTGTGCGCAGGCGCAAGTCAGTGAGATTATTCTGGCCACCAGTGCCACGGTCGAAGGCCAAACGACGGCGCATTTTATCACCGATATGTTGGCCGATTTAGATGTGCGGGTCACCCGTCTGGCGCATGGCGTGCCCGTGGGCGGCGAGCTCGACTATCTCGATGATGGCACGCTTTTGGCGGCGATGAAATCGCGGCGTTAGAAGCGGTTACCCATCGCCCATATCGGGTAGGGATTTATTGGTCTTGGCGCCCAGTGCGCGCAATTTTTCGGCTTGGCGCATAACATTGCCATTGCCTTCGGAAAGTTTTTTCACCGCTTCGCGATGCGTGTCTTGCGCTTTATCGAGCGATTTCCCGACCGATTGCATATCGGTTAAAAACCCGCAGACTTTATCGTAGACCGAGCCGCCAAGGCGGGCAATTTCTTCGGCATTGTCGTTTTGTTTTTGCAGACGCCATAAATAGCCAATGGTTTTCAAATTTGGAAATAGGTTGGAGGGCGAAACGATGGAAATGCCTTTTTCCCAAGCTTGGCGTAAAATATCTTCGCGCGCCGACAGCAACAAGAAATACGCCGCTTCGATGGGCATAAAGAGCATGACGAAATCAAGCGATTGCAGCCCATAGGCGTTTTGATAATTTTTCTCCGCCAAATCTTTAATGTGCTTCTCGCTGGAGAGGATAAAGGCTTTCGCCGCCGCTTGGCGCTCTTCTTCTGAGCTGGCGTTTTGATACGCCTGAAAACTGGTCAGCGACACTTTACTGTCGATAACAATATGTTTGTTCTCGGGCAGATGGATAATCACATCGGGCATTTGCCGCGCGCCCTCGGCTGATTTCAGCCCCATGCCCTCGCCTTGCAGCGTATATTCGCGCCCCTTTTCGAGGCCCGATTCTTCCAAAATACGCTCCAACACCATCTCGCCCCAATTGCCTTGCACTTTCACGTTCGAGGTCAGCGCATTGGTGAGGCTTGTGGTTTCGGAAGTCATTTTTTCATTGATGGCTTTAAAGCCGGTAATCTCGGTTTTAAACTCGACCAATTGTTTGTCGAGCGGATTGAGCAGGCCCTCGAGGCTTTGTTTCGACTGCTCTTGAAACGCGGCGCTATTCTGTTGGAGGATTTCATTGGCGAGATTTTTAAATTGTTCGCGCGCCGCTTTTTGGGCCTCGTCGAAAGCGCTAATTTTCTCATCGGCCCGTGCCAGACGCTCGGCCGCCGCCTGCAGGCTTTGGCGCAAGTCTGCCTCGCTGGCTTTGGTTTCGGCCAATTGCGCAGTCAGGCTTTGATGGCTGGTTTGCAGCGCAATAATCTCGCCTTGCAGCTGGCGGGTGCGCTCCTCATCTTTTTGCGAGGGCGCATGCACGTCTTGCTGGGGGCGCAACCAGCGGGTCAGGCCAATGCCCGCGATTAGCCCGAGGGCGAGAGTGATAAAACTCACGATACTGATTGAAAATGGAACCATGCGACCAATCTATCCGATTCGGTGTCCAACTAGGCTCAGTGCGCCCGTCTGGCCATACGTCTGGCCATACTGTGCCGGCCTCTTGACGCTTTCGGGCGCAGGGCGTATTTCATAAACCATGGCGATACGCAAAATCATCGAAGTGCCGGACAAACGGCTCAAGACAATATCCAAGCCCGTGGCCGAGGTAACCGACGCCACGCGCGCCCTGATGGACGACATGTTGGAAAGCATGTATGCGGCTGTGGGCATTGGCTTGGCGGCCATTCAAATTGGCGTTCCTGAGCGCGTGGTGGTGATGGATTTGAAAGGCAAATCGGCACCCGGGACCGATGAAGAAGACACAGCAGACGATCCAGTAGATGACCCATTGGCCAATGAGGGGCCGCGCTATTTTGTCAATCCGGAAGTGGTTTGGACCTCGGAAGAAACCAATAATTATCAAGAGGGCTGCCTGTCGGTGCCGAGTTTTTACGACGAAGTCGAGCGCCCCGCCCAATGCCGCGTAAGGTTTTTAGACTATGACGGCAAGCCGCAAGAAATCGACTGCGATGGGCTGCTGGCCACATGTATTCAACACGAAATTGACCATTTGAACGGTATTGTTTTTCTCGATCATCTGTCGCGTTTAAAGCGGCAGATGGTGCTGAAAAAAATGCGCAAAGCGGAACGTGAAAAACAGGCCGATGCTGCGGCCGGCCCGTTTTAGGGTCGATGGGCTTGCGTCTTATCTTCATGGGAACCCCCGATTTTGCGGTGGCGGCCTTTCATGCCATCGAGGCTTTCGCGCGCCAAAACGGCCATGAAATCGTCGCCGTTTATGCTCGTCCGCCGGCCAAACAAGGGCGCGGTTTAAAGCTTGTCCCAGCCCCCGTTCACCGCGCTGCCGAAGCCGCAGGAATAGAGGTGTTCACCCCCCAAACCTTGAAAGAGGCGGCGGCCTTAGAGGTCTTTCAAAAGCACAATGCCGACCTCGCCATCGTGGTCGCCTATGGCATGATTTTGCCGCAGACGTGGCTCGATACGCCGCGCTTGGGCTGCTGGAATATTCACGCGTCGCTGTTGCCGCGCTGGCGCGGGGCGGCGCCTATCCAGCGCGCCATTATGGCGGGCGACACGCAGACGGGCGTCGCGATTATGCAAATGGAAGCCGGGCTCGATACGGGCCCGGTTTTATTGTCGCGCGCGCTGCCCATCGACCCACAAGACACAGCGTCGAGCTTGCATGATAAATTGTCCGCGCTCGGAGGCGTGGCGGTGACACAAGCCTTAAGCGAGCTGGAAACGCTACAAGCGCAACCCCAAGCCGAGGACGGGATTTGCTACGCGGAAAAAATTGATAAGGCGGAAGCCCGTCTCGATTTTTCGCGCACCGCGACCGCCTTGGATTTTCACATCCGTGGGCTTTCGCCGTTTCCAGGCGCTTGGTTTGAGGCCGAGGGCGAACGGATAAAAGTTTTGCAAGCCCGCCCTTTGCGCGAAGAGGGCGCGGCCGGCGAAGTGGCCGAACAAGGCGCGATTATTTATTGCGGGCAGGGCGCGCTGGAGCTGATGCGGGTGCAAAAAGCCGGCAAAGCCGCGGTGAGCGGCGAAGAATTTATGCGCGGGCGCGGCCTTCACGCCGGACAAAAGGTCTAGGGAATGCGCTGGCGCCTGACCATAGAATATGATGGCTCACCCTATTTGGGCTGGCAAAGCCAGCGCGGCGGCGGCGGCGTGCAAGATGCGCTATCCGATGCGGTCGAAAAACTATGCGGCGAAAGATTAAATGTCTTCGGCGCAGGCCGCACCGATAGAGGCGTGCACGCGCGAGGCCAAATCGGCCACCTCGATTTAGACGGCGATCATTGGACGGCCGATAAAATAATGGCAGGCATTAATTTTCATCTCAAGCCCGCCCCCGTCGCTATTTTGGCGGTCGCGCCCGCGCGTGATGATTTCGATGCGCGGTTCTCGGCTTTGGCGCGCCATTATGAGTATAAAATTATCTCGCGCCGCGCGCCCCTAACGGTTGATTTGGGGCACGCTTGGTTTGTGCCCTATCCTTTGGCCTTGGCGCCCATGCAGGAAGCGGCAAAAATTTTCGTCGGCCATCATGATTTCACCACTTTCCGCTCGTCGCAATGCCAAGCCGCCTCGGCGGTGAAAACCCTATCGCAGCTTGAGGTGTCGCAAGATGGCGAGGTGTTTACCATCACCGCTTCGGCGCCCAGTTTTTTGCATCATCAAGTGCGCTCGCTGGCCGGCGTTTTAAAAGTAGTGGGCGATGGCAAGTTTTCGCTCGAGCAAGCGCGCGGTGTCTTACAGGCCCGCGATAGAACTCTATGCCCGCAAGTGGCACCGGCGGAAGGGCTCACCTTCATGCACGTCGATTATCCCCCCGAGCTGCTCGCGCCGCCTGAAGGGTTTTAACCTCAAATGAATTTCAGATTAATTGGGGAAATAGCTGGCCAGCAGTTTTTCATAAATCGCTGACAATTGACGAATGTCTTCCACCGGCACGCGTTCATCGACTTTATGCATGGTTTCGCCCACCAGACCGAACTCGACCACGCGGGTGACATCTTTGATAAAACGCGCATCGGAAGTGCCGCCCGAGGTAGATAGTTCTGGCGCCCGCCCGGTAATGGCGTTCACCGCGTCGCTCAATTGTTCGACGAAAGAATTTGGCTCGGTCAAAAAGCAGTCGCCCGTATGCGACAGCTCCAATTCATAACCCGCCTTGCCTTGCGCCGCATCGAGCTGCGCTTTAATCCAAGCGCTGATGCTGTCGGCCTGCCAAGTGTCATTATAGCGAATGTTAAACCGCGCCGTGGCTTGCGCCGGAATCACATTGGTCGTGGGATTGCCAACATCAAAATTCGTGACCTCGAGGTTCGAGGGCTGAAAATGCTCGGTGCCATCATCCAGAGTTGCGTTGGAAAGTGCCACCATAAGCGCGGCCAATTGCGGCACTGGATTATCGGCCAAATGCGGATAGGCGACATGGCCTTGCGTGCCGACCACGCGCACCACACCATTGACCGAGCCACGGCGACCGATTTTTATCATATCGCCCAAAGCCTTCGGATTGGTCGGCTCGCCAACCAAGCAATCGTCGATAATCTCGCCTTGGCTTTGCAGCCAACCGAGCATTTTTTTCGTGCCATTGATGCTTGGGCCTTCTTCATCGCCGGTAATCAGCAAAGAAATAGAGCCTGCGGGGCGGCCCTTGGCTTGCAAATGGGCTGCTGCGGCGGCCACAAAAGCGGCAATGGCGCCTTTCATATCGGCGGCGCCGCGACCCCAAAGCTGGTCCTCGCGAATTTCGCCCGCGAAAGGGTCTACTTTCCACTCGGCCTCAGCCCCCACGGGCACCACATCTGTATGGCCAGCAAAGCAAATATGCGGCGCGTCTGTGCCCAGGCGCGCGTAGAGATTATCCACCGGATCAGTGCCCGCTTCTTCAAACGGCAAGCGCGTGCAGGTAAACCCCAGTTCGCTCAATGTGGTTTGCAGCACATCAAGCGCGCCCGCATCGGCGGGGGTAACGGAAGGGCAGCGAATAAGTTCGGCTGCAAATTGAACCGGATCCAAGACCATTTTAATCTCGCAATAATTCGTTAACGGAGGTTTTCGAGCGGGTTTGCGCATCCACGGTTTTGACAATCACAGCGCAGGATAGTTGAACATCGCCCGTCTCACTTGGCATCGAGCCTGGCACCACCACAGAATAGGCTGGCACTTCGCCGCGATAAATTGTGTCCGTGGCGCGGTCGACGATTTTGGTGGAGCCGGAGATAAACACGCCCATGGATAAAACCGCACCTTCGCGCACAATCACCCCTTCGGCCACTTCCGAGCGCGCGCCGATAAAGCAATTATCTTCAATAATCACCGGGCCAGCCTGCAAAGGCTCCAAAACGCCGCCAATGCCCGCGCCGCCCGAAATATGCACATTCTTGCCAATTTGCGCGCAAGAGCCAACCGTCGCCCAGGTGTCGACCATCGTGCCGCTATCGACATAGGCGCCCAAATTGACAAAGCTTGGCATGAGCACCACGCCGGGCGCGATGTAGGCTGAGCGGCGCACGATGCAATTGGGCACGGCGCGAAAGCCCGCTTCTTGGAAGGCGCTCTCGTCCCAGCCGTCAAATTTGGACGGCACTTTATCCCACCAGCTCGCGCCTTGCGGGCCGCCAGAGTGCAGCGCCATATCGTTCAAGCGGAAGGACAATAGCACGGCTTTTTTCAGCCATTGATGCACCTGCCAATTGCCGTCGGCGGCGCGTTCGGCCACGCGCATTTTGCCGCTATCGAGGGCCAGCAGGGCGGCGGCCACGGCGTCGCGCACATCGCCCTGTGTGGCAGGCGAAACCGCCGCAATATCGTCAAAAGCGGCATTGATAAGGGTTTCGGCGTTTTGCATGTCCATTGGCTTATTCCTCGTAAAAGTGACTATGGCTAGAGAAGCGCCAAATTAGCAAGCTGCTAGGTGAAGTCAATCAGACAATTAGCCGCCGCCGAGCGCGTCTAAAAAACCAGCTAAATCTGCGGTTTTATGGTCGATATGGGCGTCATCATGGGTGCGGTATTTTTCCGGCATATTCATATTTTGAGCTGCGTCTTGGCCTTCTTCATGCACGAGAACCGTAGCCATGCCCAGCTTATGGGCGGGGGTTAAATTGCGCGCCATATCCTCAAAAAACGCTGTTTTTTGCGGGTCGATAGCAAACCGCGCGAGCATCACCGGATAAATATCTGGATGGGGCTTGGGCACATAATTGGCCGAGACGATATCAAACACATCATCAAATAATCCGGTCAGCCCCAGCTGTTCGCAAACCCGGCCAGCGTGACCCTTGGTACCATTGGTAAAAATATATTTGCGCCCGGGCAGTGCTTCAATCGCTTGTTGCAGGCTCGGGTTGGGCGCCAAAATAGAGACATCCAAGTCATGCACGAAATCTAAAAACGGGCCGGGCTCCAACCCATGCACATTCATCAGGCCAGACAAAGTGGTGCCATATTCGCCCAGAAATTCTTTTTGCACGCGAAAGGCTTCGTCTTTTGTCACTTTCAGGGCGTCTTGAATAAACGCCGTCATGCGCACATCAATCTCGGCGAAGAGGTTTTGGCTGGCGGGGTAAAGCGTGTTGTCTAGGTCGAAAACCCAGGCTTCGATATCGTTAAAACGCTGCATCTTAATCTAAATTAACTTTCCATCGACGAGCCGTGCCCGTATCAATTTCTACAAAACCATGGCGGTCGAAACCGCGTTGGCTACAATTTTCATTGCCCCGAATAACAAACCGCGTCGGCTTGGTGCATAGGCGTTGCTCGCCGCTCCAGATTTTGCGCCGCCCCGCTTCGACAATCGATTTGCCTTTTTCATCCATCGCTTCGGCGTAATAGAAATAAAACCGATCGTCCAAGGTTTGGTTGAAAACTTGCGCGCAACTCTTGGCGGGCACGCGCGTCCAGCCGCGGGTTTCGAACACATCGGCTTTCAACATGCCGGTGGCCGCCCAGACGAGATGGTCGGTTTTATTGCATAAAGTTAAGCCGCGCTGGCTGGCTTCATCGCGCGCGGTCTGCGCCAATTTAGTCAGTAAATCGCGTCCCTTGGGGTCGTTGCGAATGCCATAGCGCAATTTATAGGCGGCCGCCGCATCGCGGGTGCGCGCGCCGCCAAAGCCATCGATGGCGCCAATATCATATTGCAAATCAGACAATAGGCGCTGGATGCCTGCCATTAAGGCCCGACGACGGCCATAGTCGCTTTTCTCGGTGAAAGTAACCGTCTGGCGACCGGAGCTGGAAGCCACGGCGGTGAAATCGGCCTCGACATAGCCGCGCCGACGGCAATCGCGGCGTCCCTCGACGGTAAATTTAGCGCTATCCGCCCCGACGCAAAACCGCTCGCTACCATCAAACACCAGCCCTTCGCCTGCATGGGCGGCGTCGGATTTGGCATAGGTGAAAACTTGGGCGTTGTCGGGCAAATCTTCCAGCCCGTTTTCGCACGCGCCCGGCAAGACGCTAATCCAGCCCTCGGTTTTGCTGGCCACGCCTTGTTGATAGGCGGCGGCCACTTGCAACACATGCGAGGTTTCATTGCACAAGCGCACGCGCGCTTCTGCGCCATGCAAGCTGAACAGGCCAAGAAGGCCCAGCAAGCTGGATAGAAAGACCAATGGCTTGCCCGACATCGCGCTCATTATTCAACCAATGTGCCAGCGCCCAGCGCTGTAAAGAGCTCCAGTAAAATCGCGTGGGGCACTCGGCCGTCGAGAATGGCCGTGGCGCCAACGCCATCTTTTACCGCTTTCATAGCTGTTTCGAGCTTAGGGATCATGCCGCCTTGAGCGGTTCCGTTTTTAATCAATTGCGCCGCCTGGCGCACGCTTAAGCGTTCCAGCAGCGCACCCTTTTTGTCCAAGACACCCGTCACATCGGTCAGCATTAACAAACGCTCGGCGTTTAACGCGCTGGCTAAAGCGCCCGCCGCCGTGTCGGCATTGACGTTCAGGGTCTGGCCTTTGGCAGAGGTCGCAATCGGCGCGATAACGGGAATAATATTGGAGGCCAACATGGTGTCGAGCACTTGGGTATTAACCTTTGTCGGCGTGCCAACGAAGCCCAAATTCACCGCTTTCTCGACGCTCGATTTCGCCGCCTTTTGCGTCGTTTTGGTTTTCGTGGCAACCAGTAAATTGCCATCTTTGCCAGACAGGCCCACCGCCGTGCCGCCCGCATTATTTAACGCCGTCACGATTTGTTTGTTAATCGCGCCCGCCAAAACCATTTCGACCACTTCAATCGTCTGGGCGTCGGTCACTCTGAGGCCGTTTTTAAACGTCGATTGAATACCAAGGCGCTCCAGCATGGCAGCGATTTGCGGGCCGCCGCCATGAACCACAACTGGGTTAATGCCAGCTTGTTTCAACAGCACAACATCATTGGCAAATTTGGCTGCCAAATCTTCGTCGCCCATGGCGTGGCCGCCATATTTAATGACCACGGTTTTTTTGTCATAAAGCTGCATGAAAGGCAGCGCCTGGGTCAGCACATGCGCTTGCTTGAGCCAACTCTGGGAAGAGGTCACTTTCGCGCTCGGTTTCGGGCTCGGTTTCGCGCTCGGTTTGCGTGTTGGTTTCTTGGCCATAAGGCAACTCCAGCTAATCAGTGAGCTTTATATCCCAATTCGGTCAAATCAACCAGACTTGCAATCGCGGCGCGCACTTCATCGACGGCGAGGCCTTTTTCGCTCGAGGTGGCAATAATCTCAGGAAAAGCAGCTGGGCGTTTGACCAAGGCCTCTTGGGTTTGCAAAACCACTTTCTCTAGCTGGCCTTTTTTCAATTTATCGGCTTTGGTCAAAACAATCTGATACGACACGGCAGCGACGTCTAGGTCATCCATCATCGCCAAATCATTTTTTTTCAGCCCATGGCGACTATCGACCAATACAAAAACGCGGCGCAGGTTGGGCCGCCCGCGCAAATAATCATTGAGCAGAATATTCCAGGCCGCGATTTTGGTTTTGCTTTCGCGCGCATAGCCATAGCCCGGCAAATCGACCAGCCAAGCGGCCCCGCCATTGCGCTCGGGCGCCAGCATAAAAAAGTTTAACTCTTGCGTGCGCCCCGGCGTGTTGGACGTACGGGCCAATCTTTTGGTGCCGGTAACGGCATTGAGAAGCGACGATTTGCCAACATTAGAGCGCCCCGCAAAGGCAATTTCAATGCGGTCGGGCGGCGGCAAATGCTCGAGCGCCACAACCCCAAGGCGAAACTCCGTGCCTTGCGCCAGCAACCAACGGCCCGCTTTTAAAAGCTTGTCGTGTTCCGATTTTTCCATGACGCCAAAGGCTCTCTTTATTTCGACTTCTTACTTTGATTTCTTACCAAGTCCGAGATTGTTGAACAGCTCAATTTCCACCCCATTGCGGCGCATGATATAGCCCTGCTGCAGCAGCGATAGGAAATTATTCCAAGCCCAGTAAATCACCAGACCGGCAGGAAAACCGGCCAAAATAAAGGTGAAGAAAATCGGCAAAATCTGGAACATACGCGCCTGAATGGGGTCGGGCGGCGGCGGGTTCATTTGCATTTGTACGAACATGGTAATGCCCATAATCAACGGCCAAACGCCGATCAGCAAGAAACCCGGCACATCAAAGGGCAGCAAGCCAAATAGGTTAAATAGCGAGGTCGGGTCGGGCGCCGAGAGATCTTGAATCCAGCCAAAGAACGGCTGATGGCGCATATCAATGGTGACGAATAAAACCTTATACAGCGCGAAAAACACCGGAATTTGCACCAAAATGGGCAAGCAACCGGCCAGCGGATTGAGTTTTTCTTCGCGGTAGATTTTCATCAGCTCTTGCTGCTGCGCTTGTTTGTCTTCTTTAAATTGCTCGCGAATTTCAACCATCCGAGGCTGCAATTTCTTCATTTTCGCCATCGTCTCATAAGAGCGACTGGCGAGCGGGAAAAAGGCAATTTTAATCAGCACCGTAACCAGTAAAATGGCGATACCATAATTGCCGATAAGCGCATACAGGAAGTGCAAGGCGGTGAACATCGGCTTGGTTAGGAAGTAAAACCACCCCCAGTCGATGAGCAAGTCAAAGCGGGTGACGCCAGCATCCCCATAGCCATCAATGGCATCGACGGTTTTGGCGCCGGCAAAAAACTGGCTGGTCGCTTGCATCGATTGGCCCGGCGCGAGGCTTTGTCCGGCCAATAAGAAATCAGCCCGATAGACCGGCAATTGGCCCTCGGCAGTGGCCATGAAGCGACCGGTAAATTTGCCATCTTGGGGCGGCACCAAAGCGGCGGCCCAATATTTATCGGTAAAGCCAAGCCAGCCTTCTTCGGCCGCATGTTTCACCGGGCCGTCTTCGAGCAAATCATCATAATCGGCTTCCACCAGACCTTCGCCTTCGGAGCCGAAGAAGCCGATGGGGCCTTCATGTAGAATAAATAAATCGGTCGTCTCCGGGCGTCCAGAGCGGGTGATTTGGCCGAACGGATACAGCGTGACGGGCGCGCCCGATTTATTTTCAGCGCCTTGGGTGATGGTAAACATATAGCTGTCATCGACGCTAATGCGTTGGGTTAAGCGCACGCCTTCGGGCGTTGTATGGGCCAAAACAACGGGGCTATTTGGGGTCAGCGTTTGGCCTTCGACGATCTGCCAAAGGGTTTTTTCGTCGGGCAGGGTGATATTGCTGCCACCGCTGACAAAGCCATGGTGGGCTTGCCAATGCCCCGTCGCGCCTTGGCGCTGCAAAAGCCGTTGGCGCGGCGCATTTTCGGCCGCCGTGGCGCCATAGGCAGGTAAAATCAAATCATCAAACCGGGCGCCCATCAGCGCAATCGAGCCGACCAAATTCGGCGTCTCAATGGCCAGGCGGGGCGCTGTGGTAAAGCCAGAGGCCAAGGCTTGCACCGCTTGTGGTGAGGCCGCCAGCGGCTGGGTCTCGACACGGGGGGCGCCTTCAATCGACGGCGCGGCGCTGGGGCTGGTTTGCGGGTTCAGGCCAAGCGTCTCAGGGGCATTGTTGGTGGCTTCGGCCAATTGCGCTTGGCGGGCGGCGCGTTCTGCGGCCAGCCGCGGTTCGGTGACAAAAAACTGCCAGCCCAATAAAATGCCGAGGCTCAATAGCACTGCGATAAGGAAATTATTCTGATCTTTCACCGTGTGTCTCCCGATTACCCGACATATGTCATTGGTCTGAGGGTTTATCTTGATGGATGGCCTTGAGGGCCGAACGTAAATCTTTGTGCAAGTCTGCCCAGCTGCGCGGGGCGGTATGAACGCGACCAATCATAACATAGTCGAAGCCCGCTTCTCCGTGGCGCGGCAAAACTTCTTTGGCGAGCGCGCGCAACCGGCGACGAATGCGATTGCGCATCACCGCATTGCCGGTTTTCTTGCTGGCTGTCAGGCCGAAACGAATGGGGGTGGTTGCGGGCTCTTGGCTCTCGCGTTGGCGGGCTTGCAGAACAAAGCCTTGGCGGACCTGTTTGCTGGATTTTGCCGCAGCCAAATAGTCTCGCCGGACGCGCAAAGCAGATAGCGCCGTGCCGGCTTGGGTCATGTTACAGGCTTAAGCAGATAGCCGCTTGCGGCCACGGGCACGCCGACGAGCCAAGACAAGACGTCCGCCCTTGGTGGCCATGCGCGAACGGAAACCATGGCGGCGGGCGCGCACCAGATTGCTAGGTTGAAAAGTTCTTTTCACGTCGTCCACTCCTTCAAAAGACCGAAACAGACAAAACGCATGCGGCGCTGTGTCGTTTCGTCTGGAATATTATCTATCGCAAAAACTTAGTAAAGTCTTCATCTAAGTCCTTGTATATCTGGGGCGGATGTAGCTAATAATGAGCTGAAAGTCAACTTTGAAAGAGACGGAGAAGAATACAATATGTCCGATACCCCAAAAGACCCCGCTACAGCCCCTAAATCTTCGCTCTCGCGGTTTATCGCGCTTGGCATTTTTGCTTGCCTCATCGGGCTGTTTTTCGCTTTCGACCTCAATAGTTTGATTAGTTATCAAGGTTTGGCTGAAAACGAAGCGGCGTTAAAACGCGCGGTCAGCGATAACCCTATTCTAACCGGATTGGCCTATATGACCATTTATGTGCTGGCCGTGACGTTTTCCTTGCCAGGTGCGGTTTGGCTTAGCTTGGCGGGTGGGCTGATGTTCGGCACATGGGCGGGCGGCTTGCTGATTGTGGTCAGCGCCAGTTTGGGGGCCAGTGGCTTATTTGTAGCGGCCCGCTTTATCATGGGCGATGCGTTGCGCGCCCGGGCCGGCCCCGCTTTGCAAAAATTTGAAGCCTCCTTTAACCGCGATGCTTTGTCTTATTTGTTTATCTTGCGGCTCTTGCCGGTGTTTCCTTTCTTCATCGTCAATTTAGGCGCCGCCTTGGTTGGGGTGCGCTATCCGGTGTTTTTAATCACCACGTTTTTCGGCATTATGCCCGGCACATTTGTGTTTGCCTCCATCGGCAATGGCATTTCGGTGGTTTTGCAATCGGGCAAACAACCGGATTTAAGTGTCATGACCAGCCCAGAGATTTTGCTACCGCTGGTTGGTTTGGCTATTCTGTCTCTGGCGCCCATGCTATGGCGACGGTTTAAAGGTTAATCCCGCCTCCCCGTAAGAAGATCGATAATAAACATAAGGACCCAAACCATGGCTCACTCTATTGAAACAGACATTTGTGTTATTGGCGGCGGCTCAGGCGGCCTGTCCGTCGCGGCCGGCGCGGCGCAAATGGGCGCCCAAGTGGTGCTGGTGGAAGGCCATAAAATGGGCGGCGATTGTCTGAATTATGGCTGCGTTCCGTCGAAAGCCTTATTGGCGGCGGCGCATCGTGCGCAAGCCAGCCAAAACAATGCCGCTTTCGGCCTGTCGGAAGAGAAAATCAAAGTCAATTTTTCAGATGTTTTAGCGCATGTGCGCGAGATTATCACCAGCATCGAGCCGATGGATAGCGTCGAGCGGTTTTCGGGGCTTGGCGTGCAGGTTATCGAAGCCAAGGGGAAGTTTCTCGATGAAAAGACATTGAAAGCGGGGTCGACGACCATTCGTGCCAAACGCTTTGTCATCGCCACGGGTTCGGCGGCGGCCATTCCTGCGATTCGGGGTCTGAAATCCGTGCCCTATTTGACCAATGAAACCATCTTTGATTTGCCACGCCAGCCCAAGCATTTGCTGATTATGGGCGGCGGGCCGATTGGCGCTGAAATGGCGCAAGCGTTTCAGCGTTTGGGCTCAAAAGTCACCTTGGTGGAGAGCGCGCATATTTTAGGCCGCGAAGACGCTGAATTAACCGCGCCCGTGCGCCAGCAATTGCTCGACGACGGGGTGAACGTGATGGAAGGCGCCAGCGTGGAAGCGGCGCGCTGTGATGGCACGGACGCCAGCCAAAAAATCACGCTTCAGGTGCAGCAGGGAGCCAAAAAGCACGAGGTTTCTGGCGACGCCTTATTGGTGGCGGCTGGGCGTGCGGCCAATGTCGAAGGTCTGGATGTCGAAAAAGCGGGCGTGCAATTGAGCGAGACCGCCGCGCCGCATATTCTGGTCGATGCGCGGATGCGCACACGGAATAAAAAAATATTTGCCATCGGCGATGTCGCTGGCGGGCCGCAATTCACCCATGCGGCGGGCTATCATGCGGGGCTGGTCATCCGCAATATTCTGTTTTTCTTGCCCGCCAAAGCTAGTTATGCGGCTCTCCCGCGGGTGACTTTTACCAATCCGGAATTGGCGTCTGTGGGGCTTAGCGAAGCGGATGCGCGCGCCAGCGGTGAAAAAATTAAAATCTTGCGCTGGCCGTTCGAAGAAAACGACCGAGCCCGTGCCGAGCGCGATATGCGTGGGCTGGTGAAAGTGATTACGACCCGCAAAGGTAAAATTCTGGGCGCTTCGATTGTTGGCCAAGGGGCGGGCGATTTGCTGGCGCCATGGACATTGGCCTTGACCCAAGGTCTCTCTATTTCTGCCATGGCGGGTGTGGTGTCGCCTTACCCAACCCGCGGCGAAGCCTCTAAACGCGCGGCGGGAGATTATTACACGCCAAGCCTATTCGGCCCGCGCATGCGCAAGATGATTAAGGTTTTATCTCTGTTTAGACGTTAAAGGTTTGTTAACCCCCTGAGTATAGCCTCTTACCAAATATTGAGTGGTCATGTTTGAGTAAGAGGTGCGAAGAATGCCGAGTGTATTGTCGAAAAAGTCGCACGCGGTGTACTTACCAAGCTTGCCGCGCCGCGCCACTTTATTGACCATCGTTATTCTGTTTGGCGGGTTTTTGGCCATCTTACCCTTTGTGGCGAGTGAATTACTGTATCGCAAAATGCAAAATACCGCGGAACAAGCGGTTGTTCTGTCTCAGGTCGGCAGCTTGCAGGCCCCCGACAGCCGATTGTCTTCAATGGAATCGCAGGCCCTGCCTTTGGCTGGCATCGAAATACGAACCGCGGAAGCGGAAGGGCCAACCTATATTTGGCTGGTGACGAGCCCGCCATTTGGGGAGATTGTGGAAACCTTTGAGATGCAAAATGTCTCGACGATAGAGGGGCTTCGAAGAATTGGCCGCATTTTTGGTTGTCCGCGCGATAAGCTGTTTGCGATTTATGACACCTCCATGCCTGGCGGCGAGAATATTCGGGCCATTGCGAGCTATGGTATTTTTCAAGATGCGCTAAAGCTACGAATCCTCACGGTTGTTTTGCCCGCTATCTTGGTCGCCCTGCTTATGGCTTTGGTGTTTCCTTTCGCGCTGCAGCGCATGGTGCTGGCAAGTCTGGATGACTTATTTGTTCGTCTCTATGGTATTTCTGCGGTGGGTAAGTCGCCAAATAGCGTGGAGGATGAGAGACTTTTAGCTTCGTTGGATGATTTTCAAGTGCGGATGCAGGGCCATATTGAAGAGCAGGCGCGGCTTGCGTCGCTTGGCGCCGGCGCCAGTTTTTTAGCCCATGATATGCGCAATATTCTGGCCAGTTTGCGGTTGAACGCCGATCAATTGAGACAAGGGACGAGCGATAAAGAACGCCGTATCGGCGAGCGCCTTACCGCAGCCATTGAAAAAGCTTTGTCTTTGGCTGAATGGGCGACGCTTTATACCAGTCAGAAACGCAAAATTATTGATGTTCAAAAGCAAGATTTGAAACCGATTATTGCCGATGCGTTTAATTTTGTCCGTCTGCATGACCCGCGTCGACAGGTCGATTTGATTAATGATTGCGCCTATGGGGTGCATGTGGTGGCGGAAAAAACGCTTTTGTTCCGCGTGATTTACAATTTAGCGCTGAACGCGATGCAAACGATGAAAAACCAAACGGGCGTAAAAGTGTTGCGCGTGCAGGCCGAAAGCGATGCCAAGGGCTGCCGTATTTTGATCTCGGATACCGGCGGGGGACTGGCGGAAACTGTGTCTAAAAGCACTTTGCTGATGCCGCATATGAGCGGGTTTGGACGCCCAGATGGCATGGGCCTTGGCCTGAAAATTGTTACAGAGTTGGTCAGCTGGCACGGCGGTCGGATTAATATTTTAAAATCAAATAAAAATGGCACGCAGTTTGAAATCGACTTGCCCCATTCTGCGCCCAATGCGCCCCGCGATGCCGAGGACGCTCAGCTTCCAGAGAATATCTAGACCGACGATAGGCTAAGCCTCGAGTGTGGTCTTGCTATCTGGCTTTATGCTATACAGATGGCTATGACAGAAAAACCCCAGACCCGCCAGGCCAGCAAGCTGACCCCAGGCCCGAGCAATCTCATCACCGATATTGCGGGGCTAAAAGTGGGCCATGCCAGCCATGAAGGCGCCCGCACGGGGGTCAGCGTTATCGTGCCAGACAAGCCAGCCGTGGTGAGCGTTTGTGTGCCCGGCGGCGGGCCCGGCACGCGCGAGACCGATGCTTTGCAACCCGGCACTTTGGTCGATAAAGCCGATGCCATTGTGCTGTCGGGGGGCTCGGTCTATGGGCTGGATGCCGCCTCGGGCGTGACGGCGGCTATGGGCGCGCAAGGGCGGGGGTTTCCAACCGGGGCGCCCGTGCCCTCGCCGATTGTTCCCGCGGCTATTTTATTTGATGTCGCCAATGGCGGCGATAAGGCTTGGGGCGAAACCCCGCCTTATGCTGATTTGGGCCGTGCCGCCTATCACGCGGCGGAGGTAGATTTCGACCTCGGCAATCAAGGCGCCGGCTATGGCGCTATCGCCGGCCAGCTCAAGGGCGGGCTGGGCAGCGCGTCCACACAAGTGGGGGACAGCGTGAAAGTGGGCGCCCTGATTGCCGCTAATCCATTGGGCAGTCTGGTCGATGCGGCGGGGCGGTTCTGGGCGCAGCCACAGGCCTTGCACCACGACGGTGATTTAGAGTTTGGTTTGCCGGCTTTGGCCGAGCAGCCGTGCGATGCCAGCGGACATCCATTTGTCGGCAGCAAACTCGCCGCCGCTTTGGGCAATACCAGCATTGGCGTGGTGGCGGTGGCGGCCGATTTAACGGTCGCGGAAGCCAAGCGCGTGGCCATTATGGCGCAAGATGGGTTGGCGCGGGCGGTGCGCCCCATCCACACGCCATTTGATGGCGATTGCCTTTTTGTTTTGGCCACGGGGGCGGAAAAACTTGCCGCCAACGAGGCCGAACGCCCCATGGCACTGGCAGAATTGGGCGCTTTGGCGGCCGATTGTGTGGCGCGCGCCAGCGCCAGAGCCATCTGGCATGCGCGTCCCTTGGGCGATGTTTTGGCCTATCGGGATTGCTTTGGCGGCGCGGCGAAGGGTTAGACTGATTTACGCTTGCAATCGCTGTAAGCACAGACTACAAACCTGAAACCAAGGCACCGGTAGCTCAGCTGGATAGAGCACCAGACTACGAATCTGGGGGTCGGGAGTTCGAATCTTCCCCGGTGCGCCACTTCCAAGTTTCAAGTACCGTGACTCACGGTCCAAGCCATTGATCTTCAAGCATATTTGTTTGAGGAGCAGAGATCATGGTTTCTATGGTAGACCAGATGGTAGACCAAAATGCGACATACCTAACAATGCGGGCGTGCGCACCATAACCGGTTCCTTCTCAGCGCTCCCAAGCCTTCAGACTGGGTCAAGACTAGCCAATTGGCAAAGAAAGAAAAGTGAAAATATGAGCGTAAATGAAAAATGGGGAAGCGCTACTAGAGCCCTTCCCCACTTGAATTTGAAACCAGCCCTAAGCCGATTTGGCGAACCGAAAGGTTCCATTTACAGCATCGGTTGTCGGGAACAGGTTAGAATTGAAAATTATAGCCGGCGGTGAACAGCGTCTGCTCTTCACTCAAATCCCATCTGCCGCCGTCATAATTAAATTCCTTAAATTCCGCACCAAAGGTGAGGCCGGTCGTATCGCTCAACGGATAAAAAATGCCCGCACCCAATAAATAGCCGCTGCCATCAAGTGTTGCGGTCAAAAGCCCATCGTTTGCATTGACGGTAAGGTCTGCCTGATTCAATTGTGCCCCAACGCGGCCATACCAAAACATCGTGTCATTTAGCCGCGCAGAATAGGTGAGCGATGCAAAAAGCGCCTCTGTTTCAATTGTATCATCGGCTTGGTTTTCGTCTTCAGGGTCAGATCCGATAGCTACCTCTGCCGTGTAATACCCGCTGGAAAGGGTGAGGCTATCAGAGATCCGTCTAGCAACGGAAAGGGCGTAGGAGGATCGGTCTACACCATAGTTTCCATCGAAGGCTCCATCAACATATTCAGCTACATCTTTTTCGAGAAGACCGGTAGCGTTTACTCCGAAAGTATAGCCGCCACGATCGACAGACAGACCTATATTATAATAATCAAAGGTGTCTGAAAATGAGCCTACTGAAGACCCACTATTATCACTAAACGCAACCTTATAAGAAAGATCAAAATCGGCTTGCCCAGGGGAAATTGTGACATTGGCCGCATTCGCGGACTGAAAACCAAAACTGGCTAAGAGAACCCCACCAAGGAATTTAACTGGAATACGCATAACAAAAACTCCGAAATACAAATAGAAATAAGTTTACGTATTTAGAATAACCCAATTTGATAAAAAATCAAACGCAGGTATGGCATGGTTAAATGTGCTTTATTTGACTACCTCGGAGTCCTGCTTCTATAAAGAAATAGGGCCTCGCCAACTTTGAAGGTTTTGGCTCCAAAGAAATAGTCTTGTATGAATTTGAGTATCGGAGCCTTGCCATGCGTCAGCTAATTCCAGTCGTGACTGTTGCGCGGGCCCTATCAGAATGAACCGTCGTGCGTTCCGCGCCTTCCTAGTTGGAGCCGCCTGCTTTATCAGCTTGGCGCTCTCGCCATCTGCTCAGGCTTTCGACTGCGACCCCGACGAAAAAATCTTGCGGCCCAATTGGATGAGTACATTTGGTCAAAACACAGACAAGCAGGTGATATACGGCTTTGCCCAAACCAAACCGCAGCGTCGTCAATCGTTGTCAGATATCACACAACTGTTGAAGAATAATGCGATGGCCGATTTGGCCCTGAACATTCAGTCAAATGTCTCCAGCAATATCTCCACCGAGTTGAGCCTCGATGGCGATAAAGTCAGCGAGCGGACCACTATTCAAAGTGCCGCCCAAAGCTCCCTTTCGATCAGCGCGCTTAGCGATACGCGCGATTTTGTGGATACGTCAAAATGCATGGTTTTTACCCGCGTCAGCCTGCAACGCACGGATGTGCCTTATGTCTTGGCAATGTCCAAATTGCGCCAGTTTAAAAAGGCCTTAACCAGCCAAACAATATCGCTTGAGGAATTGGCCCAATTACCAGACCTTTTACAAGATTTGGCGTTCGCAAGCGAGACGGCGTCCCCCACAACCCGACAGCAATTCAACGCCGCGCAATCAGATTTGAGGCGCCTCAGCGATACAGTCCGCGATTTCGAAATCACCCTTAGGGCCGCACAACTTCGAACGCTCGTGGGCACGCCTCGGCAAAAAAGAGATTTCTTGAAAAATTTACTTTCCCTCTTGGAAGCCAAAAGTTCGCCACTTTCCGCCGAGGATAGGGCAAACAAACAAAATGCTCAGAGTTTACTTTCATCGCTTGAAAATGTTGTTGGTAGCCAGTTAACAGCTGTGTCTTGGGGGCCCTCATCGCCTGCTGTCCAAATGGCTCTGAGTGGTTTTTTTGACGAGCGGACACAAGCATATTGGAGGCCCAACGCACTCCCCGAGGCCACGCCAAATACGCAAAGTCTGGCGGAAGTCGCGCAGAGGTATGAGCTGAAATCTGCTTTGTTCATCGAAGTGACAACCCTACAAAAACGCCAATACGGTATTACAGAAGTCGACATTACGCTCGAATTGAATTACTTCAATCCAAGCAACGGTGCGTCCGTGAAACGAGAAAAATTAGCGGGTAGAGCGATTGGACGAAATTTAAATGATGAAATTATTGCCGATAGAATTATCGCTATCTTGGACGACAAGCTTTAATCGCGCGTGCCTAGTCGGCTTGGCGCTGCTTATGTTTTTGCCCACGGCTTCTATATCTGCGGCCGGCCAACAGCTGCCTAATATTGTCGGACGTGATCTGGAAGGCAATTTGGTTTCGCTGCGCCGCAGCCTTCAAGGCAAGAAAACGCTAATCAACTTTTGGTGGGTACAATGCTCCCCGTGCAAACAAGAGTTGCCTGATCTAATTGCCAAAGAAAAAAGCCACCCTGAAGTCGACTTCATTTATGTGCATGCCGAAACCAATGCTAAAACAAAATCGGCTTACGAGCCGGCAATCATACAAGCCTTTTTGGGCGGCCTAGGTTTAAGCCTATCGAAAGTTATTATAGGCAACACAAAATCCCGCATGGCAGCCGGCGTTGAGGCCTTGCCCACAACCTTACTGGTTGATGAGAGTGGAAAAGTGGAAATGGTTTTGGTTGGTTTCACAGTACAAAATACAGCAAAAATTGCCGCATGGCTTGAATAAGCATTCCGCTTGAAAAATTGACCGCTTATTATCAGCGCGTGCAATGCCCCCCTTAGTTGTGTTAAATCGGTTTAATGTATCGCTGCGTTTTACAATTTGTGTTGCTTTGTGCCATTTCTCTCCCCTTTCCCGCTTTGGCGAGAGAGGTGCTTATTTTGCTGCCGCTCAATGTCGATAAAACATTGGAAAAAGAGGCGCAATTATTCGGCACGGCTTTACAGCAAGGCTTAAGTTCGGGTTTCGATGTGTTTTTTGGCCCTGCGGTGGAAGCAAAATTAGAACAAGAATACTCTAAAGAGGGTTGCACAGCGCAAAGTTGCGCGCAGAACCTAGCCATATCCTTTAACGGAGAGCTAATCGCGGACAGTTCAATTCAAAAGCTCGACAATAGTTTTGTGGTGCAACTGCAGATTAACAATATTATTACCGGTCAAATCGTCAAGAGTTTAATCGAAATTTGCGAAAACTGTTCAAAGCTCAGCTTCATTCGATTTATTGAAAATGTAGGCTTGCAAGCTAGCGGCTCACCAAACATGCGCCAGGCAGCGGCCCCATCATTTTCTCCGGCACCTGCCAAGCCTGTGGTTAATTTAAAAATCAACTCAGGATCGGTAAAAGCGGAAGTTTTCATTAATGGCGAAAACCTTGGCAAAGCGCCGCTCACGACAAATAGAGCCTATTCCGAAGGGCAGAGATTAGACCTTCGCCTGCGCGCGCCTGGCTATCAGGATTTGCGCTTCTCGCATATTGTCGGAAAAAGGGACGCTCAACTGAATAAGCTGAAGCTAGAAAAAAACCCGACGGCGCTATATTTTGATAGCCAACCAAGAGGCGCAAGCATTTATATCAACAGTCAATTGATGGGCAAAACGCCCGATGAAATCGGGGCTTATAAAGATGGCGAGAGACTTCGCATACGCATTGAGCGCGATGGGTATAAGAAATTTTCACGGCGTCATCGAGTTGGACAAGACGACAGCCAATTAGGTCAAATTACTTTGCAAAGTTTGACATCGAACTCTGAAAAGGGTGAAAAAGTTAGAGTTCCAATGGGCTTTTAACAATAATTTTTGTTTAAGCCTGAGGCAGTTGTTTTTGGCGTTAAGTGTAAGCGTTTG
>JABJKE010000039.1 GCA_018660505.1 Rhodobiaceae bacterium | reverse complement strand
CATTGCCTCCACGCCGTCGCCGGCTGCTTGGATGAGGCAAAGTTTTGGCCAGAAGGTGGTTTCGCGCAAAAATTCCGTATCGACAGTGATATATCGTTGGGTGGAAAGTTTGGCACAGAGAGCCGTGAGGGCGTCATTTGTCGTAATTAAATTCATGCGAGCTTTATAAGCCAGTTGGCTGTATTTGTCGCCTAGGAAACGAAAGGGCGGGCAGGCGCGGGGCCCCTTGCGTGCTGGCATCTTGACAAATCGGCTGAAGCGGTGTGTTTAAGCTCAGTAATGAGCTTACCCGGCTTTGAAATCACCCGAGGGCCGTGGCAAAAAGGAAGATAGAATGCACCAGTATCGTAGCCATAATTGCGGCGCTCTGCGCGCTGAGAACCTAGACGAAACCGTCCGCCTGTCGGGCTGGGTGCATCGCAAGCGCGACCATGGCGGCCTGTTGTTTATCGATTTGCGCGACCATTATGGCCTGACGCAATTGGTCATTGAGCCTTCCAGCCCGTTTTTTGCCGTGGCCGAGGGCGTGCGTGCCGAAAGCGTGTTGCGCGCCGAAGGCAAAGTGGTGGCCCGCGATGCCGATGCGAAAAACCCAAATCTGCCAACTGGCGACGTCGAGATTTATGTCTCTGAATTGGAAGTTCTCTCAGAAGCTGGCGATTTACCCTTGCCGGTATTTGGCGAGCCCGATTATCCCGAAGATATTCGTCTGCGCTATCGGTTCCTCGATTTGCGCCGCGATACGTTGCACAGCAATATTGTGCTGCGCTCCGATATTATCGCTTGGCTGCGCCGCCGCATGACCGACGATGGTTTCCGCGAATATCAAACGCCCATTCTCACCGCGTCGAGCCCAGAGGGCGCGCGCGATTTTCTGGTGCCCTCGCGCACCCATCCGGGGCGGTTTTATGCGCTGCCGCAAGCGCCGCAGCAGTTTAAGCAAATGTTGATGGTGGCGGGGTTTGACCGTTATTTCCAAATCGCGCCTTGCTTTCGCGATGAAGATGCTCGCGCCGACCGCTCGCCCGGCGAGTTTTATCAGCTCGACCTTGAGATGAGCTTTGTCACCCAAGAAGATGTGTTCCAAGCGGTCGAGCCGGTGCTGCACGATGTGTTTGTGGAATTTGGCAAAGGCAAACGCGTGTCGGAGGTTTTCCCGCGCATTCCCTATGCCGAGGCCATGCAGAAATATGGCTCGGATAAGCCAGACTTGCGCATTCCCATTGAAATGGAAGATGTGACGGAAAGCTTTGCGGGCTCCGGCTTTAAAATCTTTGCCGGTATGATTGAGAAAAATGACAAAGTCCGCGTCTGGGCCATTCCGGCCAAGACGGGCGGCAGCCGCGCGTTTTGTGACCGTATGAACTCTTGGGCGCAAGGCGAAGGCCAACCGGGACTTGGTTATATTTTCTTCCGCGATGGCGAGGGCGCGGGCCCCTTGGCGAAAAACATTGGCGCCGAACGGACCGAGCAAATTCGCACGCAATTGGGCCTCGAAGATGGCGATGCCGTGTTCTTCTGCGCTGGCGTGCCGCGCGAATTTGCCGAATTTGCAGGCCGCGCGCGCAACCGCGTCGGCACAGAGCTCGACCTTATTGACCGCGACCAATTCGCCTTTTGTTGGATTGTCGATTTCCCAATGTATGAAATCGACGAGACGACGGGCAAGCTCGACTTCTCGCATAATCCGTTCTCTATGCCGCAAGGCGGTATGGAAGCCTTGGAGACGATGGATCCCTTGGATATTAAGGGCTATCAATATGACATTGTGTGCAATGGCATTGAATTATCGTCGGGGGCCATTCGGAACCATAAGCCAGAGATTATGCTGAAAGCGTTTGAGCTGGCGGGCTATGATGAGGCCGTGGTGGAGAAAGAATTTGGCGGCATGTTGAACGCTTTCCGCTTTGGCGCGCCGCCGCACGGGGGCATTGCGCCAGGGGTCGACCGCATTGTGATGATGCTGGCGGGACAAGAAAACCTGCGCGAAGTAGTGGCTTTCCCCATGAACCAGCAAGCCGAAGATTTGCTGATGCAAGCCCCAAGCCCGGTATCCAATGCGCAATTGCGCGAGCTGCATATTCGGTTGAACTTGCCGACACCGACACCGGCAGCGACTCCCGCGGAGCCGAGCGCGCGCCAAACAGACGCCAACGAGGAATAGGCAGGGTTTTTTGCCCGTGTTTTTTGCCCGTGTTTTTTAAGGCGGCTTGGTTTATGCTAACGCCAAATGGAGTGAAGCTAGATGATGGTTTTTCTAAAATCGATTTTTACCTGGTGGCATCACCAAACTTTTGGCACGTGGCTCACCACTTGGCGTCGCGGCGCCTTGGTGGGCGTTGATGAGCAGGGCAATTGCTATTATGTCGATAAAAAAGCGGCGTCGATTAATGGCAAAACGCGCCGTTGGGTGATTTATAATGGCGATATTGAAACCTCGCGCGTGCCCGCTGAATGGCACGGCTGGTTGCATTATACCGTGGACGAAACGCCCGATGTTGCCAAGATGACGAAACGCGATTGGATGCAACCGCATCAGATGAATATGACGGGCACCAAAGACGCGCATCAACCCGCAGGGCCCGCCGATGCGGCGTCTTATGCGGAAGGCTATAATGCTTGGAAACCTGAATAAGAACGACCCTATGATAAGGTCGGCCAAAAGGATACGCCATGAAAGATAATCTTGTCGAAACACTGGTCGGGGCTGCCGTCTTAGTTATTGCCACTTTATTTATTCTCTATGGCTATTCGGTCACCGAAGCCGATAGCGGCGAGGGCTATGCGCTCAACGCCCAATTCGACCGCGTCGACGGGCTGACGGTCGGCAGCGATGTGCGCATGTCTGGCATTAAAGTGGGCACGGTAACGGCGCTGACGCTCGACCCGCAAAGCTATTACGCGATTGCCAAATTCAGCATCGCTGGCGAAATCGAACTACCCGAAGATACCAGCGCCAAAATTACCAGCGAAGGTCTTTTGGGCGGCAATTATGTGTCGCTCTCGCCGGGCGGTAGCGAAGATATGTTGGCGGCAGGCGACGAAATTTTATACACGCAAGGCTCGGTCGATTTAATCGGTCTGGTAAGCCAAGCTTTGTTTAGTGCAGGCGACGAAGAAAGTGCCGAGGGCACGTCTCCGTAAAGTGTCCGATAGCGGGAAAAATAGCTTCGGATGGTGGTTTGCCTGGGCGGTTTTGCTGACCACGGCATGTCTAGCCAGCCCTGCGGCAGCGCAAATCATCGATGATAAAATGATGCCGCCCACGCTTTTGGTGCCGCCGCCAATCGAGGAAAACCTCTTGGTCGAGCAAACCGATGCCGATCTCTTCTCCGAGACCCCGGGGGAAAGCGAAACGCCTTTATCGGTTTTTGTTGTGCCGACGTTAGACATTCCCACCAATCGGGATGCCGATGGCGAGGCGGGGCCCGTGCGGATTGGCACATTTTCCTTATTGCATAAGGTGACGGCGAAAGTGCGCGACATAAGTTTGCGGGCCGGCGAAGAAGTGACCATTGGCGCCTTGACCTTAACCATGCAAGATTGCCTCTCGACGCCACCCGAAGAGCCGCCAGAGACGAAATCTTTTTTACAAGTTTCAGAGTTTAAAAATGGCGCCGACAGAAGCCTGTTCAGCGGTTGGATGTTTGCCTCGAGCCCCGGCATTCATGCGCTCGAACACCCCGTCTATGACCTATGGCCTGTGGCTTGCAAAACTGAAGATGGCATGAGTTTCACGGGCGAGATACTGCCCCCGACGCGAAGCAATTAATCGGCCTCTTTCATCCCCAAAAATACTTCCAGCCAATGGATGTCATAATCGGCTTTGCGGAAATCTTCATTCGGTAGAAGTTTTTCAAACAGCGGAATTGTTGTCTCGACGCCATCGATTGCAAATTCGCCTAACGCGCGCTCGAGGCGCCTTAAACAGGCCTCACGGGTTTCGGCATGGACGATGAGCTTGCCGATGAGACTGTCGTAAAAGGGCGGAATAGAATAACCAGAATAAATCGCGCTATCCATTCGCACGCCCAAACCGCCGGGCGCGTGATAGGTCTGAATTTTACCGGGAGACGGCGCGAAAGTTTCTGGGTTTTCGGCATTGATGCGGCACTCGATGGCATGGCCCGAAAGTTTCACATCATCTTGCGTAAAGCTTAGTTTTTCGCCTTGCGCGACGCGAATTTGCTCGCGCACCAAATCAATGCCGGTAATGGCTTCGGTGACCGGATGCTCGACTTGCAGGCGGGTGTTCATCTCGATGAAATAAAATTCACCGTTTTCATATAAAAACTCGACCGTGCCGACGCCGCGATAGCTCATGCCGACCATGGCATCGGTGACGATTTTCCCAATTTTGGCGCGCGCGGTCTCATCTAAAACCGTGGACGGGGCTTCTTCTAAAACTTTCTGGTGGCGGCGTTGCAACGAGCAATCGCGTTCGCCCAAATGCACCGCATTGCCATGTGTATCGCAGGCCACTTGAATTTCAATATGGCGCGGTTTGCCGAGATATTTCTCGATATAGACGGCATCATCGCCAAAGGCGGCTTTGGCTTCTGAGCGCGCCGTGGTGAAAGCTTCTTCTATGTCGTCTTCGCTCAGCGCGATCTTCATGCCGCGGCCGCCGCCGCCGGAGGCCGCTTTGACCAAAACGGGAAAGCCCATGTCGACGCCAATGGCGCGGGCTTGTTTGGCGGTTTTCACTTCGCCGTCCGAGCCCGGCACGACGGGAATGCCCAATTCAATGGCTTTGGCTTTGGCGGCAATCTTATCGCCCATCAGGTTGATGTGCTCTGCCGTGGGGCCAATGAAGGTAATGTTATGTTCTTCCAATATTTCGGCGAATTTCGCGTTTTCCGATAAAAACCCATAGCCTGGATGCACGGCATCGGCGCCGGTAATTTCGCAAGCGGCGATAATCGCGGGAATGCTCAAATAGCTATTGGTGGCAGACGGCGGGCCAATGCAGACGCTTTCATCGGCAAGGCGCACATGCATGGCGGTATCATCGGCGGTGGAATGCACGGCCACGGAAGCAATGCCCATTTCGCGGCAGGCACGGATGACCCGCAAAGCAATTTCACCACGATTGGCAATCAGGATTTTGCTGACCATGGGTTACTCGATAATCATCAGCACTTCGTCGAACTCGACGGGCTGCTCATTGCCAACGATAATTTGGGTAATTTTACCCGCTTTGGTGGCGGCAATCGGGTTCATGGTTTTCATCGCTTCAACGATAAGCAGCGTTTGCCCTTGGCTCACGGTATCGCCGACTTTAACGAAATTCGCAGCGCCTGGCTCGGGCGATAGATAGGCGGTGCCCACCATCGGAGATTTGAGCGCGCCCGCTAAATCACTCGCTGCGGGCGCTTCGGCCGCCGCAGGAGCAGGAGTGGCAGGGGCAGGCGCCGCCATCGCCACTGGGGCGGCGGCCGGCATAACCGCATTGACAGCCGCGCTTTGGCGGGCCACGCGAATGCGCACCTCGCCAGTTTCGACTTCAATTTCGCTCAGGCCCGTGTCGGCCAGCAGATCAGCAAGTTCTTTGATTGTCTTTTTATCGGGTAATTTGGCCATGGGATCCTCTTATGGCTAGATTTACAGCGAGTTTAAACGAGTTGCCAGCGCGTCGATAGCCATTTCATAGCCTTGCGCGCCCAGCCCACAAATCACGCCCGCCGCCACGCCAGAGACATAGGAATGATGGCGAAATTCTTCGCGAGCAAAAATATTGGATAAATGCACTTCGATAATCGGTGCGGTGACCGCCTGAAGCGCATCGAGAATAGCCACTGAGGTGTGCGAATAGGCACCGGCGTTGATAATAATGCCGGCCGCGTTTTGGCGCGCCTGTTGCACGAGGTTGACCAGCTCGCCCTCATCATTGCTTTGAAAACATTGGGCGGTAAGGCCGTGCGTTTTGGCGCGCGCCGCACACATGGCTTCAATATCTGCCAAAGTGGTGGTGCCATAAATTTCTGGCTCGCGGGTGCCGAGCAAGTTTAAATTCGGACCATTGATAATCGTGATTGCCTGAGCCATCGACGCTGGTTTCCTTCAAACGAGGTAAATACTTGTTTTGGGTAGCGGAGATTGCAAAAAAGTGCAAGTTTTTCAACAGGCTTAATTCATCGAAACCAGCGGGGGGCTTGCGCTTTGCCCGTTAGATTTGCATTATCGGCCAAGCTTTGGAGACCCCCTACATGAAACTTTTTGTCAATGGCGAAGCGCAGACTTTTGAAACGCCGTTAAGCGTCGCTGATTTGCTCAACCACTTGGGGTTGGCGCGGACCAAAATTGCGGTCGAGCATAATCTGGAAATTGTCGCGAAATCAGCTTATGACACGCATGAGCTGGGCGAAGGCGACCGAGTAGAAATAGTCCATTTTATTGGCGGAGGGTGAGATGAGCGCAAGCACAACAGACAAAACAGACGATGGGCTGGTGATTGCCGGACGGCATTTTTCGTCGCGCCTTATCGTCGGCACCGGAAAATATAAAGACTATGCCGAAAACGCCGCCGCCGCCGAAGCGGCGGGCGCCGAGATTGTGACTGTGGCGGTGCGCCGCGTGAACTTAACCGACACGCAAGCGCCCATGTTGGTCGATTATATCGACCCGAAAAAATTTACCTATTTGCCCAATACGGCGGGCTGTTTTACCGGCGAGGATGCCGTGCGCACGCTGCGTTTGGCGCGCGAGGCAGGCGATTGGAGCTTGGTGAAACTGGAAGTTTTGGGCGATGAAAAAACCCTCTACCCGAATATGATAGAGACTTTGCGCTCGGCCGAACTGCTTATCCAAGAAGGGTTCGAGGTGATGGTTTATTGCAGCGACGACCCGATTATGGCGAAAGAATTAGAAGACATGGGCTGTTGCGCCATCATGCCTTTGGCCGCCCCCATTGGCTCTGGGCTGGGCATTCAAAACCCGGTGAACATTCGCTTGATTATCGAACAGGCGAAAGTGCCGGTGCTGGTCGATGCCGGCGTTGGCACCGCCTCGGATGCCGCCATTGCCATGGAATTGGGCTGTGACGGCGTGTTGATGAACACCGCCATTGCCGAAGCGAAACATCCGATATTAATGGCTGAGGCGATGAAAAACGCGGTTATCGCCGGACGCCAAGCCTATCTGGCGGGGCGCATGGGCAAGCGTCTATATGCCGACCCGAGCTCGCCTTTGGCTGGCCTTATTTAATTAGCCAGCGCTTTGCGGGCTTTCACCACGGCGGCCGTTAGGTCTGCCACTTCCAGCGCGCCGGGATAGAGCTCGCCATTGACGATAAAGGCGGGCGTGCCGCCAATGCCGAGGCGGTCTGCCAGCGCTCCCGTGTTGGCAATCACCTGCTTGATGTCAGCCGATTTGGCTTTCTCCGCAATCGCCTTGGGCGAGAGTTTTAACTCGGTCAAGGTTTTGTCAATCACCGTTTGGGTGACGCTGCCTCGATGGGTCATTAATTTAGTGTGATAGCTCAAAAACGTAAGCGGGTCGTCGAGGGCCAAAGCGGTTCTGGCGGCGATGCGGGAGGTTTCGCTTAAAATCGGCAGTTCTTTAAACACCAAACGAACGTCTTGGTTTTCATCCAGCGTTTGCATCAGCGGCGCCAGCGACCGTTTGCAATAGCCGCAATTGTAATCGTAAAACTCCACGATGGTAATCGGCGCATCGGCCGGGCCCAGCGTAAAATCGCGCTCGTCTTTATACAGCGCTTTGGCATTGTCCTTCAGGGTTTGGGCCATGCGTTGCGCTTCTATATCGCGATAATGCGCTTGCATATTATCTAGCGCGTCGCCCAGTTTTTCGGGGTTGGCGACGAAGTAATCGGCGATTAATTTCTCAATGGCTTTTTCTTGTTCGGCGGTAAATGGAGCCGCCTGCAGCGGCGCCGTGAGCGCCAGGCCAGCCAAGATTAAAATCATATATGTAAAACGCATTTTATGTCCTTACCGAGAGCCCGGTTTATCCGGCCCGCTGATGATGTCTATGGTTCGAATATACTCGACCGTTCCTTTTTTCAAGCCTTTTGCCGCGCGCCTCGCATGGCGTTTGGCTTCGCGGCTGCCCAGCGCGGCATGATATTCAGCCAGCGCCCACTGGCCCAAAGCCGTTTCATCCAATTGCCCATAGCCTTTGGCCATTTGAAAATAAGCCGTTGGGTTGCTCGGGTCGAGGCGCAGCGCTTTTTTTAAATTGACCAAAGCCTGCTGGTTAATCGCCCGATGCACTTTGCCGCGCGATTGCCCAACCCCCAATTGGCAAGAGGCCAGCCCGATTAGCAATAGCGGTTCATCGGGTTGCAGTTCAATCGATTTCTCATACGGGGCAATGCCCTTATCGGCTTGCCCGGTCTCATAATATATCTGGCCTTTCAGCTCATAGAGCCATGGGTTATCGGGCATTTCAGCCAGCAGGCCATCGACCGTTTGCACGGCCTCTTGGCGCAAGCCTTGGCGATACAGGGCAATGGCGCGGGCGTAACGCGCGGGCAGGCTTTGGTCATTGCCATATCGGCGCAGCGTGACGCTGGGTCTATCGAGGAAACCATAGATTTTGCCCTGCGCCATTTTATGCCGGAAGATGAGCTCTTCGGCATCGCGCGCATCTTGATAGGGCGAGCCTTCGGCGCCTGCCCGATAGGCATTGACGCGGTCGCGCGACATAGGGTGCGAGCGCGCATAAGGGTCTTGATAGACTTCCGATAGAATTTCCTGATTGGCCAATGTATCCATCATGCCAATAATGCCCTCGGTAGATTGGCCCGTGGCATCCAGCAATTCGAGCGCCGTATTATCGGCCGCCGCTTCTTGCCCCCGATTGTAGGTCAGGTAATTGCGCATGGCGATTTGTTGGCTACCGGTGATAAGCGCAATGCCAAGGTCGCCAGCGCCCGCCAAAATAGAGCCAAGCCCCAAAATCGTGCCAATGAGGGCAGGGCCTTGCGAATTGGCCAGCGCTTCGCTGCCGCGCGCCAAATGGCCGCCCGTGATATGGCCAATCTCATGGGCTAAAACGCCGATGACCATATTCGGTTCTTCGGCCTCTAAAATAAGCCCCGTATGAATGAACATGTTTTGACCATTGGTCACAAAGGCGTTCAAACGGCGGTCATTGATAATGGCAATGCCAATGCGTTCGGGTTTTAAGCCAGCGGCCATCAACAGCGGACGGCTATAGTCTTTCAGCAATTGTTCAATCTCGCCATCGCGCACAATCCCTTGCGCTTTGGCGGAGGCGAGGGGCAGCAAAACCACACACGCCAACATAAAACCGACAAGCGGTCGTCTGAGGGCGAATGGGGTTTTTAGCCAGCGTTTCATTTCATAACACTGCGATGCGATTGCGGCCTTAATGCGGCCACCTAGCGGCGCCACCAGCCTTTGCGCTTCGCGCCATCATCATCCGCAGGGGCTTCGGCTGAAGCTTCGACGGCTTCGGCTGGGGCTTCGGCACTTTCTGCCTCTACCGCTGCTTCTGCCGCTGCTTTGGCTTCTTTTGCCTCTTTCGCTTCTGTGGCTTTGGTTTTCTTCGGCGCTTTTGCAGCTGCTTTCTTGCGAGGTTTTGCCGCCGCTTTTTTGCGCGGCTTGGCTGGCGCTTCTTCCGCGGCAGCTTCTTCGCCGCTTTTTTCCACGACAGGGGCTTCTACGACAGGCGCTTCCACAACAGGGGCTTCCTCTGTAGGCGCTTCCACGCTCGGGGCGGCGTCAGAGGTTTCTTCCGACGCGCTTACGTCGAGAATAATTTTCTGAGGCTCTGCCTCGGCGTTTGTCTCTGGCTTGTCTTCAGAGGTCTCCCCATCTTCTGCGGAGGTTTCACTGGTTGCGCCATCTTCTGAACGACGACGATTACGACCGCCCCGACGCCCCCGACGACGGCGCCGCTTTGGCTTATCGTCGTCGTCTTCGCCTTGGTGTTGCGGGTTGGCTTCTCCGTCAGCTTCCGCGTTGGCTTCTCCGTTGGCGTGGGCAGCCATATCGGCGTTACTGTCTTCGGCATCCGAGGCGCTGGCTTCGGCGGCAGGTGAATTGGCAGTCTCGCCGTTAGGAGTATCATTGTCCTCCGTATCGGAACGACGACGATTGCGTCCGCCCCGACGACGACGGCGTTTTTTATTGCCATCCCCATCTTCCAGTCCGGCACTTGGATCGCCTTCCATGCGCGAGGCGCCAGAGCTTTCCGATTGGTCGGGCAAAGTGATGGCCATTTCCATGGAGGTCAGCTCGGCATCAATATTAATCGCCACGCTCACGCCCGTGCGGGTTTCAATGTCGTTAAGCTGGCCACGTTTTTGATTGAGCAAATAAATCGCCACATCTTGCGGCAGATGCGCAACCAATTCGCCTTGGCTAAATTTCGCGGCGCTCTCGTCGATTTGGCGCAACACATGCAGGGCTCGGCTTTCCACCGAGCGCACCATGCCAGAGCCATTGCAATGCACGCAGGTTTCACTGCTGCCTTCCAAAACGCCCGCGCGCATCCGTTGGCGCGACATTTCCATCAGCCCGAACGAGCTAATGCGGCCCACCTGAATGCGGGCGCGATCGCTTTTCAGCGCCTCTTTCATTTTGCGTTCCACCGCCCGATTGTTGCGGTTTTCATCCATATCGATGAAATCAATGACCAGCAAACCAGCCAAGTCGCGCAATCTTGCTTGGCGAGCCACTTCGACGGCCGCCTCTAGGTTGGTGTTCAACGCGGTTTTCTCAATCGATTGCTCGCGGGTTGATTTGCCCGAGTTCACATCGATAGAAACCAGCGCTTCCGTGGGGTTGATAACCAAATAGCCGCCCGATGGCAAAACCACGGTCGGGTTAAACATGGCGGCCAATTTATCTTCCACGCCGTGTTGCTTGAACAAAGGCGTATTGTCGACATGTTGTTTTACTTTGCGCGCATGGCTTGGCATCAAAAGCTTCATATAGCCTTTGGCTTCTTTATAGGCATCGGCGCCGGCAATCGACACTTCGTCGAACTCTTTCGAATATAAATCCCGAATGCAGCGGCGTATCAGATTGCCTTCTTCGTAAACCAAAGCGGGGGCGGTCGATTCGACGGTTTTCTCGCGTACTTCCTGCCACATGGTCGACATATATTGCCAGTCGCGCCGAATTTCGGCCAGCGTGCGCTCAGCGCCCGCGGTGCGAACAATCAGCCCCATGCCGCTGGGGACATCCAGCTTGCCGACGATGGTTTTCAGTTTCTTGCGGTCGGCGCTATTGCTAATTTTGCGCGAAATGCCGCCACCGCGGGCGGTGTTTGGCATCAGCACGCAATAGCGGCCAGCCAAAGATAGATAAGTGCTTAGCGCCGCGCCTTTATTGCCGCGCTCTTCTTTCATCACTTGCACCAGAATAACTTGGCGGCGCTTAATGACTTCCTGAATTTTATACCGGCGGTGCGAGGCGCGCGATTTATTCGATGGGGCGGCCTCTTCATGGGCGTCGCCGCCAACGCTTGAAACGCTCTCGCCCGACCCTTCTTCGCCGCCATCTTCGGCATTGGCGCTGGTGTCTTTTTGCGCGTCATCGTCTTCGCTTTCGGCGTGCTCGCGGTCTTCGGCGGCTTGCGCTTTTAGCAATTCTTCGCGGTCGCTAACCGGAATTTGATAATAATCAGGGTGTATTTCGTTGAACGCTAAAAACCCATGGCGATTGCCGCCATATTCGACGAAAGCCGCCTGAAGCGAGGGCTCGACGCGGGTTACTTTTGCGAGATAGATATTGCCACGTAGGGGCGATTTTGTTCCCGACTCGAAGTCGAACTCTTGGATTTGATTGTGTTCAGTTACAACAACCCGTGTTTCTTCCGGGTGGATGGCATCGATAAGCATATTCTTGGTCATGAAAGTCTCCCGCCAAGCGCGGTGTGAGGGCAAAGCCCGTCTCCGTCAGCCTGCGTAAATGTTT
>JABJKE010000022.1 GCA_018660505.1 Rhodobiaceae bacterium | reverse complement strand
TGGTCAACTTAACGGTTATTCAACCGCAGATATCGGATAATAATCGTAAGTTGACGCAAATCCGAAGCTATGAGGCCAAAAGCCAAGAAGATGAAAAAGCGGCCAATGCCGTGTCTGGCAATCTTGTGCGGGTGCAAAGATTGGCGGAATCACAGGTTCGTAAGCTGATGCCCGAGGCGGCGTTTCAAACTCTGTTCAATGGCTATCTGGCGGCGCTGCAAAAATATGACGTCGAAATATTGAGCTATAATGTGGCCTCCGACGCGCAACGCAAAGTCGTCGTTGGCGACCAAGTGCAAGAGGCCAGTGTCGTGGCGATGGATCTGGTTGGGCGCTATGATGTCTATACAGAAATCCGGCAGATATTTGTCGAGCAAAGCCAGAATATTTTGGTTCTCAGCGAAGCTTTTGAGGTGGTGCCGGGCAGTTTAGATTTGAAAATTAACGCACGTTTTATGGTGCCCACTTTGCGCGCTTATGATGCAGAATTAGACACTCCCATAGACGCCAAGTCAGCAGACACCAAGTCAGCAGACGCAAAGAAAGAGACCGGATGATGCGATTATTCCCTTTAAGGCCGCTTCTTTTGACATTGTTTATGGTGTCGTTTATGGCGTTGGTTTTTGCGCCCGCCATGGCGCAAAATAAGGCGGCGAAAGTAGACGCCAAAGCGGCGGACCCGCAAGACCCCTTTGTGCGCGGGCTGCAGCGTTTGGATGAAAAACTGCGGATGCAACGCGAAGCCGAAGCCTTGGCGCGCAGCGCGCTCGAATTAGAGCAGCGTAAAGCCCGCGAGGCCAATGGCGAGACCAATGGCGAGAGCGTGCCAGGCGATAAGCTCGAAATGCCTGCGCCGCTATCCGACCCCGATTTTTTTACCGCCTATGCGGCCAGTCAATATCGCCTCGATGGCCTTGTGTTGTCGCGGCCCGCGCAAGAGCCGGTTATTCATATTTACGAAGAAAAAGTAAAACCAAGCCTCAGTGTTCTCTATTGGTCGGGCGACGATAGGCGTTGGGTTTACGAGCGTGTGGGCGATGAAAAATTATCTGCCATCGCGAAAAAATTATGGATGAAGCCAGCCGATATATTGGCGATGAACGGCGTTGCGCGCGAGGCGCAATTGAGCGACCCGAAACGCTTCTATGTCTCGCCGCGCGACAATGGCCCGTTGACGCATATCATCCGCAGAGGCGACACATTGGCCAAATTGGCCGCCGCCTATGACACCGATGCCCCTCGGTTAAAGGTGCGCAATAATTTGGACGCCGAAGCTCGTTTGATTATCGGCAAAAGATTTTTGGTGCGCGAGAAAGCCATCGATGACCGCCTGTCCCGTCTGGCGGTGCCGCAACCGCCGAAACTGGATTTAAGCTCGCTGGAGAAAGCGCGCCGGCCCTATGCGCGGCTTGGCCAATATGCCACCAAGGCCAGTGCCTTGCGCGGCGCGCGCGAGTTCTACCTGAAATATTATGAATTCATGGACAGCGATATTTTGCTGCGTATGGAGCGCGACCCTGACCAAAAAGAGCAGGTTTTTTACAATATGGATTTAGGGCCCTTGCGCTCGATGCGCCACGGCGAGGCATTTTGCGGCTTGTTCCGTAAAGATGAATTGCCCTGTTTGGTGGTGGCTCGCGTGCCGGGCCCGGAGCGGGTGCAAAACTTCGACAGCCAAGCGATTATCTCCGTCAGCCCCTATGTGTTTTTCGATGGTGACGAGCTGATAGAAACCGGCTCCACCGATGTCGATAAAGTGACCAAGCTGGAGTATTTTCTGACCGAGGGTCAAGAATTGGGCAATGCAGAGGGCACGATTGCCAAAATTACCGCTAAGCGCATCATGCTGACCGATGCCAACGGCTATCTGCTGACGCTGCCGCTTCATAAAATTCCAGAGATTGACCCGATTGAAAAACGCAAACAAGAAGAGGCCGCGAAACAGGCGCAAAGAGATCAAGCGGCTGCGGTTGCGGCCGCTGCTGTGGGCGGTATCGAGGCCCCCGATGCGCCGTCGCTGGAGGATTCTGGCTTGGCGCAAAATTTGAAAAACAACGAAGCCACAAGGCGCGGTGGCAGTGATAGTTTCATCAAAAAATTGGCGGAAAAACCGAAGAAGATTGAGAAGTAAGAAGACATGCGTTGCCCCCAAGGGGGCCTGTGAGTGAGTGGACGGCGATGATTGAGTATACAAAAGATGTTGCGGACCGGGTTTTGCGAATATTGCAAGCCAGTGGGCAAGTCGATAAGGAGAAAATGAGAGAGGTCATGGTCGCCGCTGAATCGCGTTCGGGCCGCGCCTTGGCCATGATGATGCAAGAGCTGGTCGACGAAGAACTGGTGATGAGCGTTTTGTCGCGAGCCTATGCTTTGCGCCGCCGCAATATTTCCCCTGCCGATATTGAGCCCGAGGCTTTGGCCTCGATTCCAAAGAAAATGATTACCGACGATCATATTATCCCTTTCGCGCGCGAGGGTCGGTTTTTGCGCGTCGGCACAGTCGACCCCACGAAGGCCACTTTGGCCAATCAAATCAAAGCCATCAGCAATCAAAATGTTGAGTTCTTTTTGGTCAAGCCCAGCGAATTTGAAGCCTGTTTAGAGGCCCCTCAGATAAAGGAAAGCGTGTTTGGCAAAGCAGAAGAAACCAGTGCTGCCGCGCCCGAGCCGGCCCCGAAAAAAGCCGCGCGTCGGCGTTCGGCTTATGACATTGATGACCCGAAACAAGTGATTAAATTCGTCGATGATATTTTGCAGCAATCGATTGTTACCGATACGTCTGACATTCATGTGGAGCCCTATCGCGAAGCGGCGCGTATTCGCTTTCGCGTCAATGGGGTTTTGGTGGCGCAAGACCAATATGCCGAATATTTATTTCATAATTATCTCGCGGTTGTGACCCGGTTTAAAATTCTGGCGGATTGCGACATCTCCGAAAAACGCCTGCCACAAGATGGCGCGATTACGTTTAAAACGGCCGATGGCGAAGACGTCGACACGCGTTTTAACGTCTTGCCCGGCAAGAACGGCGAGCGGATTTGCATTCGTCTTTTGAAGGGCGACCCGTCGCTGTCGATTGATAAAATTGGTTTTAAAGATAGCGATTTGGAAAAACTCAAAGAGGCGATTACCGCGCCGCAAGGCATGGTGTTGGTAACCGGCCCCACGGGCTCGGGCAAAACCACCACGCTGTATGGCGCGCTGCAATATATCAATGACCCGGGCACCAATATTATGACGGCGGAAGACCCGGTGGAATATTACCTCGAGGGGCTGGGGCAAACCCAAGCCAATGAGAAAATCGGCCTAACGTTTTCTTCCATCCTGCGGGCTTTTTTGCGCCAAGACCCAGAGGTTATTCTGGTCGGCGAAATTCGCGATACGGAGACGGTGGAGATTGCCGTGAAAGCGGCGCTGACGGGACACCTTTTGCTGTCGACGCTGCATACCAATGACGCGATTGCCACCATCTCTCGCTTGCTCAATATGGGCGTGCCGAGCTTTATGATTTCCGCCGCTTTATCGTTGATTGTGGCGCAACGTTTGGCGCGTAAAAATTGTCAGGAATGTTTGATACCCGACGATAGCGCGACCCCTGCGGCGCTACAATATCTAGGCTTTAGCGACGAAGAAATAGCCAATTTGCAACCCAAAAAAGGCGGCGGCTGTGCGGCGTGCGAAGGCAGCGGCTATAAGGGCCGGCAAGGTATTTACGAAGTGCTGCGGGTGACGCCAGAAGTCGAGCAGGCGATTTTGAAAGAAGCCCAAGCGCCGGAAATTTTAGAAGCCGCGCGGTTAGATAATTTTTTGACCATGCAAGAAGTCGGACGAGATTTTCTGGCCGAAGGTATATTATGCGTCGAGGAGTTTTCTCGCGTGTTGGTGGTTAGTTAAATGAGCGTGTGGTTTTTCTCGAGGCGTAAAAAATGACGCATTACGCATATGCCGGGGTTCAAGGCGGCAAAAAAGTAAAAGGCAAAATTGAAGCCACGTCTCTGGCGCGCGCCCGCTCGGCTTTGCGTCAAAAACGGGTGCGCATTAAAAACATCAAAGAGCTGAAGGAAAAGAAAAAAGGCGCCCTCGATATTGAAATCACTTGGGGCCCCTTTGGCAGTATTCCGGCCAAAGATATTCTGATGTTTACCAAAAAACTATCGACGATGATCCGCGCCGGACTGCCCATTTTAGACAGTCTTATCATGGTGGCAGGGCAGACCAAAAACCCCAATATGAAGCGCGCCATTACGCAAATGATTGACTCGCTCAATGATGGTGTGCCGCTTTCCGAAGCCTTTCGAAAGCAAAGCCGACATTTCGATAACGTCTACCTCAATATGATTGAGGCGGGGGAAGTGTCGGGCATGCTCGACAAATTTATCGATAAGCTGGTGGAGATTCTCGAGAAACAGCAGAAGATTAAATCTGGCATTAAATCAGCGATGTTTTACCCGATAACGCTGATTACCGTATCGCTTGGCATTTCCATTTTCATGCTGACCAATGTGGTGCCAACCTTCCAAGAAATGTATGAGGGCATGGGCATTCAACTGCCTGGGCCGACGCAGGCGATTGTCGATGCCAGCGAGTGGATTGCCGATATTCGAAATGTGGCAGGGGTTTTCGGCACTATTTTTGGCGTCCTACTGTTTCAAAATCTCATGTTGAAATACGTCAAACCCTATCGAACGGCATGGCATGCTTTGCAGCTCAAAATGCCAATTTTTGGCGGCATTATTATGATGGCCGTGGTGGCGCGCTCGTCTTTATTGATGGCCAATTTATTCGCTGCTGGCGTCAGCGTTTTGGAAACGCTGAACGTGGCCTCGACCGTGACCACCAATACGATTTTTCTCAATGCTTTCGCGCGCGTCAAACGCGACGTGATGACGGGGGCGGAGCTTTCGAGCCTATTTGCCAATGAAAAAGCTTTCCCGCCCGAGCTGTCGCAGCTCATCGCGGTGGGCGAACGCACGGGTAATATGGAAGAAATGCTGAACTCGATTGCCAATTATTACGAAGAAGAATTCGACGCTTTAGTGGAGGGCCTATCGACGGTCATCGAGCCGGTGATGATTGTTTTCGTCGGCGGCCTCGTGGGCATGATGGTTGTGGCTCTATATTTGCCGATTTTCTCGGCTGGCGATTTGGCGGGCGGCTAATGGGCTCAAGCCGGGTCCATGGGCACGCCTTCGCCGCACCAATCGTCTTCAAAGGTGCGCGGCCAACTCGTGCCTGTGTCTATGTCATCGGGCACAATGGCGGGTTGGGGGGCTTTTCGCCGACATAGGCCCTCGGGCGTGCGCGTGGGAACGGAAATCATATGCGCATCCCAAAACCGGCAATGACGGCAATGAACAATCGGCGTAGGAGCCACAGGGGCTAAAAAATCATTATCTTGCATGGCAGTAAATTGCTGGATGGATTACAAAAAAGCAAGATTGTTTATTCATTTTGGAATGAAGACGTATATTTATAATTAAATGTTGTTTTGGAGTTTATATGCGCGCGACGACAGAAGATAAAAATTCAGAGACACCCGATTTAACCCAGCTCGGTAAAGTCGTGGAAGCGGTTTTGGTTTCGGTTCGCGACAAGCGTTCGCAAGTGCGCTTGGCTTTATCGGCCATGTTGTCGGGCGGGCATTTGTTAATCGAAGATGCCCCCGGCATGGGCAAAACTAGTTTGGCGCGCGCGCTCGGTCACCATTTGCAATTAAACTGGAGCCGCCTGCAATGCACCAATGACACCACGCCGTCGGATATCGTCGGGGTCAATGTTTTTGACCCAAAGTCAGGCGCTTTTGATTTTCGCCAAGGCCCGGTGTTTACCCAAGTTCTGCTGGCCGATGAATTAAACCGCGCGCCGTCGAAAAGCCAATCGGCGCTCCTCGAAGCCATGGCCGAGCGTCAAGTGACGGTCGATGGCTCAAGCTTTTCCTTACCCGCGCCTTTCATTGTGATTGCGACGCAAAACCCAACTGAGCAAATCGGCGTGTCACCATTACCCGAATCGCAGCTCGATCGTTTCGCCGTGTCGTTCAGCCTCGGCCTGCCGTCCAATGCGGTAGAGGCCGATATTTTGCGCGAGGCGCGTTCGGGCGAAGAAAGCTTCGAGCAGGGCCCGCCTATTTTACCGGCCGGGGCGTTTCCTGCGCTGCAAAAAAAATGTCATGACGTTGATTTCTCTGACCCGATTATCACTTACCTGCAGGCCTTGGCAGGGCAGTTGCGCAGCGCGCAATTGCCCAATTTATCGGTTCGCGCTTTGATGCAAATCAAAGGTCTGGCGCAGGCCCATGCGATGATTGAAGGGCGCGATTTTTGCGTGCCCGAAGATATTCAAGCGGTTTTCGTGCCCGCTTTGCAGCACCGTCTGGGCCCAGTTACGGGGGCGGCCTCGGCTTTGCTGGGCGATGTTTTGCTGCAAGTTAGCGCGCCGTAAGCGAGGGTTTTGTGAGCGAGCTTTCTTCCATATCTTCCAAGAAAAATCGGCAAGAGGCCAAGCCGAAGGCGACATCGTTTTTCTCGGGGTCTTTCTCGGGGTCTTTCTCGGAGCGCATCACGCGGGCGCTGGTGGCGCGGCGCAAGCGTTGGCGGAAGGGCGTGTGGCACATTCGTCAGGCGAATATTTTCATCCTGCCCAATCGCTTTGGGTTTTATGCCGGCTTTCTTGTGCTGGCCAGTTTTGCCATGGGATATAAAGTGCAGAATAATTTCATTCTGCTGGCGGTGATATTCCTATTCCTCGTTTTCATGCTGTCGCTCATCGCCAGCGTGCGAAATTTACAAGGCTTACAAGTCGAGGTGGATATCGCATCGTATTATTTTTCTGGCGAGCGGCACTACATCCGTCTGGTGCTGCGAAAACAACAGCCCGCCTATAATCTGACGCTGCATACAGACGGCGAGACAATCGCGCTGGATATGTCGAGCGGCGCGACTAGCCTCATGGTGCCGGTCGGCGATTTTACCCGGGGGATACACGCCATCCCATCGATTAAAATTCAAACGCTGTTTCCCTTTGGCATTGCGCGGGCTTGGAGTTGGCTACACCCACCCGGCGAATTAGTGGTGGCCCCAAAACCAAACGAACAGGCGGCGGCCAGATATCCACGCGGCAATCCAGCCATGGCTTCGGCGTCGGATAAAAAACGCCAGCAGAGTAATTTTGCCGATGAGCTGGGCGATTTGCGCGATTACCAAGATAGCGACCCGCCCGCCCGCATCGACTGGAACCGCTATGCGGCGACGCGCGAAACCATGGTGCGCGAACATGGGCTAGACACCCAAGGCGAGGTCTTGCTGCGCCAACCAATAGGCGTGCCCTTGGAAGAAGCTTTGTCTTATTTATCGGGTGGCCTGCGCGCAGCCGAGCGCATGGGCGCGCCAGCCCGGATGATTTTACAGGCCCGCGAAGCGCAAAACCTTGATTATGGCGTCTATGATGCCCCAACCCGAGAGCAGGCCTATTATGCCCTTGCCCGCGCAGATTAACGCGGCCGTTGCGGCGATGGCGCGGTTTCTGCCCGGTTCGGCAGAGGCGAAAACCACCGCGCTTTTGCTTTATTTGGCCGCTTTGCCAATCGCGATATCGCTGAGCGCCATAATCGATTGGCGGGCGTTTTTTTTGTATACGGCCATGTGGCCAGTGGCCTTATGGCGGCGCACGCGCTGGCGGACGGTGTTTATTTTGGTTCTGGCGCCAATGGTTATGGCGCTCTTAGCCCAATGGGTGCGCCCGCCGCAAGCGGGTTTCTTTATGCTGATGGTGCTGGTTTTATCGGCCTGCGAGCAAGTGCAAGGCGACGGGCGCCCGGGCGCGTTTAATATTATGGGCGTCATATTTCCAGCCCTTTGCGTCATGGTGCTATCGGCCAATGTGTTTGTGTTTTTGCTGCTTCTGGTCAGCGTGATTTTTTACATTGGCGTTTTCACGCTGCGCATTAATGGCATGCCGCTTTCGGGGCTTCGCATCCGATGGCTGCCGATTATGCTGGCGCTCAGCGGCTCTTTGTTCTTCGCCATTGCTGCGTTTATTTTAATGCCGCGCATTAATGCCAGCGCCATTCCGGGGTTTCAGCAAGAAGAAGCCTCAAGCGGCGTCGGCGAAGAATTGGATATGGGGCGCTTTTCGAACGTCATCTTAAATGGCGAAGATGCGTTTCGCGCTTTCGTGCCCAGCCCCTTGGCGTCGCAAGACCTCTATTGGCGCGTGCATGTATTGACGCTCATGCAAGGCGCGCGCTGGGTGCGCCATCCGCGTGCCAAATTGGCGCTTGGCATGCCCGATTTCACGGCCAGCCTAGAGCCCGCCTCGCGCCCCCTAGACTATCAGGTGCGCCACGCCGAGGCGGCCCCCAAATGGCATCCGGTGTTGGGCGTGCCAACGCGCAGCAACATTGACGATGAAGCGATGCTGAACGCGCAAGGCGAATTTGTGCCGATAAAACGCACCTCGGTATTGAGCCAGCAAGTGAAAATGCAGAGCGCGTTAGACAATCCCTATAGCAGTCGCCAAGCCGGGGGCACGCGTATTGACGGACAAAAGAAACTGACGGCCTGGGCCCAAGAGGCATTGCAAAAGGCTGGCTC
>JABJKE010000025.1 GCA_018660505.1 Rhodobiaceae bacterium | reverse complement strand
CGGACGGGATAACCGCTGAAAGCATCTAAGCGGGAAGCCCCCCTCAAGACGAGATCTCCCTTGAGAGCCGTGGAAGACGACCACGTTGATAGGCCGGGTGTGGAAGCGCAGCAATGCGTGTAGCTTACCGGTACTAATTGTTCGATCGACTTGATCGTTCTCATTTCCCCATGCGCTGGCCTTTTTGTAAGGCTGGCCTTAATTACAAGCTCAGTTTTGATCAATAATCTGTTTCATATTGCGCCGACTTGGTGACTATGGCAAAGCGCCTAAACCCGATCCCATCCCGAACTCGGAAGTTAAACGCTTTAGCGCCGATGGTACTGCATCTTAAGGTGTGGGAGAGTAGGTCGTTGCCAGGTCTGCGGAATATGAAACAGTTTCTGTACTCTTCTTCACAATTCAAACACCCCTGACATCACTAATCGGCCCGCAAGCGGCTTTCGCACGTCTTCCTTGAGGATAGCGCTCTAGGTGAGCGCGCGGGCGATGGCTGTGTCGAGATAGGCGCAATGGCGTTTGAGGCGCTTTTGGCGCAGCCCTGCGAAGCGGTGCTGCCAGCCCATTGTGTATGTGCCGAGGCAATCAATGAGCTTTAAATGCCCATCGGCGGCCCAGACAATATTGGGCGGCCCGGGATGGCGCATCCAAATTTCGGTTTTTAAAATATAGGCATGAAGATTTTCAACGGCTACCTCTAGCGCCGGCGTGGCGCCTTGGGTTTGCAACACGGTCTCCAGATTGGCAGCGGGTTGGCCTTGGGCATCGGTGTAATAATCGAACACCAAACCGGGCCCTAAATTGGTGGCCTGCCAGCCATGCATGTGGGGCAAATGTTGCCACACATAGGGGTCGGTGGTGGTTAAGGCTTTTTGCCGATAGGCGCGGGCTTCCAAAACATTGTCATCTCGCCACGTGGTGGGCATATGCCGGTATAGCCCGCCTTTGGCGTTTAATTGGTCGCGGATATGGGCTTGCCGGGCGACTTTGATGCACAGTTTTGGATTATCGGGATGTTGGAAGACCCACCTGCGATTGCCCATGCCGATGGCATTGTCGACATGGAGGTCGAGGGTTTTGCTGTCAAATAGCGGTTCGGTCATCGACATGGGTGGGTTCTTCATCTGGTTACGCGCACTTGCTTATGCTGGAGAGCTTAGCAAAAGTCGAGATAAATGTAACCAATTGGCGGAAAAGCAAAGGCGCGTGGAATATTTTTAGGAAATGGTGAGAAGCCTCTATGCAAACGGCTATTTTGTGTTACAACCACTGCACTTCACGGGGCTTTTGGCCCTGTTTCAATATCTGTCGCGGGGTGGAGCAGCCCGGTAGCTCGTCAGGCTCATAACCTGAAGGTCGTAGGTTCAAATCCTACCCCCGCAACCAATAAAAAAGCCCCCCAGACTGGGGGCTTTTTTATTGGTTTCTGAGGTTACGGATTTTCACCTAAGTTCACGCTAAAAGGGCTTTGCTTACGAAGTAAGCTCTAGCCCGCCTTGCGCCTGCTTAGGAATTCTACCCTCGCGACCACCGCTTTCGAAAGGTAACAGTCACATGGCTCTGGCCAGAACAACCGGATGACGCGACCTCCTTTGTGAGGAGGTCGCGTCGCCAGTCTAGTTCGTATTGGTGCCCTACGAAGCAGGTTTAGAAGTAAAAACTAGCCGAGACCTCAAAGACAGAGCTGTCAACATCAAAGCTATACTCGGTTGATTCTGAGATAGCATATAAAGCACTGATACCGATTTGGTCGCCAAATATTTTAGTTAAGCCTAAGCCTATCTCGCGGTCGTCCAAAAAGTCATCGATATCGGTCAATAGATAGGCTCTGAAGGTCAATCCATTGCCTAAGCCTCGGTCATATTTAAAATCGATGTATTCGGTGGTCTCGTCATCGCTAGAGGCGAAGCCGTTGTCATCTCTGCAATCGGTCGACCGATCATCTGACCTAATTCCAACACTATAGCCTTTTCCGGTGCCGGCGAGGATGTTCGCGCGACGAGCATGATAGGCCACGCCGAGTTGAAGGCTGTCTGTTTCGCATAAGTCATTGTCAGCATAGAAGTCGTATTGCTCCTCGTAATCTTCAAAAGTGATGCCAAGGCTTACTTTTTCTGAGACGAAATACTCTCCCGTAAGGGCAGTGGCATCTACATCAAAATCTAGGTCTCCGTTTTCGCCATCCCCAGATGTGATAGCCCAAGAGAGGGAACCGAGATGGAGGTTTTCCTGTGCAGCAGCCGGAAAGGCTATTACCAGAGCTAAAAGACAATATTTTATAAATCGCATGACTTTCTCCTTTTATTTTTTTTGAAGTCCGAATTTGGCTATCCAGATTCCGGCGATAAGTCTAGCGCATGGACTGGCGTTCCTATTTATCGTCCTTTATCTGGGCTACCCTATCTAATCCGCCATTTCCCCATTCCCCTCCCTCCCATGACAGGCTATAGATGCGCTTCCTGCAATTCGAAAGTTAGCTTCTGCTATGGCCGCCAGCCCTCCCATTCTTTATGTCGACGACATCCACCTCACGCACGGCGTTCAGCCTCTGCTGGATGGCGCCGCTTTATCGGTCAGTCGCGAAGACCGCATTTGTTTGGTTGGGCGCAATGGCTCCGGCAAATCAACCCTGCTTAAAATCATCGCCGGCCTGGTCGATGCCGATGACGGCGAGCGCTTTGTGCAGCCAGGCATTGCCATTGAGTATTTGGCGCAAGACCCAAGTTTCGACGGCTTTACCACGGCCGAAGATTATGTGCTGCAAGATGTGTTGAACAATGAAGACCGCCAACGCGCTTTCCAGCTTATGGCGGATTTACATGTTCCCCCCGAGGCCGTTCTCGCGCCACTGTCTGGCGGCGAGCGACGCCGCGTGGCTCTGGCCAAAGCCATGGCCACCCAGCCTGAAATCCTGTTGCTCGATGAGCCGACCAATCATCTCGATTTGCCCGCCATCGAATGGCTGGAGCAAGCCCTGCGCCAGATTAATTCGGCTCTGGTTTTGGTGAGCCATGATCGGCGCTTTTTGTCGAATATGGCCAATCAAACCGTCTGGCTCGACCGTGGCAAAACCAAGATTATGCGCAAAAGTTTTGCCTATTTTGAAGATTGGCGCGACGACGAATTAGAACGCGAAGCCAGCGAACAACATAAATTGGCGCGCAAAATTGCCCGCGAAGAAGATTGGGTGCGCTATGGCGTGACGGCGCGGCGCAAGCGCAATGTCAAACGGATGGGCGATTTATCGAATTTGCGCAAACAACAACGCGACTATCGCGGCCCCCAAGGGGGCATGGAAGCGGTGATGCAGGCCGGCGCGCAATCGGGCAAGCTGGTGGTCAAGGCGGATGAGATTCATAAAAGCTTCGGCGATAAGAAAATCGTTGAGAATTTCAGCACGCAGATAAAACGCGGCGCACGGGTTGGGCTTATTGGGGCCAATGGCGCCGGCAAAACCACTTTGCTGAATATGTTATTGGGCAAGCTAGAGCCCGATAGCGGCAATATTCGTTTGGGCAAAAACCTGACCCCCTTGCTGCTCGACCAGCAGCGGGCGGGCATCAAGCAAGATTGGAACGTCAAGGATGCGCTGACCGATGGCTCTGGCGATCGGGTGCCTTTGGGCGACGATAGTATGCATGTCATTGGCTATATGAAAAATTTCCTGTTTCATCCGGCGCAAATGCGCACCCCTGTCTCGGTGCTTTCCGGCGGCGAGCAGGCGCGGCTGTTTTTGGCGCGCGGCCTGCGCCAGCCGTCCAATTTGCTGGTCATGGATGAGCCGACCAATGATTTAGACCTCGAAACGCTTGATTTGCTGCAAGAGATGATTGGTGCCTATGAGGGCACGGTTATTCTGGTCAGCCATGACCGCGATTTCCTCGACCGCACGGTCACCAGCGTGTTCAACGCCGAAGGCGAGGGCACATGGCTGGAATATGCGGGCGGCTATTCCGATATGAAAGGGCAGCAGAAGGCCAGTCTTAAAAACCGAGGCAAGCTGGCAGATGTCGGCCCTATTGCGGGCGCCAAAGAAGACGGGCAAGGGACCCCAAAGGACGCGCGGCCCCCTTCTGGTAAGATGAGCTATAAACACAAATTCCGACTGGAAAAACTGCCCGCGGAAATGGACGCTTTGGCCCGAGAGATAGAAAAAATGGAGGCCATTTTGGCCGATGCCGAGCTGTTTACCAAAGCGCCCGAGCGTTTCGATGCCGCCGTGAAGAAATTAGCCAAAGCACAAGCTGATTTGGCCGCCGCCGAGGAAGAATGGCTGGAGTTGGAAGTCTTGCGCGAAAATCTCGATGGCGGATAGCGATAGGCCGTTTTTATTCTGCTTCGGAGCCGGCGTCTTTTTGAGCTCAGACTTGGTGATGTTGCAGCGGTTTGCCAGTTTCACCATGTAGGGTCTTGTGTTGGCTCTCTTGGGGGCGGTGTTGCTTTTGCCAAGCCTTTTGAGCGTGCCGTTTTTCAACAAAAGCGCTTTGGTGGAAGCCAAAGCCTCGGCGTAAAGCAGATTTTAAACAGCTGAAACGCCGCGTTTTTTCGCGAGACTTAATGTTTGGCGCGTCACGCATTACCTGATAGTTTGTCGCCGAGTTTTAAGCAATCGGGAGAATAATCATGCGGGAAGTTAAACATTTCATAGGCGGTCAAGCGACGCGCGGGGCCGCGACCCGCGATGGCGATATTTACAACCCAAGCACCGGCCAAATTCAGGCCACGGTTTGCCTAGGGGGCGCCACCGATATGGAAGCGGCCGTGCAAGCGGCCAAAAAAGTGCAGCCAGAATGGGCCGCCACCAATCCGCAAAGACGAGCCCGTGTGATGTTCGCTTTCAAGCAATTGCTAGAAGATAATATGGACGAGTTGGCGGCTATGCTGTCGTCCGAACACGGCAAAGTGATTGCCGATGCCAAGGGCGATATTCAACGCGGCCTGGAAGTTATCGAATTTGCCTGCGGTATTCCGCATTTGCTAAAAGGCGAATATACCGAAGGCGCTGGCCCCGGCATTGATATTTATGCCACCCGCCAGCCGCTCGGCATTGTGGCGGGTATTACGCCGTTTAATTTCCCCGCGATGATTCCCATGTGGATGTTTGGCATCGCCATTGCTTGCGGCAATGCGTTTATTCTCAAACCATCGGAAAAAGACCCAAGCCTGCCCGTGCGTTTGGCTGAGCTGATGCTGGAGGCGGGCGCGCCCGAAGGTCTGTTGAACGTGGTGCATGGCGATAAAGAAGCCGTGGATGCGGTGTTGCATCATCCAGATATTAAGGCGGTGAGCTTCGTTGGCTCGTCGGACATTGCCCAATATGTTTACGCGACGGGGGCCGCCAATGGCAAACGCGTGCAAGCCATGGGCGGGGCGAAAAACCACGGCATTATTATGCCAGACGCCGATATGGACCAAGTGATTGCTGATTTCTCTGGCGCTGCTTTCGGCTCGGCTGGCGAACGGTGCATGGCTTTGCCCGTGGCGGTGCCTGTGGGCAAAGACACGGCCGATGAATTTGTCGGGCGCATGCAAGAAGAAATGGCCAAGCTGACCGTTGGGGTTTCCAGTGACCCAGACGCGCATTATGGCCCCGTGGTTTCGGCCGCGCATCGGGCCAAAGTAGAGAGCTATATTGAGATGGGCGTGCAAGAAGGCGCGGCGCTTCTGGTCGATGGCCGCGGGCTGAGCCTGCAAGGCAATGAAGAAGGGTTTTTCATTGGCCCGTCTTTATTCGATAAAGTGACCTCGGATATGCAGTCTTATCAGGAAGAAATTTTTGGTCCGGTTTTACAAGTGGTTCGGGCCGATAATTTGGAAGAGGCGGCCCGTTTGCCGTCGGAACATCCCTATGGCAATGGCGTGGCGATATTTACCCGCAATGGTTTGGCGGCGCGCGAATTTGCCTCGAAAGTAAATGTGGGCATGGTGGGCATTAATGTGCCGATACCCGTGCCAGTGGCCTATCACACCTTTGGCGGCTGGAAGCGTTCGGCTTTTGGCGATACCAATCAGCATGGACCCGAAGGCATTAAATTTTATACCAAAGTGAAAACGGTAACGCAGCGCTGGCCGTCTGGCGATGTTGACGACCAATCGTTCATCATTCCGACGATGAAATAAATCCAGCGCACGACCCTCAAGGCTTGCCCTTTTGGTTAATCAAGGCATACTCATAGACTAACAAGAGTGCCATGATTTGAATGGAAGAAAAACATGAGCCAGTCCCCTACCACCCGCCCTGCCGACGATATGAAACATACCGATGTCTTAATTATCGGAGCCGGCATTTCCGGCATTTCTTCGGCTTTTCATTTGCAAAAACATAGCCGCAAAACCTCGTTTGAAATTCTTGAACAAAGAGACGGCATTGGGGGCACATGGGACTTGTTCAAATATCCAGGCGTGCGCTCCGATAGCGATATGTATACGCTCGGCTTTTCGTTCCGGCCTTGGAAGCAGGCAAAAGCCATCGCCGATGCGCCCGCCATTATGGACTATCTCAAAGGTGCGGTGAGCGAGAGCAAAATTGACCAGCTCATTCGCTTTGGCAAGAAAGTCGTGGAGGCCAAATGGTCGAGCCCCGATAGCAAATGGTTCGTGACCATTGAAGATAAAGCCACGGGCGAACGCGAGATTCAAAGCTGCAAATTTATTCATAGTTGCGCCGGATATTATAATTACGACCACGGCTATCAACCCGATTTCCCGGGCGTCGATAGCTTTAAAGGCGCGCTTGTGCATCCGCAATTCTGGCCAGAAGACCTGAATTACGAAGGTAAAAAAGTGGTCGTCATCGGCTCTGGCGCCACCGCCGTGACTTTGGTGCCAGCGATGGCGCAAACCGCCACGCAGGTAACCATGTTGCAGCGCTCGCCAACCTATATTGTGGCGCGCCCGGCGGAAGATGGATTTGCTAATTTCACCCGCAAGTTTTTGCCGTCGATGATGGCCTATGGGCTCACGCGCTGGAAAAATGTTTTGATGGGACGGTTTTTCTTCTGGATGTGCCGCAAATATCCAGACGCCATTAAAAAGCGTCTGTTGGATGAATTGCCGGCTCAATTGCCAGAAGGCTTTGATATTGAGAAACATCTCACGCCTAAATATAACCCATGGGATCAGCGCGTCTGCTTGGCGCCAGATGGTGATTTTTTCACCTCTATCCGCAACGGCAAAGCCGATATTGTGACCGATCATATCGAGCGTTTCACCGAAGATGGCATTGTGTTGAAATCGGGAGAGACCTTGGCGGCCGATATTGTGGTTTCCGCCACCGGTCTCGATTTGAACTTCCTTGGCAATATTGATGTCAGTGTGGATGGCGAGGCGGTCGAGCCTGGCAATTTGCTGAATTATAAAGGCATGATGTATTCGGGCATTCCAAACCTCGTGGCTTCTTTTGGTTATACCAACGCGTCGTGGACGCTGCGCTGTGACCTGACCTCGCGCTATTTAACCCGCATGGTCAATTATATGGATAGAAAAGGCTTGGGACGCGCCATGCCGACGCCCGATATGGCCGATATCGAGTTTGAGCCCTTGTTGGATTTTTCCTCTGGCTATATCACCCGCAAATCGGCAGAGCTGCCAAAACAGGGCAGCGTCAAGCCTTGGGTGATGTATCAAAACTATATTGCCGATATCTTTTTGGTGAAATTTGGCGCCTTGCGCGACAATGGACTTAAATTCACCAAATAGGCTTTTCCTCTAAAGGCTAGCCGCCAGCGCGCGGGTGCCCGCCAGCATTTGCTTGAAACTCTGGCGCAGCATATTGGCTGTTTGGTCGGGGCTGGCAAAAGTTGCGATGACAAGGTTTTTCGCCTGATGGACGTAAATCACTTGGCCATGCACGCCCATTGCTAGGCGCTCGCCTTGGGCGGCATCAAAATTCCACCAGAAGCTACGATAGCCGGTAAACCCGGGAATATATTTCGGGTGCGCGGGGTTGGTGTTAATGCCGGCTTGGCCAGCCGCTAAATCGGCTTTCGTTAGCGCATAAGTATCGGCCATCCAATCGGCGGGCGCGATTTGCGTGTCGCCCAATTTACCATGCCCCAAAGCCATCAGCCCAAAGCGGGCGGCGTCGCGCAAAGTCGAGTTAAAGCCGCCGGTCGAAATGGGAGCAAAGGCGACATCCGTGGTGAATACGCCGTCATGCTCGGTGCCCAGCGGCGCCCAAATTTTATCGCGCACATAATCTTTTAAAGGCTGGCCCGTAACCCGCTCGATAAGCCAGCCGATGACATCGACATTGGGCGATTGATATTCATATTCGGCACCCGCTACGCCGCCTTCGGCGCGGGTGAATTTGGGCAACATATCGCGCACGCCGCGCGGGGTGTCGGTCTGCATTGGGTCGATGGCCAGCAGCTCGAAATCGGCGAAAAAGCCTAAGCGACGGAAATATTCGAGATGCACACTGCCCGGTGTCATATCTTCATATTCCTCGGTGTAATTTAGCGCCGTCACCATGTTCAGCGTCTCGCGAATGCTCACCTCGGCGAAGACGCTGCCTTCGAGTTCTGGCAGATATTTGGCCGGCGAGGCGCTCTCGTCTAGCCCGTGTTCCTGGGCCGCAATCCCATAGGCGGTCGAGATGAGAGATTTGGTCATCGAGGCCCATAGGTGATGGTCATGCGGGCGGAAGTTATCGAAATAACTCTCATAGATAATCTCATTGTTTTGCACCACGAGATAGCCGTCTAAACTATCGGCCGCCATGGCATCGCCAAGCCGCACGGGTTTGCCGTTGAGCTCATAGGTGAAATTGTCAATGTCTTGCGTGGTGCCCTTGGGTAGCTGATAAATCGTCTCGCCGCGCGGTATCATGACGCTGGGCAGAATAGAGAAATTACGCAAAGCCCAACGAATATTATCGGGCGCGCGCCACCCGACGAAAGAGGCCGTTTGCGGGGTCTGGCGAGAAAATTTAGACATGGTCATATCCTTGAAGGTTGGCGATTACTTTTGGTTCTGGCCACGTTGGCGAATATTTTCGCGGCGCGCTTCAATGGCTTGGCCGTCGACTTGCGAATTGGCGGCGCCGCTGCGTTTGGCTTCCAAATGCAAGCCATCGCCATAGGTTTGCGCATAGCCATCATCCATCAAGGCTTTATAGGCAACCAGCGTTTCGGGCACGCAAGACTGCATGTCGCTGGCCAGTTGCAGGGCTGTTTCCAAGAGCGCGTCGGGGGCGACGATATGGTTGATCAATCCCCATTGCAAAGCCTGTTCGGCCGAGATGAAATTGCCCGTGAGCGAGACTTCCTTGGCGCGCGATGGGCCCAAAAGGCGGGTCAGCTTTTGGCTCAAGCCCCAGCCCGGCAAAATGCCGACGCGGGCATGCGTGTCGGCAAATCGCGTGTTGGGCGTGCCGATAAGCACATCGCAAGCCAGCGCAATTTCGAAACCGCCGGTAATGGCCACACCGTTAATGGCGCCAATGACGGGGCCAGAAAAACGGCTGATAGATTTCACTGGATCATCGGTGGTGATCGCAATGGCGGGGCCATCGGCATTGCCGCCCAATTCTTTTAAATCGAGACCCGCCGTGAAGGCTTTTTCGCCCGCTCCGGTTAGTATCATCACCCGAATATCGGCGTCCGCCTCGAGGCTGTCGACGGCGCGGGCCAATTGGCTTTTCAAAGGAGCCGACAGCGCGTTCATCGCTTCCGGGCGGTTGAGGGTAACAATAGCAGTGGCGCCGTGGCGGTCGATGGTAACGAGTTCAGTCATGGTTATTTCCTTTAGCGGTTTTGTGGATAGCCGAGCGCCAATAAGCGCTCGCTAATTTCATCCAGAATAATCGGGTCGTCAATGGTCGCGGGCATATTCCAGTCTTCGCCATTGGCAATTTTTCGAAGCGTCGCGCGCAATATCTTTCCCGAGCGGGTTTTCGGTAAACGCGCCACCCGCGTTGCTAGTTTAAACGACGCCACCGGGCCTATTTCATCGCGCACTTTTTGGATGCATTGCTGAATAATCTCGTCATCCGGCCCGTTGACACCATCGTTGAACACCAAAAGACCGAGCGGCAATTCGCCTTTCAGTTGGTCTTTCACGCCCATGACCGCACATTCTGCAATGTCAGGATGGCCTGCCAAAACCTCTTCCATACCGCCCGTCGACAAGCGATGGCCCGCGACATTGATAATATCGTCGGTCCGCGACATGACATAAAGATAGCCGTCTTCATCTAGAAAGCCCGCATCGCCGGTTTTATAATAGCCCGGGTAATCCTTCAGATAGGCGTCTTCAAAGCCCGCTTGGTTTTGCCAAAGTCCGGGCAAGCAGCCCGGCGGCAGCGGCAGTTTTAAAACAATCGCGCCCGTTTGCGTGGCGGCCACGGGTGTGCCATCTTCGCCCAGCACGGCCAGCGCATAGCCCGGCATGGCGACGGCTGGCGAGCCTTTTTTAATCGGCAAAGCCTCGATGCCCAGCGGATTGGCACAAATGGGCCACCCGGTTTCGGTCTGCCACCAATTGTCAATCACCGGCACCTTCAAGGCGGCTTCGGCCCAATTAATCGTATCGGGGTCGACGCGCTCCCCGGCCAGATAGAGCGTTTTGAAATGGCTCAAATCATAATCGGCCACTCGTTTGCCTTCGGGGTCTTGTTTTTTAATCGCTCGAAAAGCTGTCGGCGCAGTGAATAGGGCTTTTACTTTATGTTCGGCAATCACCCGCCAAAAGGCGCCTGCATCGGGCGTGCCAATGGGCTTGCCCTCATAAATCACGCTGGTGGCGCCCACACAAAGCGGGCCGTAGAGAATGAAACTATGGCCAACCACCCAACCGAAATCAGAGGCCGACCAGAAGACGTCGCCCGCGCCAATGGTGTAAATATTCTCCATCGCCCAAGCCAGTGAGACCAAATGACCGCCAGTGTCGCGCACTACGCCTTTGGGCACGCCCGTGGTGCCCGAGGTGTAGAGAATATATAAAGGGTCTGTCGCCAGCACGGGCACGCAAGGCGGGCGGTTGTTTTGCGCGCGCGCTTTGGCTTCTTCGTCTTGCCAAGCGTAATCGCGCCCTGCGACAAGTGCCGCTTCGGCTTCGGGGCGCTGAAAAATAATACAGGCTGAGGGCTTATGGGTCGCCAGCTGCATGGCGCCATCGAGCAGAGGTTTATAGGCAATCGTGCGGCCCGGCTCTAGCCCGCAAGAGGCGGCTAAAATGAGTTTCGGTTTGGCATCGTCGATGCGCGTGGCCAGCTCGGCCGCGGCAAAGCCGCCAAAGACAATCGAATGTACGGCGCCAAGGCGGGCGCAAGCCAAAGAGGCGATGGCGGTTTCGCTTATCATCGGCATATAGATGAGAACGCGGTCGCCTTTTTCGACCCCGTGATGGGCCAAAACACCGGCCACCAGCTCAACGCGGTCGAGCAAATCGGCATAGGTTAATTTTGCCACGCTGTCGGTCAGCGGGCTGTCATGGATAAAAGCGATGCGGTCGCCATGGCCATCGGCGACATGGCGATCGACGCAATTGAAGCATGTGTTCATCACGCCATCGACATACCAGCGGTCGCCGCTCGCATCGCTCTCGAAAATTGTCGTGGGCGGCGTATCCCAGCTCAAGCGGGCCGCTTGGTTTTGCCAGAACGCTTGCGGGTTATCCTGCCAGTCTTGATAGATATCGCGATACATCGTCGCTCCCCTTACCGCCTAATTTATCGCTAGCTTATCGGTTGCGCCCTAAAGGTCAATCACTGCCGCTTAGGTGGCTTGTTTTTCGCTGAAGCTTGAGGCAAACTCCGGGCAATAGGGAGATTAACATGAAACTTAAAACTTGGCTGACGGCCGCTTTACTCATCGCGCCGCTTGGGGTGCATGCCGCTCCAGAAGACCGCAAGGCACTGTTTGGGGAAACCCATTTGCACACTAATTTGTCTTTTGACGCGTTTATTTTTGGCAATCGCAATGGCCCCGATGAAGCTTATGAATTTGCCAAAGGCAAAGCCATTCAGCATCCGGCCGGGTTTGAGATGAAAATGCGCGTGCCGCTCGATTTTCAGGCGGTGACTGACCACGCCATGTATTTGGGCATGGTGCCCGCCATGTTTGACGAGAGCACACAGGTTAGCAATCACAAAGTGGCCAGCGGTCTGCGCACAGCGAAAACCGCATCCGAGCGCCGCGCCGCTTTTGGCGCCATGATGCCATATATCGGCCAGCAGGTAGAAGACGACCTGTTAGATATGTCGATTGTGCGCTCCACTTGGGCAGACATTAAACAAGCGGCCAATCGCCATAATGACCCGGGCAAATTTACCGCGATGATTGGCTATGAATATACTTCGTCGCAAGACACGTTTGAAAACTTGCACCGCAATGTTTTGTTCCGTGGCGATGCGCCAGCCGAACCCTATTCGCGCTTAATCTCCAAAAATCCAGAAAACCTATGGCGTTGGATGGATAGCATTCGCGAGCAAGGGATGGATTCGATTGCCATTCCGCATAATTCAAATGGCTCGGACGGCTATATGTTCGACGACGTAACCTATGATGGCGCCCCGATCGATAAAAAATACAGCGATATGCGGATGCGCAATGAGCCTTTGGTGGAAATCAGCCAAGTGAAAGGCACATCCGAAGTCCACCCCTTACAAAGCCCGAATGATGAGTTTGCGGCTTTTGAAATCATGCCCTATCAAATCGCCACTTGGTATAATAGCCGTGTGGAAGGCTCGTATATTCGCGATGCTTATAAGCGGGGTCTGCAAATGCAGGCACGGGGACAGGGCAACCCGTATAAATTTGGTCTTATCTCCGCTTCCGACACGCATGTGTCGGCGGGCGCTTTTGATGAATATGACTATTGGTCCAAAATCGGTCTGGTCGATGCCAATGGTCGCTTGCGCGGCTCGGTTCGGCTGAGCTGGACGCAGCGTTTGGGCGCGCAAGTGTTCCGGGTTCGCAATTGGTGGACGCAAGTGAACACAATCGCTGGCGCGCGGACGGGCAATCCGCCTAAAAATCCGGCACCGGGCTTTTTGCAAATGCAATGGTCGAGCTGGGGCGCCTCAGGTCTGGCTGGCGTTTGGGCTGAGGAAAACACCCGTGGCTCTATTTTCGACGCCATGCGCCGCAAAGAAACTTTCGGCACCAGCGGGCCGCGTATGCGGGTTCGCCTGTTTGCTGGCTATGGGCTCGAAGCCGATTGGCTGGACGATGCGCAATTGGTCAAAAAGGCCTATCAGCGCGGCGTTCCTATGGGCGCTGATTTAAAAGCGCGCAAAGGCCAAAGCCCTGATTTCCTCGTTTGGGCCACGCGAGACCCGGGCAGTGCGCCTTTGCAGCGTTTGCAAATCGTCAAAGGCTGGGTCGATAGCGACGGTCAATCGCAGGAGAAAATTTACGATGTGGCCTGCGCGGGCGGCGCCAGGGTGGATGCAAAAACCAACCGTTGCCCCGACAATAATGCGCGCGTCGATACGAAGACCTGCGATTATGACGCCGATACAGGCGCCGAAGAGTTGAAAGCCTATTGGCAAGACCCAGAGGCCAATGCAGGGGAAAACGCGTTTTATTATGTGCGCGGTTTAGAAAACCCGACGTGTCGTTGGTCGACATGGGATGCCGTTCGGGCGGGCACGCTGCCCAACCCATCTTTGGCAGCCACCATTCAAGAACGAGTTTGGTCGTCGCCTATCTGGCTAGAACATTAGGCCAGCGAGACCGTTAGAATCGAATAGCCCTGGGTATGAAACAATTATTAAGCACGCTCTTGCGCGACCGACTGGTTTGGTTCGTTGCCTTTGGACTTGGACTATTCGCCATTGATGTCGCCAGCGAAAGGCGCATGGAACACCGTATTCTGATTGATTTGCCCTTGGTTGAAAAACTGGTGGCGCAATGGGAAGGGCAAACCAAAAGACGCCCTAATGCACAAGAATTAGATGCGCTGGTGGAAGGCTATATTCGCGAAGAGATTCTCGTCCGCGAAGCGCGCCGCCTTGGGTTGGAAGATGAGGATGTGATTATTCGTCGTCGTCTGGCGCAAAAAGTGGAGTTTTTTCTCGATGAGAATAATCCGCCCGAGCTGCCCGATGAAGCGGAGCTCAAAGCATGGTTTGAAGAAAACCGCGCCAATTACGATACGCCCGCCAAATTAACCTGGCGCCATATTTATGCCAGCGACGAAGCCCAAGCGCGCGCCTTATTGGCCCAAGTGAAAGCTGGCGAAGCGGAAAATTGGCGCGCCCTCGGCCAGCCTTTCATGCTGAACCGCGCCTATATGCGGCAAGATAAATTAGAGATGGCGCAAATTATGGGGGCCGATTTCGCCACTCAAATGTTTGATACCCAAGCCATGGCCGTCGATGGATGGGCGGGCCCCGTGCGCTCGGCCTATGGTTGGCATGTGGTGGCGGTCGATCGGCGCTATGAAAAGCGCCCCGCCGTGTTTGCGCCGATGGCCGAAAAAATAGCCAAAGACTGGGCCAATGAGCAGGCGCGCATCGCCAAATTAGAAGCGTGGCGCGCGTTGCGGGCGTCTTATGAAATTGAATTGGTTCCGGTAGACGCGCCGTGAGACATCGGTTTTCTCGCGCGCTTATGGGCGTTTTGGCGCTGGTCTTTCTCGCTCTCGCCCCGGTGGACGCCCATGAGGTGCGCCCGGGCTATATTGAAATTAACGAGGTGGCGCCCGATAGCTATCAGATTATCTGGAAGCAACCGGTGCGCGATACCAGCCGCTATGAAGTGGCCGGATTGGGCTTGCGCCCCGTGTTCCCCGAAATCTGCGAGCGGCTGGGCGACAGTAAAATGCAGCGGCGGCCGGGGGTGCTCATCGAGCGGTTTCAATTGCGCTGCAATGGCGGGCTGATGGGGCAAAGGCTGGGCGTGGAGGGCCTGCAAAAAACCATCACCGATGTGTTTGTTCTCTTGCGGCTGCTGGATGACAGCACAACCAACTTGCGGCTAACGGCAGAGGCGCCTGTGCAAAAATTCACCGGCGGCGGCGAGGGTCTTGCGGCCTATTTTGGCCTTGGCGTGGAGCATTTACTATCGGGCGTTGACCATATTTTATTCGTGCTGGGGCTGGTGCTTTTGGTGCGCCAAACCCGCGCGTTAATCTATGTCATCACCGCTTTTACTTTGGCGCATTCGCTCACCTTGGCGCTTTCCATGTTGGGCTCGGTCACGGCGCCCTCGGCGGTGGTGGAGGCGATAATTGCGCTGTCGATTTTATTCTTGGCCGTGGAATTGCTCAGGCCAGAAGCGCAGCGCTCGAAAATAGCCAGCCGCTATCCACAACTCGTGGCCTTTGGCTTCGGCCTGCTGCATGGCTTTGGTTTTGCCGGTGTCTTGGGCGATATCGGCCTGCCGCGCGATTTGGCGCTGCCCGCTTTGGCCTTGTTTAACATCGGCCTTGAGGTCGGGCAGTTGATGGTGGTTGGTGCGGCTCTGGTGGCCGGACGGTTTTTGGCCAAACCCGCGGCGCGCTATCCGCTGGTCCGCGAGGTGCCGATTATCCTCATCGGCGGGGTTTCGGTCTATTGGCTCATCGATCGGATGAGCGGCATTTGGGCGGGCTAAGCGGTTTTACTCTGCCGCTTTTTGCGCCGCGCCATTAGAAAAAACCGCTTCGCGACCTTCTAGCTCCGCTTTTACCGCTTCGACTTGGTTTGGCGAGCCAATAATCTCATCTTGCAACACGCTTTCCAGCAGTAACGTATCGGCGACAAGCCGATCGGCTGGCTCGTTGAACAATTGTTTGGTGGCGCGAATGGCATCTGGATTGCGCGCCGCAATGGCGGTCGCCGTTTCAAAAGCGGCGGCAATGGGGTCGTCGCAAATGCGCGTTAAAAAGCCATATTCATAGGCTTCCTCGGCCTCAAAAATACGCGCCGTCATGGCCAATTCTTTGACAATGTCTTCGCGCGCCAAACGGGCCATCACATGGGTTGTGCCCATGTCTGGCACCAGCCCCCAGCGCGATTCCATGATGGAGAATTTCGTGCCCGGCGCGGCATAGCGCATATCGGCGCCCATAAACACTTGAAACCCGCCGCCAAGCGCAAACCCTTGCGCCGCCGCAATGACGGGCACTTGCACTTCGCGCCAGGTGAAAGCCACTTTTTGCGGACGATTGGCCAGGCCGTGGCTGCGTGCGGCGAGGGGTTGGCGTTGTTTTTGATTGCCGCTGACGCCAGCATCTCCACCGCCGGCCATGGCCGCGAAATTGCCCATATCCAGACCCGCACAAAAAGCGCGGCCTTCGCCAGATAAAACCACAGCGCGCAGGCTGTCATCGGCTTTGACGCGCTCGCCCGCTTCGATGAGGGCATCCATCATCTCGGCGTCCAGCGCGTTCATTTTGTCGGCGCGAATAAGATGCACATGTGCAATGTGGTTTTCAACGCGATACGCAATCCGGTTTTCCATGGGTCTCTTCCTCTATCTATAATCGTCTATCTATACGTTAAGACGCGATTTGTGTCGCTTAGATGCCTCGTCCACATTCATGAGCCAAATTCACGGCTTGTGGCGAGCCATAAAATTTTCATGGAGGCCACGATAGCGCGCATGAGCCGCTTTGTCAGGGGTAAATTGGGCACTGGGCTGATAGGCCACATCTGCGGCCTGGCTTAAACTCTCGAACTGGCCCTGCGCCGTGGCCGCCAAAAGGGCGCTGGCAAAAGCACAATCGCTGTCAAGGCCAGCGCGTAGCTCGACGTTCAACATGTCGGCCAAAATCTGGCAGAACAACGAAGCCTGCGAGCCGCCCCCCAAGAGAGCGAGGGTTTTGGGCCTATGGCCCAAGCGCGTTGTCATGTCTTGCCAGATGGCGGTCAGCACATGGCCAACCCCCTCATAGGCGGCGCGAGCGATAGATGGTTGGCTTGCGCCGCGGGTGAGGCCGCGCAGTTCGGCGCGCAAATCGGCCTGCCAAAACGGCGCGCGGGCGCCCGATAAATAGGGGTAAAACAATAATCCATCGGCGCCGAGGGGCGCTTGGCTGGCCGCTTGGGTAAATTCTTGTGGGGTCAAATGGGGCGTCAGGGTTTGGCGCACCCAATCGATGGCGCCCATGCAATCGCTCATGCCCGCCGCATGATAGTGTAAACCGGGCACAATATGCGGATAGAAAGACACGGGCGCAAAGGCGTGCGTTTGCGCGCTGGTAAAGGCGACCACGCCCGCCGAGGCGAGTTTTAAGCTGGCCATTGTGTCGCTTTGGGGCCCCGTGCAAAGCCATTCCATGGAGGTGTCGATGGCGCCTTGATAGACTGGTATATGGGCAGGCAAGCCAAATTCGCGCGCCCGCGCGGGGCGCACCTCGCCCGCCAGTGCGCTGGGGGCCAGAAGTGGCGGAAAAGCGGTTTTTGCCAGACCGCTCATGGCTTGCAACTCGGGAGCCCAAGCGCCTGTTTTATCCGCCATCATGGCGCCCACGGCCTCGGTGGCATCGCTCGAAAAATCATCGGTCAGTTGGGCGCGCAGCCAATCTTTGGCGAAATATAATCTTTCGGTTTTGGCCAAAACCTCTGGCTCATGGCGCCCCAGCCAGAGCAATTGCGGTAGCGTCCATGTGGCATTGGGCCGATTGCCGGTGATGGCTTCAACCTCGCCTGCAGCGGCCAAGGGGCCCGCCAGCTCGGCGGCGCGTTGGTCGTCCCACATAATGGCGCGGCGCAAGGGCTTGGCTTGGGCGTCGCATAAAACGCCAATATGCGCACCGCCTGAAAAACCAATGCCTTGCAGCTGCGCCATTTCGGCGCTGTGCGTTTCGTTTAATTGTGCCAAAGCCTCGGCCATGGCTTGGCGCCAATCGGCGGGCTCTTGTTCGCTATGGCCGGTGTCAAGATGATGGGTTTTTATGCTGGCGCGCACCAAAGCGGTCCGCTCGACCGCGCCTTTTGTGACGCGAAGCAAACAGGCCTTGAGGCTGCTGGCGCCTAAATCAATGCCGAGAAAAACTGTCATAAATGTTTATAAAACCAAAAAGGGCGCCTGCCTATAGCCGACGCCCCCGATTTAGAATCTTGGTTGGATTTAAGGTCAAACCCAGTTATTTTTGCGCGTCCTTGGACAGCGAAGGCTGCTCCACATTCCTAATTCCACGCTGGCTTTGAAACCTCAAATG
>JABJKE010000034.1 GCA_018660505.1 Rhodobiaceae bacterium | reverse complement strand
GGAAAACACCAAGTCATGGTACGCCCTAGGGGAATTGAACCCCTCTTTCCAGGTTGAAAACCTGGCGTCCTAACCGATAGACGAAGGGCGCTCCATGAGCTTGGTCGGCATGATATATCCTTAATCGAGATGCTTTTCAAGCCCTTCTAAGCGGCTTTATGCAATTGCGACATCATGCACCATCAATTGCACATCGCGCCGCCCCTGCCAGTCATCGGCCCGCAAGAAACCCGCCACATGGACGGGGCCGCGCGCGGTTTGCAAAACCATACGCACCTCTTCGGGCACCGAAGCAAAGGCCATGGCTTTCAGCCGGCCGCCGCCTTCGCCCGAGAAAATGCACCGCACATGGCCATCGCCCACCACCGCTTGCTGGACAATCCGCACCGACGGCAAAACCACTCGCGGCTCTGCGTTGCCCGCCCCGAAAGGCCCGGCGCCTTGCATTTGCTCCCACAGCTCGCGCGTTGCCCCTTGCGGGGTGAGCGTCGCATCGAGGCGCAGCTCGCGCGGCGCATCAAGCGCCAGACTGCCGAGTTGCTCCGCCAGATAGGCTTCAAAACCTGCCAGCTGGCTTTCGTGCAAGGTAACGCCCGCCGCCATGGCATGGCCGCCACCGCCTTCGATGAGCTTTAAGTCCACAGCCCCCGCCACCAGACGCCCGATATCGACCGAGCTGACCGAACGCGCCGAGCCCTTGCCCATGCCGTCTTCATCGATGGCGATAACAAAACTCGGGCGGTGATATTTATCTTTCAAGCGCCCCGCCACAATGCCGATAACGCCCGCGTGCCAGCCTTTGCCCGCTTGCAAAATAAACGGGCCCAAGGCGTTTTGCTTGGCCAAGCCTAATTCGACTTGCCGCATGGCTTCTTCTTGCACATCGGCTTCAATGACCCGGCGTTGGGTATTGAAATCGTCGAGCCGTTGCGCCAAGCCAATGGCCTCGTCTGGGTCGTGGGTTGAAAGCAGCCGCACGCCTAAATCCGATTGCCCAACACGCCCGCCCGCATTGACCCGGGGGCCCAATTGAAAGCCCAATTGATAGGTGCCCCATGTGCCTTCGGCGCGCGATACTTTGCCGAGCGCTTGCACGCCCACATTGGCGCCCGCGGCCATAACCTTCAGGCCTTGGCGCACAAAGGCCCGATTGACGCCCTCCAATGGCACCACATCACAGACCGTGCCAAGCGCCACTAAATCTAACAATTGGGTTAAATCTGGCTCGCTTTTGCCCTCGAAAAACCCTTTCTGGCGCAGGGCCCGATTGACCCCCACCAGCAGCAGGAAAGTCACCCCCACGGCGGCCAAATGGCCCAGTCCGCTGGTGTCATCGGCGCGGCGCGGGTTGATCAGTGCGAAACACTCTGGCAAGCCGCCGCCCGTTTGGTGGTGGTCGGAAACAATCACGTCTTGCCCGCGCGCTCTGGCTTTTTGCAACACGTCATGGGCCATGGTTCCGCAATCGACGGTAATCAGCAGCTTATAGCCCTCGCTGTCGAGTTGCGCCAAAGCCGCATCATTGGGGCCATAGCCTTCTTTTTGGCGGTCGGGAATATAGGCGCGCATCGCCTGCTCGCACATTTGCCAATAGCGCAACAATAGCGCCGAGGAGGTGGCGCCATCGACATCATAATCGCCAAACACCGCGACGGGCTCGCCGTCTAATATCGCCTGCGCCAAACGCTCCGAGGCTCTATCCATATCGGTGAGGCTGGAGGGGTCGGGCAATAAATCGCGTAATTTGGGCTCGAGGTAAGCCGGCGCTAACTCTGCGCCAATGCCGCGTGCCACCAACATGCGGCACACAATATCGGGCAAGCCATGCCGCTGCGATAGCTGCAAGACTTGCCGATCGTCGGTTTCGCGCAAAGACCAAAACTGCCCGGCCGCCGAGCGCGCCACCCCTAAGGCGGCGCGTTGTGGCGCGGCAGATGGGTCTGATGCGCTAGTCATTGAGGTGGAATTTATCCGGGTCCGTATGGCGCGCTTTAATCCAGCGAATGGTGCCCGTGGAAGAGCGCATCAGCAGTGTATCGGTCCAAATTTCATTTCCGTGCTGGGCGATACCGGTCAGCATAGAGCCCGTGGTCACGCCTGTGGCCGAAAGCACAACGTCGCCGCTGGCCATTTCTTCGGCCGTATATTTACGGTTGAAATCTTCGATGCCCATTTTGCGGGCGCGCTCTTTTTGGCCCTCGTCTGTGGTTACCAGACGGCCTTGCATTTGGCCGCCTGTGCAGCGCAGTGCCGCCGCTGCCAAAACGCCCTCGGGCGCCCCGCCTGTGCCCATATACATATCAATGCCCGTCGACGGGTCGGTGCAATGAATGACGCCAGCGATATCGCCATCGCTAATCAAGGTCACCCGCGCGCCAGCTGCGCGCACTTTGCCAATCATCTCGGCATGGCGCGGACGGTCGAGAATACAAACATTCACCAAGCCCACATCAACGCCTTTGGCTTTCGCCACCGCTTTTACATTGTCGGCCGGGTCGGCATCCAAATCTACGGTGTTGGCCGGATATCCGCCGCCGATAGCAATTTTATCCATATAGACATCGGGCGCATTCAGCAGGCTACCGCCTTCGGCCATGGCCACCACGGCCAGAGCATTGCCCATGCCTTTGGCGGTCAGGGTGGTGCCCTCTAGCGGGTCGAGCGCAATGTCGACTTTCGGGCCATCGCCCGTGCCCACTTTTTCGCCAATATAAAGCATCGGCGCCTCGTCGCGCTCGCCTTCCCCGATAACCACTTCGCCGTCAATATTCAGCGCATTCAGCTCTCGGCGCATCGCGTCTACGGCGGCTTGGTCGGCGGCTTTTTCGTCGCCCCGGCCGATTAACTTGGCTGCCGCAACAGCTGCCCGCTCGGTAACCCGTGCCAGTTCCAAAGTGAGGGAACGATCAATTTTCTTCGATGCCATTATGTCTCTCCTACATTTCTTCCGCAAAGACTGGCAGCGCCAGAACTTCGTTACAAATATCTTGTTGCGATTGCAACGCCTCTAAGGCGGCGCGCAAAGCTGAATTTTCACAGTGATGCGTAATAAAGACCACCGGCAGAAACCTGTCACCTGCTTGCGACGACCTTTGCACAACTTCTTCAATGGAAACGCCGTTTTCTGCCAATATTTGCGTCGCTTTGGCCATGCTTCCGGGCTTATCGGCGAGCGCGAGGCGCAAGTAATACTCGCTAGCGGGCGGTTTTGGGCTGGCTGATTCTTTCATCGCCGAGGTCGGCTTGCTAAACAACGCCCGCCCGAAGCCCTGCACAATATCGGAAATATCGGCCAACACAGCCGATGCGGTGGCACCGCCGCCCGCCCCAGGGCCTTGCAAGAATATCGACCCAACTGGCTCAGCTTCTATTTTCAGCGCGTTTAACTCATTGCCCACTTGCGCCAAACTGGCGGGTTTTTTCACCAGCATCGGCATCACTTGATGAAACACGCCCCCCGTTTCCGCGCGCCGTTCCGCCATGGCCACCAACCGAATGACACTGTCAAAACTGGCCGCAAAGGAAATATCTTGCGCCGCGATTTGCTCAATGCCGGTAATCGACACATGCGCCATATTGGGCGCCACACCAAAGCCGAGCGCCGAGAGTATCACCAATTTTTGCCCCGCATCCGTGCCGCTCACATCTAAAAACGGGTCGGCTTCAGCAAAGCCTTTTTCTTGCGCTTCTTTTAGCGCTTCCTCGAAGCTTAATTTCGCGACTTCCATACGGCTTAAAATATAATTGCACGTGCCGTTTAAAATACCCGACAGGCGGCTAATCTCATTGCCCGCCATACCCTCGCGCAGGGCTTTAATCACCGGAATACCGCCCGCCACCGCCGCCTCAAAAGCCAATGGCACGGGTGGCGAGACGCAAGATAAATCAGACAGACCCTCCGCATGGGCCGCCAACATGGCTTTATTGGCCGTCACAACTGGCTTGCCCGCTCGCAACGCAGCCTGCACCAGCTCAAGCGCTGCACCGCCCTCGCCGCCCATTAATTCAACCACCACATCGACGTCTTCTGCCGCGGCCAAGTCCAGCGGATTGGCGACAAAGCGTTGCGCCGATAAATCGACCCCGCGGTCGCGCTTTGCATCGCGCGCGCTCACCGCCGTCACCACAGCACCGGGCACAGCGCCGGCCAAAAGCCGCGCTACAACCTGCGCCCCAACCGTGCCGAGACCCGCTATGCCTATGCGTTTTTTCTCACTCATTTTTTCGCCGCAGCTTTATGCGCATCCATGAAACGCTTTAAATTACGGCCCGCTTGGCGAATGCGCTGCTCGTTTTCAACCAAAGCAATGCGCACGTAATCATCGCCATATTCGCCAAAGCCAATGCCTGGCGACACCGCAATATCGGCCTCTTGCAACAGCAGCGTCGAGAACTCGAGCGACTTCATATGGGTAAACGGCTCGGGAATTTTCGCCCAAGCAAACATCGTCGCTTGCGGGGCCGGCACATCCCAGCCCGAGCGGTGAAACACATCGACCAATACGTCGCGGCGCTCTTTATAGACCTGACGAATGTCTTGAATGACTTCTTCCGGACTTTCCAAAGCGGTGGCCGCGGCCACTTGAATGGGCGTGAAAGCGCCATAATCGAGATAAGATTTAATCCGCGTCAGCGCCCCGATAAGCCGCTCATTGCCAACCGCAAACCCCATGCGCCAACCGGGCATAGAGAAAGTTTTCGACAAAGAGGTAAACTCAACCGCCACATCTTTGGCGCCGTCGATTTGCAAAATCGAGGGCGGCGGATTGTCCTCATCGAAATAAATCTCGGCATAGGCCAAATCGGACAGCAAAATAATGTCGTGCTTCTTGGCATAGGCGACGACTTTTTTATAAAAATCCAAATCAACCACTTGCGCCGTCGGGTTGCCCGGGTAATTCAGCACCAAAGCTTTCGGCTTGGGGTGGCTATGCACCACGGCTTGGTCGAGCACTTCAAAAAAATCGGTATCCGCCTCATTGGGCAAATGGCGAATGGTGGCGCCGGAAATAATGAAGCCAAAGGCATGGATGGGGTAAGTCGGGTTGGGCACCAGAATAACATCGCCAGGGTCGGTGATGGCTTGCGCCATATTGGCAAAGCCTTCTTTCGACCCAAGCGTGGCGATAACTTCCGTGTCTGGGTTCAGCTTCACACCAAAGCGGCGCTCGTAATATTTGGCTTGGGCTTTGCGCAAGCCCGGAATGCCCTTAGAGGCAGAATAACGATGGGTGCGCGGATTGCGAACCGTCTCGACCAGTTTTTCAACAATATGGGTCGGCGTCGGCAGGTCTGGATTGCCCATGCCGAAATCGATGATGTCTTTGCCTTGCGCGCGCGCTTCTGCCTTGAGCTTATTGACGCTCTCGAACACATAGGGTGGCAATCGTTGAATGCGGTGAAATTCGTTTTCCATCGTCGTCCCAATACTTAGTTGAAAGCCCTCTCTTGAACGCCAATTACGGCAAGAGAATGACTTTTTACGGATAAAGTGGCTGTTGCAACAAACCTGCGGTTTCGTCAAAGCCAAACATTAAATTCAAATTCTGCACCGCCTGCCCGCTGGAGCCTTTGACCAGATTATCCAGCGTCGAGAATAAAATCACCCGCCCATCAATCCGGTCATCGAAAGCCGATAGCAAACAATAATTCGAGCCGCGCACATGACGGGTCGCAGGCGCCTCTTCCACAACGCGCACAAATGGCTTATCGGCATAAAACGCTTCCCAGGCCGCTTTCATATCCGCAGCTTTGGCGCCGTCTGCCGATTTGGCATAAATCGACACATATTCGCCGCGGTTCATCGGCACCAGATGCGGCGTGAAATTCACCCGCACGTCATCTTGCCCTGCGGCGACCGCTAGCTCTTGCTCGATTTCGGGCGCATGGCGATGGGCCCCCACGCCATAGGCGTTCATGCCTTCGGCCACTTCTGAGAAAAGATTTTGCTCTTTCAAACTGCGGCCCGCGCCCGTGACGCCGGATTTCGCATCGATAATCAAATCTTGGGTCGTCACCAAGCCCGCGCTCAGCAAAGGCATCAGCGCGCTTAACGCCGCCGTGGGGTAACAGCCCGGACAGGCCACCAAACGGGCTTTTTGAATATCATCGCGATAATGCTCGCTCAGCCCGTAAACCGCTTCGCTTAAAAGCGCCGCTTGGTCATGCGGGCGGCCATACCACTGCGAATAAGTCTCGCTATCGCGCAGGCGAAAATCGGCCGACATATCGATAATCCGCACATGGGCCGGAATCGTGGCAATCACATCTTGCGCGGTCGAATGCGGCAGGCCACAAATCACCGCATCGATATCGCGCCAATCGGCCTCTTCGGCTTTTATCAAATTGGGCATCGAAAGACCGCCGAACTGAGGATAAATCTCGGCCAAAGACTTGTCAGCATGGGCATTGCCCGTAAGCAGCGTAATCTCGACATGGGGATGGGCGGCCAGCAGGCGCACGGCATCGGCGCCGGTGTAACCCGACGCGCCCAAAATACCGACGTTGATTTTTGCCTTACTCATCTTGCGTCTTCCCAGTCTTGGTGAAAGGGCCCCTAAGCTTCGGGGTCGTGATTGATCGCCATAATCTCGCCTTCGGCCATCAGCTGGCCGTCGACGAAAACTTCGCCTTTAAATTTATAAGCCATGCCACGACGCCGAATTTGCGTCACATGGATGCGCATTTGGTCGCCCGGGGTTACCGGATTGCGGAACCGCACTTTGTCGACCGTCATGAAATAAATCGTTTTGGTCACCATCGGATTGCCTTCATCCTTGGCGTTTTGCATCACCAGAATGGCCGAAACTTGCGCAATGGCCTCGATAATCAAGACGCCTGGGAACACCGGATTGCTCGGAAAATGCCCGGTAAACCAAGGCTCCGACGCCGTGACATTTTTAATGCCGACGCCCGATTTTTCGCCATCCATTTCCACAACCCGGTCTACCAACAAAAACGGGTACCGATGCGGCAGGAAATCCATGATTTCCGTAATCGTCACACTACTTCCAGGAATTTTATCAGTCATCGAATCTCTCTTGTTTCATCTCTCTTCTACATAACAAAAAAAGGGACCAAAAGGTCCCTTTTTCTTTTCGTAAAAGGCAAAAGACCTAGCGTTTAGAGAACTGGAAGCTACGACGCGCTTTGGCACGGCCATATTTCTTACGTTCTACAACACGGCTATCGCGTGTCAGGAAGCCACCGCTTTTCAGAACCCCGCGAAGGCCGGGTTCGTAATAGGTCAGCGACTTGGAAATACCATGACGCACCGCGCCAGCCTGACCCGACAAACCGCCACCACTGACGGTTGCGACCACATCAAATTGGCCATTGCGCTCGGCTGCGATAAGCGGTTGACGCAAAATCATGCGCAGCACAGGGCGGGCGAAGAAAACTTCTTCGGTTTTTCCATTGACCGTAATCACGCCCGTGCCAGGCTTAATCCAGACCCGTGCAATCGCGTTTTTACGCTTGCCCGTTGCATAAGCACGGCCTTGCGCGTCGATTTGTGGCTCAACCGGAGCGGCAGGCGCTGCCACGGTTTCTCCGGTTACGCTATCGCTGGAGCTGGCCGCGCCTTCTAGGGCGGAGCTGAGCGCTGTATCGGTGTTTTCTACCGGTGTTTCTACTGTATCCGACATAGCTATGCCCTCACATTCTTAGTGTTCATCGACGCGACATCCAAAACTTCTGGAGACTGAGCAACATGGGGATGCTCACTGCCGGCATAGACTTTCAAATTGCTGAACTGCTTGCGCGCCATAGGGCCACGAGGCAACATCCGCTTTACCGCCATTTCAACAAGACGCTCGGGAAACTTGCCTTCCAGCACTTTTTCCGGGGTCGTCTCTTTAATGCCGCCCGGATAACCCGTGTGGCGATAATATTTCTTGTCCGACAATTTCTTGCCCGTGAATTTCACTTTATCCGCATTGATAACAATCACGTGATCGCCCGTATCCATATGCGGTGTGAACGTCGGCAGGTGTTTGCCACGCAGGCGCGTTGCAATAACCGCCGCTAGGCGACCCACAACCAAGTTTTCGGCATCAATGAGAATCCACTTTTTCTCAATATCCGAAGGTTTCGCAGAATAAGTCTTCATAACTATGTCCTATCCAAAAGCCCAACATTAGGCCCCTTATGAGATGTTGCTGTGTTTTACGTGGGCGTAACGCACAATGCAAGGATGTTTTGATAGTTTTTAATAAGCAAAAACAAGGGCTTGCCATTTTGGTATTTATTTACCGTATGGTTACGCCTTGTTTTCGCTCGCCGAAAAGCGCAATAGGTGCAAATGCGTGACCGCCGCTCCCAAAACCGCTACGGCCCCTATTTGGTGCGCCGCCGCCAACCCCATGGGGGCGGCATAGACCAGCGCCACAATGCCGAGGACGACTTGCACGCTGACGGTGGCGGCCAAAACCATGGCGGTGGCGCGCACCTGCGGGTTTTTTTGCGTGGTGAACACCTTATAAATGTGCCAGCCCACCAATCCGGTGATGGCATAGGCGGCCATGCGGTGGTCGAATTGCACGGTGAGAATATTCTCAAAGAAATTGCGCCACAGCGGTTGTTGCGCCAAAAGCCCCGTGGGAATGAATTCGCCATCCATCCACGGCCAATCGGTATAGGTCGTGCCCGCATCGAGCCCGGCCACCAAGGCGCCAAGCAAAGATTGCACAAGCACCACGCCAACAATCGCGCCCGCCACCAACATCCCGGTCGAGGGCGGGTTGGCGGTTTTGACGCCGCGCCAATAGCCCAAGGCCAACCAGATGCTGCAACAGAAAATAATCAGCGCTAGGCCCAAATGCATGGCCAAGCGATATTGGCTGACGTCCACCCGCTCGGTCAGGCCGCTGGCGACCATATACCAGCCCATAAAGCCTTGCAGTCCGCCCAAGACAAATAGCCCCAGCAAAGCCGGCAGGCGGGCGCGGCTGATTTTGCCTTGCGCGAGAAACACCAAAAACGGCAGCAAAAAGACCAGGCCAACCACACGGCCCAAGAAGCGATGCCCCCACTCCCACCAATAAATGAACTTAAACTCGGCCAAGCTCATGCCCGCATTGACCAGCAAATATTCGGAAATCTGTCGGTATTTGTTGAACTCGCTCATCCAATCGGCCTGCGAAAGCGGCGGAATGGCTCCGCGTATCGGCGCCCATTCGGTAATCGACAGACCGCTATCGGTGAGCCGCGTCAGCCCCCCGACCAGCACCATAAGCACCACAAAACCAGCCAGCGTGAATAGCCAGATGGCGATTTGTCGGTCGGCGCGATGGGCGATATCGATTTGCGTTTGCGAGTTCATGCGCCGCTTATACCGCGTTTCGGCGCCCTCGCCTTGCGACCAAACATCGCGAGCGCGCTTTAGCTTTTGGAAGGCGCCCCGCTTTCATGCTACCCAAGGGCCATGACAGATAAACAAACCGCTTCCAGACCATTCCGTAAACCGTGGCTACCGATGCGCTTGCGCAAGCTTATCGGCCTTGTGGCCATGCTCGTGTTGATTGTTTTTTATGCCCTATTGGTAATGACCGTGGCGGTGACGACCAGCGTGCCGGACAATAAGTGGATTGAGTTTTTCTTTTATCTGATTACCGGCATTGCCTGGGTGCTGCCGGCGGGCGCGATTATTTATTGGATGCAACGCCCTGATGAAGAAGAATAAGCCCAAATAAAAGCCGCCTCCCCAAGGGAAGCGGCTTTATTCTATCTCCCATAACAAGAGACGATAGGCTTAGTCGGGGCGACCGAATTGAATAATGTTCAAAACAAAAATCGCCGCGATAAAAATCACAATAGGTAGGATAGACGTCATTTTTCTCTCCAAGTAAGCGGGGGCCACTTACAAATTCGAATTGGTCGGAGCGGCGGGATTCGAACCCACGACCCCTTGTCCCCCAGACAAGTGCGCTACCGGGCTGCGCTACGCTCCGACTTCATGGGTTTTCTAAAAGCTTTCGAGGCAAAAGGCAAGCCAAGCGCAACTAGGTTTCGTCATCTGCCAGCAAAAGCCGCGCCTGCCGCAAGCTTTGACGCGCCGCCTCCAACTGGCTGCGCTGGGCTGGCGTCAAGGCGGCTTGCTCCGTTGGTTTTTGCGGGCCCGCCTTCATATTGGCGCGCGCCGCCCGCAGGCTGGCAATGCCTTCGTCTTTGATGAGCTTTTGTACGCCCTTTATGGTCATGCCCTGCTCGTGTAATAAATGCTGAATGCTGGAGATCAACGCCACATCTTCAGGCCGATAATAGCGCCGCCCATTGGCGCGTTTCATCGGCTGAATTTGCTCAAACTTACTCTCCCAAAAACGCAGCACATGCGGTTTGAGCGCGAGAGCTTGGGCAACCTCACTGATCGTCCGAAAGGCTGTTTCTGATTTCGTGTCACTCATCCACTTGACCTAGTCGAGACCTGCCATTTTGTTGATTTTATTTTTCAAAACATGACTGGCGCGAAAACTCAAAACGCGGCGCGGGTCAATCGGCACTTCTTCGCCGGTTTTCGGGTTGCGCCCCACGCGTCCGTTTTTATGACGCACCAAAAAAGAACCAAAGGAGGAAAGTTTGACATCGTCGCCTTGCACCAAAGCTTCCGACACAAGCTCGAGAACCGTCTCCACAATATCCGCTGACTCGCTTCGCGATAGGCCAACCGTATTATAAACAACCTCACTTAAATCAGCTCGTGTAATTGTTTTACCCACCATGAAACTCCTTTTAAGACCATAATTTAAGCACATGGCATTTTAATCATGCAAGCAAAAACAAACCCTTAAAGAAGATTGTTACCAACGAAGGAGATTGGCGCCCCACGTCAGCCCGCCGCCCATGGCCTCGAGCATAATAATGTCGCCGCGCTTTACTTTGCCCTGTTGCACAATCTCGCACAGCGCTAAGGGGATCGATGCCGCCGAGGTATTGGCGTGCTGGTGAATGGTCACCACAGTCTTTTCTATCGGCAGGCCAATTTTCTTGGCCACCCCATCGATGATGCGTTTATTGGCCTGATGCGGCACAAACCAATCGACATCCTCGATGCTCATATCGGTGCGCTGCAATAAAGTATTAATCGCGTCGGAAATATTGCCCACCGCATGGCGATAGACCTCGCGGCCCTGCATTCGCAAATGCCCCGTCGTGCCCGTGGTCGAAGGCCCGCCGTCGACATAAAGAATATCCGACAGCGCCCCATCGGAACGCAAATAAGAGCCCATCACATGGCTGGCCGTGTCGATATCTTCGCGCCCCACCTCGCTGGCCTCTAACACAATGGCGCCCGCCCCATCGCCAAATAAAACGGCGGTGGCACGGTCTTGCATATCCAATAGGCGGGTCATGGTTTCCGCGCCGATGAGCAAAGCGCATTTGGCCTGTCCAGTCTCGACCATAGCGCTGGCCACGCTCAATCCATAGACGAAGCCCGAACATACCGCCTGCACGTCAAAAGCCGCGCCGTGGCGAATGCCGAGTTTTTTCTGCACCAAAGCCGCCGTCGCCGGAAAAGTTAAATCGGGCGTCGTGGTCGCGACGATAATTAAGTCAATGTCGTCGGGCGTTCGTTTGGCATGCGTCAAAGCCGCTTGCGCTGCCTGAAAAGCTAAATCGGAAGTCGTCTCGCCTTCCGCCGCGCGATGGCGCGCCTTAATGCCCGAGCGGCTTTGAATCCATTCGTCGCTCGTGTCCAGAATTTTGGCGAGGTCATCATTGCTGATAATTTGTTCTGGCAAATAAGAGCCAATGCCAATTATTTTTGATTTTTTCACCACGCCCCCCTGTTTTTTTAATCAAGACTTATGTTAACGATTCCGCCCATGCATCATCTAGCAAGGCTTGCATGGTTTCTATGTCCGAGCTAATCGCGCCCAGAATATCGGCCTCTGCTGCCTCAATGGCTACTTCCACAGCGGTGGCGAAACCATCGGCATCGGCGCCGCCATGGCTTTTTACCACCACCCCATTTAAGCCCAACAACATGCCGCCATTGGCCGCATTCGGGTCCATACGCTTGCGCAGCGCCTTGAACGCCCCCATGGCAAAAACATAGCCAATTTTCGACAGCAGCGAACTGCCCATGGCTTGGCGCAAATATTCGCCGATTTGACGGGCCGTGCCTTCGGCGGTTTTAAGCGCAATATTGCCGGTAAACCCATCGGTCACCACAACATCCACATCGCCACGACCAATGCCGTCGCCTTCGACAAAACCTTTGAAGTTTAACTCTGACAAGGTCAATAGCTCTGCCGCTTCCTTGACTTCATCGGTGCCTTTGACTTCCTCAACGCCGATGTTCAACAAGCCGATTTCTGGCTGCGATAGGCCAAATACCGTGCGGGCATAGGCAGCGCCCATAACGGCGAATTGCGCGTAATGCGCCGCCGTGCCGCCAATATTTGCCCCCACATCCAAGACCACGCTTTCGCCGCGCACGGTTGGCCAAATGGCCGCCATAGCGGGGCGCTCGATACCGGGCAGCGTGCGTAAAACCACTTTGCCCATGGCCATTAAAGCGCCCGTATTGCCAGCCGAGACACAAGCATGCGCCTCGCCTTGTTTCACCGCGTCAATGGCGCGCCACATGCCAGATACTTTGCGGCCTTGGCGCAGCGCCACAGATGGCTTTGCCTCCATGGCCACTTCTTTTTCGCAATGCACGACAGTGCAAATATCTTGCAGGTCTTTATGTCGGTTCAATTCTGCGGTTATTTTATCGCTATCGCCGAACACTAAAAAGCTCGTATTGGGGCGCTCTAGCTTGGTTCGCACCAGCCCCTTAATGGTTACCGCAGGGCCAATATCGCCGCCCATGGCATCAATCGCTATAATGGTTTTTTTCACCAGAGCCCCTCAAAATTGGCTTTACGCTACATCCGTAATCAGCGCTTTATATGCGCCAATTCGCAGAAAACTTCAAGTTTCGTCGCCGTCGCTCTCCAGCTTCGACTTCAAATCCGCCAAGCCTGCGAAAGGCGATGGACGTTTGTCTTCGGCGGCCATCTCGTCTTCGCTTTGACCATAGCCGTCAAAAGAAACCCCTGGCGCGCGCGGATAGGCCGGCACTTCCATCGCCAGAATTTGCGTCACCGCCTCGCCAATATCGGCTTCGCCATTGTGCATGGCTTCAGGCAAATCAGTGTCGAAATCATCTTCGGGAACCATATATTGCGCCACCCGTTCGGCAGGCTGAAACTCGATGGTGAAACTCTGTTCAATCTCGGTCCACAGCGGCTCTAGCGTGACCCCGCACAATTGACGCAGCTTGGCGGTTAGTTTTCCCGTGGCGACCAAGCAAGATTTATCGAGCGGCGTCAGCAGGGCTTGAAAGCTTAAATCGGCCACCGCTTCGACTTGCAAGCGGGCGGCCATGGCGATAAGCGTCTCGGCATCGGCCGTGTGTTTCACCGTTTTGCCAGAGGGCGGCACGCCGTCTTGGCGCACCAAGAGGCTCATCTCGGCTTCGCCAAAGGGCAATTCAAAATCTATCTCATTATCGTCTGGGAGTTTGGTCATGGGGAGAGCCTTTAAACCTTAAACGTCAAACACGTGGCCAGCCAGAATATCCTCGAGGGATTTCTTGGCCAATTGCTTTTCTAAATCCAAGAGATGCGCCGCCAAATCTGCCATGCCCGCCGCATCGGCCAGGGCTGGCGTCTCTGGATAGAGATTGCGGGTCAGCACTTCCACCAGACGCGCTTTGACGGCCTTGGTGGCCCGGGCCGGCGCGGCTTTGCCCAGCGCCTCATCATAGGCGCTGGCGCGGCCATAAAACGCCTGCGCCATTTTGCGAATTCTTTTGCCGACGCCCAAATCCCCCACACCGGATTCGCGCATCGCTTGGTCCATATCGCGGAAAAACACATCGAAGAGCGCTTGGCCCACTTCCTCGCGCGCCACGCCATCGGTGCGCAATCGGCGCAGGACGAGATGGACATGGGCCGACAGAAAATCAAACCGCCCGTCAAAACTATCGGGCACTTTTCCGGCGCCATAATAATCTGGCCGACGCGCTTGCGCCATAATGGCGGTATAGGCGGGCAAAACATCGGGCGCCTTGCGGCGCAACGATAGAAAATCTAATAATCCCATACTCTTCTCCTCGCCTCACGCGGCAAAAACTTTGGTCTCTTCGCCTCCTGCGGCGGAAACTCTGGGGGTCGGCATATTTTAGGTTGCCAGCAGGCGTGCGATTGGCTACCCAAATCATTCAAGCCATCTGAGATAGGTTATAAATCATGCGATTGATTGAACAAGCAAAGATTAGACAAACAATGTCACACCCCCTATTCGGGCGCGCAAGCCTATGCGCGCTGGTGATGGCCGCCCTGCTCATGCCCTTGCAGGCGTGTGCGCCGGTGATTGATAATCGAGGCTATATTTTCGACCAGCGCCAAATCGATGGGTTGAAAAAAGGCAGTACCACAAAACAGGCTGTCCAAAATAACTTTGGGTCGCCATCGACACAGACCAAATTAAACGGCAGTGCGTTTTATTACATCCACTCGCGCTTTGTGACCGAGAGCTATCGCGCGCCCAAAGAAGTCGACCGCAAAGTGCTGGCGATTTATTTCGCGGCCAATGACACGATAAGAGATTACGCCGTCTACGGGCTGGACGATGGCATTATTGTGCCCATCATAGAGCGCACCACCCAGACCCAAGGGCAGGAACTTTCGGTGCTTGGGCAAATATTCGGCAACCTCGGCCGCTTTGGCGACAATGCGCCTGGCAGCGATTTTTAAGCGTTACGACTGGCGTTTTTGCCAACGTATATGAATGGCCTGAAGTGCAGCAAAGGCCAGCACGATGACGGCCATTAACATCGATAACCGCGTGAAAATAAATTTGGTCAAAGTAAACCGATTGGCCCATTCCACTTGCGCGACAGAGATATCTGGATATTGCAATAGCATAGCTACAATTTGCGCGTTCTCGGCCAAGTCGATAACCCCGCCAAGAATGGGAATATAGACCAGCCCCTGAAGCCGCGTCATCGGCGCGAAACGATATAGGATGCCGACGTAAAAGCTCGCATAGATTAGCGGAAACAGCGTATCCAAAGTCGGGCTAATCCACGCATAGCGCAATCGCCCTGCGTCTCCATAGCCCTGCATGGCTGCCATGACCTCGGCGTGGGTATAGCCCCCCGTGCGCACATCCAGACTGGCCATATCGCCCGCAAAATACGGAAAAATCACCGATATAAACAAATAGGTCAGGACGAAGGTGAAAATTAAACTGCTGGTTTTCGACGCATACTCAAAATAGGCCTGCATTGGGCGCTCCTTGTTTTTATTATTTATCGCATCCAAGCATAAAGGATTCGTTAATGCAAAGAGGCCCGTGTCGCCCATAAAAAACCCGGGGCTTTCGATAGAAGGCCGCGTGGTGCCCATCAAAAACCCGGGGCTTTCGATAGAAGGCCGCATGGTGCCCATAAAAAAACCCGGGGCCTTCGATAGAAGGCCCCGGGCTTATAACTTCATTGTTGCTCTAGACTAGTGAGCCAGAACGGCCAGTAGCAGAAGCGCAACAATATTGGTGATTTTAATCATTGGGTTCACCGCAGGGCCCGCCGTATCTTTATACGGGTCGCCAACCGTGTCGCCAGTAACAGCGGCTTTGTGAGCTTCCGAGCCCTTGCCACCGTGATTGCCATCTTCGATGTATTTCTTGGCATTATCCCAAGCACCGCCACCTGCTGTCATGGACAAAGCCACGAACAAGCCGGTTACGATGACACCGAGCAACATAGCGCCCAGAGCCGAGAAAGCAGCCGAACGGCCCGCGACTTGCTCAATGATGAAGTAGAAAGCAATCGGGGAGAGAACCGGCAACATCGACGGCACGATCATTTCTTTAATCGCCGCACGGGTCAAAAGGTCAACCGCAGCCGTGTAATCTGGCTTCTCGGTGCCCTTCATAATGCCTGGCTTCTCTTTGAACTGACGACGCACTTCTTCCACAATGGAACCCGCCGCACGGCCCACCGCCATCATGCCCATCGAACCGAATAGGAACGGCAATAGACCGCCAATAAACAGGCCAGAGACCACATAGGGGTTGGACAAAGAGAAGTCGACCGAAACGCCAGCGAAGTAAGGATACTGCTCGGCGTTTTCTGCGAAGAAACGCAAGTCTTGCGTGTAAGCGGCAAATAGCACCAAAGCGCCAAGACCCGCAGACCCAATGGCGTAGCCTTTGGTGACCGCTTTCGTGGTGTTGCCCACGGCGTCGAGTGCATCGGTGGTGTTGCGCACGCTTTCTGGCAGTTCTGCCATCTCCGCAATGCCGCCCGCGTTATCGGTCACAGGACCGAAAGCATCGAGCGCCACAACCATGCCAGCCAGCGCCAACATGGTGCTCACCGCAATGGCAATGCCAAACAGACCGGCGATGTTATGCGTGGCGATAATGCCGACAACAATCACAATCGCTGGCAGAGCGGTTGATTCCATGGAAACAGCCAGACCCTGAATAACATTGGTGCCATGACCGGTTTCCGAAGCCGCAGCCACAGATTTAACCGGACGATAGTTCACGCCCGTATAATATTCGGTAATCCAAATAATCAGACCGGTGATAATCAGACCCAAAACGCCACAGATATAAAGATCCATACCGGTGATGGTAATGCCTTCATAAATCCGCTGCGTATCCAGGCCGATGGTCGCATCGGTCACGAAATATAAAGCCACAAGGCTCAACACGGCAGAGGCGATAAAGCCTTTGTAGAGCGCACCCATAATCGAGTTGTTTTTGCCCAGACGGACAAAGAACGTGCCGATGATGGAGGTCACGATGCACGTGGCGCCAATGGCCAGCGGGTACATCATCATCGCCAAAGCGTCATTGGTGAAGAAAATCGCACTCAACACCATGGTGGCCACAATCGTTACCGCATAGGTTTCGAACAAGTCAGCTGCCATGCCAGCGCAATCGCCGACGTTATCGCCAACATTATCGGCGATTGTGGCTGGGTTGCGAGGGTCATCTTCGGGGATGCCAGCTTCTACTTTACCCACAAGGTCACCGCCAACATCTGCACCCTTGGTGAAGATACCGCCGCCGAGACGCGCGAAGATAGAAATAAGCGAGGCCCCAAAGCCCAGAGCCACCAAAGCGTCAATCACTTCGCGACCATCCGGTGCCAAGCCGAAGCCATTGACCAGAACCGCGAAATAAACCGCAACCGATAGCAACGCCAGACCCGCAACCAACATACCCGTCACAGCGCCCGAGCGGAACGCCAACGAGAGGCCAGCCGCAAGGCTTTCCGAAGCCGCTTGCGTGGTCCGCACATTGGCGCGAACCGAAACCAGCATGCCAACATAGCCCGCCGCTCCCGACAAAGTCGCGCCGACGATAAAGCCGATGGACACTTTTGCGCCAAGTAGGAAGTAAACCAAAATCGCGATAACGACACCAACCATGGCGATGGTGCGATATTGACGGTTCAAATAGGCACCAGCGCCTTCTTGAATAGCCGATGCAATTTCTTGCATCCGCTCATTGCCGGCATCTGCCTGCATAATGCTTCGGGCAGTCCAGATACCATATACAATGGCAAGCAGACCAGAACCGATGATAAGCCACATCAAGTTGCTCATATTATAACCTCTTCGTTTATGGGAATAGGCGGCACGAAATGCACCTGAACCTCCCCCTGATTAAGTGCGGCGAACATGCCAAATATCGTTCGGCAACGCAAGAAAAAGCATACAGATTCCGGCTTTTTGACCGATTATTTCGCAAAAATGTCAAAAATGACGGTAACCGCGCGTCGCCAGCGCTATCTCGGCGCCATTTGGCGCGCGTAAAACCGCCGATGGCTGGCCCGAAATTGTTGCACGCACGCGGCCTATCTTGGTCACTTGGGTTTGTGTGCCCTGCCCCAGCGCTGTTAGCGCCGCCTCGGTTTCGGGCGGGGCGGTGAAAGCGATTTGTAAATCATCGCCCCCGCCAAGCAGGTTTTCCAGCTGACCGCCCGCCGCTAAATAGGCCTGCCCCGCCTCAGAATAGGGAATATCAGCCGCGTCAATCTCCATGCCAACCGCGCTTGCGGCGCATAAATGGTCTAAATCAGCCATTAGCCCATCCGAAACATCCAACGCACTGGTGGCGATATCGCGCAGTTTTTGGCCAAAGGCTAAAGGCGGCTGCGGGTCGCTATAGGCGAGCTGGGCGTCCGCAAAGCTATTCGGCGCGCCCAAGACATGCTGCAAGCCCAGCCAGCCATCGCCAAGAACACCCGTGACATAGACATCATCGCCGATTTGCGCGCCCTTCCGGGTCAGCATTTTTTGATGCGGCACCCAGCCATGCACGGTCAAAGATAAAAAACCCGTGGGCGCACGAACCGTATCGCCGCCCCAAAGCTCAAGCGCCCACGCCTGCAAACCGCGGCCAAAAGCCGTTATCAGCTGACCAATATAAGCCTCGTCCCAAGCCTCGCTGAGACCCAAGCTCAATGTGCAGCCCGCGGGCGCAGCGCCTTTGGCGGCAAGGTCGGAGATATTGCAGGCCAAGGCGCGATTGGCCACCAAACTGGCCTCGGCTTGGACTGGAAAATGCACCCCCGAAACCAAAGCATCGCTGCTGATGACCATATCCATGCCGGGGGGTGGCGCGACAAGCGCGGCATCATCTTGCAAGCCTAGAGCGCTCGGGTTTTGGGCCAAAGGCGCCAATAGCGCGCGTATCATTTCAAATTCGCCTCCCAGATTTTTGGAAACCGAATTATATGGAGGCTTATCTGTCATCTAAAACCCGCGGCTAGAATTTACTTATGTCGCCGCTCGCGACGTCTTTGCCCACGCGGTCGAGCAAGGCGTTGGCCATGCCGCCTTCGGCGCTATCGAAAAACGAATGGGCGATATCGGCATATTGCGACACCGCCACTTTGGCGGGCACATGGTCTGCGTTGAGGAGCTCTTGCACGCCGCAGCGCAAAATCGCCCGCAAAGTGCTGTCCAAACGACCCAAGCGCCAGTTCTCGGCGAGGCGTTTATCGATGGTGCGATCAATCAAAGTTTGATGGTCCATCACGCCGCGCAGCAAAAACTCGAAATGCACCGGGTCGGCGGCTGGCAGGTCTACGTCATCGAGCTTTGCCTCGAGGCGGTGCTCGCTGAATTCGCGAATAATCACTTCCAAGGGCGTACGGGCGATATCCATTTGATACAAAGCCTGCACGGCGAGGAGTCGGGCGCTCGATCGCGCGTCATAAGTATCACCAGTCATAAACAGGGTTTACTCTTAAAGCCACTGACGACGCAAGTCCCGTAACGCAAGCATCGCTTTTGCCGCACCACCGCCCTTATCTTTGTCGGATATTTTGCACCGCGCCCAAGCTTGCGCTTCATCTTCTACCGTCTGAATGCCATTGCCAATCGACAGGTCTTGTTTAATGCCCAGCTCCATCAGCCCGCGCGCGCTCTCGCCGCAAACAATATCGTAATGACTGGTCTCGCCACGAATGACCACGCCCAAAGCCACATAACCATCGTAAGCCCCCGAGGCCGCAGCATATTTAATCGCCACCGGTACTTCCAAAACGCCCGGCACGGCCACGCGCTCATAGTCCAAGCCAGCGGCCGCCAAAACAGCAATGGCGCCTTCGGCCAGCGCATCGGCCATATCTTCGTAAAACCGAGCTTCGACAATCAGAATTTTCTTCGACATAGGGTTATCTCCGCTTAAGCGTTAATCGGACGCTGGCCAACGATTTTCAAATCATAGCCTTCCAAAGCCACCACCGTGCGCGGCGTATCGGACAGCAATTCAATTTCATGCAAGCCCAAATCGGCCACAATTTGCGCGCCCACACCATAGTCGAGCAGACGCGTTGGCATCGGGTCGCCGCTGGTTTGCGGGTTCATACTATCGGTGAAAGGCGTTGGCGACGTATTGCGGATAATCACCACCACGCCGCGCCCTTCCGCATCAATAATATTGAGCGCATTTTCAAACACGCCCGCGCGCGGCATACCACTGCCAGCAATATCGGCCACCAAGTTCTCGGCATGAAACCGCGTCAGCACGGGCTCGGGCCCACTGATATCGCCTTTCACCAAAGCAATATGCTCTTCATTGGTCACCGTATTGAGATAGACATGGGCGGCCATTTCGCTGCCATTGGCCAATGTGAACACATCTTCATGGATGCGCTTCATCAAAGTATCTTTCTTGCGACGATAGGCAATGAGGTCGGCAATCGTGCCCAGTTTCAGCCCATGGAGTTGCGCGAATTGTACCAAATCTGGCAGTCGCGCCATGGTGCCATCATCATTCATAATCTCGCAAATCACGCCCGCCGGATAAAGCCCTGCCAAACGCGATAAATCGACCGAGGCTTCGGTATGGCCAGCCCGCATCAGCACGCCGCCATCGCGCGCCACCAAGGGAAACACATGGCCCGGCGAGACAATATCGGTCATCCCTTTGGTCGGGTCGATGGCCACCGAAATAGTTTGCGAGCGGTCATGCGCCGAAATCCCTGTGGTGATGCCCTCGCGCGCCTCAATGGACACGGTAAACGCCGTTTGATGTTGCGAGCGATTGTTTTGCGACATGAACTCGAGCCCCAGTTGGTCAGAGCGTTCGCTGGTCATCGTCAGGCAAATCAGGCCGCGGCCAAATTTGGCCATGAAATTAACCGCATCGGGTGTCGCCATTTGCGCGGGGATAATCAAATCCCCCTCGTTCTCGCGGTCTTCCGCGTCTACCAGAACAATCATTTTGCCGTTGCGGGCATCTTCGATAATTTCTTCCGGGGTTGAGATATATTGACTAAATTCGCTCATGACGAAGCTCCTAATTGTTCTTCTGCTTGCTTCAGGCGCGCAACATAGCGTGCCAGAACATCAATCTCTAGATTGATAATATCCCCCACTTTAGACAGTCCCCATGTGGTGACTTGTTGGGTATGCGGAATAAGATTAATGCCGAAGGTGAGCCCCTCGACTTCATTTACCGTCAGCGAGGTGCCATCTAAAGTCACCGAGCCTTTCGGCGCAATAAACGGCATTAACGCGCGCGTGGTTTCAAACGTATAGCGCTGGCTGTCGCCCTCTGGCGTAATCGAGTGAATGCGTGCCAACCCATCGACATGACCCGACACAATATGTCCGCCCAGCTCATCGCCCATTTTCAAGGCGCGCTCAAGGTTGAGCTTCGTGCCCACTTGCCATGTGCCCGCCGAGGTAACATCCAGCGTTTCTTTCGACGCTTCCACATCGAACCAATGGCCCGCTGCATCGCTGCCTTTTTCGATAACCGTCAGGCACACGCCGGAATGGGCAATCGAAGCGCCCATCGCAATATCGTCTGGCGCATAGGCGGTCTGCACCCGAAAGCGCGTGTCTCCGGCCTGCGTAATTTCGATAATCGTGCCAATATCGGTAATAATTCCAGTAAACATTAGGCCGAAGCTCCTTCTTGCCAATTCGCATGACGGGTATAATGGATATAGGTGTCTTGTCCAAATTGTTGCGTGTCGCCCTCGCTAAACTGGGTTAAGTCCAACCCTTCGGGCGACATGAGAGTGGATATATCGCTTTTTCCGCCCAAGTCGACTGGTTTGGACGAAATAAACACAGCCACTTCATCGAGGCAGCGCGCTTGCGCAAATGCCAGCGCCAGCTTGGGCCCGCATTCCAGCAACACGCGGGTGATGCCGCGCGCCGCTAAATCGGCCAGAACCGCTTCTGGCGTAAGCTGTTTCAGCACGCATGTCTCGCCCGCGAAATCGCTATCGGTCTGCGTGTAAAGCAACACGGCCTCGTGTTTGGCGCGTTGGGCTAATTTGCACTTGGGCGATATTTTTCCGCCGCGGCTCATCATAACAGGCAGGGGTGAGGCGTCGGCCAGACCTGGCAAACGACAATCCAACGAAGGGTCATCGGCTGCTAAAGTGCCTGCGCCGGTGATAATCGCATCGTGCTGGGCGCGCAACATATGCCCTTTTTGGCGCGCCAAAACGCCAGTAATCCAGGGCGATTGACCTTCGGGCGTGCGCATAAACCCATCGGCGCTGATCGCTATTTTGAGGGTCACCATCGCCCGCTTGTCAGACTGGCTCAACAAAAAGCCACGCTGGTCCGTCTCGGCTTGGGCGGCGCATAAACCGGTTTCGACTTGTATACCTGCCGCCGCCAACATGGCCGCGCCAGCGCCATTGACCCGCGCGTCGGGGTCGCCAATGGCATATACCACACGCGCGATACCCGCCTCTATCAGGGCTTGCGCGCAAGGCGGTGTTTTGCCCGTATGGGCGCAGGGCTCGAGCGTCACATAGGCAGTGCCGCCGCGCGCGCGTTTGCCCGCTTCGGCCAAGGCCACGGTTTCAGCATGCGGACGGCCCGTGTTTTGCGTCCAGCCTGTGCCCACCACATGGCCTGCCGCATCCACCACCACACAGCCGACGGCCGGATTGGGCGCCACTTGGCCCCAGCCAAAGCGGGCGAGGCGAAGCGCCTGCTGCATAAAATGGATATCTTGTGTCGTCACCGCTGCCTCTTAACCGAGGAAGCTAGAGGTCGCCATCCGGCAGGCCCGACATTTCCCCGAGGAATTCTTCAAAATCTTTGGCTTCGCGGAAGTTTCGATACACCGAAGCAAACCGCACATAAGCCACTTGATCGAGCGCGAATAGACCTTCCATCACCAACTCACCAACCATTTTAGCCGGGATTTCCGTCTCGCCTAGGTTCTCTAGACGCCGCACAATCCCAGAAACCATACGCTCAATTCGTTCGGCCTCAACGGGGCGTTTTCGCAGAGCGATTTGCACAGACCGCATAAGCTTATCGCGCTCAAATGGCACTTTTCGCCCAGTGTTTTTGACAATGGTCAGCTCGCGCAATTGAATGCGCTCAAAAGTGGTAAAGCGCCCCCCACAATCGGCACAGACACGGCGCCGCCGAATGACCGAATTATCTTCCGTCGGACGGCTGTCTTTGACTTGTGTGTCCGCGTTCATGCAATAGGGACAACGCATAGGGGGTTCCTCTAGGTTTGCGCTTTAGTAAATCGGGAAGCGGGCGCATAGAGCTTCGACTTCCGCCCGCACCGCCTGCTCTTCTTCCGGAGCCGCTTCGCCGCCATTGGCCGCCACGGCTTCCAGAACCCGCGCGATTAAATCGCCCACCAATTTAAATTCAGCCACGCCAAAACCGCGCGTCGTGCCCGCCGGCGTGCCAAGGCGCACCCCCGAGGTGATCGCAGGCGGTTGCGGGTCAAACGGAATGCCGTTTTTATTGCAGGTAATAAACGCCCGCTCCATGGCTTCTTCGGCCACATTGCCGGTTAAACCTTTGGGGCGCAAATCAACCAGCACCAGATGATTGTCTGTGCCGCCCGAAACAATATCAAAACCATGGCTCATCAGACTGTCGGCCAGCGCTTTGGCATTGGCCACCACTTGCTGAATATATAGCTTAAAGTCGGGCTCCAGCGCTTCGCCGAAAGCCACCGCTTTGGCGGCAATCACATGCATCAAAGGCCCGCCTTGGATGCCCGGGAAAATTGCCGAGTTAAACTTTTTGCCCAGCGCTTCATCATTGGTCAAAATCAGGCCGCCACGTGGTCCGCGCAAGGTTTTATGCGTGGTGGTGGTCACCGCATGGGCATGAGCCAAGGGGCTCGGATGCGCCCCGCCCGCCACGAGGCCAGAAATATGCGCCATATCAACCAGTAAATAAGCCCCGACGCTATCGGCAATCTCGCGGAAGCGTTTGAAATCAATGACTCGCGGATAGGCCGAGCCACCAGCAATAATCAGCTGCGGCTTATGTTCTTCGGCCAAGGCCGCGACTTCGTCATAATCGATAAGATGGTTGTCTTCGCGCACGCCATATTGCACCGCATTGAACCATTTACCCGATTGATTGGGCTTGGCGCCATGGGTCAAGTGACCGCCTGCGGCCAAGCTCATGCCCAAAATCGTATCGCCGGGTTTAATTAGCGCTTGCATGACCGCTTGGTTGGCTTGCGAGCCCGAGTTCGGCTGTACATTGGCGTAAGCGCAATCATAGAGTTTTTTCACCCGCTCGATGGCCAGCGCTTCGGCGATGTCGACATGTTCGCAACCGCCATAATACCGCCGTCCTGGATAGCCCTCGGCATATTTATTGGTCAGCACAGAGCCTTGCGTTTCCAACACTGCGCGCGAGGCAATATTTTCCGACGCAATCAATTCGATTTGGCTTCTCTGGCGCCCCATTTCCAGGCCGATGACTTTGGCAATGGCCGGGTCGCTGGTGGCGACATCTTGCGAGAAAAAAGGATTATCTGTGACTTCAATTTTGCTGGATTCCGACATCTGTCTTCCTCTTTCGTAACGGGGCTGCATGACACTCTCGATGCGACTGATGTAGCACAATCGACAAAGCGAACCAACACGCGAGAGGGGCCATCTCGCCGCAGTCTTATGTCGCGCACAAGTTCTGTCCAAAAATCAGAGGTTTACTGGCCAGCGCCCCACAGATTGCGGCTCACCAAAACGCTTTTCAGCAGCGCGCAGTCATCGGTCATCAGGCCATCGACGCCCATATCGAGCAATTCATGCATGGTTGATTCGCAATTAATCGTCCAAACATGCACCTGCAATCCGCATTTATGGGCATAGGCCACAGAGGCTTTGGTGACCATGGGCACGCCCGCTTGCCGCACCGGCAATTGCGCCGCCCCTGCCGTGAACGACACCCGCCGCCCCACCAGCGCCGCCGTGCGAAACCGCAACGCGCCTTTGGGCCCTAAGCTATGGCAAACTTTGCCCAAGCGCCGCACTATTTTTTCAATTCGGCCATCGGAAAACGAGCCGATGCAAATGCGCTCATGGGTTTGCATCTGTTGCACCAAATCGCACAGCGGTTCGACCACCGGCCAAGCTTTCGCATCAATGTTAAATTTAGCATTGGGAAACGCGTCGAATAAATCGGCCATGCGCGGGATGGCATGGCCGCCCTCGACGCGCAGCTTATCGATTTGGCTGGCGGTCAGCGTGCTAATGGCCACGGGTTCGCCGACCATGCGCTGCAAGTCATCATCATGAAACGCATAGACCACGCCATCGGTAGAGGCATGAACATCGGTTTCTAAATAGGTGTAGCCTTGGTCAACCGCATCTTGAAACGCCGCCAGAGTGTTTTCGGGCGCGCGCCGGTCGCCACCGCGATGCGCAAAGGCCAAAACGCCGTCATGCTCTAGATAGGCATAGTCCGCTTTGGGCCGCATAAGACACCTCCTACAAATTTACTGACAGCACACAGAATTCAGATTAGGCTCCTAGCATGATGATAGAAATGATTACTGCAAGTCCCTTTTTGATGGGCGCCGCGACGATAGTTGTAATGCTGACTTGCGTTTGGGTGGCCAGCCTCGTGCTTCGAGATGCTGGTATTATTGATATGTTTTGGGGCTTGGGCTATGCGCTCATCGCCCTGACGACGCTACTGTCGAGCGAGAATTTAAGCCCGCTGGCTGTGGCCACGGGGCTTGCCGTGATGGCTTGGGGGGTGCGTCTGTTCACCCATTTGCTGATCCGTTGGCGCAAAGAACCAGAAGAAGATTACCGCTATCAAAACATGCGCAAGAAACATGGCGACCATTTTTGGTGGCGCAGTATTTTCACGGTATTTTTATTCCAAGGCCTGCTGATGTGGCTGGTTTCCATGCCCTTCATGGCGGCATTTTATTTTGCTGGCCCCGCCGCTTTGCCAGGACTGACTATTGTGTTTTTGGTCCTTGCGCTGGGCGGGCTTTACATGGAAACCATGGCCGATATTCAGCTGACCCAATTTCGCGCCACGGCCAAAAAAGGCGAACTGCTGGATAGCGGCTGGTGGAAACGCACGCGCCATCCAAATTACTTTGGCGACGCGCTATTTTGGTGGGGCATTTATGGCGCCGTTGTGGCGGCCACGCCAGAAGCCATTTGGACGATTTTTGCGCCGCTGACGATGAACTATCTTTTGGTCAAAGTGTCGGGCGCAGATTTGCTCGAATATCGTTTGAAAAAGAAACCGGGCTACACCGACTATATGCAGCGCACCAATCGCTTCGTGCCAAAAATATTCGGCTAGAAATCCCCGCGTAACATTTTAATAATGCCAGAGAAGTCGAGCTCGCCCTCGCCTTTCTCTGCCATTTGCGAATATAGCTGCATGGCGCGTTGGCCCATGGGGGTTTCGCACTCGGCACTGCTCGAGGCCTCTTGCGCCAGCCCTAAATCTTTTAACATCATGGCCGCTGCAAAGCCTGCTTTATAATCATGATTGGCCGGGCTCGTCGGCACCGGGCCGGGCACCGGACAATAGCTGGTCATCGACCAGCATTGGCCAGAGGCGGTGGCGGAAATATCAAACAAGGTTTGCGCATCGAGCCCCAGTTTCTCGCCCAACATAAAAGCCTCTGCCGTGCCGACCATGGAAATGCCCAGCAGCATATTATTGCAAATTTTCGCTACTTGCCCATTGCCGGGACCGCCCGCGTGGAAAATGTTTTTTCCCATTATTTCCAAATAGGGTTTGGCCCCCGCAAAGCCCTCTGGCGCACCGCCCACCATGAAAGTCAGCGTGCCCGCACTGGCACCGCCCACGCCGCCCGAAACAGGCGCATCGACCATGGTGAATCCAGCCTGCGCGGCGGCGGCAGAGGTTTTACGCGCCGTATCGACGTCAATCGTCGAGCTGTCGATCAGCAGCGTGCCCGCCTTGGCATGAGCCAGAACCCCCGTTTCCGCCAAATAGACGCTCTCGACATGTTTGCCCGCGGGCAACATGGATACCACGACATCGGCACGGGCGACCGCTTGTTCAATGGTCTCGGCCGCCGAGCCGCCCGCGGCCACTAAAGCGGCTTTCGCGTCGGCCGATAAATCAAAGCCCGTGACGCTATGGTTGGCGGTGAGATTAATGGCCATGGGAAGCCCCATATTGCCCAGCCCGATAAATCCGATAGTGCTCATAGTCTTTTCCTTATTTTAAAACTGCAATTCATCCTCGCCCAGAGGCGCAAAAATAGCGTCTATTTGTTGCGCTGTAACCGCCTCATGGGTGGCCGGCGACCAGACGGGCGCGCCGGTTTTTTCAATAATCGTGGCCCGCACGCCCTCGTAAAAATCAGGCAAAGCCATCATGCGCGTGACGGCGCGCATTTCCATACGAAGACAGGCCTCGAAATCGGCATGGCGCCCTTCGCGCATTTGGCGCAAAGCCACCGCCGCGCTGATCGGCGATTTGGCGCGCACAGCTTCGCTTTGTTTTTTTGCCCATGGGCTGGCATCGGCGTCGAGTGCCGCCAAAATTTCCACCACGCTCTGGCCTTGAAACAAGCGGTCGATATCGCCTTGTTGTTCTGGCAAAGACAGACCCTCCGGAGCTTGATGGTGCGCGTCCAAAATAGCTTTCACGTCGCCGCCCTCGGCCAAATTGGCTTTCAGGTTTTCCAACCCCTCGGAAGCCATATAATGCGTCGCCACGCCGGCCGCGAAAGCATCGCCGCCGCGCAAGCGCGCGCCCGTGAGCACCAACCAAGCGCCGGTCTCGCCGGCTAAACGCGGCAGAAAATACGTACCCCCTACGTCTGGCAATAGGCCGATGCCGCTTTCCGGCATGGCAAATAACGTGCGCGGCGTCGCCACCCGATAGCGCCCATGCACCGAAACCCCCACGCCGCCGCCCATGGTAATGCCATCGATGAGCGCAATATAGGGTTTGGGAAAATGCTTAATTCTATGGTTGAGCTGATATTCCTCGCGGTAAAATCCGGTCGCCTCGGGTGCGCCCGATTTTCCCCAATCGTGCAAGGCGCGAATATCGCCGCCCGCGCAAAAACCTTTTTCGCCCGCCCCTTCGATGACGATGTTTTCAATCGCCTCGTCTTGCGCCCAGGCGGCCAATACGGGGCTTATCTCGCGCACCATGGTTAAGGTGAGCGCATTCAACGCCTCGGGCCGATTGAGCGTGATGAGGCCGCTTTTGCCGCGCGTTTCAAAAATAACTTCAGGGGTCATAGGTCTACTTTAAAATATCGCGCGCAATGATAACGCGCATGATTTCATTGGTGCCTTCGAGGATTTGATGAACCCGCAAATCGCGCACCATGCGTTCAATTTCATAGTCAGCCAAATAGCCATAACCGCCATGAATTTGCAGCGCTTCATTGGCCACTTGAAAGCAGCTATCGGTGACAAAACGTTTGGCCATGGCTGACTTGCGGGTTTTGCTCGGGTCGCCCGCATCGAGGTTTTTGGCCGCGTGATAGAGCATCAGACGCGCCGCCTCTAGGTCGGTGGCCATGTCGGCCAGTTTAAATTGAATGGCTTGAAACTCGGCAATCGAGTGGCCAAATTGCTCGCGGTCTTTGGCATAGTCCACTGCCTTTTCATAAGCGCTTTGCGCCGTGCCGAGCGAACAAGCAGCGATGTTGAGGCGGCCGCCGTCTAGCCCCATCATGGCGAATTTAAAGCCCTCGCCCTCTTCGCCAATGCGGTTTTCAACTGGCACGCGGCAATCTTCGAAAATCACTTGCGCGGTCGGCTGACTGTGCCAGCCCATTTTCTTTTCATTGGCACCGAAGGAAAGCCCGGGCGTGTCTTTTTCGATAATAAAACACGAAACCCCTTTGGGGCCATCGTCGCCTGTGCGCACCATGGCCACATAGATATCCGAAACCCCAGCGCCCGAGATAAACGCCTTAGAGCCGTTCAAGATATAGTCATCGCCATCGCGCACGGCGCGGCTGCGCATGGCGCCCGCATCGGAGCCAGAGCCCGGCTCGGTGAGGCAATAGCTGGCAATTTTTTCCATGGAGGTCAGCTGCGGCACATATTTGGCGCGCTGCGCTTCATTGCCGAAACTATCGACCATCCAGCTGGCCATATTGTGAATGGTCATAAAGGCCGCCGTGGAGGTGCAGCCGCCCGATAGCGCTTCGAAAATCAGCGCCGCTTCAAAGCGCGATAAGCCAGAGCCGCCGTGTTCTTCTTGTAAATAAATGCCCGCAAAACCAAGCTGCGCCATCTCGCGCAATGTATCGACGGGGAAATGTTTTTCTTCGTCCCATTGTTTGGCAAAGGGCGCCAATTGTTCAGCGGCAAATCCGCGTGCCATATCTTGAATCGCAATTTGCTGTTCGTCCAACATGTTTTCCCTCCCACACAGACTGACGTTATGCCGCTTTTTATAAGCTGACACAAGATAAGGCTAATCTTGCTCCAAGGCTATAGTCAGGCTATGTAAAGAAACACAAGTTCGAAGGGCCCGCTTATGACACAACGCCAATTTCCCGCCACCCGCATGCGCCGTTTGCGCCAAGCCGATTGGTCGCGCCGTTTGGTCGGTGAAACCAGCCTCAGCGTGGCGGATTTAATTTGGCCGATTTTCATCATCGAAGGCGAACAGGAAACACAAGCCGTGGCCTCTATGCCCGGTGTTTTGCGGATGAGCATTGACCTTGCGGTCGATGCCGCCAAACAGGCCGCCAGTCTTGGTATTCCGGTCATTGCGCTGTTCCCCAACACCCCGGCCAGCGCGCGCACCGACGACGGCCATGAGGCCTTAAACCCCGACAATTTAGTCTGCCGTGCGACGCGCGCCATTAAAGACGCCGTGCCTGAAATTGGCATTTTATGCGACGTCGCCCTCGACCCCTATACCGACCACGGCCATGACGGCTTGTTGGACGGAGAGACAATTTTAAACGATGCCACCGTCGATATTTTGGTGGGCCAAACGCTCAACCAAGTGGCGGCCGGCTGCGATATCATCGCGCCGTCGGACATGATGGACGGACGCATTGGCGCCATCCGCCGCGAGTTAGAATCAAGCGGCCATCAGAACACACTGATTATGGCCTATAGCGCCAAATATGCGTCGGCGTTTTACGGGCCGTTTCGCGAGGCCGTCGGCTCAGGCGACCGCCTGAAGGGCGACAAGAAAACCTATCAAATGGACCCCGCCAATGCGCAAGAAGCCATGCAAGAGATTGCCCTCGATATTTCCGAGGGCGCCGATATGGTGATGGTCAAACCGGGGATGCCCTATCTCGATATTGTGGCGGCGTGCAAAAAACAATTCGCCGTGCCGACCTTTGCCTATCAAGTGTCTGGCGAATACGCCATGTTGGCGGGCGCCATCGAGCGCGATTGGCTCGACCGCGATCGGGTTATTTTGGAAAGCCTGATGTCGTTTAAACGCGCGGGCGCCGATGGCGTGCTGAGCTATTTCGCCTTTGAGGCCGCCAAATTGCTGAACGATTAAAACCGCCTTATCACCCCCAAGCTTATCTGCTTTGGCAGGCCCGCTTGTTTTTCTAAGCGCAGCCCAAATTGATGGCGGTCGGTGACCCGCAAAATCGCCATTTCAAACGGGCGTTGCGGCGCTTGCATGGAAAACGGTTTATCGCGAAACAAAACACCGCCGCCCGCCACCCGCTTATAGGGCAGAGATAATTGCAGCTCTCCAGTTTCAAAATACGTGGGCTGGCGAAGCAAAAAGCGCAATGACGCGCGCTCCCAAGCCAAGCTCAACGAAGTCGCCACCGCCCGCGTGCTGCCCATCAACAAACTATCGCGCGCGCCGTGCAATTGACTGAGGCTCAAATGCGCATCGAGGCGCAGAATATTTTGACCAAAAGCTATTTTGCGATGCAGCGAAAACAAACCGCTAAAGGCGGGGCCAAATTTCACCCCCCCTCACCCGCTGACGCCAGCAAACTCTCTTGCTCGGCAACCCAAGCGAGCTGGAGATGCCCTGCCTGATGGGCCAAAGGGCGCCGAGCCGCAAAGCCAATGGCAGAGGGCGCAGGCCGACCTTTCTCGCGCGATGGCTGCCAAGGCAAAACCTGCCAGGAGGCCGACGAGACGATATCGCCATTCGGGGCCATGAGACGGGCCAGAAAAGGATGTTGAGCCGGCTCTGCGCTGGCCGCTTGTGGGGGCAACCAGCGCGCTGCTGTCATTTGTGAGAGCGCCGATTGGGGGCTGATAAGCGAGGTTTCAAACGGCGTATCCAAAGCGTCGATAATGATGATCTTTTCTTGCCGCAAGCGATCCAACATCTCGCGCGGCAAATCGCCATCGGTGATTTTGGTTTCCGAAGGCCCCGCCACCCCACCGGCAGGCAGCGGAATATGCGTCTCCCCATAGGGCGCCAAAGCGGCTTGGACATCCACCAGCCCTTGGCCGTAAATCGACGCATCGGCATAAATGCCTGTCTTATTTGCTGTGCCCAAAAGGCGCGCCGTATATTCGGGCAAACTGAGTTGGTCGCCATAGGCCTGCATCATCAGCGCCAGCACGCCGGAGACAAATGGTGCGGCATAGCTGGTGCCATAGCCAAAGCGGTATCCGCCGCCGGCGCGCGCGACACGCGTATATGCGCTGGCACCGGCGGCGACCCCGCCCGGGGCTGCAAGACAATGATTGCGGGCCGCGCCGCAATGATTGGTTTGGCGACCTATCGTGCCATCGCCATCCAGCGCGGCAACGGCAATGGCATAGCCCGCAAGCTCTGGAAAGATAATCGGCCAAGCGGCAGAAACAGAAACTTGCGCCGCGGCTTCATTGCCCGCCGCCCAAACATGTATGGCCTTGCCCTGCCGCATCTGGGTCAAAAAATTGCCATAGCTTTGGCGCAGGAAAGCCCGTTGGCTGTCGATAAGGTCTGGGTTTAGCGTGCTATTATACCCCCAACTCTGGTTGATAATGCGCGCGCCGACCCCCTCCAAGGCCTTGGTGGCTTTGGTCAAAACCGTGTCATGAATGGTTAAAAAGCCATCCTCCAAGTGCAAGCTCCACATGGCGGGATTGGCGTCAAAAGCCACGCCGTGCATACCGCTGCCATGGCCGCGCGCGCCCAAAGCAACCGAGGCCACGGCGGTGCCATGTTTCAACTGCGCTTGATTGGCACTCTCCAGCCCCGAGCGGTCGTTCAGCGCGATGGTTTTATCGCTGAACTCAGAATGCGTCGCGTCCAACCCGGTATCGATAAAGCCGATGGTGATGCCTTGGCCGGTGATGGCCTTGGCGTAAGCATAATCGGCATGAAGCGTCGCCAGACCCGCCTGCCCTTGATACTCAGAATGTGCCGCCCAAACCGATCTATCGGTTTGCCAGCCAACGGGCACGGCAGGCAGATGCACTTCCACGTCGCTGGCGGCGGGCGGCTCTGGCACGCTGGCGCCTGCGGGTTTTGATTTGCCGCCGCCACAGGCCGCCAAAGCCAGCAGCAAGGGCACGGCCCCCGCCAACAAAAGCCCCCGAAATTGGCGCTCGTATCGAACCGCCACTGACGCCGAACATGACGCCGAAGCTGACCGCGACCATGACTGCGACCATGACCGCGGCCAAAGGGGAATTGATTTAGCTGTTTTTGAGCCCGCTTGAGCTTTGGTTTTACGCACGAATATGTCTAACTTCTATCCAGAAGTCATGGTCCCATCGTCTAATTTAACGATAAGAAGGACACACAAAAACTGTTTTGTTAGAAATTTTATTCTTTTATTTAATTTATTTACTTAAAGAGATTGTAATCTCTTTAGCAGACTAGAGGTATCCCACCGCCCACCGTCCATGGTTTGCAGCTCTTCATAATAGCTCTTCACCAGCTCGGTGACCGGCAAAGGCGCGCCATTGCGGGCCGCTTCGTCGAGGCAGATGGTTAAATCTTTGACCATCCAATCGACGGCGAAACCAAAGTCATAGGCGCCGTCTATCATCGTCTCATAGCGATTTTCCATCTGCCAGCTTTGCGCTGCGCCTTTGGAAATCGTCTCGATGACCGCGCGGCCGTCAAGCCCTGCTTTTTCGGCAAAATTCAACCCTTCCGCCAGACCTTGCACCAGGCCGCCGATGCAAATTTGATTGACCATTTTGGTCAATTGTCCAGCCCCCGCACGCCCCAATAATTTACTGGCGCGGGCAAAATGCGCCAGTATCGGTTCGGCTTTGGCAAATGTTTCTGGCGCGCCGCCAACCATAACCGTAAGCGCGCCGTTCACCGCGCCCGCCTCGCCGCCAGATACGGGGGCGTCTAACATAGCGTTGTTTTGGGCCAAACAGGCGGCGGATATCTCGCGCGCAACTTCGGCCGATGTGGTGGTGTGGTCGATTAAAACCGCGCCGGGTTTCAAGCCCGCCAAAACCCCATCTTCGCCCAATACTACCGCGCGCAAATCATCGTCATTGCCGACGCAGGTGAAAACAAAATCAGCCCCTTGTGCCGCCGCGCGTGGGCTATCGGCTTTTTGCCCGTCATAGGCCGCGCACCAGCTATCGGCTTTGGCACGATTGCGGTTGAAAACCGTGACCCGCAGGCCCGCTTTCGCCAAATGCCCCGCCATGGGAAACCCCATGACGCCCAATCCGATAAACGCGCATTTGGTCATGCGCCATCTCCCAATAATTGCCGATAGCCGCCGCGGAAATAAACCAGCGGGTCGCGCGCTTGATCGCACGCCCAAGCTTCTTCAATGGCGCCCAGAAAAACCACATGGTCGCCCGCCTCAATGGTTTGGTGCAGGCGGCAATCGAATTGCGCCAAAGCGCCGTTCACAAAAATACCGCCCGAGGCACTGGCCGTCCATTCGTCGGCTTGAAAAAGATGCTCGCCCGGCATGGCCATGCGATTGGACAGCTCGGTTTGGTCGGCCGCCAGAATGTTGACGCTAAATCTGTCGGCATCGGTGATGGGCGCAAATAATTGGCTGTCTTTGGCCAAACACCAAGACAAAAGCGCGGGCTCTAACGACACGGAAGCGAAACTATTAATGGTCAGACCCACAGCTTTTTGGTTCGCGTCATGCACCCCAATCAGCGCGACGCCCGTGCCAAAATTACCGAAGGCCTGGCGCAAAGCTTTTTGCTGTAACATTTCAGACGACATAAAAACTCCAATAGAAGGCAGTGTTGGCAGAAAACCCCACCGATTTAAAGTCTTATGCCCCATTAAGTCGTGCAAATCTATAGTTCGGTGCCTAGAGAAAACCGCGAATAAGCGCTAGGATGCCTGCGATGATAGACCAATTTCATATGTGGGCCAGTTTTCTGGTCATTTTTTTCGCGATGGCGGCCTATGCCACCGAACGCATTTCCATAGAGATTACCTCTCTTTTGGTGCTTGTCGCGCTGCTGCTCTTATTCAGCCTCATCCCCTATCTCGACGCCGAGGGCACGCGGCTGCTCGACAGTGGCGATATTTTGGCAGGCTTTGGCAATCCGGCGCTGATTACCATCATGGCGCTTTTGGTTATGGCGCAAGGCTTGTTTCAATCTGGGGCGCTGGAGAGAATTATCGAGCAGGCTTCGCGGCGCGCCACACGGCGTGCCGATATTGCCATTATCGTGCTTCTTATCGGCGCCATGCTGTCTTCCGCTTTTCTCAATAATACGCCTGTGGTGCTGATGACCATCCCGATTTTAGTGGCCATGGCGGCGCGCGCCAATATGAAGGCGGGGCCCTATATGATGAGCTTGAGCTTCATCACAATCTTGGGCGGCATGTTGACGCTCATCGGCTCGTCAACCAATTTGCTGGTCGCCGATACGGCTGCCCGTTTCGGCATGCAGCCCTTACAGTTTTTCGACCAAACCCTGCCCGGTTTGGTGATGATGGCGGTCGGCAGCCTTTATGTTTTATTCGTCCTGCCGCGTGTTTTGGGCGTGCGCGACGACGGCGAAGCCAAACAAGACACAGACTCGGGTCGGCAATTCATCATCGAACTTCGCTTGCGCCAAGGCGACCCTCTGGTGGGCGCCGAAATGGCGGCTGGGTTTTTGCCCGCGCTGTCTGGCATGACCTTGCAAATCGTTGAAACCGGCAGTCAAAAACTCTTGCCGCCGTTTGATGACCATACTTTGAAAGCGGGCGACACATTGTTTATTGCTGCCACCCGCCGCGAAATTGGCGATGCGCTGGCCCTCAAAGAACATCCCTTGCGCCAGCATTTGCTGCGCCAAGTTCCCGGTGCGGAAGACGGCGACGAAGATTTAATGCTCGCCGAATTGGTCATCGCGCCGGGCTCGCGCATCACTGGCCGAGCCATTGGGCAAACCGGTTTCACCCATACCACCGATTGTTTGATTATCGGGCTGCAAAGACGCTCGCGCATGTTGCGCCATGAAATGAGCGATGTGCGTCTGGTGGCGGGCGATGTGCTTTTGGTCATGGGGCAGCAAAGCGCCATCGAAGGCCTGCGCCATAATCGCGATACGCTGTTGCTGCAATGGTCGGCTCGCGAGCTGCCTCGGTTTGAAAAAGCTGGCCTCGCCCGTTTGATTTTTATCGCCACCGTATTGGCCGCGGTATTTAACGTCGTGCCGATTGTCGTGGCCGCTTTGGTGGGCGCGGTGGCTATGGTGATGAGCGGCGTTTTAAATGTACGCCAAGCCACACGCGGCTTTGATTTGCGCATTTACGTGGTGGTCACCGCCGCGCTGGCCATGGCGCAGGCGATGCTGGTGACGGGCGGTGCTGGGTTTGTGGCCGATCATTTTCTGGCGCTCTTTGAGGGGGCCGCGCCGGCTGTCATTCTTTCGGCGTTCTTTTTATTATGTGCCGTCATCACCAATATTTTGTCCAATAATGCCACGGCGGTTTTATTTACGCCTTTGGCCATCAGCCTATCGACCACGTTAAACGTCGACCCAATGGCGTTTATTCTGGCGGTTATTTTCGCGGCCAATTGCAGTTTCGCAACGCCGATTGCCTATCAAACCAACCTTTTGGTTATGACGCCGGGCAATTTCCGCTTCACCGATTTCATGCGCGCGGGCATTCCGTTGATTGTCCTTTTATGGCTTACCTACTCGCTATTTGCGCCTTGGTATTTTGGCCTTTAGAGGGGAGGAGAGATGAAACAATCTAGCGACCTGCCCTCGTTTTTCATCACCGAGCCGATGCCCTGCCCCTATTTGGACGGGCAGATGGAGCGCAAGCTGTTCACCCATTTAGCGGGCGAGCGCGCGGATGAGATAAATAACAACCTGACGCACGCGGGCTTTCGCCGGAGCCAAAGCATTGCCTATCGGCCGGCCTGCGATGGCTGTTCGGCCTGTCGGTCGGTGCGAGTGAAAGCGAAACAATTTCGCGTGTCGAAAAATTTTCGCCGTGCCCGCAACCGCAATGAGGATTTAATCTCGCAAGATTGCCCGCCCGATGCGAGCCCCGAACAATACGACCTCTTGCGCCGCTACCTAGAAAGCCGCCATGCCGACGGCGGCATGAGCGATATGACGCCGATGGATTATATGGCCATGGTGGAGGAAACCTGCGTGCAAACCCATATCGTCGAATATCGCGACCCGCAAGGCACGTTGATTGCCTGTCTCTTGCGCGACACGATGAGCGATGGTCTATCGCTGGTCTATTCGTTTTTCGACCCGCATAGCGCGCGCCCCAGTTTGGGCAGTTTTCTCATTCTCGACCAAATCGCCACCGCTCAGGCGCGCCGATTGCCTTATGTTTATCTCGGCTATTTAATAGAAAATTGCTCAAAAATGTCTTACAAGAAACGCTTCACGCCGCTACAGGTTTTGGGCTCAACGGGGTGGCGAGACTATGCGGAAAAGGGGGAGTAGAAGAACATGTCGAAATTAGGTCGTCGTAAATTATTGGGTGGATTGCTCACAGGCACCGCTGCCGCCACGGTCGCGGCGCCAGCCTATGCGCAAGGCAAACGTCGTTTGAAAATGGTAACCACTTGGCCAAAAAACTTCCCCGGCCTTGGCACCGCGCCCGAAAACATCGCCAAACGGGTGCGCGAGATGACCGATGGGCAAATCGATATTAAAATTTACGCCGCCGGTGAATTGGTCGGCGCTTTCGATAGTTTCGACGCCGTCTCCACGGGCACGGCCGATATGTATAATGGCGCGGAATATTATTGGCAGGGCAAATCAACCGCCTTTAACTTTTTCACCGCCGTGCCTTTTGGCATGACCGCGCAAGAGCTGAACGCTTGGATTAATTTCGGGGGCGGACAGCAGCTGTGGCACGAGCTATCGGCCAAGTTTAATGTCATTGCCTTTCAATCGGCCAATACGGGCGTGCAAATGGGCGGCTGGTTTAACAAAGAGATTACCTCGCTGGAAGATTTTAAAGGGCTTAAAATTCGCATGCCGGGCCTCGGTGGCGAGGTTATGCGTCGGCTTGGCGCGGCGGCGGTTGCGCTGCCTGGCGGCGAGATTTTTCCGTCGATGAAAAGCGGCGCCATTGACGCCAGCGAATGGGTGGGCCCGTGGAATGATATGGCCTTTGGTTTCCATCAAGTGGCCAAATTTTACTATTGCCCGGGCTTTCACGAACCCGGCGCCGGGCTCTCGACGGGCGTGAACCTTGAGGTATGGAACTCGCTAAGCCCATCGCATCAAGCGATTTTGCGCTCTGCTTTTGCCGCCGAAAACGACCTGACGATGAGCGAGTATAATTATAAAAATGCCGCCGCGCTCGACACATTGGTCTCGAAACACAAAGTGCAAGTGCGCAGCTTCTCGCCAGAGATTATGAAAGCCATTAAAGCCACCTCCACCCAAGTGCTCGACGATGCGGCGGCCAAAGATGCGTTCACCGCCAAAGTTTACAAAAGCTTCAAAGCCTCGCTCGACAACTCCATGCGGTGGGGCGAGCTGAGCGAAGAAGCCTATATGAAATCGCGCCGCAGCGTTTAATCCGAGGAAACCATGACTGCCAATTGGAGGCTCGCTTTGGCGCAAATAAGCGCGTGGATTGATACGCTCAATCACAAAATCGGCCGCACCGCCGCTTGGCTGGCGCTGGCCATGGTGCTGGTGCAATTCAGTGTTGTGGTGCTGCGCTATGTGTTTGGCATTGGCTCCATTTTGCTGCAGGAATCGATCCTCTACATGCATGGCGTCTTATTCATGATGGCGGCGGCCGATACGTTTTTGCAAGACGCGCATGTGCGGGTCGATATTTTTTACGCGCAAGCGTCGCAAAAACGCAAAGCCCTCATCGATATGCTGGGCTGCCTCTGCCTGATTTTGCCTTTTTGCATTCTGCTTTTTGCCGTCTCGCTAGATTATGTCTCCCTTTCTTGGTCGGTGCGCGAAGGTTCGCGCGAGACCAGCGGCATTCAAGGGGTGTATCTTTTGAAATCGGTGATTTTAGTCTTCGCCGTGCAAATGGGATTGCAGGCGCTCTCCGGCATTTTTAAAAACGCCACGCTGGTTTTCGCTAAACCCAAGGCGGTGGGCCAATGATTCCGGCGCTCGACCTGATTATGTTTGCCACCACGTGTGCGCTGTTGATGGCGGGGTTTCCCGTCGCCTTTACGCTGGCGGGCGTGGCTTTGGCTTTTGGCTTTATCGGCCATTCGTTTGATGTTTTCGACATTAGTTTTTTCTACGCCCTGCCCCAACGCATCTTCGGAACCATGACCAATGAAGTGCTGATGGCGGTGCCGCTCTTTGTTTTCATGGGCACCATGCTGGAGCGCGCGCGCATCGCTGAAGATTTGCTGGAGAACATGAGCCGCCTGTTTGGCACTTTGCGCGGCGGCTTGGGCATTTCCGTCTCCATCGTGGGGGCGCTTTTGGCTGCCTCGACGGGCATTGTGGGTGCCACCGTGGTGACCATGGGTCTTTTGTCTCTGCCCACCATGTTAAAGCGCGGCTATGACCCGGCTTTGGCGGCGGGCTCTATCGCGGCGGCGGGCACTTTGGGGCAAATTATTCCGCCCTCTATCGTGTTGGTGCTGCTCGGCGATGTGATTGCCAATGCCTATCAAAAAGCGCAACTCGAACAGGGCATATTCTCGCCCGATACGGTTTCCGTCGGCGAATTATTCGCTGGCTCCTTGCTGCCCGGTCTGGTTTTGGTCAGCCTTTATATTGTCTATCAACTCGGTGTTGCCTATCTGCAACCCCATAAGGCGCCGCGCGCCGAGCCCGAAGGCGACATCGAATGGGGCGCTCTTTTGCAAGCGCTCTTGCCGCCGATATTCCTTATCATTGGTGTCTTGGGCTCGATTTTGGGCGGCATTGCCACGCCGACAGAAGCTGCCTCCGTGGGTGCCATTGGCACGATATTATTGGCGGGCGAACGCCTGAGCGGTGGCCATCGGCTCATCCGACTGGGCGCCCTCGCCTTGGGGCTTTTGGTTGTGCAAACCGGCAGCATGGATTTGCGCCTCGCGCGCGATGGGCTGAGCGCCCTCGACTATCTGGCCATGGGCGTGGCCTTGAGCTTTTGCGGCTTGCTGGCTGGCGCGGTTTGGGTCAGCTTGGCGCAGGCTTGGCGCGGCGATGTGCTGGGCAGTGTCGTTCGCTCGACCACCCATACCACCTCTATGGTGTTCATCATTCTCATTGGCGCCGCGCTATTCTCGCTGGTGTTTCGGGGTCTCGGCGGCGATGAAGCCATTCAAGCGCTGCTGGAAGACCTGCCCGGCGGCGTGTGGACTGCCGTCGCCGTGGTTATGTTAATTATGTTCTTGCTCGGCTTTTTTCTCGATTTCATCGAGATTATTTTTGTCGTTGTGCCCATCGTTGGGCCTATTCTTTTATCGATGGGCGTCGATCCGGTTTGGCTTGGCGTGATGATGGCGATTAATTTGCAAACCAGTTTCCTAACGCCGCCGTTCGGCTTTGCCCTGTTCTATTTGCGCGGCGTGGCGCCTGCCAGCATTCGCACCGGACAAATTTACAAAGGCGCCTTGCCATTCGTGGCCATTCAATTATCTATGTTGGCGCTGCTCGCGCTATTCCCGCAATTGGCGACTTGGTTGCCTGAAGTCGTGTTTGGAGATTAATGCCATGAGAATGCCCAATATGATGGTCACCACATTTGCCATTATCCTTGTCGTCGGTCTGCTCGGATTTTATTGGCGCGATGACGATAGCGTGGCCGATGGCGAAATTGGCTTGCAAGTGGGTGTGCCCATTCAACATGCGCTACAAGCGGGTGCCAAAATCACCCCCATGCCGATTGTTCTGCGCTTGGTCAATAATACCGATACGGTGGCCGCCCTGACCGCCGATGGCCCGTGCAAATTATTCCGCTACGTCATCACCACAGACGATGGCAGCTTTATTCAAGCCGTCCGCAGCCCCGAGGTTTGCAATGAGACGATCACCCGTGGCGCGATTGCCGAGCGCGATGTGGTGGAAGAAATTCGCCAAGTGCCGCTTGATACCGCCCGCTATCGGCCCGGCGCCTATAAAATTCAGGTAAAGTTTTGGAACTACCAAGGCCAAGCCGAATTTCAGCTGACCGAATAAGCCTTACAGCCGATTGGCGAAAGCCAGTCCCAAAAGCCCATCTAGGGGGAAGCCTTTCGGGCGAATGCGGCCGGCCTGCGCGCGCAAACCTTGCCATTCTTCCAGCTCTTCAAACACCCGTTCGCGACCCGATTTATCGGTAATCTTCAGCCCTTCGGCGGCGACATAGCAGCGCGCGTCGGCCATATGGCCATCGCCATGACGTTGTAAGCGAACGCCCTTGCCGCGCGGCATCTCTGGCACTTCTTCGAGCGCGAAACATAAGAGTTTTTTATTCTCGCCCAAAACCGCAATGCGGTCGCCAAAGGCGGGCACGCAAATCGCGGCCTCGTCGGGGGCTTTCACATTTAAAATTTGCTTGCCCGCTTTGCGGGTCGAAATCAGCTCGCTCTCCGGCACCACAAACCCATTGCCGACGCGCGAGGCGACCAGCAATTTGCGGGCCGGCTCATGCACAAAGATTTCAACAATTTCTTCGGCCGGCTCAATATCGAGCATCAAGCGCACGGGGTCGCCATTGCCCCGCCCGCCCGGCAGTTTGGAAACCTCCAACGTATAGGCACGCCCATTCGAGGCGAAGAGCACCAGTTTGTCGGTCGTCATTGCATGCAGCACGAAATTGGCTTTATCGCCGTCTTTATAGGTCAGCTTGCTGCCATCTTCGGCGTGGCCTTTGAGGGTTCGTATCCAGCCCTTGGCCGAGCACACCACGGTGACGGGTTCTTTTTCGATGAGACTATCCAGCGAAATCTCTTCTTCGCCGCTGACTTGAGCAAATATCGTGCGCCGCCGCCCCAGCTCCGTTTTGGGGCCGAATTGTTTGCGCAAAGCTTTGAGCTCTCCCGCCACAACCGCCTGCTGCTGGCTTTGGGAGCCGAGCAATTCGCGCAAAGCCGCCATTTCTTCGGAGAGCTCGCCATGTTCGGTGCGAATGCCGTCTTCTTCTAGCTTGCGCAAAGCCCGCAGACGCATGTTTAAAATCGCTTCGGCCTGCACTTGGCTGAGTTTAAACGCCGCCATTAAATCATCGCGCGGATGGTCTTCCTCGCGGATGATGCGGATGACCTCGTCCAAATTCAGATAAGCAATCAGATAGCCGTCGAGCACCTCTAGGCGCGCCAGAATTTTGCTCAACCGGTAATTTGATTTGCGAACCAGCACATCATTGCGATGCGCCAACCATTGCAACAGCACGTCGCGCAGACCCATAACGCGCGGCACGCCTTGATTGTCGATGACGTTCATATTCAGCGAGAAGCGGCTTTCCAAATCGGTCATCCGATAGAGCACGGCCATCACTTGCTCGGGCTTTAAATTTTTACTCTTGGGTTCAATCACCACCCGAATATCTTCCGCGCTCTCATCGCGAATATCGTCGAGCATGGGCAATTGTTTGGCGTTCATCAGTTCGGCGATTTTTTCAATCAGCCGCGATTTTTGCACTTGATAGGGAATTTCGGTAATGACGATTTGCCAAGTGCCGCGGCCCATATCTTCCAATTCATATTTTGCCCGCACGCGCATGGCTCCGCGCCCCGTGGCATAGGCTTCGCGCAAAGCTTCTGGCGTTTCAATGCACGTGCCGCCGGTTGGAAAATCGGGGCCTTGCACGTATTCCATCAAAGTTTCAATGCGCGCATTGGGCGCTTTTAATAGGTGCAGCGCGGCGGCGCATAATTCGTCGACATTATGCGACGGAATGCTGGTCGCCATGCCCACGGCAATGCCCGAGGCGCCATTGGCCAAGAGATTGGGAAACGCCGAAGGCAGAACAATCGGCTCTTCGTCTTCGCCGTCATAGGTCTGGCGAAAGTCTACCGTATCGCTGTCGAGGTCTTGCAGCAGCAGGCTCGATATTTCGGTCATCCGGGCTTCGGTGTAACGCATAGCGGCCGCATTATCGCCATCGATATTGCCGAAATTGCCCTGCCCATCGACCAATGGATAACGCACCGCAAAGCCTTGCGCCAAACGCACCAGAGCATCGTAAACCGCTTGATCGCCATGCGGGTGATAGCGACCGATAACATCGCCGACCACACGGGCTGATTTTTTAAAGCCGTTTTCCGGGTCAAGGCGCAGCTGACGCATGGCGAATAACAACCGCCGATGCACGGGCTTGAGCCCATCGCGCACATCCGGTAGCGCCCGATTGGTAATCGTCGAGAGGGCATAGGCCAAATAGCGGGTCTCTAGCGCTTGCTTGAGAGAAACGCTGGTTTCGCTGGGGGGGAGTTCGTCAATATCGCTCATGCCAAATTTATAGCCAGATTCGCAACTTCGTCGCTAAATCCCCGAGCCGCGCTGGCGTTTATTTTACTTCCGCCTGACGGGCGATAATATCCATCAGCCTTTGGCGCGCGGCGGGCACTTTTACATCATTGGGCAAATATACCCGACGCTCTAAAAAATGCCCCAGCAGGTCGAGCGCATGGCGCACATCTTGCGGCGTCGCTTCAGCCGATGGGTCGAGCAAGAAATTCGGCAGGGCGAACATTTTATCGGCATAGGGTGCGCCCGCCTCTCGGCTCACCGCACGGCCCGAGCGCGGCGACACGTAAATCAACTCTTCCGTCACCCCCGTGGCGGCGCAACACGACAAGTCGAGCCCAAAGCCCGTCTCGTCTAACAGCGCCATCTCAAAACGTGCCAGCAAGGGCAGCCAGACGTCGGTATCGGTCTGGCCATTGTGGCCGGTTTCGGCTTGCGCCAAAGCGGTTAAAACATGCATCGCTGTATCGTAAAGTCGCGGATAGGCTTGCCGCTCCGGGATAACTTGCAGCGCGGCACATAAACAAGAAAGCCCGGCCAAAAGGCTGGCATCGCTCATCGCTTCGGCCGCATAGGCGCGCCCCGCATCGACGCTCATCACGCCCAAATGCTCCGACAAGCGCGCCCGCCATGTGGCCTGCACCATGTTTCCCGGTTGCAAGATGGGGCGCAGACGGCGGCTATTGCCACCGCGCACCAGCCCGCCAAAACGGCCATGCTGGCGCGAGAAAACATCGACAATCGCGCTGGTTTCGCCGTGGGGACGCGCCGCTAAAATAAGAGCTTCGGCTTCCCACTGCATCGGCTAGGCCTTATAATCCAACCCCAGCATACGATAGCGCTCGGGGTCTTCTTTCCAGTTTTTGCGGACTTTCACAAAAACGAATAAATGCACGCGGCGTTCGAACATTTCTTCCAGCTCGCGGCGCGCCTCTGAACCAATTTCTTTCATCGTCTGGCCACCCTTGCCCAGCACAATGGCCTTTTGCCCATCGCGGCGCACGTAGACGGTTTGCTCGATGCGCACGGAGCCATCTTTTTTGGTCTCCCATTTTTCCGTTTCCACGGTCAAATGATACGGCAGCTCTTCGTGCAAGCGTAAAAACAATTTCTCGCGCAAAACTTCCGACGCCAAAAGCAAGGATGGAATATCCGCCGCTTGATCTTCGGGATAGAGCCACGGGCCTTCGGGCATAGAGGCTGCCAATTGGTCGCGCAATTCGCTCAAGCCATGGCCTTTCAGGGCCGAGATTAAAAACGTATCGGCAAAGGCCACGCGCTCATTTAATTTTTGCACCAAGGCCAGAAGGCTCTCATGCGGCACTGTGTCGATTTTATTCAACACGAGGGAGACCCGCTTTTCGCTACGCGCGAGGCCGTCTAACATTAAGTCCACTTCCGGTGTCTCGGCGCGTTGGGCATCAAGCACCACCAGCACTTGGTCGGCGTCGTTCACGCCCAGCCAAGCCTCATTTACCATGGCGCGGTCGAAGCGCTGTTTGGCTTCAAAAATACCTGGGGTATCGACCAGAATAATCTGCGATTGCTGATGCATCACCACGGCGCGCAACCGCATGCGGGTGGTCTGCGCTTTTTGCGTCACAATGGCTACTTTCTGCCCCACCAAGGCATTCGACAAGGTCGATTTGCCAGCATTGGGCGGGCCGATGACAGCCACAAAGCCGCATTTTTGGGGTGACGTCATAGCTCGGTCTCCTGTGCGGGGGCACTTGGCGCACCCCCTTCTTTTAAACTTTCCAAAAGGGCGGCCGCGGCACGTTGTTCGGCCAATTTGCGCGAGGGGCCAAGCCCCAGCGCCGCCCCATCATGGGCCGAGGCTCGAATGGTAAATTCGGGCGCATGGTCGGGCCCGCTGCGGTCGATAATTTCATATACGGGCAAGGCCAAAGCGCGTTGCATCAGCCATTCTTGCAAAGCGGTCTTATTGTCAATCGGCGCTTCCGTTTGCTCGGCAAAATGAGGCTGCCAATGCGCCTCAATCACCCGTTTGGCCGCTGCCAGCCCGCTATCTAAGTAAACCGCGCCAATGACGGCTTCACAGGCATCGGCCAATATATTGGTCGGAATGGTTTTGCTTTTTTGGATGCCTTCATCCATTCGCAAAACCTCGACCAATTGAATTTCTTTCGCCACTTTGGCGCAGGTTTTTCGGCTGACCAATTGCGCCAAGCGCCGCGCCATATCGCCTTCGCTCTCTTGCCCATGGTTGGCCAGAAGATAATCGGCTATCACCAACCCCAAAACGCGGTCGCCCAAAAACTCCAGCTGCTCATTGTCTTCTTCCACATCCAAACTGGCGTGGCGCAGGGCGCGCTCGAGAATTTTTGCCTGGGCAAACATATGCCCCAAACGGTTTTCAAAGGCAGACAGCGAGGCCATTAACGCACCCAATCCAGCAGCCGCGTGCCGCGAATGGATATCGGCCAACGCCAAATCTCATACCAGCGCGTGCGGTCGTCGAAAGAGAAAAACAAAATTTGCGCCGGCCCCACAAGGTTTTCAAACGGCACATAGCCGACATAACGGCCAAAGCGGCTGTCGGTCGAATTATCGCGATTGTCGCCCATCATAAAATAATGCCCTTCTGGCACGTCATAAATCGGCGTGGTATCGACCGGGCCATTATCTATCTGGTCGAGAATTTCATAGCTGCGCCCGCTGGGCAATGTCTCGCGGAAACGACGGATGCGAGTTGGTTCGCCGTCGCGTTGGAGGTCGAGAAACGCTTCCATCGGCTCGCGTTTCACCCCTTGCCCGTTAATAAACAATTGCCCGCGCACCATCTGAATGCTGTCGCCCGGCAGGCCGATGACCCGTTTGATGAAATCGGTCCGATTGTCGGCCGGCAATTTAAACACCACCACATCGCCGCGCTCGGGCCCGGTCGTGGACGTGCGCCCATTAATCGGCAGGAGGGAGAAGGGAAAACTATGGCGCGAATAGCCATAGCTGAATTTCGATACGAATAGAAAATCACCAATCAGCAAAGTCGGCTTCATCGAGCTGGACGGAATGTTGAACGGCTGGAAAAACAACGAGCGAATAAGGATGGCGATGATGCCCGCAAAAATGAAAACCCGGATGTTTTCTTTTAAGCCATCTGGCTTGGCGTCGCTGTTTTGTGATTTTGTTTTCGACATGATGACCCTAGCTCGGCGTTTCATTTATCGGATTGGCAGAAATAATCACGATGGCCTGCGCCAAAGGAAAATCATCGGTAATGGTTAAATCAATCTGCGCTTGCATGCCTTCGGGCGTGATTTTTTGCAAGCGCGCCAAAGCGCCCCCGGTCAGCTTTACGGTTGGTTTGCCAGATGGCAAATTGGCGACGCCCATATCGCGCCAAAACACCCCTTGGCGCAGCCCCGTACCGAGCGCTTTCGAGCAAGCTTCTTTCGCGGCAAAGCGTTTGGCATAAGAAGCGGCCCGCTGTTGGCGCCCTTCGGAGCGCTTTTGTTCGATATCCGTATACAGTCGTTGGATGAACCGATCGCCAAAACGCGCCAGCGTTTTCTCAATCCTGCGGATATCGATGAGATCATTGCCAATGCCCAAAATCATGCGGCAGAGCCCTGGCCGCGACGCGCTTCCAACATCAGGCGGCGCATATTTTCAATGGCGCCTTCGAGGCCGACAAAAATCGCTTCGCCGATAAGGAAATGGCCAATGTTAAGCTCGACAATTTGGCCAATCGCGGCAATTGGCGCCACGGTCTCATAGCATAAGCCATGGCCCGCATGGACTTCTAGCCCCGCCTCATCGGCCAGCGCGGCGCCTTTTTGCAGCCGCGCCAATTCCGCGTCAAAAGCTTTCGTGTCGCCAGCTTGATGGGCATGGGCATAAGCGCCCGTGTGCAGCTCTACGATGTCTGCGCCGGCTTTCACCGCCGCTTCAATTTGCGCCTCTACCGGATCAATGAAGAGCGAGATGCGAATGCCCGCCTCCTTAATGGGGTCTAAAATGGCTTGCAAAGCCGCCCCGCCACTCAGCACATCCAGCCCCCCTTCGGTGGTGACCTCTTGGCGCTTTTCGGGCACCAGGCAGCAGGCGTTGGGCTTATGACGCAGCGCAATGGCGCACATTTCTTCGGTGGCGGCCATTTCAAGGTTTAGCGGCAAGCCGATTTCTTCTGCCAAACGCGCAATATCCGCATCGCCGATATGGCGGCGGTCTTCGCGCAAATGCGCGGTAATGCCATCGGCGCCAGCCAAGGCGGCCATTTCCGCCGCGCGCACGGGGTCGGGCAAGCGCCCGCCGCGCGCATTGCGGATGGTGGCGACGTGGTCGATATTGACCCCTAGACGAAGTTTTTCAGATACTGCCATGAGGCATTCCTAGCATTATTTTTTAGCCGCTGCATCGCGTTTTCTGTCTAACCGCGCCCGACGTCTTTTCTGATAGGTCTCAATGCTCCAATAGCTCGGATAATAAATCATCGCGCCCAACACCAGCCCGACCGGAATCCAGCCCAATAGCATGGGGCCAATGAGCGGCAGCAAAGTGCCAATCGGCGCCTCGATGAGCAGGCTCAAACTCAGCTCGGGCAATTTTTTCACGTCGCCAGAGGTGCCAAGTATCAAATGTCCCAGGTTAAACGTCGCCAGCCATATGAACGGAAAACTAACCGGATTGCCAACCCATGTGCCCAAAATAGCCGCCAGAAAATTGCCGCCAATGAAATAAATAATAAAAGCGGCCCATAGAATATGCGTTCCCAAAATGGGATTGGCCGAGACGAAAGCACCAATCGCTAGCCCCAAGGCGATGCTATGCGGCGTGCCGCTGAGCCGAATGGTGCGGCGCCATAAATATTGCGTGGCCCGCACCCAGCCCTCGCGCGGCCAAAGAAATTGCCGCAGCTTTTGCCAATAGGTTTGCGGCAATCGACGTCGGAACATCTGGCTCCCCTATTTCAAACCACGGCTACCCGGCTTGATGGCCGGTGTGTTTTTCAAATCATCTGGCAGTTTTTTGGCGTCAAAAGTCTCGACTTGAAAGCGCGCTAACGAAGCCAGCTTCACGCCCACTTTGGCTTTACCGTTCGAGCGGTCAATGAGACACCCGGCGCCCACCACTTTGCCGCCATGCGCGCGAATAGATTGTATCGCCTCGCGCGACGAAAGCCCGGTCGTGACAATATCTTCAATCATCACCACGCGCGGTTTGTTTTCTAAAGCAAAGCCACGGCGCAGCGTAAATTCGCCATCGACGCGTTCTAAAAACATCGATGGCACATTGAGCGCGCGGGCCACTTCATGGCCGATAATCAATCCGCCCATGGCCGGGGCCACCACGGCGTCAATGTCGCCATTTACATTTTCCGTCAATTTGGCGGCCAAAGCTTTGGCCAGACGCGCCGCGCGTTTGGGCTGCATCAACACGCGGGCGCATTGCAAATAGGCCCGCGAATGCAGGCCGGAAGAAAGTAAAAAATGACCTTCTAAAAGAGCGTCCGCGTTTCGAAACTCTTGCAGCACTTTTTCTGGTGTCATGTCGTCTTCCCGTCTGTTTTGCGTTTCTTGAGATGTTTTATCTAGGACTTGAAAATGACCCGATTCGCCTCGCTGACCACGCGGCTTCCGCGTATCGCATCCATCATTTGCTCCATATGGTCGACATCGCGCACTTCCACATCCACCGTCAGCTCGCAAAAGTCGTCGCTGTCTTGAATGAAGCTCAAATTGGTAATATTGGCATCAAAATCGGCAATGGTTTGGGTGATGACGCTCAACGAGCCGGTGCGGTTTACGGCTGTCATATGCACGCGGCTGGCGAATAGGGTTTCCGCTTCTTCGTCCCATTTCATCGCCACCAGACGCTCTGGCTTATCTTCCAAGATTAAAATATCCGGCGCTGCCGCTGGATAGACCACCACCCCTTGGCCCATAGTGACCACGCCCACAATCTCATCGCCCGGCAAGGGGAAATGGTCGTCTGCGATTTTAACCACCGTGCCATAGAGCGCGCCATTGAGCGGCAAAATGGCGGGATGCGACGTCGCTTTATGGGTCGAGCGCCCCATTAAGCCGCGCACCGCACCGGCAATCATCGAGCGGCGACGGCGCTTTTTCGGCATGACGGCCAGCAAGACATCGGCGGCAGAAATATCGCCGCGCCCCACATCGAGGCGCAATAAATCCAAGCTCTCATAATGCATCACGCCCAATGCCCGCTCCAGCAAACTGCCCTTGGCCTCCAACCCTTCGGCGGCAAACAGGCTTTCTATCATCTGCTTGCCCAGCGCCATAAACTCCGCTTCCTCGCGCTCGCGCAAAGAATGTCGAATGGCCGCGCGCGCCTTGCCGGTTCGCACATGGTTGACCCAAGTGGCCATGGGTTTTTGGGTCTCGCCACGGATGATTTCAATCTCATCGCCGTTTTTCAACAGCGTTCGGAACGGCAATTTTAACCCGTTAATCCGCACGCCAATGCAGCTATTGCCGATGGCCGTATGCACTGCATAGGCAAAATCCAAAGCCGTCGCACCGCGCGGCAGGGCAATCAATCGGCCTTTGGGGGTGAAGCAAAACACTTGGTCGGTGAATAATTCGAGCTTGGTATTTTCTAAAAACTCTTCCGCCGTCTCGCCCGTCTTCAGCTGCTCCACCATATCTTGCAGCCAATTGAAGGGTTCAATTTTGGCAATATCGGGGCGCTCATCTTGCTGGTCTTTATAGGTCCAATGCGCGGCGATGCCTCGGTTGGCGATATCGTGCATTTCGCGGGTGCGGATTTGCAGCTCTACGCGTTGGTTGTTGGGGCCAATCACCGTTGTGTGCAACGACTGATAACCATTGATTTTCGGCGTCGAAATAAAATCTTTATAGCGCCCCGGCACAAACCGATAGGTGCGGTGCAAAACGCCCAGCGCGCGATAGCATTCATCCTCGCTTTGGGTGACAATCCGATAAGCAAAAATATCCGACAGCTGCTCCAGAGATATCGACTTATTTTGCATCTTGCGCCAAATGGAGAACGGCCGCTTCTGGCGTCCGTAAACCTCAACCTCCAAGCCGTGCGCCGAAAGCTCAGACGAGACGGTGTTCGATATTTCCGCCAGCATATCGCTGCTTTGCTCGTTTAGCTCGCTTAGGCGCTCCATCACCAGCGCTCGTGCCTCTTGGTTAATTTCCGCGAAAGACAGGTCTTCCAACTCCTCGCGGAAATTATGCATGCCGATACGCCCCGCCAGAGGCGCATAAATATCCATCGTCTCTTGCGCGATGCGGCGGCGTTTTTCGTCTGATTTAATGAAATGGAGCGTCCGCATATTGTGCAACCGGTCGGCCAATTTAACCAATAGAATGCGAATGTCGCTGGCCGTCGCCACCAAAAGCTTGCGGAAATTCTCGGCCTGCGCCGTATCTGCCGAAGACAGTTCCAATAAAGACATTTTGGTGACGCCGTTCACCATATCGGCAATCTCGCGCCCAAACAGCTCTTCTATCTCGGTGAAACTTGTTTCCGTGTCTTCAATCGTGTCGTGTAAAAGCGCCGTCGCAATACTGGCGGTGTCGAGGTGCAAATCTGTGAGGATGCCCGCCACTTCTACCGGATGCGAAAAATACGGGTCGCCCGAGGCGCGCTTTTGGTCGCCATGTTTTTGCGTGGCGAAAACATAAGCCCGGTTTAACAGGTCTTCATTGGCAAGGGGGTCGTAGCTGGAAACGCGGTCTACGAGTTCATATTGGCGCATCATGAGGTAAGCCCTCCGGCGCGTGGGTAAAAAACGAGGCGCGAGGGATTAATCAGCGCAACCATCACCTTTATCTTTCGGGCCTGCCGCTTCCAAAGATTGCAAAGCCGCCAAAATATCATCTTCGCTCATCTCAACCATGGTTTCGCCAGCGGCTTCCCCGTCGGCTTCGACATGGCCCAACATCGGCGCGGCGATGATTTCTTCATCTGGCTCATCGACGTCGATTTGTTTTTGCAACGATCCCACAAGGTCTTCGCGAACTTCAGCCGGAACGACTTTTTCATCGGCAATCTCGCGCAGCGCCACGACGGTGTTTTTGTCATTGTCGCGCTCGACCAGCAATTCGGCACCTGCCGACATGCCACGGGCCCGATGAGAGGCAAATAACACCAATTCGAAACGGTTTGTTACCTTATCGACGCAATCTTCAACGGTCACACGAGCCATGGGCATTCCAATCTAGGGTTGATAGACACAAGTTACGTTTATTTATGCCTGTTAAACGAATATCGCAAGGAAAAAACAGGCAAAACCCGAAAACCGAAGCGAAAATTCGCCTTAAAATTCGCCTTAGAGGCGTTTTAGCCCCACTCGCGCCTGCGCCGGCAAGCTGGCCAATAGCGCGCCAATCGGTGTGCCATATTCGGGGTGGCGCCAGCCGGGGGCGATATCGGCCAGAGGACGCAGAACAAATGCGCGCGACGCCGCCCTTGGATGCGGAATTTGCGCCCGAAACAGATGCACTTCATCATGATAGCTAATCATATCAATATCCAAGGTGCGGGGGCCCCAAGCCACCGCATCTGCCGCGCCACGATGGCGCCCAAAAGCGGCCTCCAAAGCGTGCAAGCGCGGCAACAGCGCCAGAGCCGGCAAAACGCTGCGAACCGCAACCACTGTATTGATGTAATCATCTTGCCCCGACGGGCCGATGGGGGTGGAGGCATAAAGCGGCGCGCGTTTGACCACGCGTGCCCCCGTCAAAGGCAGGTTATCGATGGCGGCTTGCACCAATTGCGCGCTATTGGCGAAATCGCCGCGTAGATTGCTCCCGAAGGCCAAATAAATCATAGGCTGGAAGTAAGCCAAGCGATGGCCAATGACAAGTATGAATGACAAGTCCGTTTAACGCGCGCCTCCCCAGCGCCTGCCACATGGGTTGAATTGACGGGCGCCATCGCGTTATCTTGGCCGCATGACTTTAAATGCACCCTCCCCCACCCCAGATGCCGATTGTGGTTTATGCCCACGCCTGAAAGCCTATCGCGACCAAAACCGAGCCGCACATCCCGATTGGTTCAACGCCCCCGTGCCTTGCTTTGGCCAAGAGAGCGCCGAATTACTCATCGTCGGATTGGCCCCTGGCGTGACCGGCGCCAATCGAACGGCGCGCCCTTTTACCGGCGATTGGGCGGGGGATTTGCTTTACGCGACGCTCGATAAATTTGGCCTCTCGAGCGGCACTTATGGGCAGCACAAAGACGACGGCTTGCAGCTGGTCAACACGATGATAACCAATGCGGTGCGCTGTGTGCCACCGCAAAACAAGCCGATTGGCGCCGAGATGAATGCCTGCCGCGGATTTTTAAAAGCCCGTCTCGACAGTCTGCCCAATTTAAAAATCGTGCTTTCGCTGGGAAAAATATCGCATGACAATGTGCTGCGCGCCAATGGCCAGAAACTGAGCCAAGCCAAATTCGCCCATGGCGCGTGCCACAAGATTGGCGACATCACGCTCATCGATAGCTATCATTGCTCGCGCTATAATACCAATACGCGGCGCTTAACCCCGCAAATGTTTGAAGATGTCTTTGCCCTCATCACGCAAAAACTAGCGCAATAATCTGGCTTTTTGACGGTCCCAATCGCGGCGTTTTTCAACATCTCGGCGGTCGGCTTTTTTGCGCCCGCGCGCCAGACCGATTAATAGTTTCACCCGTCCGTTCTCATGAAAATACAGTTTCAGCGGCACCAGTGTCATGCCCTCGCGCTGCACGGCGGCCATTAATTTATTGATCTCGCGCCGATGCAAAAGCACTTTGCGCGGCTGCGTCGCCTTATGGTTAAACCGATTACCGCCGCTATATTCGGGGATATCGGCATTCATCAAAAACGCTTCGCCATCGCGCACCGTGGCGAACGAATGGGCTAAATTAGCCTTGCCCTCGCGCAGAGATTTAACCTCTGTGCCTTGCAACACGAGGCCCGCCTCGAAGGTTTGCGTAACTTCGAAATCTCGACGCGCGCGGCGGTTTTCTGCAATGGTGCCGTCCCCTGCGCTATTTTTTTTCCGGCCACCGCTTTTCGAAGACATGAGACTACAACAGGCCGAGTTGGCTTAGTGCGGCATCCACTTGCGCGCGCGCGCTTTGCGTGGCCGGCAGCATGGGTAGACGAATTTCTTCGTCGCAAAGCCCCAGCCGCGCCATCGCATATTTAACCGGCGACGGGCTGGTTTCGCAAAATAACGCATCCATCAGCGGCAGAAGTTTGGCCAGCAAATTTTCTGCCGTCGCGAAATCTCCGGTCAGCGCCGCCTCTTGCATGGCCGAGCATAATTTGGGTGCAACATTGGAACAAACCGAAATACAGCCATGGCCGCCCTGTTTGATAAATTCGACCGCCGTCGCATCCTCGCCCGACAGCTGAATAAAGCCATCGCCGCAGGTGCCCGCCTGTTGGCCGACGCGCGATAGGTCGGCGGTGGCATCTTTCACGCCGATGATGTTTTTCAGCGCGGCCAAGCGCCCCATGGTTTCTGGCGTCATATCGACGACCGAGCGACCGGGGATATTGTAAATCAAAATAGGCAAGGCGGTGGCGCTCTCAATCGCTTCGAAATGCGCGAATAAACCGTCTTGGGTCGGCTTGTTATAATAGGGCGTCACATGCAGCGCGCCATCGGCGCCTGCACGTTCCGCATGCTGAGTAAAGGCAATGGCTTCGGCGGTGGAATTAGAGCCCGCGCCGGCGATAATCGGCACGCGACCAGCGCCTGCATCGACGACGATTTCAACCACGCGTTCGTGTTCTTCATGGCTGAGCGTGGGCGACTCGCCCGTGGTGCCGACGGGCACAAGCCCATGGGTGCCCTCGGTGATTTGCCAATCGACCAGCTTGCGCAAAGCCGCTTCATCGACGCGCCCGTCTTTAAACGGCGTGATGAGCGCGGTGATTGACCCTCGAAACATGTTGGACTCCTAATGTATGCCTAGCTTGCGCGCGCCCCCGAAACATCAATAGACAGGCGGGGGCTTTGGCGGCAACATAGCATAAGATTTGAGGGCGGCAAGCTGTGTCCGGTTTGGCTCGCCCTTTCGAGATTAATTTTCAGGAGTAAGACTTATGTCCAAACCAACCAGCAGTGCTATTATTTTCGGTGTGGGCCCCCGCCAAGGGGTGGGCGCAGAGCTATGCGTGCAAGCCAGCGCACGCGGCCTGCATGTTTTTGTGAACGGGCGAACGCAAGAGAAAATAGACGCGATTGTCGAAACCATCGAGGCCGCCGGGGGCAGCGCCACGGCTTTATTGGCAGATGTAACCCAGCCCAAACAAGTGGAAGCGGCGCTGGCCATCGTGGAAGCCGATGCCCGTCCGCTGGAGCTGGCGATTTATAACGCGGGCAACAATCGGCCGGAGGCTTTTTTAGATGTCACCCCGGAAGTGTTTGAGGATATGTGGCGGGTGATTTGCTTCGGCGGTTTCGTGACCGCGCAAGCGATGCTGCGGTTGATGTTAAAACAGCAAGATGCGGCACCCAAGCAAAGCCTATTGTTTACCGGGGCCAGCGGATCTTTGCGGGGCAAAGCGGGCTTTTCGGCTTTCGCGGCTGGCAAAAGCGCTTTGCGGATGATGGTGCAATCGATTGCGCGCGAATATGGCAAGCAAGGCATTCATGTGGGCCATGTGGTGATTGATGGGATGATTGAGGGCGAGAAAGTGCGCTCGCAGTTCGCCGAATATCTGGACGCCAAGGGCGCGGAAGGTGGGTTGAACATTAGCGCCATTGCGCAGGCTTATTTTGCCATGCACGACCAGCACAAGACGGCGTGGACGCAAGAGCTGGATATTCGCCCCTATAAGGAAGATTTTTAACCCCGAAGCCGCGGGCTCTATCGGCTGGCTGGGGGCTTTAGCGCGAGCCCAATGGAGCGCTTGGCTGCGAGGGGTGGCGAGCGTGGGCAAATGGCATGGGTTTTTTGCGATAAATCTGTGATTGGGGGTCAATTCCGCTTGAAAAGCTCGTTGCCCTTCGCTATCAACGGCGGTGGAGAGGTGGCCGAGTGGCTGAAGGCGCTCCCCTGCTAAGGGAGTATGCGGTAATCCCGTATCGAGGGTTCGAATCCCTTCCTCTCCGCCACACTAAAAGGGCTTGGCGCTAGAAGGGCTTGGCAGCTCAGCTGACTTTAGCCCGCCTCCGAAGGGACAAAGCACCACCGAAGGGACAAGGCGCACTAAGGCAGTAAACTGCCAAGTGCTTTTAGTCTAAGCCAACAAGTTGGCAAGGGTTTCTTGTCTGTGCCAGCGTAGGGGCGACAGCCCCGAAGTCGGCCGTAGCGAAAATCCAAAATAGATTTTTGTTAGGGTTAGCTTCCCATAGCCCCTTGGCTTTCACGGCATTATCGATATGAAGAAATAAACTTTCCAACAAAAAAACGCGACCTCTCGGCCGCGTTTTTCGTTTTGTATGACTCTCAAAAATCAGGAATTGTTAGATTTCACTGGTACGAAAAGAGGCATGATGCAGAAGGCCAGCGCAATAAGGCCAATCACCACTTGCAGCGGATTTCCCAGCAGGCTAAATTCAGGAACGGCGTTGCCACCGCCCATTCTTTCAATAAAGCCGAGCGATGTAGCTGGTAGGTCCATGCCCTGCGCAGCTAGCTGCTTCAGCGAGTATGCGTGGCTCTCTAATTGGAGCGCCAAATTGGCACTGATGGTGATGTAGTTCAGGCTAACCGCTATCCCAAAGATAATCGCCAATACTTTGGCAACGATATTGTCCGTTTCGCGTTCCACTAAAACGGAAGTAACCCGCATGCCAACCCAAAGTAAAAAAGACGAACCGATAAAAGCTAATCCCATAAATTGATAGATTTGCGCGTAAAACATATTTGTTTCTACAAAAGTCATGTAACTCTCCTCAACATAATTACGAATGAATACATACCATTTTAACCCTAAGCCTTTTCAGCGACTGATCTTCAAGGCTCAAGGACGGTCTAAGCTTTCATCACTTGCCTACCTTGAAATCAAAACCATTTGGATTTACCTGAAGCTCCGCTAATGTTCTCCTTAGTTGACTGCCAAAACGGCACACTTTTAAAGACAAGGTACATTAACGGTTCTTAGTTAAACGCAAAAACCCACCTCACCTTGTAAAACCTAATCAGATTTGTTTTAGGAAGAAAAGTGATATTTCATTTCAAAAAAGTGAAGTGTCGTCGAAATAGAAATAAACGGATACGAAAACGCGTTTCAGTGGACATCTCGAAGCCCGATAAATCAGGATGTTTTATGAAGGGCTATAGCGGTAACGCTGGAAGCAGGGCGTGGCGAAAATCCTAATGGATTATTGTTTGGGCTTGGTTAAAGCGAAGCGGCTTACGAGGCATGGGTTGCTCTAGCCCCCCCCCTATTCCCAAGTGCTAAGCTGCAAGCAGCAGAGGAGGCGACAGCCGCCGCGTTGCTCTAGCCCCCCCCCTATTCCCAAGTGCTAAGCTAGAGTTGATGTAAGGTATTGAATTTGTTGTGTGGTTTATAGTTTCGCGTTCGCAAAACTGATTAAAATAGGTGTAATTGTTTAGGTTTTTTTTCATTTTTTGATTCGTATTTAGCTTTGTAACGTTTCATCGCCCCAAATTGTTTATCGGTTATTTTTAAAATATCTACTTTTCCACCCGACGGTAAAATTGCCTTTATTCTCTTTTCCAATGCCTCTGCGCGGTCAGGGCTAGAGCAATATTTTAAGTAAACTGAAAATTGTGACATCTCATAACCTTGATCCAATAGACCATTCCTAAACGCGCTGGCTTCTTTTCTTTCTTTTTTAGACCCCGTCGGAAGGTCAAACATTACGAAAAGCCACATTATCCTATAGGCACTAAGATGCATGATAAGCCAAAGGGCTAGGCATTGGCAGGGTAAAATCGGCATCTAGGTCGCCGAAATAATAAGCGACGAGAGCCTGACACATTTTTGCCGTTGCGACAGATAGAGAGCCGATACCATTTTCTGCTTGCACCTCAAGGCTTAACAAACCTGCCAAATGTTGCTTCAAGTCTGGATTCAGCTCCCCTACAAAATCTTCCACTTTTGAGTAAATCAAATAATCGGCCATAGGTCGTAACGGCTCAATTAAATCATCCACCAAGTTGAAAGGATTACGCGCACTTTTATGATGCAAACTAAAAGACGGGTGAAGCCCTGCGGCGCACACGCCCCTCGCAACACAGGCACGCAAAACCGTATAGGCATAATTCAAAGCTGCGTTTAGCCCAACTTGGTTTCTGTCTCTTCTGAACTCACTGCCAAAAAGACATTGCCAATAAATTCTGGCAGCCTGCGCCTCTATGTTTTCAGGATCCCCCGACCCAACCCTTTTTACCAATTGTTTGAGCTTATGGTTTGTCTGCCCTGCTCTCTCCAAAACTTCCATTTGATTGGTAATTTTTGCTTGAATAATTTTTTGCCAAGCTCGCTTGCGCCTTGGCTCACTTATTTGCCCTTGCTGCTGCATAATTTTAAATTGTCTCTGATGCCCTTGCAGCGGTATTGTCACCGAACTCGGAAGGTAGTTCTTGCCACAAATTACAAGCGGTATGCCCGCAAGGGATAATTCATCCATTAAATTTGTCGTTACCGAACAGCCCGGCGTCGAGATAATAATAGAACTCACATCATCTACAGATACTTTTCCCAATAGGCTTTCTTTTTCGTAGATTTCAATAAACCCTCGGCGCTTGGAAAGTCGCCGTCCAGATTCGGCTATCTCTATAATTTGCTCTGGCATCGTTAAACACGCCCTGATTGGCTATTTACCTTTAGAATAATTTATTCTGCCGGACGGGCTGATATGAAGTTTGCGCGCCTTGCGTTTTTTCAAGCGACGGGCGTTGAATTCTTTATATTGGAACGCATCTTCTTTATCTCTTTTCCGTGCATCTACATTGGCTTCATTGGGCGGCGCACAGACAAGCATCCCTGCAGACATTTTTTGAACGCGGTAGATAGTGGGCTCGCCGTCAATCGTGACTTCGACCAAATCGTTAATTTGAAACCGCATGACAAGCTTTGCGGCTGGATGGGGACGCTTGGTTTCCCCGGGTTTGAAGCTTGGTTGGTTGGCTTCAAACCTCGTGATGATAACGCTTTCCCACTCACCCGCATTCTTATGCCCTGAAGGATACTCAAAGATTTCCATGCCCCAATGACCATCTGGGGCATAGGCTTTATATGCCTTGCCAGATTTATCAGCGATGGGAACAATTTTTTTCACTTCTAGCGTACGAACAGACTTCACCCCCATCTCACTGGCGCGCTGCAAAACCGCCTGTTTGGCACTTTTAGCATCGGGTGCGGCCTCGAATGCATCTAGAAACGCCGCTTGAATGGTTGCATCCCGAATAATTTCTATGCGTTTTTTCGTATCAAAATATCCAACGGGTTTGCGCACCGTTACCTCATACCCGCCTTCCTCATCTGGCCCAGAAACTATGCCATAGGCTGTTTCATTATGAAGCTGCCCATCAGTCGCGCCATGGCCGCGTGTTTTGCGCTTCACTTTGTGCGAAACAATAACCGACCGCACTTTCTCGCCCACTTCGTCGCGGAAACCATCCCAAGGCTCAATTGCCGAATGCCCTGCATCATTGGTGACGAATAGTCGCGCGATATCTAGCTCTTCAGCCCGCCCCGCCGCCGTGGACACGCGCTGCAACATAGACCGCGTGGTCATGCCAATCACAATGGCATCAATCGCATGATGGCGGTGGTCGTCTCTAAGCTTTTTATTCTTTTCGGTTTCGGGCGCATTATGGCCACGCAAGATACTGTTTAGCCCCCAATGGCCGCGCAATAAGGCGGTGAGGCGTCCCGTCACAACATCAATTTTATTATGAGGACAAACGGCTTCCAAATACTCGCGCGTTAGGCGGCCAATATAGCGCGTGTCATTGAGGTGTCGGCCAGAGAAATCAGAATGATCGCGAAGCCATATCTCCATCGCATCCTCTTGAAAGCGCCACCTTTTGGATTGGGGCAAATCATTGGCGCGCTCTTGGATGGCCTGCCAGTCATAGCCATTTGGACTATGGCCAAAGGCTTGGAAAGGCGTTTGGTTGCCCTTATCCCGATTGGCTTTGCGGGTGCAGATTACCTTATTGGCTTTGCTGTCGTCCAACGATTGTGAGAACGGAATAAGATGTTCAATCTCGGCCGCCCCATTAAATAGGTCGCTCATCGTTATTTTTTCGCCCGTGAAGGGGCAAAACCGACTATTAGGGTCCGTGGATAATTGCTTCCAAAGTGCCAAGCGTAAACGGTTTTCGCGCGAAGGGTTTTGACCCAGCTTTTCAAGCTCTTCGTCGATATCCCCGTTGGCTACTTGGTTATCCGCCTGTTCTTTTTCTATCTTCTTGCGGCCTATTTCGCCCTCCGGCAAATTACGAGCCAGCTCGATAGAGATAGAGGTGGGATGCCCAAGGCGCTCTATCAGCTCGTTGACCACCTGACGGATTTGATTCAGCGCAATATGCACTGTCGGATTAGACACGGCGCCATAATATTTCGCAGCATCATGGCTGTCTTTAGGGTCGCGGTCGCCAGGAATAATATGGCGGCCATCTTGAAAAGCTTCTCCATAATAGGGAAGCGCGTCGAGCAACTCCCCGCTGCCTTGTCTGGTAAACGGATTGGCAAAGGCTTCATCTTCTTCTGCGCAGGCTTGCACAGCATCCGATTGCAGGCAGTTATGCGCCAGCATGTGATGATACAGTTTCAGGGCGGCTTTTTGCGATACGCTTGCCGTTCCCTCAAACAGATGGGCGTTCATGGTGTTTTGCGCGTTAAACTCGCATAGCCCGAATTCATTTTGCAAATAACCCAGCACTTCTTCGTCTATCAAAGTGCCATCATTAACAATGTCAATCAGTCTATCTTGTTTTTCTAGCGGCCAATCATACCATTGCGCGCCCACAAGTTCCTCATGTTGCATAATCCGTGAAGTCATATTGCCTTCAAAACCCTTGCGCTTGGGGTTTTCAAAATTAAACCGCGTATCTCCAACCACTAGGCCATGCTTTTTCAAAATCTTTTTCATATTGCCAAACGTAAACTCGCCCTTTTTACTGGTTACGCCTTCCATCTTGGCCAATATCTCATCGCGGGCATCGGGGTAGTCGCGCAAGCAATGCTTGCCATTTGTATCGGCCCACTCCAAAGCGTGCAGGTCTTGCACCATGCGATAACGCTGGAAACCCGGCATACAGCGGAAGGTTCTTTTTTCTTCGGCATAAAAACTACACAGCCCTCGCTTTTGTTCCTTCAGCTCTCTTTGGGTGAAAATGATAATGCGAAGCCGTTCCCTCACCTCGGGCGTTATCACATCGGGATAATACGCGGCCTGTTTCGCTAAGATTTTGGTAAACTCATCCTCGAGCAATTCTCTCGTCGGGTAGACATCATAAAGCTTGCCATCCGCTTGCCGACGTGCCCGCACAGTCTGCCCCTTTTGGCGACGCTGATGCAGGAAAGAGCCAAAGCTCACATTGGGTTGCGCGGCAAGGTTTTCAATTGCCAATTTCCGATTGGTGGCTTCTTCAACGCGAAGGGCTTTGTTCTCTTCCTTGGACAAAGCCTTGAAGTCGTCTTCGGAAAGCTCCGCAGCCATTAGTTTCATTTCTTGCAACAAGGCACGGACTGATTTGGATACAACACCGCTGGTGCTTTCCTCACTCTTATCTTTGCGATTAGATTTAAATCCGCGCCTTTGATTGAGGTGAAAAAGAGCTCTGCCAATTTGATGGAGGTCGAGCTTTTCCAAAAGCCCACGGTGGCGCAAAGCATAAGGGTCTTGTGCCTCGAGCTGCTTGCGCTCATCTATGTCGGCGGGAAAGAGCTTGAACTCTACCAGCTCTGATATCAAAAACTTTTGACGCTGCAAAAACCGGTCTCGCCGCCGACGCGCCGAGCGCTTCTCTGTTCGGCTCGCCTTGAGTGTTGATTTTGTTTTGGCATCTCGACCCTCGCTGAAAATGCGCGCGCCCGCATCTACAAGGCAAATTGGCACCTCATGGTCATCCAGCCCCAAGGCGGCCCAACCCAAAGAATTGGTGCCCACGTCTATTCCCAAACGGTATTTCATTGTCGCATCTCACTTTATTATTTTTTTTCTAATGAGATTGGAGTATAGTCACGTTATTGACTACTTGGGAATAGGTGGTTCTTGCTAGGGTTAACAAGTATGAACTTACACCATTGAGGGGATGTCCTACGGGACGTCCTTTTTCATTTCCGCCAAATAACAATCTTAAAGCAACCTCCCCCCTCGCCGCATCAGAAACCGGACGCGGCGTAATAGGGGATTGATTACCGGTTGCTTATCCGTGACTATCAATCAGACAGTTTGATAGAGGAGTTTGTCATGACAGTAATGGTAACGGCTGAGTTTAAAATGAAACCCGAAGCGGCGGAAACAGTAATCCAGACCATGAAAGAAATATTGCCCGACACCCGTGCTTATGACGGATGCCAAGATATCAAAAGCTATTATGAACCCGAGACCCATACGCTTCTGCTGGTTGAGATTTGGGAAAGTTCACAGCATCAGCAAAACTACATCGGATGGCGTGTCGAGACAGGCTTGGTCGATAGCGTCAGTGAAATGCTGGCCGCCGCACCCGCCTTCCGCACATTCGAGATACGAAGCGACATCTAGCTGATGCGCGGGCTAGCCCGGCTCCGCATGTAATTTCGCCAAGAGACGCGTCGCGAAGGCTTCTTCCCCAATCGCCTCGCCCTTCTCTTCTTGCGTCAGAATAGCCAATAGCTCGGTCGTAATCGCTGCAACCACCTGCTCCACTTTATGGCTCAGTTCTATTTCGTCGGAAAACTGATAGGCAACCTCTTGCGCCCGCAGGATTTGCACTAAGGCCGCGTGGCAATAGACGATGTCGTTTAAATGACCAATCGACGTCTCCGCATATTCCGCAAGCTCTAGCGGAAACTCATGCACCGTCGTGAAATTGGTTTTTAACCCGCAGGCGGTAACAAAATGCACCTCGCGCGCGCGCGGCTCTAGTTTTTCGATGAGGTCAATAAGCGCCTCGTCTGGCGTCGCATTGGCCGTAAGCTCGGCGTAGAAACTCGACGCCATATAGATGGCATGCTCCGGCGGCGATAATTCTTGTTCGATAGACACAGCCATTCCTTCCAAAAATAGGGCCTTCCAAAAACAGGCGCGCTACAAGCTTACCCCAAACCACCAAGGCGTGTCGCCAGCGACATGCCGCTTACAAAAGCATCCTCTACTTTCGAGCCGAGGCACCAATCGCCAATCGCGCAAAGCCCTAGCTGCGTATCCAGCAAATACGGCTGCTCTGGCGTCGCCGCGAAAACCTGCGCCGAAACATAGCGCCATCGATGCATGCGGTCATAGCCCGAGGCTTGGGTCGAGGCACCCGTCAGGGCTTGAAACCGCGCTTTCATGGTGGCGCTTACGCTGTCTATATCATCTTCCATATGGCGCTGCGACCAGTCGTGGCGCGTTTGCAGCACCAAGGAAAACCCCTCGCCTCGCCCTGGCTTGCTGGTATTTACCGCCGCGAAGCCCAACACGTCATCTTCAAAATGCGCGCACGCCCAGTCGAGTTGGGGCGCCTCATGGGCCGCATAGCCCAACATTAACGTATGGCAGCCCAACATTCGGGTCTTGGCCAAAGCCGGAGTAAAATGCGTCTCGACAGGCAAAAGCGCCAGCCCCTGCTCGGGCGGAATGGCGAAGACAAGGTGCTCGAACGGGCCAAAGCTATTCTCGCCAGCGCGCAACATCCAAGCTCCGGCTTGGCCCTCTACCGCATCGATACCGCAATCCAGATAGAGGTTCCACTGCGGGCGCCCCGCCACCAAAACCTTGCCAATCGCGCTCATGCCAGGAACGAAGACTTTCTTGGCGGCTCCGTCCGGCCGCGTGGTTTTACTGCCATCGGCCGCAATCGTGACATGGCGCGGTTGCCAGTCGCGCACATGCCCGGCCGCCTCAAACGGCTTCAGCCATTGCTGAAAGGCGGCGCTCTCGGCCCGAAAATATTGCGCCCCATGGTCGAATGTGTGCGCCTGCGCACGCCGCGTGGACAATCGCCCAGACAGACCCCGCGATTTATCAAACAGCGACACGTCGAATTTTTGCCCCAGACCATCGGCGCATGCCAAGCCCGCGAGGCCAGTGCCAATAATGGCGACGGGCGGCTTATCGGATGGGTTCATTAAATCGCGACACACATATAATATTGATGCAGCAATCCGTTATCAATGGTTGGCATTTCTGCGTATACATTCAGCTCCGACGCTTTTTCGCGACAGACTTCAATCTCTAAAAACCGCTGTTTGGTTTGCACATATTCGATATCGCGCGGCGCCCCTGGCGTGCCGGCAATCATAACAAAAACAATGACCCAATTCATAGGGGCAACCCTTTCTCTTAAAAGTCTGACTGGTCAAAAAGGGCGGCAAATTTGGGGTTTTGCGTCACCCGATCGCTATACACTTCATCGCACAGCCGCTTATTATGCATCAGCCAGTTTACGTCTGGCGTTTTGCCAAGCGGCAAGACAGCCATGCCATCGCCCATTCGCGTTTGAATAACCCGCCCGAGGAACATTCGGTCGATACCGGTAATTGTATATTTGCGGGTCATCACATCGGCGTCGAAACTCTTGCCTTCGTTATGACGCCGATAATATTCGCTCAGCCAGAAGTAAACGGCGCCGCATTCTTGCAAATCAAACTCTGCCTTGAGGGCTTCTAGGTTTTTCTGGCGGCGCAACCGCAGCTTGTCGGCGCGCACTTTTTCGTAATAGTCTTCCGCCAACTCGACCGGATTATTGGCCAGTTTAATGCCAGCTCTTAAATATTCAGAAACAAACATTTCGCTACAAGAGGCCAATAGAACACTCAGAGAGATAGCTATAATAACGCGCACTTAAAACTCCACAAAACCAACTTTTTAACTCGTCAGGTTTCCAACATAACATGAATATATCTCATGTAAATCTGGAAGCTAACCCAAGCGCCGTGCATTTTACCGCCGCTCCTGCTCACCTTAGCTTTATTTGCGGCCCGCATGAAAGGCTTGTATTTACGCCCTTTTGGCAATCTGTTAGCTTTTTGGCTCTAGGTCCTGTCCTTTTTCAATAGTCTTTGGAGCCCCCATGGAAATATTACCCGCAAGTTTTTGGTTGCTGAGCCTGCTTCTCTATATCGGCTTTCTCGCGTGGCATAAAAATTGGCGCGGCGCCTTAAAGCCGCATGAGATAGATGCCTTCTTGGCCGCTTTAAAAGCCAGAGAAACGGAGGAAGGCGAGAGTAAAATGTCGGTTCTGGAAGACTTCATGCGAAGCGATAGTGGCCGCGAATTTTTCATGCTGAATCTGATAAAATTTCCCGACGCAGATATTCAACATCCCGCGACCGGAGAAACCACCACGGGGGCCAGGCTTTTGCAAAGCTACTTCCGCCCTTTCGCCAGCCTGATTTTAAAAGCGGCTGGCTATCCGGCCTATACCGCGCGCATTCAGGCCGACTATATTGAAGATTGGGGGGGGTTGAGGCCAACCCGGGCTGGGAGATTATCGGCCTGATGCGATATCGCTCACGTCGCGATTTGATGAAGGCCATCACCAACCCGAAGTTTTACGACGTGCATAATTATAAGCAATTGGCCTTAGAGAGCACTTTGGCTTTGCCAGTGGAAACGCTATCCACCCTTATGCCCTCGCCTCGGGTCTGGCTCGCTTTGGTTTTGATTAGCCTTTCCTCTCTATCGCATCTGATTTACCTGACCTTCTAAGGGGCCCGCCATGAGCGATTTATTTAGATTATATTCGTGGAGCGTGTCTCTCTATTCGGGCAAAGCGCGGGCTTATTTGATTAAGCAGGGCATTGCCTTTGAAGATATTTCCCCTGCCGACCCGGTTTTTCAAAACACCGTTCAGCCCGCCCTTGGCCGCTGGATTATTCCGGTTATGACGACGCCCGATGGCGAGATTGTGCAAGATGGCACAGATATTATCGATTGGTTTGAAAGCCGCGGCAGGGCCAAACATTCGGCCTATCCGAAAACGCCGCGTCATCTGGTCAGCTCTTTGATTATGGAGATGTTCGGCGGCGAAGGCCTATTGCGACCTGCCATGCATTACCGCTGGAATTTCGACGAAGATAATCTGGACTTCATTTTGCAGCAATTTGGCCTGTTTGCCATGCCGCATGTGCCAGCCGACGAGCGCCGCGACATGGCGCTACACGCGGCGGGCCGTATGCGCAAAGCCGCCGTTGCTTTTGGCGTGACGCCAGAAATCATGCCCGATATCGAAGCCGCCTATCACGAGATATTGGCCGAATTTGACGCGCATTTCTCAGCCCAGCCCTATCTGTTGGGCGGCGCCCCGACGATTGGCGATTATGGATTATTCGCTTCGCTGTTCGCCCATTTGGGCCGCGACCCGCACCCGCTGCGCTTGATGCAACAAAAAGCCCCCATGCTGTTTCGCTGGACCGAGCGGATGCGCAACCCATCGCCGGATATGGTTGAATTTATTGGCCGCAACGAAAGCCTGATGGCCGAAGATGAGATTCCAGATACGCTGAAAACGCTTTTGCGGCGTGTGGCCAGCGACTATTTGCCAGAGATTGAGGCTATGGTCGACGTGCAAAATCAATACCTGCAAGATACGCAAATCAGCGAGGGCGATATGATTGGCGGCAAAGAAACCACCCGCCATATTGGCTTTTGCGACTTCGCTTGGCGCGGGAAAACCGTCAAGGCCATGGTGATGCCCTATCGGATATTCATGTTGCAACGCATTCAAGATGCCTATGATGCCCTGCAAGACAGCGACCGCGACAGCGTTGAGGCTCTGCTGCGCGAGACGGGCTTAGAGCGCATCCTGCACGCGCGCAGCACGCGGCGCGTCGAGCGGCGCGATAACCGCGAGGTTTGGGGCGCAAAAACTTAGCCGAAGCGCTAGCGAATTTCTGTGAGAAACGACAGCAGCGCATCGCCATAGTCTTCGGGCACATCCTCTAGCAGAAAATGACTGCCGCCTTTTAAAATCACCGGCTCGCGACGCGCCGCGCCCGCGATAAACGGGCGCACGGACCTATGCCCATTTGGCGCCACTTGATCCTTATCGGAAAACAGGCACAAAAATGGCTTGTCGAAATCGCGCAGTTTTTCACGAGCCTGAAAATTATCGATGAGCATTGGATTATCAAACCGCGTGGGCAGCATTTGGGTAAATTGCCGATTGCCCGTTAGATAGCGCCAATTGGGATAAGGCGCGGCATAGCCGGCCACCACGTCGGGCGATGGTTTTTTGACCAGCAGACGCGCCAAAAGCTTCCAATGCCGCCACATCGGGTTAAACCGCACATAGAGCTGAAAGCTGCGTAAAAACCCAGCTCCTGGCATGGCCATTTTGGTGATTTTCTCGGCCGGGTCGCGCACCGGAAGCCCGGTATTCGAGAAGGTGATGCTGGCCACGCGAACCTGATGGTTGGCGATGGCGCGAAGGCCAATAATGCCGCCCCAATCATGCAAAACAAAATGCACGCCATTTAAATCTAGCTTTTCAAACAAGGCCTGCTCGACCCATTTGACGTGTCGCTTAATCGTATAATCGCGCATACGGGTTGGCTTGTCAGAGCGCCCCATGCCAATTAAATCAATGGCAATGGCCCGATATCCCGCCGCCGCCAGCCGCGGCATCAGTTTGCGCCACATGAAAGACCACGTAGGATTTCCATGTATCATCACGACGGGCGGCCCATCGGCGGGGCCGGCCTCGATGTAATGCATATCGAGCGTTCCGCCCTCGCCGTCATCTAGGGTGACGAAATGCGGGGCGAAATCATACTCGGGTAATTTATCAAATCGAGCAGCTGGCGTTTGGCGCTTCTTCATCCTCTTCGCTCCCTCTGGTTTTCGTCACAAACCCTAGGTTTTGGCGCCATAGGTGTCAATATGCGCGCCGCGCGAAGCCTAGCGGAAAGCCCCGAGGTTGATGTCATAATCTACTGCCACGCCGTAGTCTGGGTCGTCGTCGCTATCTATCATCAGCTGGCCGGCTTTGCTCAGCAGGCGATGGCAATCGCGCGATAAGTGCCGCAGCATGACGCGTTTGCCCAAGTCGTTATATTTATCCGCCACATCCTCAATCGCTTGCAAGGCCGATTGGTCGACCACGCGCGAGGCGGCGAAATCGATAATCACTGTGTCCGGGTCCTCGGCCATATCAAATAATTGCCGAAAGCCAGTTACCGAACCAAAAAACAACGGCCCTTGGATGTCATAGACAATCGCGCCCTTTTCGCGCGCCGACGGGCGCTTGGAGGCGTGAATGCGTTTAGCCGCGTTCCACGCATAAACCAGAGCCGACATAATCACGCCCACCACCACGGCAATGGCTAAATCTTCTGCCACAGTGACAATGGTCACCACGATAATCACCAGCGCATCGGCGCGCGGCACTTTGAAAAGCGTCTTCAGCGAGTTCCACGCGAAAGTGCCAATGACCACCATGAACATAACGCCGACGAGGGCTGCAATCGGGATTTGCTCAATCAGCCCCGAGGCGAAGAGGATAAACACCAAGAGAAACAAAGCCGCCGCAAGGCCGCCGATACGCGTTCGCCCGCCCGAATTTACGTTGATCATCGATTGGCCAATCATCGCGCAGCCGCCCATGCCGCCAAAAAAGCCAGTCGCCAAATTGGCCGCCCCTTGCGCCATACATTCTTGCGACGCGCCACCGCGTTGCTCGGTAATCTCGCCCACGAGGTTGAGCGTCAGCAGGCTTTCAATCAGCCCAATGGCCGCCAGAATAACCGCGTAAGGGAAAATAATCGCCAAAGTCTCTAGCGTGAACGGCACCATGGGAATGGCAAAACTCGGCAGGCCGCCAGACAGGCTGGCCAAATCGCCGACGCGCGGCACTTGGATATCAAATCCAAGCACCACGGCGGTGACCAAGCCAATGGCCGCCAAGGGCGCGGGAATGAGTTTGGTTAATTTGGGCGTCGCATAAATCAGCGCCATTGTCGCCACCACCAGACCGGCTGTGGCCAGCAGCTCGAAACCGCCAATCCATTGGCTGACGCCCATCTCATTGGTGGTTTTAAACTGCTCTAATTGCGCCAGACCGATGACAATGGCGAGGCCATTCACAAACCCCAGCATCACCGGATGCGGCACCATGCGGATAAATTTGCCCCAACGAAGCGCGCCTGCCAGTAATTGCAAAATTCCCATCAGCACCACAGTGGCGAATAAATATTGCACGCCGTGTTGCGCCACCAAAGCCACCATCACCACAGCCAGCGCGCCCGTGGCACCGGAAATCATACCGGGACGTCCGCCAATCGCGGCGGTTATCAGGCCCACCAGAAAGGCCGCATAAAGGCCGACCAGCGGGTCGACGCCAGCCACAAAAGCAAAAGCCACCGCTTCTGGCACCAGCGCCAAGGCGACGGTTAGGCCGGCCAAAACATCCATCCGCACTTGCGAGATTGTGAGGCTTTGCGGCGGCTGGTGGAGCGGCACGCCGAGGATATAATTTTGCAATTTGGAAAAGGCGGAGGACATAATTGGCTCGCTTGTAAAAGGGTATGGAAATCGAGATTTGGGAGTGGGAATAAAAGTGGGAGCAGAAGTGGGAGCGTGGTAGCGCGTTTTGCCGCTCCCCGCTAGGCGTTTTGTCCCGCGACATAGCCAGACGACCAAGCCCATTGGAAATTATAGCCGCCCAAATGCCCCGTCACATCGACCACTTCGCCGATGAAATATAAGCCCGCATGGTCTTTGGCCTGCATGGTTTTTGACGATAGCGCATCGGTATCGACGCCGCCCAAAGTCACCTCGGCCGTGCGATAGCCCTCCGAGCCCGCGGGCATAAGCTCCCAATCGTTTACCGCCGCGCCCAGCTGCGCCAATTTGGCGTCGCTTGCCTCGGCCAAACGGCCCGTTAGGTTTTGGCTTTGGCACATATCTTGCGCTAGTTTTTTCGGCAAAAGCTCGTTCAGCACGCTGGCGACATCTAGCTTCACGCCCTCGTTTTTGCGCGCCAAAAGATGCGCCGTCACATCCACCTTGGGCGCCAGATTAACTTTAATCGTCATCCCCTCGCGCCAATAAGACGACACTTGCAAGATAGACGGGCCCGAGAGGCCGCGGTGGGTGAACAGCATGGCTTCTTCGAAATTGGCTTTCTGACAACTGACCACAGCATCGACCGAGAGGCCCGACATGGCTTTGCAGCGGTCGAGCAAATCGGCTTGGAAAGTTAGCGGCACCAGAGCGGCGCGGGTCTCGACGATGGCGAGGCCAAATTGGCGCGCCACGTCATAGCCAAATTTCGTCGCGCCAATTTTCGGAATCGACAGCCCGCCCGCAGCGATAACCAAGGACTCGCAAAGCGTGGTCAGCGGCGCGCCAGAATTTTGCGATTGCGTGACCAGCGTAAAGCCCTCGCCCTCAGGGCTGCGTTGTACCGAGGTAATCTCGGTTTGCATATCCAGTTGCACGCCCGCGGCGGCCGCTTCGGCGAGCAACATGTCGATAATTTCTTGCGCGCTACCATCGCAAAATAATTGCCCCAGCGCTTTTTCGTGATAGGCGATTTTATGGCTTTCCACCCAAGCGATGAAATCATGCTGGGTATATTGCTTGAGCGCCGATTTGCAAAAATGCGGATTATTCGACAGATAATTGTCTGGCTTGGTGCGCGTATTGGTGAAATTGCACCGCCCCCCGCCCGAGATGCGAATTTTCTCGGCAATCTTCGTGGCATGGTCGATCAGCCAAACGCTGCGGCCGCGTTTGCCCGCCTCAATGGCGCACATCAGCCCGGCGGCGCCCGCGCCGACGATGATTACATCGAATTTTTCGTCACTTTGAATATCACTCATAGGCGGCTTATAGCAGAGTTGCGCGCCCGCCATACGTAAATAAATCGGCCTAAATATAAAGGCGGGGGAAAGCCGCGCCATCAAGCCCGCTTCAACCTCGCCTTGCAATATGCTATTCATGCAACAGAAATTTGGGAGCGGCGTTTATGTTTGGGGTTCTTCGTAAAATCTGGATTTTCAGCCTAGCGGTGGTGCCGCTTTTGGCCGTCTTAAATCTGGCCATCGAGGCTTGGCGCAGCGCCGCTTGGGACGCGACAGCGGCCATAGCGCGGGCGCAAACCTATTCGGTAGAAGTTATCCGCGATGAATTTGGCGTGCCGCATATCTATGGCGCCCGCGATGCCGATGTCGCCTTTGGGCTGGCCTATGCCCAAGCCGAAGATGATTTTGAAACCATGCAATCGCTAATGCCATTTTACCGTGGCCAAATGGGCCGCAAGCTTGGCATAGATGGCCTGCCCATCGACTATCTGGTGCAATGGCTAGACGTGCAGGCCTATGTCGAGACCCATTATGAAACCGTTTTAACGCCAGAAATTCGCGCCCATCTCCAAGCCTATGCCGATGGTATGAATTATTACGCGGCCCGACATCCGTTTGAGGCCGACCCGAAATTATTCCCCATGAGCGGCAAAGACCTGGCCGTCGGTTTCTCGCTACAGCACCTCTTGTTCTATGGGTTTGAAAGCCACATTGGCGAATTATTCGCCGATAGCCCGCAACGCGAATTGGCCCAAGCGCCCGACAACGCCCTCTCGCGCCACATTGGCGCCGCGGGCCTGCCCGTTGGCTCCAATGCCTTTGCGATGAATGGCGCTAAATCCGACGATGGCAGCACCCGCATTATCATCAACTCGCACCAACCCCTAAACGGGCCCGTGGCTTGGTATGAAGCGCATGTGAAAAGCGACGAAGGCTGGGACATGCATGGCGGTATTTTTCCCGGCTTGCCGTTTATCGCCAAAGGGTTCAACCCCGATATCGGCTGGGGCGTGACGGTGAATAAGCCCGACCTTGTGGATATCTATCAGTTGCAACGAGCTGGCGATGACTATTGGCTCGATGGCGCGCGCGTGCCTTTTGAGCGCCGTCGGGTTTGGCTGAAGCTGAAACTCTTGGGCAATTTCTACCTGCCGATACCGCGCACCCTGCTGACCAGCCAACACGGGCCAGCCCTAGAGACCGCGCATGGCACTTATGCGGTGCGCTTTGCCGGGCACCAAGAAATACGCCAGCCCATGCAATGGATGGCCATGAATAAAGCCCGCAATCTTCAACAATTCAAACAAGCCATGGCGATGCAGGCGATTGTTTCGTTCACCTATGTTTATGCCGATAAGGCTGGCAATCTGTTTTATCTGCATAACAATCGCTCGCCCGAGCGCGCCGCCGGTTGGGATTGGCAAAAATATCTACCCGGCGATCGCGGTGATTTAATTTGGCAAAGCCAAATCAACTTCGACGCGATGCCGCAGATTACCAATCCGTCTTCTGGTTATTTGCTATCGAGCAATCAGACGCCGTTTAACGTAACGGCGCCGCGCGATAATTTAAGCCGCGACGCGTATCCGCCCGAGCTGGGCTTGCAAACCCGCATGACCAATCGGGCCGACCGCGGCCTCGATATGTTTGCCGCCAAACGACGCTTTAGCGAGGCCGATTTTCTAGCCGTCAAATGGGATAAATTCTACGCGCCGCAATCGCGCGCCATGCGCTATGTGCACCAAATTCAGGATATGCGGTTTGACGCCAATAGCCAGAAAGCCCAAGGGCAAAAATTGCTGGCCGGTTGGAACGGCGAAACGGCGCGCGACAATCGCGCTGCGGCGCTTGCGGTTTGCTTGCTATCGGAGGAATGGAAAGCCGAACAAAAACAAAAGCCGGCGCCTGATATCGGCCCGGTCTATGAGGCTTGCTTGCAAGAACTCATGACCCATTTCAACCGCCTCGACCCGCTGTGGTCGGAGCGCAATCGGCTTATTCGAGGCGATGTGAATATCGCCCTCGGCGGCGGGCCAGACGTCTTGCGCGCCATTTACGGATTGGCCAATGAGCGTGGTCAATTAAAGGCCGTGGCGGGCGATGGGCTGGTGGTCTATACGAGCTGGGATAAAAACGGCAAGCAATCGGCTGGCACGGTGCATAATTTTGGCGCCGCCAGCACGCGGCCAAAGTCGGTGCATTATGCGGACCAAACGAGCCTATTCGCGCAAGAAAAATTTCGCCCCGTGGCGTTAACCCGCGAGGCGGTTTTGGCCGCACCGCACACGATAAGCCGGCTGCCGTTCCAACGCTAGGGGCGCGCTAGACCGCCACGCCTTCCCAGCGCAGCAGCTCGCGTTTTTTATCGAGCCCCCAATAATAACCGCCAAGGCCGCCATTATGCGCCAGAATGCGATGACACGGCACGAAGAAAGTCGCGGGGTTTTTGCCCACGGCCCCGCCCACAGCCCGCGACGCTTTCGGTTTTCCCAAGGCCAAGCCAATTTGCTGATAGCTCGCGGTTTGCCCCATCGGCACCTGCAGCAAAGCCTGCCAGACCGCGTGTTGAAACGGCGTGCCCTTGAGGGCGAGCCGCAAAGGTGCGGGTTTCGGCGCGGGTTTCATCGCCGGGCTAAAATAACTCAGCGCGGCGCTGTGATGCGATGTGCGCTGGCGGGTAATCTCTGCTTTTGGATAATCTTTTTCAAGGCGTCGCTCGCCATCCGCTGGCTTGTCGAACAAAGCATGGGTGAGCCCAAGATCGGTGGAAGCCAAAAGCAAATCGCCAAAGGGGCTCGGATAAACCTCATAGTGTAAGGCTAGGCCTGCCCCTTGCGACCGCACCCTATTATCTGGCATGGGGGTTAAGCTAATCGAACTCATGGGTTTGGTTTCCTTTTTATTTTTTGGATTTGCACTTTCAAACTTAAGCTAAACCTAAATCACGGCGGGAAAACCAGCAAGTATCTTGCACGCGGCAGCCAATTTGGTTTAGATGGGCCATGTCGAAACCCCGCTCTTTTTTTACCTTCCCGCGCTGGAAGCCACTGGTGATTTACACGAGCCTTACCTTAATCACTTTGGCCATGTTGGCGGTCGGCTATTTCTTCATCACCCATTCGCCTTTTTACCTCTATCTCGAGCAGGTGAACCCGGCCAATCATAAACATTAATCCGTCTATTGCGCCCAGCCGCCACTGAACGGAATGGCTTGGCCAACAAAGAAATCACTTTCATTCGAGGCCAGAAAAACGCCAAACATAGCGTCTTCATGTGCCGTCGCAAGGCGACCTGCGGGCACGTTTTTCAGTAATTCTTGAAAAGCGGGTGTCTGGGTAAAAGCGGGCGGGAAATAGACCGGATTTTCGACGAAGTTCTGAGCGATTAAATTCATCTGAATATTATGCGGCGCAATCTCAATGCCGGTCGAGCGCACATAGCCCACTTGCGCGTGGCGCGCCGAACTATAGGCGGTAATGCCCGCCATGCCTTTAACCCCCGTGGCACTGCCATAGACCAGAATTTTGCCCTGTTGGTGCGCCATCATTTGCGGCAAGACCGCCTTGGTGAGGCGGTGCAAAGGATGCACCATCACGTCAAACATCGTCTGCCATAAATCGTCGGGCATCTCGGCGGCCGCCACGCCCAAATGAGCTGGCGCGGCTAAATTGGCCACCAAAACATCTACCGTGCCAACCTCTTCAATCAGGGCGGCCGCGCGCGAAGGCTCGGTTAAATCGGAGGTGTCGGCGATGACCTCGGCCCCCTGCTCGGCAAATACCTCGCAGGTGATGGGGCCCATATAGGCATCGGCTTGGGTCACTAAAACCCGTTTATCGGCCAAACGGTTTTGGCTCATGCGGCCTCCAGCGTCAGCACATAGCCGGCCCGTGGATAATGCACCATCACGTCGCCCACGGTTTCATCGTGGCGTTTGACGGCCAGCTCGTCTTTGCTGACCCAGACAATCTCGCCCGTGGTGACTTCTTGGCCATAGTCATCTGGCTGAATGCGCACCCGCGCGCCGACGGGCAAGCTCGCATCGACAATCGCATCGACTGGCGGGGTTTCCTGCGGGCGCGCCTCGCGGGCGATATCGAGGGCTTGCTGCGGAGAAATATCCGACCGCTCGCCCTCGCCCATATCTTCAATACGTTGCACCCAAGCCGAAAGTTTTGGCAGGCCAGCAATGATTTTCACCATTGTTGGCGCCGCGCCGGTGAACCCTATCACGTGGAATGCGGCGGCATCGGCGAGGGTAAAACCATCGCCCAATAAAAACGGCGTAGCGGCGAGCTGGCGCTCCAGCAGCAAACAATCTTGCTGAAATTGCGCAACCGAATGCTCCACAGATGGGCCTGCCCCGGCATTGGCCGGCTGCATGGCCGCGCGGTCTTCGAGAAACTTCGGCGGTAAAACATCCAAAGCCTCAAACACGGTCGGCATGGCGGCATGCGAGAACATGCGGTGGTCGGCCCAATCGGCGATGATATCGGCAGCCCCTTGCAAATGCGCAGGCGTACAAGCCGGGCTGGGGTGCAAGCGTTCGATATGGCGTAAAATAAGCGTCGTATCGCAATAAATATGCGCCCCGATTTGCAGCACCGGAATACGCCGATAGCCGCCCGTCAGCGGCGTTAAATCTGGCTTTGGGGCCATCATCGGTTGCGCGACGGCCTGCCAAGTCAAACCCTTATGCGCCAGCACTTTCATCACTTTAATCGAGAACGGCGACATCGTGTATTGGTGTAAAATCAAATCAGACATAAAATTCCTTACGCCGCAGCGTCAAAATAAGGCCGGTCACCCGCGATGGTGACCCGTTCCATCACCCGCACTTCCGGGAAATAATCGGAAGCGGCAAAATGTTGGCACGACCGATTGTCCCAAAACGCCATCGACCCCTCGCGCCAACGGAAGCGACATTGCAGCTCTGGGTTCCAAGCTGTTTTATACAGCTTGTCGAGCAGCTGGGCGCTTTCCTCTGGCGCCATATCCACAATATGGTCGGTAAAGGCGCCATTGACATAAATCAGCCGCTCTTTGGTTTCGGGATGCGTGCGCACCACGGGATGCACCATGGGGGGAAATTTATCATGTAAATCTTCCGGTGCTTTGCCCAATCTTTTGGCAAACACGCGGGCGATATCATGCGACGCCATTAGCGGTTCGATTTTCTCTTTCATCTCATCCGACAAGCGCTCATAGGCCATCACCATATTCGAGAACAAAGTATCGCCGCCCACTTGCGGCAGCTCCACGGCGCGCAAAATAGACCCAAGCGACGGCGCCTCGCGCCACGTGACATCCGAGTGCCACATGTTTTCAGAACCGCGCGATTTAGCCCCATGGGCAATGCGCAAAACCTCTGGGTCGGGCTGGTCTTTGGGTGTGGCGGGATGAATTTCCAACTCGCCAAATTGCGCCGCAAACTCAATATGCTGGTCGCGGGTTAGCTTTTGATCGCGAAAAAACACCACGCGGTGTTTCAGCAAAGCCGCGCGAACTTCTTCCACTAAAGTGGCGTCTATTTTGGTCAAATCGCAATCCAGCAGCTCGGCGCCGATGGCGGGCGTCATGGCTTGCAATCTAAACCGTGAATAATCTGTCATTGGCTTCTCTCCCTTAGCGCAAACGATTGCTTGCAAGTTTGGCGTTAAATTTGTGGGCGGTCAATCGCAATGCTGCTATAAATAGGCCAAGTTTTCATCATCAAAATTGAGAAAAAAATGAGCGTTATTATTATCGGAGCCGGCCAAGCTGGCTTGCAAACCATCATTAGCTTACGCCAATCTGGATACACGCAAGCGATTACGCTCATCGGCGATGAAGCCTATTTACCCTACCAACGCCCGCCGCTCTCGAAAGCCTATTTATCGGGTAAAATGGAGCGCGACCGCTTGTTCCTCAAGCCCGATGCGTTTTTCACCGAAAATGACGTGACCCTCAAATTAGACACGCGCGTCACCAATCTCGACGCCAGCGCCAAAACCGTTTCGCTCGAGAACGGCGAGCGTTTGGCCTATGGCGATTTGGTTATCGCCACCGGCAGCCGCCCGCGCCGCCTCGATTTGCCAGGCCGTGCGCTAGATAATATTTTTGATTTGCGCGGCATGGCCGATATTGACGCCATGCAACCGCATTTCATCGCGGGCAAAAAACTTGTGGTGATTGGTGGCGGCTATATTGGGTTAGAGGCCGCTGCCGTGGCCGCCGATATGGGGCTTCACGTGCATGTGCTCGAAGCGGCGCCGCGTTTATTGGCGCGCGTGGCCGAGCCCGAGATTTCCGATTTCTACAACCGCATTCACCAAGCCCGCGACGTGACGATTATCACCCAATCCAACATCGAGGGTTTTGTCGGCGATGGCAAAGTCAGCGGCGTTCAAATGGCCGATGGCGCGATTATTGACGCCGATATTGTGATTACCGGCATCGGTATTCTGCCCAATATTGAGCTGGCGGAAGCGGCGGGTTTGGTGCTCGACAATGGCATTGTGGTCAATGAGGTGGGGCAAAGCTCCGACGCGCATATTTATGCGGCGGGCGATTGCACCCAACACCCCAATGATGTGCTGGGTCGCAGCCTGCGCCTAGAAAGCGTGCCCAACGCGATTGAGCAAGGCAAAGCGGTGGCCTCGGCCATTTGCGGCGCGCCAAAACCCTATCATCAAGTGCCTTGGTTTTGGTCGGACCAATATGATGTGAAACTACAAATCGCGGGCGTGCCGACACAGATTGACCATAAAGTCTTGCGGGGCGATGACAGCAGCAATAGTTTCGCGTGGTTTTATTTCACCGGCGATAAATTAACCGGCGTTACGGCGGTCAACCGTCCGGCAGAATTTATGGCGGGGCGGATGCTGATTGAAAAGTCAGCCAAAGGCGAAGCCAATATCGATAAAGCGGCACTGGCTGATGAAGACGTGAAACCCAAAACCTGGATGCAATAAACCGGCCCTCGCGGAAGCAAGAGCCGGCTTATAAGTTTCTAAAACCTGAGCTTAAACGCGGGTTAAGCGATGGCTTTCAAAATGTTTTGCGGGGCGCTTTCGCCGTAAGGGTCGCTCTCGCAATTATCTTCAAAGCCCGGCTCTTGATGCCAGCTCTCAATTTTACCGTCGTTGACCACGGCCGCATAACGCCAGCTGCGCATGCCGAAGCCGAGATTGTCTTTATCGACCAACATGCCCATTTGACGGGTGAAAGTACCCGAGCCATCTGGGATAAGACCAATATTATCAATGCCTTGTGCTTTGCCCCAGGCATTCATCACAAAGGCATCATTGACCGAGATGCAGTAAATCGCATCGACGCCAGCGGCTTGGAAATCGGGGAAGAGTTTTTCAAAATCCGGCAATTGAAACGTCGAGCACGTCGGTGTGAAAGCGCCGGGAAGAGAAAAGAGAACCACGCGCTTGCCAGCAAAATAATCGTCTGTGGTCATATCTTGCCACCGAAACGGATTATCGCCGCCGAGGCTCTCGTCGCGGACGCGGGTTTTAAATGTAACTTTTGGGAGGTGGGTGTTGATCATTTGTTTTCCTTTATGGCTATGAGATACGCATATAGGTGGCGTTTGGGGCTTCGTCAAGTATTTTAGAATAATTCTAAAAAATAAATCCCACAGCCCCAAAACCCTGCGATAAACTGGGCTTATGTCCGCGCTTATCGAACACTCTTTACAGCTTTATGCCGATAAATATGGCGACCCTTATGCTTCCGCCTATCCAAAACTCTATGCGCTGGATAGCGATTATCTGGGGCTCTTCGTGCTGGATACCGATGAGGGCCTGCGACGCAATATGATGCGCACGACTTTAGAAATCATCGCCACCTATTTAGACGACCCGACGGCGGCCGCCAACCGCATCATCGGCGCGCGCGTGAGCCATGCCACTTATGGCATTGAAGACAGTTTCGATCAGTTTTTCGAAATTACCCGCGATGTCATCGCCGAAAGCTTAGCCGAGGCTTTTACCCCCGACCACGCGCGGGCCTGGCAAGTCATGCTCAATGATTTTGAAAAAGCCCAGATTTAAAAGGCTGCGATACCAGTAATCGCCCGCCCCAGAATCAGCGCATGCACATCATGCGTGCCTTCATAGGTGTTGACCGTTTCCAGATTAATCAAATGGCGCATCACGTGATATTCGCCAGCAATACCGTTGCCGCCGTGCATATCGCGCGCTTGGCGGGCCATATCCAGCGCTTTGCCGACATTATTGCGTTTGACAATTGATACCATTTCCGGCGCAAAGCGGCCTTCATCCATCAGCCGCCCGACCCGCAAACTGGCTTGATAGCCCAGCGCAATTTCGGTTTGCATATCGGCCAGCTTTTTTTGATAGAGCTGATTGGCGGCCAGAGGCTTGTTGAACTGATGCCGCTCCAGCCCATAGTCGCGCGCGGCGGTGAAGCAAAATTCTGCCGCCCCCATGGCGCCCCAGCTAATGCCATAGCGGGCGCGGTTGAGGCACGAGAACGGGCCTTTGAGACCTTCCACATCTGGCAGCATGTTTTCTTCTGGCACGAAGACATCTTCCATCATAATCATGCCCGTCACGGAGGCGCGCAAAGACAATTTGCCTTCGATTTTCGGCGCGCTCAATCCGTCCATGCCTTTTTCCAGAATAAAGCCTTTAATCTTGCCGTCATGCGCGGCCGATTTCGCCCATACCACAAATACATCGGCAATCGGGGCGTTGGAAATCCAGGTTTTCGAGCCGTTCATCACAAAGCCGCCATCGACCGGCTTGGCCTGGGTGCGCATGCCCGCGGGGTCTGAGCCCGCGTCGGGTTCGGTCAGGCCGAAGCAGCCAATCCATTCGCCGCTGGCCAATTTGGGCAGATATTTTTCTTTCTGCGCTTTCGAGCCGAAGGTATTAATCGGGTGCATCACCAAAGACGATTGCACCGACATCATCGAGCGATAGCCGCTATCGACGGCCTCGACCGCGCGCGACACCAGCCCGTAAGAAACATAAGAGGCACCCGCCCCGCCCAGCTCTGACGAAATGGTGACGCCCAAAAGACCCTGCTCGCCCATTTCCGCGAAAATCTCTGGCATTACTGTTTCATTGATAAAAGCGTCATTGACCCGCGGCAGCAGCTTTTCGCGCGCATAGGCGCTGGCACTGTCAGATATCATGCGTTCTTCTTCCGTCAGCTGCTCGGCGAGCAGGAACGGATCTTCGGCGTTAAACTTAGCTATTTTTTCCATGCTGCATATTCTCACAGTTTTCGAAATTCAGAGTAAAAAAAACCCGCATGCAACATAATATCGCATGCGGGTCTTTTGGCAAAGCTGGCTTACTTCTTAATAATGCCAGCCAGCATTTTACGGGTTTTCTCGCCATAAGGCGGGCGCAAAGCCCCCGCGGCAAACTCAAATGGTGATTGGCGGAACACGGTTTTGGCATGGCTAAAATTCACAAAGCCTTCCTTACCGTGATAGGCGCCTGTGCCCGAAGGGCCAACGCCGCCAAAGGGGGCGTCGTCTTGCATGATATGGGTAATCACATCATTGACCGACACGCCACCAGAGGTGGTGGAATTGATAACCCGGTTTTCTTCCGCATTATCATTGCCGAAATAATACAGACCCAATGGACGGTCATGGTCGTTGACATAGCCAATCGCATCGTCGACCGCTTTGTAAGATTTAACTGGCAAAATAGGACCAAAAATTTCTTCCTGCATCACCTTCATGTCTTCCGTTGGGTTGACAACAATGGTTGGCGGAATTTTATGGTGCGGCTGCTGCGAGAAATCTTCATTGTTGGGATTAATCTCAACAATTTTAGCGCCCTTCTCGCGCGCATCGTCCAGATAGCTTTGCAGACGGTCGTAGTGACGTTGATTGACCACCGAGGTGTAATCCTCATTGTCTTTCAAGGTCGGGAACATGGTCGAAACCGATCGGGTGGCTTCTTCAACAAAATCATCGACTTTGCCTTCTGGCACCATCACATAATCTGGCGCCAAGCAAATTTGACCCGCGTTCAGCGTTTTACCGGTCATCACCCGAGCGGCGGCTTTTTTCATATCCGCGGATTGCGAAACGATAACCGGCGATTTGCCACCCAGCTCAAGCGTCACGGGCACGAGGTTTTCAGCGGCCCCGCGCATAATGTGACTGGCAATGCCCGTGGCACCCGTGAACAACAAATGGTCGAACGGCATACGCGAGAAAGTGGCGCCCGTTTCCGGCCCACCCAGAACCACGGCAACTTCGGTCTTATCGAAATATTGCTCGCACAGCTCTTTGGTTAAAAGCGCGCTATGCACGGTATATTCGGACGGCTTAATAATCGTCCGGTTACCGGCTGCGAAAATCGACCCCATGGGGCTAAAGCAAAGGTTGAACGGGAAATTCCACGGCACAACATTGCCGACACAGCCGATAGGCTGATATTCAACGCGTGTGCTGGCGCCCAAAAGACCGAGCGGGAACATAGAATGACGCTTGGAGGCTTTCATCCATTTGCGCAGGTTTTTCTTGGCATATTTCAGCGAGCCCAGTGTGCCCCCGACATCGGTTGCCAGCGTGCCTTCAGGGCTGCGGTTGCCGAAATCGGCCATCAGCGAGTCGACCATTTTGTCGCCGTTTTCCACCAAAAGCGCAATCGTGCGGTCGATCAAATCGATACGACGTTCGGCCGACATAGGGCCTTCTGCGATATGGGCTTTTTTCTGCGCGTCGATTAGATCGCGAATTTCTTGTTCCGGGGTTTCCGGTAATTCTGGCATTTTCTCGGCGGCACTCATGGTAATCTCCCTCATTAAAGTGAACTGAAAAAAGTTAACCAGATTAACCGACGCTTGCCAATAGCCCTTTTGTGATTAAACTCGCTTTCCAACAGGGAGACATACATGTCAGATACAATCGAAACACAGCTCAGCGACACAGGGGTTCTCACCGTGGCGATGAACCGCCCCGATAGCCTCAATAGCCTCAACTACCCTTTGGTCATGGCGGTCATTGAGGTTTTCAAGCAAGCCAATGAGAACGATGATATTCGCTGCCTTATTTTAACCGGCAATGGCCGCGGTTTTTGCGCGGGCGCCGATTTAAGCGGGGGCGATTTTCCGCGCCTCGAAGGCAAAAGCCACGGCGAAACCACTTGGCACAATATGGACATTGGCTTCAATGTCATGGGCCGCGCCATCCATGATTGCGACAAACCAGTTATTTGCGCCGTCAATGGGGTGGCCGCGGGCGCCGGCGTCGGGGTCGCTTTAAGTGGCGACTTGGTGATTGCCGCCAAAAGCGCTTCGTTTAAATTGGTCTTTGCCCCGCAGCTCGGCATTATTCCCGATATCGGCGCCTCTTGGTTGGTGCCGCGCCTTATCGGCCGCACGCGAGCCAATGGCTTGGCGCTTTTGGGCGACGCCCTACCCGCCCAAAAAGCCGAAGAATGGGGCTTGGTCTGGCAATGTGTCGAAGACGACGCCCTGATGGACACCGCCATGCAATTGGCCGAGCGGCTCGCCGCAGGGGCGATTACGGGCATTAAAGCCACCTCGCGGGCGCATGATGTGGCGATGACCAACACTTATGATGAGCAGCTCGATTATGAGCGCGACCAGCAAGGCCATTTTTGCGACCAGCCCGTGTTTTTAGAAGGCGCGCGCGCTTTCATGGAGAAACGCAAACCCAATTTCCGCGACGTTGAAACCGCCCAAATGCAAGCGGCGCGCCAAACCCAATCTAAATCGAAATAGGAAACCATCATGCAATTAGATCTGCTGAAATATGAAGTCGAAGGCAATATTGCCACCATCACCTTTAACGACCCCGAGGCGCTCAATGCGATGAGCGAGAAAATGCTCGCCAGTCTCGACATTGCCCTGACGCAAGCGGCCAGCCCCGACAGCGGCATTCGCTGCCTGATTTTAACCGGGGCGGGGCGCGGCTTTTGCGCCGGCGCCAATGTGGCGCGCATGGATGGCGGCGAAACGGACGCCAAATCCAGCAATGGTAAAAATGATGCGGGCGCGGGCCTCGAGCGGGTCTATCATCCGCTGTTGCGCCAGCTGCGCAATATGCCGTGCCCGATTGTCTCAGCGGTCAACGGCCCCTGTGCGGGCGTGGGCATGAGCTTCGCGCTGATGGGCGATATGGTGGTGGCCAATAAATCGGCTTTCTTCTTGCAGGCTTTCCGCCGCATTGGCTTGGTGCCAGACGGCGGCTCGACCTATATTTTGCCCCGCCTCATCGGCCTTGCGCGCACCAAAGAATTGGCGCTGATGGGCGAACGTTTGCCCTCTGAAAAAGCGCTGGACTGGGGGCTCATCAACCGCGTTGTGGAAGATGACGACCTGATGGCGACAGCGCGCGGCTTGGCCGAAGAATTGGCCAAAGGGCCGATGTCTTTAGGGCTCATCCGCAATCTATTGTGGGATAGCGTCGATGCGACCTATGAGGAGCAGCTGAACAACGAACGCTGGGCGCAACAAAAAGCAGGCTGGTCGAGCGATTTCGTCGAAGGTGTCACCGCCTTTAACGAAAAACGCGAAGCTGACTTCGAAGGCAAATAAAGCCGACGCTTTCTTTTTTCAAAGGCTTCCGATAGGCTTTTCACAACCCCGAGGCGATGTCGGTAATCATCCGACAGTTCCATAACGACTTCAGATGAGTTTGTTTTGGCCGCTAAAAACAGGAGGATGAAATGCCTAATCTGAGCGTGAACCTAAATAAAATTGCCCTCTTGAGAAACGCTCGGGAGGGCAATGAACCCGACCTTTTGTGGTTTGCATCCCAAGCCATCCAAGCGGGCGCGCCAAGCCTTACCGTGCATCCGAGAGAGGATGAACGACACATCCGCCTGCAAGATGTAATTGAGCTCTCCAATCTACCGCAGATAAAAAACGCCACCGTAGAGCTGAACATTGAAGGTGATTTACGCGACAGCCTCATCGACCTAGTTTGCGAAATAGGCCCAACTCAATTTACCGCTGTCCCCGCCACCAAAGATGAGCTGACATCCACACGTGGTTTCGATGAAACAGATGACCTCGAGTTACTGGCAGCCAGCATTGCCAAACTCAAATCGGCGGGCGTTGGGCGCGTGTCGGTCCTTTGCAATCCGAGCGCAACCTCTTGCACCTTGGCGCATCTGGCAGGTGCCGATGCGATTGAACTGTACACGGGAGATTACGCCAAAGCGTTTAAGGCGGGGGCCCCTGAGCCCGAACTGAACCGCCTCGTCGAAAGCGCTACTATGGCAAAAAGCAACAACCTCCGGCTTCATGGCGGGCATGATTTAACATTAGACAATCTACCCATGCTGCTGAAACAAATTGATTTCCTTGAGTTATCCATTGGACATGGCCTTACCATCGAAGCCTTATGCAGAGGCTGGCAGCCAGCAATTTCATCCTTTATCCATTGCCTTCTCGAAGCCCCCTCTAACGCATAGAGATTTTCTTTAGGGAAAGCCGACGCTTTCTTTTTTCAAAGGCTTCCGATAGGCTTTTAAAAAAAGGGGGAAGTCTCATGAGGTTTTATATCCGCGCTTTATTTTTCGTTTTGCTCGTCGGTGGGCTCGCCGCCGTGGCCGGGTTTTTGACGACCAGTCGTAATCTCAGCTTCGACCCGTCGCGGCTGGCGCGGATGGACGCGCATTATCAAAAGGCTATCGAGACCGAGCAAGTGGCCGGCGCGCGGGCGCTGATTTATCAAAACGACCGCCTGGTCTATCAGCGCAATTGGGGCTATCGCGATATCGCGCGCAAAGCGCCGATGCAAGACGATACGATTTTTCATATTTATTCGATGACCAAACCCATCACCTCCGTCGCGGTGATGATGCTGCATGAAGAAGGTAAGTTTTTACTGCACGAACCGATTGCTAAATATATTCCCGAACTAGCCGATTTGCGGGTCTATGCGCCGAAGAAAAAATCGCAAAACAAAAACCGCCTGCCCACACGCGCCGCCAAACGCCAACCCACCATCCATGATGTGCTGACCCATCAGGCGGGCTTTAGCTATGGCGTGTTTGACCCGACCCCGCTTGGCGCCCTGTATCGCAAACAAGGCTTGGGCTTAAGCATGGAAGGCAATTTAAAAGATTTCGTCACGCGGCTTGGCAAAATGCCCCTCAAGTTCGACCCAGGCACGCATTGGCATTATTCTGTCTCCACCGACGTGTTAGGCCGTTTGGTAGAAGTGGTCTCGGGGCAGCGGTTTTCTGAATTCCTGCAAGACAGAATTTTTACCCCCCTCGCCATGGTCGACACCAGCTTTCGCTTCGACCCGGCAAAGGCCCATCGCCAAGCCACGCTTTATTCGCAAAAAGGCGTGCCCGAGCAATTCGTGAGAAAAGGGTTGCGGGCGCAACCCACGGGCCCCGGCTTGGAATCGGCGCATAAAAGCATTCTGACCGATTTTTTTCCCGAAGCCGAATTTGAAAGCGGCGGCGCGGGGCTTTTGTCCACCACCGCCGATTATCTGCGTTTCGCACGCATGTTGCTGAACGGTGGCGAGCTGGACGGCCAACGCCTTCTCGCCCCCAATACGGTTAAAATGATGCGCCAAGACCATCTCGGCAAAACCCGCGCCCTGGCCCGCTATACCAGCACCATGCCGAATGATGGCATTGGCTTTGGTTTGGGCTTTGGCACGATTAAACATCAAGGTCTGTCGCAATTGCCGATGCCCGAGGAAAGCTATTTCTGGGGCGGCGCGGCGGGCACGATATTTTGGATCGACCCAAAAAATGAGATGATTGTCTTATTCATGACGCAAGTTCTGCCGCATCGCACAACGCTGCGCCAAGACATGTGGTCGCTTACCTATCAAGCCATAAAAGACGCGCAGTTGAACGATTAGCTATCGAGGCCGAGTTTCGCCATCACCAATTTATTGACCGCCTGCGGATTGGCTTTGCCGCCCGTGGCTTGCATCACTTGACCGACGAACCAGCCCGCCATTTTCGGGCGCTCTTGGGCTTGCGTCACTTTGTCGGGATTGGCGGCAATCACTGCATCGACGGCCGCCTCAATGGCGCCCATATCGGTGACTTGTTTCAAGCCTTTTTCCTCGACAATCACAGCCGCGTCTTTGCCTTGGTCGGGGCCTTCGTCGAACATCATTTCGAAGACTTCTTTGGCGATACTATTGGAAACCGTATCATCGCTGATAAGCCCCACCAATTGCCCCACTTGCTTCGGCGTGACCGGACTTTCGGCAATCGCCAGACCGGCTTTATTCAATCCCGCAAATACCGAGCCGATAACCATATTGGCCACGGCTTTGGCGTCTTGGCCTTCCGCCGCCGCTTCAAAAAACGCCGCGTTTTCCGCTTCTGAGACCAGCACGCTGGCATCATAGGGCGACAAGTTATAGTCGGAGATAAAGCGCGCCTTTTTATCGTCGGGCAGCTCAGGCAAATCTTTGGCAATCGCATCAACATAAGCTTGGTCGAACTCGAGCGGCAATAAATCTGGGTCTGGGAAATAGCGATAATCATGCGCTTCTTCTTTCGACCGCATGGCGCGCGTCTCGCCATTTTTCGGGTCGAACAAACGGGTTTGCTGCTGCACCACGCCGCCATCTTCGATGAGGTCAATTTGGCGCCGCGCTTCATATTCAATCGCTTGGCCGATAAACCGAATAGAATTGACGTTTTTAATCTCGCAGCGCGTGCCCAGCGCATCGCCCGGGCGGCGCACCGATACATTGACATCGGCGCGCAGGCTACCCTGCTCCATATTGCCATCGCATGTGCCCAAATAACGCAAAATCGCGCGGATTTTTTTCACATAGGCTTGCGCCTCGGCGGCCGAACGCATATCGGGATGCGAGACAATTTCCATCAAGGCCATGCCCGAACGGTTTAAATCGACAAAACTCTGGCTCGGATGCTGGTCATGCAATGACTTGCCAGCATCTTGCTCGAGGTGCAACCGCTCGACGCCAATGGTTTTCACCGCGCCATCGGGCAAATCAATTTCAATCGCGCCTTCGCCCACAATCGGCTGAAGAAATTGCGAGATTTGATAGCCCTGCGGCAAATCTGGATAGAAATAATTCTTCCGGTCAAACACCGAATAATTATTTACCTGCGCTTTGAGGCCAAGCCCTGTGCGCACCGCTTGCTCGACGCAATACGCATTGATGACGGGCAACATGCCCGGCATGGCGGCATCGACCAATGAGACTTGGCTATTGGGCAAAGCGCCAAACTCGGTGGACGCGCCCGAAAACAATTTCGACTGAGACGCGATTTGTGCATGAATCTCGAGCCCCATGACCACTTCCCAATCGCCGGTTGCGCCGGCGATTAAATTTGGATTACTCGCCATTATGCGCTCCACCATTCGTTGGGCCGCGTCGTGAAACCAGCGGCTGTTTCCAGCACCTCGCCCACACGCAGCAATTGTTCTTCGTCAAAAGCCTTGCCAATTAATTGCAGCCCCAGCGGCAAGCCATGGGCATCCAGCCCTGCTGGCACCGATAGGCCCGGCAGGCCAGCCAAATTAACCGTCACGGTAAATACATCATTGAGATACATTTCCAGCGGGTCTTCGACCTCTTTGCCCACGGCAAAAGCCGCCGAAGGCGTGGTGGGCGTCAGCAGCACATCGCATTTTTCATAAGCCCGATTAAAGTCTTCGGCGATGAGGCGGCGCACTTGCAAAGCTTTGACGTAATAGGCGTCATAATAGCCGGCCGATAAAGCATAAGTGCCCACCATAACGCGGCGTTTTACTTCGTCGCCAAAGCCTGCCGCGCGGCTATTGGCATACATATCGTCAATATCCACACCCTCTTGGCGCACGCCATAGCGCACCCCATCATAGCGCGCCAAATTCGACGAGGCTTCGGCCGGCGCAATAATATAATAGGCTGGCAAAGCATATTTCGTGTGCGGCAGAGAGACATCGACAATCTCCGCCCCCGCCTGTTTCAACCAATCCATGCCCTGCTGCCAGAGCGCTTCAATTTCGGCGGGCATAGTGTCCACGCGATATTCTTTCGGAATGCCAACGCGCAAGCCCTTAATGTTGCCCGTCAAAGCGGCTTCATAATTGGGCACGTCGCGCGCCACTGACGTGGTGTCGCGGCTATCGAAACTTGCCATGGAGCCCAGCATAATGGCGGCATCGCGCACGGTTTGGGTAATCGGTCCCGCTTGGTCTAGCGACGAAGCAAAAGCCACTACCCCCCAGCGCGAGCATCGCCCATAAGTGGGTTTCAAGCCGACGGTGCCAGTAAACGCCGCTGGCTGGCGAATGGAGCCGCCGGTGTCTGTGGCCGTGGCTGCTACGCCAAGGCGCGCCGCCACCGCAGCCGAAGAGCCGCCCGACGAGCCACCGGGCACAAGGTTTTCGCCATTTGCGCCCTGATAAGGATTGTTCACCGGACCAAAGCAGGAGGTCTCATTGGAGGAGCCCATGGCAAATTCATCATTGTTCAATTTGCCCAGCAGAACCGCGCCATCGGTCCATAGGTTTTGCGTCACCGTGCTTTCATAGGGCGGAATAAAATCGCCAAGAATTTTCGAGCTGGCGGTGGTCCGCACACCTTGGGTGCAGAATAAATCTTTCACCCCAATCGGCAAGCCTTCGAGGGGGCCATGGGTGCCACTGGCGATTTTGGCGTCGCTGGCTTTGGCCATCTGCATGGCTTTTTCTGGCGTCTTCAAAACATAGGCGTTTAATTTATCCGAGGCCTCGACGCGCTCGATATGGGCTTGGGTTAATTCCACGGCCGAAAATGCTTTGCTGACAAGCCCATCGCGCGCTTGTGCCAGATTTAAATCAGTTAATTTGCTCATTTTATTCTACAACTTTCGGCACGGCGAAATACTCATCATCTTTTGCTGGCGCATTGGCCAGCACTTGCTCGGCATAGCCGCCATCGGTGACCGCATCTTCGCGCCAGCGCATGGTGTTTTCGACCGGGCTGGTAAACGGTTTCACGCCCTCGGTATCGACTTCTGACAATTGCTCGACAAAGCCAATAATCGTGTTTAGCTCTTTGGCCAGCGCCGGAAGCTCCTCTTCACGCACCCCAATTCGGGCGAGCGTGGCGATGCGGCGCACGGTTTTTTCATCTACGGACATATCTAACTTTCATATCGTTAAAGGCGAGACTTGCTTGCTAGGGGGCTCGTGTAGGGCGGAAACTAGCAAAGCCATCACAGAACTTCAAGATGAACTGCAATATGACTTTGGCCAGCAGGCATGCTATGCCAAGCGCATGCAAATTGTCGAAACCCCTGCCGAGCTGATGCACGCTCTGGCGCCGAACCGCCGCCTGATGGGGGTCGATTTGGGCAGCAAAACCATTGGTTTAGCGCTGGGCGATAGCCAGCATAAAATCGCCACGCCGTTTTTCACCATTCGGCGCAAAAAATTCGGCCCAGATGCCGCCGCTTTGGCCGAGATAATTGAGGCCGAAAGCGTCGGTGGCATGGTGATGGGATTGCCGTTAAACATGGATGGCTCGGCGGGGCCGCGCGTGCAGGCTACGCAGGCTTTCTTGCGCAATCTGACGAATTTAGACACGTTTCCTGCCTTGCCCGTCTTGCTATGGGATGAGCGTTTATCCACGGCGGCCGTGGAGCGCACCCTCTTAGAAGCCGACACCAGCCGTGCCAAACGTGCCGACGTCATCGACAAAATGGCCGCCGCCTATATCCTCCAAGGCGCCATTGACGCGGTCTACGGGGTATAGAGCAAGCTTTTGTTAACGGCTTTTGGATAAGCTAGGTTTTTATAACAAGACGCCACGCCCTTGACGCCCCCAAAAGTTTGCTTAACAATAATTGAAATAAAAATAATAAAAAGGACTGAAGAATGTCTATTCAAAATATACTTGTGCTTTCCTTAACGCTGGCTATTGCTGCCTGTGGTGGCGGCGGCGGCAGCAGTAGTGACCAGCCCCGCACATCTGAGACTTCCAATCCTTCAACACGCATAGAACCTAGGGAAGTTCTTGCCCCCCGGGCTATGCAAGCGCCGCGGGGGCGCTCAGAGCTTTTCTCCTGTCGGATAAACACTTGCCGTTAAGCTCCGAAAACACTGACTACCTTAATTCAACGGCAAATATTGATCTTCTTGAGGAATCCTCCGCCCTCGCATTCGTCGCCACAAGAGATACGAACGCGGAAGCAGCCTGGGATATGGGCTGGACAGGCCGCGGCGTGAAAGTAGGACACCTAGATGATTTCGCAACCAAAGAAATACCCAGCGAAGTCTCTGGACGAAATTTATCTCATGGAGACGCCACCCTCAGCGTTACCTATCAAGTCTCTCCAGAAATGACCCATGCAACTCGACAATTGACCTTTGACTGTGATGTGTCTTCGTTACAGCAACACCAACAGACCCAAACTGGATATCAATATTTCAGCGACAATGGCTTTCATATTGTTAATAATTCATTTGGTATCTCGCGATATTATACAGCTCCTTGCGGCGGCACGCCCGGGCTTTACTCAAATACCGACTGGGCGTCTGCCATAGACAGCACACTAACAGACCCCGTCTTCCTCAATATGGCGGGAGCTATCAATGATACCACGAGCTACGATGAAAACATGTTGTTCGTTTTTAGTGCTGGCAATGAAGGGGAATTCTGCCGTGACGGAACGGGCGCCTGCAATCTGCAAGCTGCGGCCATTTTAAAACTTCGGGAAACAGAGCCCACCGCAGGGGCTCGAGTGCTTTATGTCGGCTCGTTAAGTGACGCCTCAAGTGTATCGGAAATTACCGGGCTACCCAAAGCGCTAGCCCCTTATTCTCACACGGCCGGCGACATGAAAAACGACTACATCGTCGCCCATGACGATATTTTTTATTATCAGCAAGGCATCGGCACATCCTTCGCCGCCCCGCGCGTGGTTGGGGCCGCCGCTTTGGTGCGGCAAAAGTTTCCAACGCTCAATGGCGCCAATTTGAAACAAGTCTTGCTGCAATCGGCCGATGACCTGGGCGCACCAGGCGTCGATGAAATATTCGGCCATGGCCAGTTGAATGTCATCAACGCCCTCTCCCCGATTGATGGACTATCGGAGTGAGGTTTCTCTTCATAGTGCTCGTGCTATGGGCGCCAGGGGCGCAAGCGGCTGGATTATCGCCACGAGATATTTTACAACGCATCGACTATTTGCACGCCGAGGATCGCCATCGCACCTCCTATGTCTGGGACGGGCGGTTTCGCACGTTGAATGGAGACCGCTATAATATGCGCCATCTCTATCAATCCAAACGACCGCAGATAAACGCCAAGCTCGGCTGGTTAGCGCATGAAAGCGCCAATTGGCGCGTCACAGTGCCAATGCATTTCGACAATGGCTATAGGGCTGCCTTATATCGGGCTCGCCCTTTCTTAGGGCTCGGTTTGGTGACGCAATGGGCCACCAGCCAGCGCATGGTGGTCGGGCTTCATTTGCAGGATGCGCTAAAACTCGGTGGCAAGGTCAGCGAACGAGCTTGCTACGATGGGTTTCGCCGCCGCTTTCATTGCGGCACTGGCCTGCCGTGGACAGATGCGGGCCAATATCTGCGTCAGAGCAACGTCTCCACTCTGGTCAAATTCACGCTCAACTGGACGTTTTAAGATTAAATCACTTGCCTCGGTTGGCCGCGCACCGTATATAATCGGATTTTAATGACAGATAAGCAATCACTGGGCGCTTTTGCGCACCGCGATCTCCTCGGGATTGAAGGTCTTTCTGTTTCTGATATCACCCATTTGCTAGATGCCGCAGATGCCTATGTCGAGCACAACCGACAGGTCGATAAAAAGACCTCGGCTTTGCGCGGGCGCACGCAAATTAATCTTTTCTTTGAAAGCTCCACCCGCACGCAAAGCTCGTTTGAGCTGGCTGGCAAACGCCTGGGCGCCGATGTCATGAATATGTCCGTCGCCGCCTCTGCCGTGAACAAAGGCGAGACTTTGCTCGACACAGCCGCCACGCTTAACGCCATGAACCCAGACCTCTTGGTGGTGCGTCACGGCGATAGCGGCGCGGTGGCTCTGCTGGCGCAAAAAGTTTCCTGCGCTGTTTTAAACGCGGGCGATGGTGCCCATGAACACCCCACCCAAGCCCTGCTGGATGCGCTGACCATTCGCCGTCGGCTCGGCAAATTGGAAGGCCTGCGGGTCGCCATTTGTGGCGACATTAGCCACAGTCGCGTGGCCCGCTCGAACCTATTATTGCTCAACCGTATGGGCGCCACCGTGCATCTCATCGGCCCACAAACCCTGCTGCCCGCGGGCGCGGCCCAATTGGGCGCCCGCGTGTTTACCGATATGCGCGAAGGGCTTGCAGGATGCGATATTGTGATGATGTTGCGCATTCAAAACGAACGCATGCAAGGCGCGCTCATTCCGTCGGTTCGCGAATATTATCATCTCTATGGCCTCGACCGCGAGAAGCTGAGCTTCGCCAAACCCGGCGCGCTGGTCATGCATCCCGGCCCCATGAACCGCGGCGTCGAGATTGACAGCGCCGTGGCCGATGATGGCGACATTAGCCTCATCCGCGACCAAGTAGAAATGGGCGTGGCGGTTCGCATGGCAGTGCTCGAAGCCTTGGCCGCCAATCTGCCCAACGCAGGGGGAAGCCCGTCATGACGTCTTTACCCCGCGCTTTTACCAACGCCCGATTGATCGACCCGAGCCAAAATCTGGACGAAATTGGCACCCTGCTAACGGCCGATAATCACGTGGTGGCCATTGGCAAATCGGTGGATATTCCATCCGAATGCGAGCTTATCGATTGCCAAGGCAAAGCCATTTTGCCGGGCCTCATCGACATGCAAGTGTTTACCGGCGAGCCCGGCGAGGAACACCGCGAGACCCTGGCCACCGCCTCGCAAGCGGCGGCGGCGGGCGGCGTTACCGCCATGGTTACCATGCCCAACACCAACCCGGTGATTGATGATGCGGCTTTGGTCGATTTCATTTCGCGCCGCGCCCGCGACACGGCGATTGTGCGCGTTCACCCGATGGCCGCTTTGACCAAAGGCTGCCTCGGCGTGCATATGACCGAGTTCGGATTGCTGCGCGAAGCGGGCGCCGTGGCCTTTACCGATGGCGACCGCGCCGTGATGAATGCGCTGACCATGCGTCGCGCTCTGTCTTATGCGGCCAATTTCGACGCCTTGATTGTGCAGCACGCCATGGACCAAGATTTGCAAAGCGCGGGCGTTATGCACGAGGGCGAGCTGGCCACCCGGCTTGGCCTGGCGGGCATTCCCGCCGCCGCCGAAACCACGATGATTGACCGCGACTTGCGCCTCGTCGAGCTAACCGGCGGGCGCTATCATATTTCGCAAATTTCTTCCGCCGAGAGTGTGGAAACCATTCGCGCCGCGAAAAAACGCGGTGTCTCGGTTTCTTGCGGCGTTTCCGCCACGCATTTAATGCTCAATCAAAACGACGTTGAAAATTATCGCAGTTTCGCCAAATTATCGCCGCCCCTGCGCAGCGAAGAAGACCGGCTTGCGCTCATCCTCGGCGTCGCCGATGGCACGATTGATGTTGTGGTCTCTGGCCATAACCCGCAAGACGCCGAAGCCAAACGCCAACCTTTCGCCCAAGCCGCCTATGGCACGGTGGGCGTGGAAACTCTGCTGGCGGGGCTTTTGACTTTGCACCATGCTAATGAGCTCGACCTTGCCCGTTTGCTGGCTTGCGTCACCCAACGCCCCGCCGAATTGCTGGGCCTCAAGGGCGGCAGTCTGGCGGTTGGCGAGGCCGCCGATTTCGCCATTGTCGATTTGGGCGAGCCTTGGATTGTTGACGCCGCTGCCTTGCGTTCGAAGTCACAAAATGCTGCAATCGACCGACGAAAAGTTCAGGGCCGCGTCTATGCCACTTATGTCAATGGCGAAGCGGTCTTCAACCTTTCCTAACGGTTTGCCACGTGCACCGATAGATAAACCATGAGGGAGATAAACCATGAGTGATGTTGTTATAATTTTATTGGCGGGCGGCTTTGGCTACCTGCTTGGTTCGGTTCCCTTTGGTCTGATTTTCACCCGTATCGGCGGCAAAGGCGATATTCGCGATATTGGCTCCGGCAACATTGGCGCGACCAATGTTTTGCGCGCGGGCAGCAAAATTTTAGCGCTGGCGACGCTCTTGGCCGATGCCGCCAAAGGCGCGCTGGCTGTGGCGCTGGTCTGGCGCTTGGGCAATGACCAAGCCGCTTTCTTCGCTGGGCTGGCCGCTTTCGTTGGACATTTGTTTCCCGTCTGGCTGAATTTCAAAGGCGGCAAAGGTGTTGCGGTTTTCATTGGCGCCATGTTGATTATGTCGCCGATGACCGGCATCGTGTTTTTGCTGACGTGGTTGGCGATGGCCCTTGTGTTTCGTAAGTCCTCCTTGGCCGCCCTCACGGCGCTGCTTTTGAGCCTGCCGCTTTTGGCCTTTTTGGGCGAATATGGCAGCCTTGGCTTCACGCTGATTATGGTCGGTCTGTCGCTATGGGCGCACCGCGAAAACATCTCGCGTTTGCGCGCCGGCACCGAACCCAAAATCGGCCAATAGCCAAAAGGAAACATCTCTACCCGCACCTTAAAAATAAGGTCGGCCCATAATAAGAATAAAGAAAGAGGTCTGCCGTGCGCATGATAGTCATTGACCGAGGCACGTTTTGAGCTTGCCGCTGAACGAGCAATTGGCTTATTTGCGTCTCGCGCGAACCGAGAAAATTGGGCCAGTTACCTTTCAACGCCTGATGCGCCTTTATGGCGACAGCGAAAGGGCGCTGGAAGCCCTGCCGGAGCTCTCGGCGCGTGGCGGACGATCGCGGCCTCTCAAAGCCTATTCCTTAGCCAAAGCCAAGCAAGAATATAGCGACACACAAAAGCTGGGCGGACACTATTTGATTTGGAGCACGCCCGACTACCCAAGCGCCTTGGCCGCCCTGCCCGACGCCCCGCCAGTGATTGCCGCGCATGGCCACGCGCATTTGCTCGAACGCCCAATGGTCGCCATGGTCGGGGCGCGAAACGCTTCTGCGGCGGCGCTTAAAATCACCCATCAAATCGCCGAAACGCTGAGCGCCAGTGGCATGATGATTGTCTCTGGCTTGGCCCGCGGGGTCGATGGCGCGGCGCATCGGGCCGCTTTGAGCCAAGGCACCATCGCCGTTTTGGGCAATGGCGCCGCCCATGCCTATCCGCGCGAGAACGCGGAGCTTCAAGCTCAAATTATCGAACAAGGTCTATTATTGGTCGAAAACCCGCCCGATACGGCGCCGCAAGCCAGCCTGTTTCCGCGCCGCAATCGCATCATCTCGGGGCTGTCGCTGGGCGTGATTGTGGTGGAGGCAGCGCGCCGATCTGGCTCTTTAATCACCGCGCGTTTTGCGGGCGAACAGGGACGCGAAGTTATGGCCGTGCCGGGCTCGCCGCTAGATGCGCGTTGCCTTGGCTCCAATAATCTATTGCGCGATGGCGCCAGCCTCAT
>JABJKE010000031.1 GCA_018660505.1 Rhodobiaceae bacterium | reverse complement strand
AATGCGGGCCCGCAAGGGGCGACCAATGGTGACCTTTATGTATTTGTCAATCTTCGCCCGCATGCGTTTTTGCAACGCGACGGGGCCGATTTATTCTGCGCCATGCCCGTGCCGTTTCATCTGGCCATTCGTGGCGGGGCCCTAGAAGTGCCGCTTTTGGGCGGCAAGAAAGTTAAATTGACCCTGCCAGAAGGCGCCCAGGCCGGACAGCAATTTCGCCTGCGCGGCAAAGGCATGCCGGTTTTGCGCTCGCGCAGTAGCGGCGACCTTTATGTGCAAATTGACATTGAAACCCCGACCAGCCTGACCCGGGCGCAGAAAAAACTTTTGGATGCGTTCAGCGATAAATTGGACGACAGCAATTATCCCGACACGCAAGCTTTTCGCGATTTAACCTAAGCGCCGATAAGCCCCGCGTGCGGTTTCCTCTCTCGACGATTATCGGAGCGCCTGCTATCATGGCGGCGAATAGGAATTTGGCATGAAACTAATTGTAAATGGCTGTGCGGGCCGCATGGGTCAGGCACTGACAAAATTAATCTTGGCGGATGAGACGCTGGAGCTGATGGGCGGGCTGGAGCCTGCGGGCAGTGCGGCGCTTGGGCAAGACCTCGCCACGCTGGCCGGGCAAGCCGCTTGCGGTATTGTGGCGAGCGATGATGCGCTGGAGCTGATGCGCCAAGCCGACGGCGTGATTGATTTCACCGTGCCCGACGCCAGCGTGCCCCTCGCCGGACTGGCAGCCCAGGCGCGCAATGTTCATATCATCGGCACCACAGGCTTTACCGCCGCGCAAGAAGCCCAAATCGAGGCCGCCGCGCGTCATGCAAAAATTGTGAAATCTGGCAATATGAGCCTTGGCGTCAACCTGCTGGCGGGCCTTGTGCAACAAGCCAGCGCCGCTTTGGGCGAAGATTGGGATATTGAAATTCTCGACATGCACCATCGCCATAAAGTCGATGCGCCCTCTGGCACCGCCTTGCTCTTGGCCGAGGCGGCCGCAACGGGCCGCGATGTGGCGCTCGACAAAGTGATACAAAGCGGGCGCGATGGCCTCGTGGGGGCTAGAAATCCGGGCGACATTGGCATTGCCGCCTTACGCGGCGGTTCTGTGGTCGGCGACCATGAGGTTATTTTGGCCGGAGAAAACGAGCAAATCCGCCTGAGCCACCGCGCCGAGACGCGTGATATTTTTGCCCGTGGCGCGATAAAAGCCGCCATTTGGGCGCATTCGCAAGCCGAAGGCCTCTACGACATGCAAGATGTTTTGGGGCTAAAAGCCTCCCGTTAAACCGATACTTCCCCAGACAGTTGAAAAGGATTTGAATATGAGCCGCCTTGTTTTAGTGCGTCACGGCCAAAGTGAATGGAATGAGAAAAACCTCTTTACCGGTTGGCGCGACCCAGACCTCACGGCCCAAGGCGTGGCCGAAGCCCATGCGGCCGGGCGGGCGTTAAAAGCGGCGGGGGCTAAATTCGACTTGGCCTTTACGTCCAACCTGCAACGGGCACAAAAAACACTGGCGCTTTTGCTGCAAGACCTGCTGCCCGATGGCGAGCTGCCCACCACGCGCCACGAAGCCTTGAACGAGCGCGATTATGGCGACTTGGCGGGCTTGAATAAAGATGACGCGCGCGAGAAATGGGGCGAGGCGCAAGTGCATATTTGGCGCCGCTCATTTGATACGCCGCCGCCAGGGGGCGAAAGTTTGAAAGATACCGCCGATCGGGTGTTGCCCTATTTTGATGCGGAAATCATGCCGCAGCTCAAACAAGGCAAAGATATTCTCATCGCCGCGCATGGCAATAGTTTGCGCGCACTGGTGATGCAATTAGAGGGCTTGAGCTCGGAAGAAATCATCGATGTGAACATCGGCACCGGCGTGCCCTATTGCTATGAGCTAAATGCCGAGGGGGCCGTCACCTCGAAGGAAATTCTCGCGCTATAATCCGACGCTATAATCCGCCTTACGCGCGTTGGCCGTAATCTGGCTCGGGGCTTGTTTCTGGCCCGCTCGGGTCGGCAGCCAATAGATGTTTGAGGCTGAGCTGCAATCGAGCGGCCAGTTCGGCGCGCTCATCGGGCGACAGAAAAGCCCCGACCGAAACATATTTGCCGTGGCTCGATAGAATGAGATTGCCAATGTCTTCGCCGTCTTGCCCCAAACGCTCGAGTTTGAGGCGAACCCAATAGGGGTCGAACGACCATTCACGTGACTTCCCTGCGGCCGAAACTTGACCGAAAATTAATTTATCGTCGCGCATCGCCAAAGTCTCATAGCGCCTTGCATGGCGGTAATTGAGACGGAAGAATAAATATAAAAGCACGACATCGAGGCCGAAAAAGCCAAACACTGGCCACGCGCCAAGCGCCCAGAAATAACCGCCAAGCGCCAAAGAGGCGCCGCCAAAAAGCCCCATCAACCATAAAAATCCGCGTTGCGACAAAGAGCGGTTAGGCCGCAAGATGAGGCTGAAATCAGACGGCAGGGGGTGAACAGTTTCCATGACATAGGAAGTAAGTCGCGCGCGCCAAGAAGCAAGTCTGGCGTCTGTTTTCTGATTTCGCTATGATGGTGTCCATGAAAGTCGCCCAAATTCCTGAATTTTTTGAACGCCTGTCGCGCGATGACCCCGCGCCGCGCACCGAGCTTGATTTCTCCAATCATTTCACCCTATTGGTGGCCGTCGTGCTTTCCGCGCAAGCCACCGATATTGGCGTCAATAAGGCTACCAAAACGCTTTTCGCGCGCGCCGATACGCCCGAAAAAATGGTCGCCCTCGGCGAAGATACCATTCGCGAAGAAGTAAAAACCATCGGCCTGTATCGCAATAAAGCCAAAAATGTTTTCGCCCTGTCGCAGCACTTAATCGAGCAGCACAACAGCGTGGTTCCCAATGACATGGAAGCCTTGATGCGCCTACCAGGGGTCGGGCGCAAAACCGCCAATGTGGTGATGAATGAAGCCTTTGGCGTGGCGACATTTGCCGTCGATACGCATGTCTATCGGGTCTCCAATCGCACCGGATTGGCGCCCGGAAAAACCGAGCTGGCGGTCGAGAAGAAACTCGAGCGCCTCGTCCCAGAGCCCTATCGTCAACATGCGCATCATTGGTTGATTTTACATGGCCGCTATGTTTGTTTGGCCCGCAAACCCAAATGTTATAATTGTCTTGTCCACGACCTATGTCGGTTCAAGCCAAAAACCGAGACCGCCTAAGTCGCTTCGAAAGACAAACCAAGGATATATTTATGACCGAACCTGCCGCCGCCCAAACCAGCCTCATCACCGGAATGGGAGCGGCTTTGGTCGACCTATTTGCAGATGTGAAAGACGCCGAGCTAGAGGCGATTGGCAGCCCCAAGGCCTCCATGTCTCTCATCGAGCCGGCGCAGTCCACAACCATGCAAGCAGCCGTGAAGGTTCACACGCAACAACCGGGTGGCTCCGCCGCCAATAGCGTGGCCGGTATCGCCCGTCTCGGCTTGCCCACGGGGTTTATTGGCAAAATAGCCGAGGATGATTTGGGGCGAGTGTTTACCGATGCGTTTCAAAAACTCGACGTCGCCTTCCCCAACCATCCCGACACCCGCCTGCCGACGGGCCATTGCTTGGTTCTCGTGACCCCCGACGCCGAGCGCACGATGCACACGGTTTTGGGGGCCTCCGTCACCACCTCGACGGATGATTTAGACGGTGGTGTTCTGGCTCGCACGGGGCTGTTTTTTGCCGAAGGGTATATTTGGGATAGCCCCAGCGCGCGCGACGCTTTTTTAGTCGCCGCCGAAAGCGTGCACGCGCAAGGCGGCAAAGTGGCGTTTTCTTTGGCCGATGGATTTTGCGTCACCCGCCATCATGCTGATTTCATGGGCTTGCTGGACAGTCATATCGATATTCTTCTGGCCAATGAAACCGAAATCGCAGCGCTATTCGGCAGCCAAGACCCGGCCGACTTAGGCCCGCATTTCGCGGCCCATGATGTGATGGGCGCTGTGACCTATGGCGCCGAGGGCGCCTATGTATTTGCCGGCGCTGAGGTTTGCAAAATCGACGCCCAAAAAGTCGATGATATTGTGGATCTGACCGGCGCAGGCGACCAATTCGCGGCAGGCTTTTTAGCTGGCCTGCATCGGGGCCATGCGCCAGAGACGGCCGGTAAAATGGGTGTGCTGGCGGCCAGCCACGTCATCCGCCAATTTGGCCCGCGTCCGCAAACCGATGTGGCGGCCCAGCTGAAAGCCCAAGGCCTGACGCTCTAGCGGTTAAATTTTGCGCAGCAACACGCGGTCAATGCGATGGTCGTCGCTCTTGTGCAAAATTAAATCGGCCCGCGCCCGCGTCGGTAGAATATTTTCTTCTAGGTTTTTCAGGTTGATCCGCGTCCAAATATCCACCGCCATATCGATGGCCTCTTGTTCGTTCAACTCGGCATAGCGCTGAAAATAAGCGCCTGGCTGTCGAAACGCCGTTTTTTGCAAAGACATAAAACGCTCGACATACCAGCGTTGGATAACCTCTTCCTCGGCATCGATATAAATCGAGAAGTCGAAATAATCAGAGACAAATGGAATTTCCGTGCCTTCTTTGGCCAAGAGGGCGGGCTGCAAAACGTTGAGCCCCTCCACAATAAGAATGTCAGGCTGCGAGACCGTAATCTTATCCTCGGGCAAAATATCGTAAGCGACATGCGAATAGACCGGCGCCTCCACATGCGGGCGGCCCGATTTGACTTCAGCTAAAAAGCGGCGCATCCGGCGCAAATCAAAGCTTTCGGGAAAGCCTTTGCGCTGCATGAGGTCACGCTCTTCTAAAACCGCATTGGGGAATAAAAACCCATCGGTGGTCACCAAATCGACTTTGGGATGGGACGGCCAGCGCGCCAACATCTCGCGCAAAATCCGCGAGGTGGTGCTTTTGCCCACAGCCACAGAACCAGCCACCCCAATGATAAAGGGCACTTTTACTTCGCGGCCCAAAAACGCATTGGTGGCGCCATATAGGCCTTGGCTGGCCTCGACATAAAAATTAAGCAGGCGCGACAGCGGCAAATAAATTTCTTCCACTTCCGCCAAAGATACGGTCTCGCCGAGGCCGCGTAATTTTTCCAATTCGCTTTCGACCAGCGTTAACTTGGCGTCTTTTCGCAACTCGCCCCATTCATCCGCATTAAACGAGCGGTATGGCGATATTTCGCGACTGTCATTAATCATATCGGTCATAAGCTTGGTTTCTTTGCTATCCGCGAGAGGCTTTTTCGGTGAGGCCCGAAACGCCTTGGCGCTTTTTCAGCTCATTCACCACTTGCTCGGGCGTCAATCCGCGCGCCGCCAAAACCACCAAAAGGTGATAGGTCAGGTCAGCCAATTCGCCCAATAAGTCGTCATCACTGCCCGACAGCGCGGCCACGACGGCCTCAACGCCCTCTTCGCCAAGCTTGCGCGCAGCCCGCGGCAGGTCGGCCATCAATTGGGCTGAATAGCTTTCTTCGGGGGCCGCGCCACGGCGTTTTTCAATCTCGCCAAACAGCTCATCTAAATAGCTAAAATCGCTCATTCTCGGTCTCCTCTTCCTACCAGCCCTAACGAGTTTTCGCAGACAAAGCAATCACCTGTCATGGCCCATAGGGGCGCGAACGCTCACCCCCGCTTGCGCCATCGCGGCCTTGGCCTCGCCAATGGTGAAGGTTCCAAAATGAAAAATCGAGGCGGCCAAAACCGCACTGGCATGGCCTTGGCGGACCCCCTCGACCAAATGCGCCAGCGTGCCCACGCCGCCAGAGGCAATGACCGGCACGCCCACCGCATCGGCAATGGCCCGTGTCAGCGTTAAATCAAAACCAGATTTTGTGCCGTCGCGGTCCATGGAGGTCAGCAAAATTTCCCCCGCGCCACGCGCCGCCATTTGTTTGGCAAACCCAATCGCTTCAATTCCGGTCGCCTCTCGGCCGCCATGGGTGAAAATTTCCCATCTGTCTTCATCGACTTTCTTGGCGTCCATGGCGACGACAATACATTGCGCGCCAAATTTTTCCGACGCGGCCGTGACCACATCCGGGTCTTTCACGGCAGCGGTATTGAACGAGACTTTATCTGCCCCGGCCAATAAGAGACTGCGCACATCTTCCACCTTGCGCACGCCGCCGCCTACGGTCAGCGGCATGAAACATTGTTCGGCCGTGCGGCGCACCACATCGATAAGCGTGTCGCGGCCTTCGTGACTGGCCGAAATATCTAAAAAGCATAACTCGTCTGCGCCCGCCGCATCATAGGCGCGCGCCGCCTCAACCGGGTCGCCGGCATCGATGAGGTCGACAAAATTCACGCCCTTCACAACACGCCCCTCATGCACATCAAGGCACGGAATAATGCGGGTTTTTAACATTAGACCACCCCTTCGAGCGCTAAAACGTCGCTGGCATTCAGGCGGCCATCATAAAGCGCGCGGCCGGAAATAGCGCCAACAATGCCGCTGCTTTCGTGCGCCAAGAGCTGGCGCACATCGTCAATGCCCGCCAGACCGCCAGAGGCGATAACGGGAATAGACGTGGCGCGTGCCAGCTCGGCCGTGGCCTCTAAGTTCACGCCTTTCAACAGGCCGTCGCGGTCGATGTCGGTATAAATTAACGCCGCCACGCCGACGTCTTCAAACACGGCGGCCAAATCATGGACTTTCATTTGCGTGTCTTCGGCCCAGCCTTCGACGGCCACGAAGCCCGCGCGCGCGTCAATGCCGACGGCCACTTGATTGGGAAAGGCGGCGCATGCCTGTTTGACCAATTGCGGGTCTCGCAAGGCGGCCGTGCCAAGAATAACTCGGCCAACGCCGGCCTCTAACCAGGTCTCGATTGTGGCCATAGTGCGAATGCCGCCGCCCAATTGGGTTTTGACAGAGGTCGCCCGAACAATCGCCTCGACCGCGGTACGGTTTACCGGCTCGCCCGCAAATGCGCCATCCAAATCGATGATATGCAAATGCGAGAACCCTTGCTCGGCGAATGAGCGGGCTTGGTCGGCCGGGTCATCGTTAAACACGGTCACGCGTTCCATATCGCCTTGCTCGAGGCGCACACAGCGGCCTTGTTTTAAATCAATCGCTGGGAAAATAATCACGGCCGCCACTCCAAAAAGTTTTCAATTAACTGCAAGCCCGCTTGTTGACTTTTTTCGGGGTGAAATTGCGTGCCAAAAAACGTATCGCGCGCCACCGCCGCGACCACGGGCCCGCCATAGTCTACGTGAGCCGCTATCGGGCCTTCCGTTAGGGCGTCATCGCCAGAAAACTGGGCGGCAAACCCATGCACAAAATACACATCCTTACCATCCAGCCCGTCCAAGACTTTATGCTGGCCAACCACTTGCAGGTTATTCCATCCCATATGCGGCACCTTTAGCGCGGGCGCCACCTCTAGCGGATGCACCTCGGCCTCTAACCAGCCGAGGCCGTCGTGGATGCCGCGCTCATGGCCCTTGGCACATAGCAATTGCATGCCGACGCAAATCCCGAGAAACGGGCGCGCTTGGTGGAGAACCCGCTCGGTCAGAGCATCGACCATACCATCGATGGCGCGAAGGCCTGTTGCACAATCGCCAAAAGCTCCAACGCCTGGCAAGACAATATGGTCGGCTTTGGCCACCACATCTGGCTGGTTGGTCAGAACCACCTCGCGGCCCTTGGCCATGCGCGCGAAAGATTTCTCCGCCGAACGCAGATTGCCAGAGCCATAGTCAATAATAGCGATGCTCACGATTAGGCGCCTATCAGCTGCCGAGCACACCCTTGGTGGAGGGCACCTCATCGGCTTTGCGGGGATCAATTTCAATGGCTTGGCGCAGAGCCCGCGCCAGAGCTTTGAAACAGCTTTCAACAATGTGATGATTGTTTTCGCCATACATATTTTCGACATGCAGGGTTATGCCTGCACTTTGCGCGAAAGCTTGAAACCATTCTTTGAATAATTCCGTGTCCATATCGCCGAGCTTGGGCTTGGTGAAATTCACCTGCCAAATTAAATACGGACGTTGCGACACATCCAGCGACACCCGCGAGCAGGTTTCATCCATCGGAATAATGGCGCTGCCATAGCGCGTCAGACCTTTGAAATCGCCCAAAGCCTCGCGAATGGCTTCGCCCAAAACAATGCCTGTGTCTTCGGTCGTATGGTGAAAATCAATGTGCAAATCGCCTTTGGCCTGCACATCGATATCGATGAGCGAATGGCGCGAGAGCTGCTCAAGCATGTGGTCTAGAAAGCCAATGCCCGTGCTGATGGTATAGTCTCCGGTGCCGTCGAGATTAACCGCGACGGAGATGGAGGTTTCTTTGGTCGCGCGCGACGCCTTGGCTTGGCGCGATTGAGAGGCTTGAGACATAAAGCCATCCTTTTCAAATATACTTGCTCACTTAAACCCATGTCGCCAAATGGCTACTCTACTTTGGGTGCTTTGGGTCGCCTAAACTTAGGTCTTTGTAGCAAAGTGCTGCGGGTTTTCATAGCGTTAGCGCTCGATAAAAAGCGTTCGCGCCAGATAAAACGACTTACTCTGATTTAAGCTTGGCTTTGCGCAATCGCAAATAAAAGGCGCCGTCTCCGCCATGGGACGGCGCGGCCGCATCAAACGCCACCACGCGATTGGACAGCGGCGGCTTGGATAGCCATTCTGGCAGGGCGGTGCGCAACACCCCTTCGCCGCGCACGCCTTTTCCCGTAATCACCAAAACCCAAGTGTAACGCTGCCCATAGCCATGCTCCACAAAACGGGTCAATGCCCTTTCGGCTTGTGCGGCGGTAAATCCATGCAAATCCAATCGCGCCTCTATCTCGACCGAGCCGCGCCCGAGGCGACGCCGCGATTTTTGCTCAATTTGCGGCAAAGGCGGTGGCTTATCAGCTTCAAAAGCCTTGCGAGGCACGCTTTTCGGCGCTGGTTGGACGGTTATCGATGGCCCTACTGATGGCCCTACCGAAGGTTTAGGGGAAATGCCTGAAGCAGCCGCTTTTTGGGGCTTTTCGATATGTCGGTTTTGTTTTTTTGGGTCGAGCGGCGTTGCTTGCTTGGTGACTTTATCCCAAGCCTGTTTGCCGTCGTCTTTAGGGGGTTTGCGCGCCATGGTTAGGCACTTTGGGTAGCGACCAGAGCCCAACTCGGGTCAGAGGCGCCTTGGGCGCGCTCAAAGGTCCAAATATCGAGGGCCGTATTGGGGGCGGGCAGCGCCGCCTCGTCAATCGTCTCGTCAAGGCTGGCGGTAAAGGAAATAAGCTCGGCCCGGAAGCGCACGTCTAATTGCACTTTGCCATTTTCAAGGCGGGCGTCATCGAGCACCGGACGGTCGAGGCGCAAAATACGGGTTATCAATTGCTGCCCTTGCGCTTGTCTGGCTTCGATGGCGCCCTCAAAACCGCTAGCCACATCGGCACCCAAAAAGGCTTTCACACCCGAAATATCGCCATCGGCAAAGGCGGTTAAAATCATCTCATAGGCGCGCCTCGCCCCATCGATAAAACCAGCCTCATCGAAATCGGGCTCGACACTGCGCAAATAAGCCAGACCCCGACCGCTGGTTTCTTCCACCGCCTCGCCAGCCGCGGAAGGCGACGGCGCCGCTGGTTGTCCTTCAAGGGCGGCGCCTGCTTCTTGTAGGCCATCGGCAGGGGCGTCTTCTTCGAGCTCTTCTATTGGGGCCGGTGCTTTGGTTTTTTGTTTGGTCTCAAACGCGTCTCTGTTTAACCGATAGGCATCGGCGCGCGAGCCCGGTTTTTCGTCTTCATCTCGAAACCCCAAAATAGAGCGCAACTTCATGCCAATCAGCACGACGACAATGAGAAGAATTAAATTAAGCGGATCCATGGCGGGTCTCTTTTCAAAATGGGTTTCGGCTCCTATCTATAATAGAGGCGCGGATGTTTTCAATATGGTTATTTTTCACCAAATTGCAAAGCTCTGGCCATATATAAGAACTGCGCTATGCTGGCGCAGCAAAGGAGAGACTATGCCAGGCACCCTTCTCGCCACGCTAATCGTGACCCTCGCGCTCGAAATATATCTCTTCATCGAGGTTGGCGGCGCGCTTGGCGCGGGCTGGACTTTGCTGCTGATGTTCGCCACCGCCTTTTGGGGCATGAACCGCGTGCGCAGCCAAGGCATGGCGGTTTTGGCCGAAGCGCAAGCCGCCCAAAAACAAGGCCGCGCCCCTCTCGCGGCGGTTGGCCATGGCGTTTTGATTATTTTTGGCGGCCTTCTTTTGGTTTTGCCTGGGTTTTTCACCGATGGTTTGGGGCTGCTTTTAATGCTGCGCTGGACACGGCTTTTGGTTTTAGAAAGCCTTTTGGCCATTGTGCTGCCCCAGCTCATGCGCGGCTTTCAAATGCGCCAAACCCATGCCGCCCAGCCCCGTTCGTCCGAACCCAGAGACCCCAAGCCACATAGTGGCCCCGATATTATAGAAGGCGATTACCGCGTGGAAGACGACGATCGATAGCACCTCGACAAATAGGTTTTTTCCCATACCAAACTATGGCAAAACCAAGAGATAGCAATACTTGCACAGCATCCGATAGGAGGGCCCCATGGCCGAAGAAACACCAAACCCAGAGCCCCAAGCCCCCGACGCCCAACCCGGTTTGCAAATTATGGTGCAATATGTCCGCGACCTATCGTTTGAAAACCCGGGCGCGCCAAATTTTGCCGCTGGCCAAAACCCAGAAATTGGCGTCAACGCCAATGTGGGCGCGCGCAAATTATCCGACACAGATTATGAGGTTGGCCTGAAATTTCGCATCGAAGCGAAAGCCGCAACCGAGGGCGAAGACGAAGCGGTGCAATTTATTGCCGAGCTAGAATATTGCGGCGTGTTCCGCCTGCTCAATGTCGCCGAAGCCGATGTGAAGCCGGTATTGCTCATCGAGGCGCCGCGTCAGTTGTTTCCTTTCGCGCGCCGCGTTTTGGCCGATGCCACCCGCGACGGCGGCTATCCCCCCATCATGCTCGACCCGATTGATTTCATGGCCTTATACCAACAAAGCGAAGCTGGCGAGACGGCCGATGAGCCGCTGAATTAACCCTATTCGGCCTCTTCTTCCGCCAGCCAAACGGCGCGTCTTGGAAACCCTTCCAGAAAAGCAACATGGGCGGCTTTTTCGTCTTGGCTAAGGCGAGAGGGCAGCGGTTGGGCGCGGCGGTTTTTCGGCTGGCGCGGCGACAGCCCGCCCGAGGCATCTTCTTGTTGTTGTTGTTTCTTCTCAAATATCATGCCGGTTTGGCGCCCGCCCATCAGCTCCAAATAAACGCCGGCCAATAATTCACTATCGATAAGCGCGCCATGCAATTCGCGGCTAGAGGTGTCTACGTTAAACCGCTTACACAACGCGTCGAGACTGGCGGGCGAGCCAGGAAATTTTTTGCGCGCCATCGCCAAAGTATCAATCACCTGATGCTCGCTCAAATCGGGCCGCCCGCAAGCCTTCAGCTCGGCCTGAATAAAGCGCATATCGAAACTCGCATTATGGGCAATCAGCGCCGCATCCCCGACAAAGGCCAGAAAATCATCCGCGACATCGGCAAATAATGGCTTGTCCGCGAGAAAAGCTTCCGATAATCCGTGCACCGCTTGCGCTTCGGCGGGCATATCGCGCTCGGGATTGAGATAGACATGAAAGGTCTCGCCCGTGGGCAAACGATTGACCAGCTCGAGGCAGCCGATTTCCACAATGCGGTCGCCATTTTTCGGGCTTAGGCCTGTGGTCTCTGTATCAAAAACAATCTCGCGCATGGCGCTTTCCTTTTATCTCACTGTTGCTTTTGGGCTTCAAGGCGCGCTTTTCGAGCGGCATAGGCTTGCCCCACGCGGCCGTTTATTTTTGCCAGAATAGCACGCACTTGGGTCTGCGCGTCTTCTACCGATATCGAGCTGTCCACAATAAACTCCGCCAGGGCGCGCTTCTTTTCATCGGGCACTTGTTTGGCGAGAATATCCATAAACCGTTCTTCGCTCATGCCCGGGCGCGCGAGCACACGCGCGCGCTGCATTTCAAAGGGCGCCGAGACGACCACCACGCAATCGACATAATCTTGTCCGCCGGTTTCAAACAAAAGCGGGATATCCAACAGCACCGCCGCTTGTCCCAAGGCTTCTTGCTCGGCCAAAAACACCATTTGAGATTGCCCCGCCAGCGGGTGAACCAAAGCCTCGAGGGCTTTTAATTTTACCGCATCTTTCAAGACCACTTGACCCAGAATGGCGCGGTCGACGCTGCCATCGACCACCGCCTCGGGCACCAAGTCCGCGATGGGGGCCACGGCCGCGCCGCCTTTTTGATACAGCGCATGCACCGCCGCATCCGCGTCATAGCGCGGCACGCCTTCGGCCTCAAACAAAGCAGCGGTTTGTGTTTTGCCCATTCCGATAGAGCCTGTCAGTCCGATTAAATACAAATTCCCTCTCCTAAATAGGCGGCTCGCGCACCACCGTATCTTTAAGCCAAATCTTCGACCAAAAGCGCGTGCAAAGCCGCGTCGACTTCTGGGCGCACGCCAAACCACATGTCAAACGACAGCGCCGCTTGATGCATCAGCATACCCAAACCATCCACGGCAATAAATCCCGCGGCCCGCGCGCGCGCCAGCAAATCTGTTTGCAGCGGCGTGTAAACAATATCGGTAACCAGCGCGCCCGGAGCGAGGCGTTCCAAACCTATTTCCAAAGGCGGCGCGCCTTGCATACCTAAACTGCTGGTATTGACCAGCAAGCCGCAGTCTTGCGCCAAAGCTTCGCGCGCCTGCCAATCCCCGACCGACACGGCTTGACCGCCCAAGGGAGCCAAAGCTTCGGCGCGCGCGCGCGTGCGATTGACCAACCGAATATCGCTGACGCCCGCTTGCTCCAGGGCCACTAAAATAGCCCGCGCCGCGCCGCCCGCACCGAGCACTAGCGCTGGCTGCTGGCGCCAATTTTGATTTTGCGCGCCCGCCTCCAGACTGGCGATAAACCCGGCGCCATCGGTATTGGCGCCCATCAGCCGTCCGTCTCGCAAGACAATCGTATTTACGGCGCCCAGCTTTTGTGCCGCTTGCGTACACGAATCCATGGCGGCAAAAGCCGTTTCTTTATGGGGGATGGTTACATTCGCGCCGACATAACCTTGCTCGGCCATCGCCTGTAAGGCTTGGCGAAAATCATCGGCCGGATCTATAGGGCAGCGTTCATAACTGGCTTTAATACCGTGTTTTTGCATCCAATGCGTATGGATAAGCGGCGAGCGAGAATGACTGACCGGCCAGCCGATAATCCCCGCTTTTTGGCCCGTGCCCCCCATTAAGTGACCAACCCGCCATGCTCGCGCAAGGCCTGCAAAAGTGGCAGAAGCGGCATCCCCAGAGTGGAAAAATAATCGCCGTCCAAGCTTTCAAACAAGTGCGAGCCAAGCCCCTCCAACTGGTAGCAGCCAACCGAGGCTAAAATTTTATCGCCCGCCTCTTCTATATAGGCGTCGAGAAAAGCGTCGGAAAAATCGCGCACTGCCAAGGATACTTTTTGATGATGGGTCCAGAGGGTCTGGCCATCCTCGACCAAAACCACACCGCCAATAAGATAATGGGTGCGGTTGCGAAATTTTTTCAAATTGGCGCGGGCCTCTTCCAAGTCGCACGGCTTATCGTATAAAACGCCGTCGCATTGCAGCACTTGGTCGGCGCCAATAACCAGTCCATCGGCTTCCACCGCCATCGCTTTGGCTTCCGCCAGCCCAACCGCCAAGCCAGCCGCATCGCCAGAATGAACCGCCTTGAGCGCATCCTCATCCACCCCCGAGGGCGCGACATCAAAAGCCAAGCCAGCGCCCGCCAGAACTTGCGCGCGAATTTGGCTTTTCGAGGCCAAGGTCAATTTTTTATCTAACTGCATTCTTTTCCTATATCCGCACGCGTGTGGCCACCTAGGGACGCGCGTCGCGGGCTTTCTCGTGGTCTTGATAAAGGTTTAAAACAGCGCTGGCGATTTCCTCTACCGAGCGGCGCGTGACATCGATAACCGGCCAGCGTTGGCGAGCAAACAAGCGCCGCGCATCGGCAATCTCGGCACGGATTAACTCTGGGTCAATATATTCGGTTTCGCTTTCTTCATTGAGCGATAGCAACCGATTGCGACGAATGGCGCGCAGCCGCTCCGGACTGTTCAACAGGCCAACAATCAGCGGGTTCTTGGCCTCTAATAACTCGCTTGGCGGGTCTAGGCCTGGCACGAGAGGCACATTGGCTGATTTATAGCCACGGTTGGCAAGGTAAATACAGGTCGGGGTTTTCGATGTGCGACTAACGCCGGTCAAAATAATATCGGCCGTATCTAAATCATTTTGGCTTTGCCCGTCATCATGTTGAATGGTGTAATTCAGTGCGTTGATGCGGCGGAAATAATCCGTGTCCATCGCGTGCTGGCCGCCCGGCTTGCCGCTGGCTTCGACCTTTAAATAGGGGGCCAATTGATTGACAAAAGGCTCCAGCACCGACAGACACGGCACGGCTAATTTTTCGCAGACGCTATGTAGATTGGCGCGCAGCGCATCGTCCAAAATAGAATACATCACCGGTCCGGGGTTTTCTGCCAATTCTGCCAAAGCACGATCGAGCGCTTTTTTGCCGCGCACCAAGCCGTAAATATGCTCCACCGGCTGGGCTTCCACAAATTGCGCACAGACCGCGCGCGCCACCGCTTGAATGGTTTCGCCGGTACTATCCGAGATTAAATGCAGGTGAAAATATTTCACGTGTGCACATCCTTTTCTGTCCACTTTGGGGGCTCAGAAAAGACCCGCCGCAAATTGTGGATTATGTGAATAGTGAGGATAAGTCGCACCGCACGGCAAGCCAAGAAATTTCGTCCCCATTGTTCGTTTTTCATACCTTGAGTTTGCGGCCATTTAATAACTCGGTTTAGTCGATTGGGGATAGAGGGGATAATTATCTCGAGACACAGCGGGTGTTTTTATCCCCGCTATCCCCGTTTTTCGAATGGTGACTGGAGCTCGCAAAACTGCCTGTTTTAAGCTTTTGGTCACAGCACCCTATATTTATCCCCAGTCTTCACAGGCCGTTTATGTAGACGGTTTGCCTGGGGATTATTTGGCCTCCATTGAATAATCCACAGCTCGCGTGCGACACTACAACAACTACATCTTTAGTATATTAATATAACAAAGGAAGTTATGAAGGTGGCATGCATATGAAACCATTTTTAAAAACGCTCTCTGGCGCAGCCACCCAAGATGAGACTGGCAAGAAAACGGAGCTCGATAAAAATCAAGTTCCCCCGATTTGGCTAATGCGCCAAGCCGGACGCTATTTACCTGAGTATCGGGCGTTGCGCGAGCAAGCAGGCGGGTTTTTAGATCTTTGCTATAATCCAGCTTTTGCCGAAGAAGTGACCCTGCAACCCATTCGGCGGTATGGGTTTGATGCCGCTATTCTATTTGCTGATATTCTGCTCATCCCCGACGCTTTGGGCCAAAAGGTTTGGTTTGAGACCGGAGAAGGCCCGCGGCTAGACCCTGTGGTCTCGGCGCAAAGCCTATCGTTGGATAATGTGACCCAACATTTAGAACCGATTATCGAAACCGTCTCTAGGCTGTCGCATTCCCTGCCCAAAGAAACCACGCTCATTGGGTTTGCTGGCGCGCCCTGGACCGTGGCCACCTATATGGTGGCTGGCCGAGGCACGCCCGACCAAGCGCCCGCGCGTGCGCTGGCAGAAAAAGACCCCGAAGCTTTTCAAGGGCTGATGGATATTATCGTTGCAGCGACCATTGATTACTTGGCGGCGCAAGTCGAGGCAGGTGCAGAAGTATTGCAATTATTTGAAAGCTGGGCGGCGTCCCTTCATGGCGAAGCTTTCGAGCTTTGGTGCGTGGCCCCTGTGGCGGCCATTGTCGAGGGTCTGCGCGCGCGTGGTGTGCAAGTGCCAATTATTGGGTTTCCGCGCGCTGCGAGTTGCGATATGGCTGATTATGTGGCGCGCACAGGCGTGCAAGTTCTGGGGCTCGATACGCATGCAGACAGAAAAGCCATGGTAAAAAACGTGCCCGAAAACATTGTCTTGCAAGGAAACCTAGACCCCTTGGTTTTGGTGGAAGGCGGCACGGCTTTAGAACAAGCGGTTGGCGATATCAAAGCCGATTTTGCAGGGCGGCATTATATTTTTAATCTCGGCCATGGTATTGTGCCGCAAACGCCGCCAGAGCATGTCCAAAAATTAATTGAATTGGTTCGACAAGGGTAATCTAGATGCGAGATTTTTTAGCCGATATATATCCTTGGATTTTGGCGTTTCACATTATCGCTGTGATGTTTTGGATGGCGGGCATGTATTATTTGCCACGGCTTTTTGTCTATCACGCGGAAGCCATGGAGCGCGATGAGCCCTTCGCCATGTTTGAGGTGATGGAAAAAAACTTACTGCGCATCATTATGACGCCGGCCATGATTGTCGCTTGGATTTTGGGCCTATGTTTAATTTTGCGGTCGGGCTTTTGGGAGAGTGCAGGCATTTGGCTGCATGTGAAATTGAGCTTAGTGCTGATTTTAACGGGCTATCACGGGTTTTTAGCCGCCTCGCGGAAGAAATTTCTAACAGGCCAGTTGCCGCGATCGTCTAAATTTTATCGGATGATTAATGAAATCCCCCCAGCGCTCACGGTTTTCATCGTTATTTTGGTGGTTGTGCAGCCGTTTTAGCGCAAGCGGTTAAGAAAGCTTGTGAAAAGCTTGTTTTTTGACTATACTGAAGGTCTTCACTTTACAGCTTCGAATTCCTTAAGAAAAATCTGCTTTAGAAATCCGAAGCGTATTCTCAAATTTAAAAATCATTTTCGCCGCAAACTTGCGTGCGCCCTTTATGGATAGACCTATGGCCGACATCAAAGACGAGATCAAACTCGAGGACCTGAAAAGCAAATCACCGACGGAGCTTTTGGCTTTTGCGGAAGAACATGAGATCGAAAATGCGTCGACCATGTTGAAGCAAGATATGTTGTTCGCCATTTTGAAAAAATTGGCCGAGGATAACATCACCATTATCGGTGAAGGGGTGATGGAAGTCTTGCAAGATGGATTTGGTTTTTTGCGCTCGCCAGATGCGAATTATCTGCCGGGCCCCGATGATATTTATGTCAGCCCAAGCCAAATCCGGCGGTTTTCTTTGCGCACGGGCGATACAGTAGAGGGCGAAATTCGCGGGCCCAAAGACGGCGAGCGTTACTTTGCTTTGCTGAAACTAAATGGCATTAATTTTGAGGACCCTGAAAAAGCCCGCCAAAAAGTCCATTTCGACAATTTGACGCCGCTTTATCCCGATAGTGCTTTTGCCATGGAAGTCGAAGACCCGACGCGAAAAGACCTCTCTTCGCGCATCATCGACATTGTGGCACCGCTTGGCAAAGGCCAGCGCGCTTTGATTGTGGCGCCGCCGCGCACGGGTAAAACCGTGCTGATGCAAAATATCGCCAAATCCATCGCTGCCAATCATCCCGAATGCTATTTAATCGTTTTGCTCATCGATGAGCGCCCCGAGGAAGTGACCGACATGCAACGCTCGGTGCAAGGCGAAGTTGTTTCGTCGACTTTTGACGAGCCGGCCACGCGTCACGTGCAAGTGGCGGAAATGGTTATCGAGAAAGCCAAACGCTTGGTCGAACACGGCCGCGATGTGGTTATCTTGCTCGACAGTATCACCCGTTTGGGCCGGGCCTATAATACAGTGGTGCCAAGCTCTGGTAAAGTTTTGACCGGCGGTGTGGATGCCAATGCTTTGCAACGCCCGAAACGCTTTTTCGGCGCGGCGCGCAATATCGAAGAAGGCGGCTCTTTGACGATTATCTCCACCGCGCTGATTGAAACCGGCTCGCGGATGGATGAAGTCATCTTTGAAGAATTTAAAGGGACGGGCAACTCGGAGATTGTGCTGGATCGCAAAATCTCCGACAAGCGGGTTTTCCCAGCCATCGATATTATGAAGTCGGGCACGCGCAAAGAAGAGCTATTGGTGGATGCTGGCGATTTGTCGAAAATCTATGTGCTGCGCCGTATCCTAAACCCAATGGGGGCTGTCGATGCGACCGAATTCTTGCTCGATAAATTGAAAAACACCAAAAACAATGGCGAGTTTTTCGACTCGATGAATACTTAACCTTTAGGCTACCCAAGCGCTTTTTGAAATAACGCCAAGCTGCGCCCATGCGCCAAACGCGCGGCGTCTGCGTCAAAATGCATGCCGCCATTGCGCGCAAACGCGTGGTCTTGGGCGGCATAAATATGGGTTTCCACCAAAGGCTTATCTTCTAGGCCCGCGCGAATGGCAGCTTGCGCTTCGGGCGGCACAAATTCATCTTGGCCAGCGATATGCAGCAGGGTGGGGGCGGTGATGTTTTGCGCTTCGGCCAACATGTCTTGAATGCCGACGCCGTAATAGCTGGCATGGGCGTCGCCATCGGTTCGGCACGCCGCCAGATAGACCATTTTTCCACCGAGACAAAACCCAAGCGTGCCGACTTTCTGGCTCGCGGCACCGGCTTGGCCGAGGCGCGCGCGCAAGGTGTCTATACTGGCTTGAATATCCGCGACGCCCGCCTCTGCGTCATAGGCGGTCATCAAAGCAAAAGCTTTTTGCCATTCGGCTTGTGAGCCATCGGTCAGCGAGACATTGCGTTCTTGGCGCCAGAATAAATCGGGTGCCAGTGCCATATAGCCCTCGCCCGCCAACCAATCGGCGGTGCCGCGAATGTCTGCATTGACGCCAAAAATTTCTTGCAAGACCACAATGCCCCCGCGCGCGGCGCCTGCGGGCTGCGCTAAATAAGCATCAAACCGCTCATCACCTTTGGGCAGGGGGACGGAAATTTGTTCTGTTTTAAGCTCAGACATATTTGCCTCTTTGGTTGTGGGTTAACCTTTAGTTTGGCGAGCCGACACCAGAGCGTCAAGCTGCTCTTGCAAGGCCTGTGGGCTGGTAAGGGGGGCCAGACAGCTCTGCCCGGAGCAAACATATGCGGTCGGCTTTCCCTCCACTTGGGTTTTCCCATGTGCGGGATGGCCAAGCGGCAGACTTGTTTCGGGCGAGATGGCTAAAATATGGGCCGAGAACACGCCATGCTGATGCGCCGTTTCGAGCAGGGCGACGAGCGCCGGGTCTTTTGGCTTCCCAATTAAAATAATCGACAGCGGGTTTTCATCGAGCTGACGGCTGACCAGAAGCGCGGTCATAGATGTATATTGCGTAGACAGATGACCGGCCAAAGCGGTGAACAGGTCTTGTCCATAAGCGCGATAGCTCGCTTGCCCCGTGAGGCTGGCCAGCGACGTGAATAATTGATAGATGGCGGCATTGCCAGAGGGCATGGCGTTATCTTGCACGGGTCGATTGTTGACCAGAATATCACCGGCTTCTTTTTTGCGATTGGTCAGATAACCCCCGCGCCCCCCATCGGCTGGGTCGTCGTAAAACTCGGCGTGCAGCGTGTCGGCGCAAAGCTGCGCATAGTCTAAATATTGCGGGTCGCCGTTTGCCTGATAAAGCGCCAAGGCGGCTTGCCCCATAAAGGCATAATCGCTGCATAAAGAGACCGGCAAAAGCTGGCCTTCTCTGGCACTGTGGCGCAAATGGCCTTGCGGGTCGGTGAGGCTTTTGCGGGCGGCGGCAAAAGCGGTTTGGCTGTATTGTAGCCAGTCGGCGCGCCCGAACGCCATGGCCGCTTGGGTGATGGCGCTTATCATCATTGCGTTCCAATCGGCCAAAACCTTATCGTCGCGTCCCGGTTTTGGCCGCTGGTCGCGAGCCGCCAATAAAACCTGGCGGGCGGGCGCGAGCGCATCTTGCACGACCTCGCCTTGCGCCAGTAGATTGGCGATATTATGACCTTCGAAATTGCCCGTGTCGGTGATGTCATAGGTCTGGCAAAAAACACCGCCCATCTGGCTTTCGCGCAACAGCGTTTCGATTTCTGCTTTTGACCAAACATAAAACCGACCTTCCTCGCCCTCCGTGTCGGCATCGAGGCTGGCGGCAAAGGCGCCATTGTCGAGGCGCATCTCGCGCAATACCCATTCTATCGTTTCTTCAATGCGGGCGGCCAAAAGGGGGCTTTTGCTTGTGCGCCAGACTTGTATCATCAGTTGCACCAGCAGGGCATTGTCATAGAGCATTTTTTCAAAATGCGGCACCAGCCAATCGGCATCGACGCTATAGCGGGCAAAGCCACCGCCAATGTGATCGTAAATGCCGCCTTGGCAAATTTTCTCAAGCGTTTTTATCACCGCCGCGCTGGTGGCCGCATCGGCGTCGAGCTGGGCTTGTTGCCAAAGGAATTGATAGAGGAAAGGTTGGGGAAATTTCGGCGCGCCCTGCAGCCCCCCTTTTTGCAAATCAATATGCTCGGTTAGCGTTTGGGCGGCGCGCGAGGGCAGCTCGTCTGGCATGGCGCCGCGCGCATCGGCTTTGGCGCGCGCGCGCAATCCCTCGGTCAGCGTTTGAGTGTTCTTGGCTATCTTCTCTGGCGTCTCGTGCCAAATGCGCGATATCTCCTCGAGAATTTGCATAAAACCAGGGCGACCATATTGCGGCAATTTGGGAAAATAAGTGCCGCCCCAAAACGGCTTGGCCTCGGCGTCGAGGCACATGGTCAGCGGCCAGCCGCCTTGTTCGCCCATCATTGAGAGGGCGGTCATATATATTTCATCTAAGTCGGGGCGCTCTTCGCGGTCGAGCTTGATGCAGACAAATTTTTCATTCATCAGCTGTGCCACATCTTCGTCTTCGAAACTTTCATGCGCCATGACATGACACCAATGGCACGCGGCATAACCGACCGATAATAAAACCGGCACGTTGCGGGCGCGCGCCTCGGCAAACACTTCGGGCTCCCAGGGTTGCCAATGCACAGGATTGTCTTTGTGCTGCAAAAGATAGGGGCTGGTGGCGTCGGCCAGTCTGTTTCGCTTGAATGGATCTGTCATCTCGTGCAGTTTAGCGATGATTTGCATTGCCGCCAGAGGAGATATCCGTGAGCCAAAACGGAGCCGGAGAAACTATATTCGCTTTATCGACGGGGGCCGGCCGTGCCGCCTTGGCGGTCATTCGGCTGAGCGGCCCAGAGGTCGATGGCGCGCTGGCGCAGCTCGGGATAAAAAACCTGCCGAAACCGCGCATGGCGGCTTTGCGCAAACTCTATCACCCGACAAATAATCAGCTGCTGGACGAGGCTTTGGTCTTGCGCTTCGTCGCGCCGCGCAGTTTCACGGGCGAAGATATGGCCGAGCTGCATGTGCATGGCGGCTTGGCGGTAACCCAGTCTATTCTGGCGGCGCTGGCCAGTCTGGCGATGTGCCGACCGGCCGAGGCGGGCGATTTTACCCGCCGCGCGGTTTTGCATGGCAAGATGGATTTAACCGGGGCGGAGGCCATCGCCGACCTCATTGATGCCGAGGGCGGGGCGCAACAGGCACAGGCGCTGCGGCAAATGAACGGCAGTTTGCGCGCCGTGATGGAAGGCTGGCGCGAGGCTTTGAAAACCACACTGGCGCATGTGGAGGCGGATATTGAATTTGCCGATGAAGACCTGCCGGGCGGGCTGGGGCAGCGCGCGTTAGAGGGCGTGCCCGCTATGCTATCGGCCATGCAGGCGCATGTCGAAGACCGTCGTGGATTGGCCTTGCGAGACGGGCTTCGGGTGGCGCTCTTGGGCGCGCCAAATGCCGGAAAGTCTAGTATTCTCAATAGGTTAGCGGGAAAAGATGCGGCCATTGTGTCGGCCCGTGCGGGCACCACGCGCGATGTGATTGAAGTGGCCATGCTGCTGGAGGGCGTGCCCATTACGCTGGTCGATACGGCGGGCCTGCGCGAGGCGGGCGACGACATTGAGCGCGAGGGCGTGCGCCGCGCCAAGCTACAGGCAGAAGAAGCGGACATCCGTCTTTTGGTTTTATCTCCCGATACGAAAAACCCGCTGGGCGAGGCGGCATCTATGGCGGACATTGATATTGCGATTTGCAATAAGGCCGACTTGGGGGCTGTGCCCGAGGCGGAGCTGGCCAATATGGGCGCGATAGAAACCGTGTCTTTATCTACGGTGCAAGGATCTACCGCGCAAAGCGACGACGAAACGGTTTTGCTAGCGGCGCTTCAAGAGCTGGTGCGGGCGCGGGCTGGCGCCAAGGAGACGCCCGTGTTAACCCGCGAGCGCCATCGCCAAGCTTTGGGCGAGGCTTGTGTGGCGCTCGACCGTGCGCTGACCATTGCCGATACGGGGCTAGAGCTGGCGGCGGAAGATTTGCGCCTGGCACAACGCGCTTTGGGGCGCATCACCGGGGCGGTTGATATCGAGCAATTGTTAGACATTGTTTTCGCCGATTTTTGTATTGGCAAATAGCCCCGCGCGCCAAACTGTTTCACGTGAAACATTTGCCATGGCCTTGTCTCTTTCCTGTCGCTGCGTTACAACGCGCGTGTAACCAGCTTTGCGATAAGAGGGCAGCAATGCACGAAACCACTTGGGATGTCATTATCATTGGCGGCGGCCATGCCGGCTGCGAGGCGGCGGCAGCTGCCGCGCGCTTTGGCGCGCGCACGCTTTTGGTGACGCATAAGCTGGAAACCATTGGCGAGATGTCTTGCAATCCCGCCATTGGCGGCGTCGGCAAGGGCCATTTGGTGCGCGAGATTGATGCGCTCGATGGGCTGATGGGCCGCGTGGCCGACCAAGCAGGCATTCAGTTTCGACTGTTGAACCGCCGCAAAGGCCCCGCCGTGCATGGGCCGCGCACACAGGCCGACCGCAAATTATATCGCGAAGCTATGCAGGCCGCGATACAGCAAACCGAAAACTTGAGCCTGCTGGGCCAACCGGTTGACGATATATTGGTGGAAGAGGGCCGGGCTTGCGGGGTGATTACGGAAGCTGGCGAAACCCACCGCGCGGGCGCTGTGGTGTTAACCACGGGCACTTTTTTGGATGGGATTATTCACATTGGCACCGAGCGTGTGCCCGCCGGGCGCCATGGCGAGGCGCCAGCGATTACGCTTTCCAAACGGCTTTATGGATTGGCCGAGCAAACCGGCGCCCTGACCATGGGACGGATGAAAACCGGAACGCCCGCGCGCCTCGATGGGCGCACGATTGCGACCGAGAAACTGGAAGCCCAGCCGGCCGATGCGGCGCCCGTGCCGTTTTCGTTTTTAACCGAAAAAATAATCGTGCCGCAGACGGTTTGCTATATCACCCATACCAATCAGGCGACGTTTGATATTATTGAAGAGAATATCCTGCAATCGCCAGTTTATTCTGGCCAGATTGCCGGCGTGGGGCCCCGCTATTGCCCGGCCATTGAAGATAAAGTCGCGCGCTTTCCGGAGCGCAAAAGCCATCAGATATTCTTAGAGCCCGAAGGTCTCGATGACCCGACGGTCTATCCCAATGGTATTTCCACCTCGCTGCCAGCCGCCCTGCAAGATAGGTTTATCCGCACTATTGTGGGGCTGGAGGAGGTGAAGATTATCCGTCCTGGCTACGCCATTGAATATGATTATGTCGACCCCAAAGCTTTGCTGCCCAGTCTCGAGCTGAAAGCTTTGCCGGGGCTCTATTTGGCGGGGCAGATTAATGGCACGACCGGCTATGAAGAGGCGGCAGGCCAAGGCTTGGTGGCTGGCCTCAATGCAGCCCGCGCCGCGGCGGGCCAAGAGGCGGTCTATTTCGACCGCGCCGAGGCCTATCTCGGGGTGATGGTTGATGATTTGGTCACCAAAGGCGTCTCTGAGCCTTATCGCATGTTTACCGCGCGGGCCGAATATCGCCTGACTTTGCGGGCCGATAATGCCGACCAAAGATTGACCGAAAAAGGCATTGCCGCGGGCCTTGTCGGCCCTAAGCGCGCCAAGGCGTTTCGCGCCAAAATGGCCGCTTTAACCGACGCGCGCACCAAGGCCGCCAGTTGGACAATGACCCCGAATGAAGCGGGCACCAAAGGCATGCATATTCGTGCCGATGGCACGCGCCGCACGATGACCGAGCTTTTGGCCTATCCCTCGATTGATTGGGCGGATTTGCAAGCGGTTTGGCCAGAAATGGGCACATGGACGCGCGATATTCGCCAGCAGATTGAAACCGATGCGCTTTACGCAGGCTATCTCGATCGCCAACAGGCTGATATTGATGCGTTTCGCCGCGATGAAGCGCTAAGCTTGCCGAGCGATATAGATTATTTGGCACTGGAGGGCATGGCAACGGAAGTTCGCCAGAAACTGGCGGCCGCAAGACCCGTAACCCTTGGGCAAGCGGCCCGCATGGACGGCATGACCCCCGCTGCCTTGACCCTCTTGTTGCACCATGCGCGGAAAAACCAACGCGGATTGGCCAAAGCGGCCAGCAAATAAGCCCGATGATGGATATGGACGCGCAAAGCTTCGCAGAGCAATTCGATGTTTCACGTGAAACAATGGTGCATCTGACCACCTATCAGGCCTTGCTGGGAAAATGGCAGAAATCAGTTAATCTCGTGGGGCCCTCGACTTTGGCGCAATATTGGCACCGTCATGCGGCCGACAGCGCGCAGATTATCGAGCTGGCGCCTAAATCGGCCCTTGTGTGGCTCGATATAGGCAGTGGCGCGGGCTTTCCGGGGTTAATTTTGGCCCTTCTATTGGCCGAGCGGTCCGTCGAAGGCGCGCCTTGCCACGTTCATTTGGTGGAGAGCGACCGCAAGAAGGTGAGCTTTTTGCGCGCCGTCATTCGAGATACGGGCGCGCCCGCCACCGTGCATCATATGCGCATTGAAGCCTTGAGCGAGGCTCGACCTGAGCCATTGCGGCAGGTTGACGTGATTACCGCCCGCGCTTTGGCGCCCATGCAGGGCTTGGCCGGCTTTATGGCGCCGTTTTTCAATTCATCCACAATTGCGCTGCTGCATAAGGGGCGAGATTGGCAAGAAGAATTGACGCAAGCCGCACAATATTGGAAACTTGACACAATTGCCCATCCAAGCCGTACCGATGCGCAAGCCCGCTTGATTGAAATCAGAGCCCTGTCGGCTCGTTAGGTCGTTGGGGCAAAATCGTTGAAGCAGCCGCTTTTTGGAGATAAATAGCTTTATGAGTTCGCAAAATCAGCCGTCTTCTCCTGCTGCCTCTTTGGGCTTGCCTTCGGCTTCTGCGATGCCGCGGTTCATTTGTTTGGCCAATCAAAAGGGCGGCGTTGGCAAAACCACGACCGCGATAAACCTCAGCACCGCTTTGGCGGCCATCGGTGAGAAAGTGCTTTTGGTCGATTTAGACCCGCAAGGCAATGCGTCGACCGGGCTGGGCGTCGACCGCGACAGCCGCAAAACAACCAGTTTTGAAGTTCTGCTGGGCGAAGTGCCTTTGCGTCAAGCGATTATGCCAAGCGTGGTTCCGGGGTTGGATATCGTGCCGGCCAGTATGGACCTCTTGGGGGTGGAAGTAGAGCTGGCTGAAAACCCGCGTCGCTTGCATCGGCTGAAAGACGAGTTGGAGGCTTTCGCACAAGATAGCGGCGAGCGCTATGCTTATGTTTTCATCGATTGCCCGCCGTCGCTGAATATGTTGACGCTCAATGCCATGGTGGCGGCGCAATCTGTTCTCGTGCCGTTGCAATGTGAGTTTTTTGCTCTCGAGGGTCTTAGCCAATTGCTGCAGACCATCGAGCAAGTGAAGGGCAGTTTAAATGCCGCCTTGGATATTCAAGGCATTGTGCTGACCATGTATGACGCGCGCAATAATCTGTCGACGCAAGTGGAAGACGACGTGCGCGGCCATTTCGAGACATTGGTTTATGAGACGATTATTCCGCGCAATGTGCGGGTGTCGGAGGCGCCGAGTTTTGGCAAACCCGCGTTGCTTTACGATCATAAATGTAGCGGGTCGCAGGCTTATATGAAATTGGCCTCCGAGCTTATTCAAAGAGAACGCAGCTATAAAGGCGCAGCCAAAGAGGCGCGAGGGGAAACAGATGAGCGATAAAAAACGTGGATTGGGCCGGGGCTTATCCGCCCTGATTGGCGAAACCGCAAAGCAAGCGGTCGTGCCAGAAACCCCTGAGGCTTCGAGCCCCAAAACTAGCGTGGACGGCATGCGCTATTTGGGCGTCGACCAATTGCGACCCGGACAGTTTCAGCCGCGCAAGAACTTTGAAGGTGACGAGCTGGCCGCGCTGGCAGCCTCGGTAGAAAAATCGGGTATCTTGCAGCCGCTCTTGGTTCGTGCGGTGGCGGGGGAAGAGGATGCGTTTGAAATCATCGCGGGCGAAAGACGCTGGCGCGCGGCCCAAAAAGCCAAGCTGCACCAAGTGCCAGTGATTGTGCAAAACATCAATGATGTGACCGCGCTGGAGATTGGTATCATCGAGAATGTGCAACGCGCAGACCTCAATCCAATCGAAGAAGCTGAAGGATATCAACGCCTTATCGACGAGTTTGCCTATACGCAGGCCGAGCTGGCACAAACCATTGGCAAAAGCCGCAGCCATATCGCCAATCTCTTGCGCCTGGTCCATGCCCCCGAGGCGGTGCGCAAAGCGCTGGTGGCGGGCACGATTTCCATGGGCCATGCGCGCGCCCTTTTGGGCGTTTCCAATGCGGCGGCTTTGGTGAAAAAAATCATCGCAGAGGGCCTGAGCGTGCGCGCGGTCGAAGCGCTGGCGACGTCGGACAAAGGCGAGGCTCAAGCGTCTGGCAAAGCACCGCCCGCTGAAACCGCAAAAGATGCCGACACGCGCGCGCTAGAAAAAACCATCACCGACACTTTGGGCTTAAGCGTTTCCATCGAAGACAAAGGCGACAATAAAGGCGGCTCGGTTCGTGTGGCTTATAAATCGCTCGACCAGCTCGATGCTTTGGTCATCAAGCTTATCGGCTAGTCGATTATAATTTGGCGGCGCGGGTAATCCGCAACAGGGCTTGGCCGGCTTGTGCTTGCGATAGGCCGGGCGGGGCGCCCCGACAAGCGGTTTCGGCTTCGTTTAAAATCGATAGGGCGCGCGCGCATTTTCTGGCCGACCAAAGGCGCAATTGTTCTTCGACCTTTGGCTTGCGACGAAAGTGCAAAGGCGGTTTGAAAGCGCTTAAAGCCTGATTTTGCGGCGTGCCTTTTTCCATCATGCCGAGGGCCAACTGCAAGGTTTGAAAATGGTTTCGCACCGGCCCCAAAGCCACAGCGGCCGGCGTGCCCGCTTCGCTCAACCGAGCGACGGCCCGGTCTGCGGCATCCAAACGCCCGAGGGCGACATTATCGATGAGCTTATCAAATCCCGCTTGCGTTTGGTCGCCCAAGGCCAATTCCACGTCATCTGCGGTAATCATTCCGGCCGGGTCTTTTTTGTTCAAAGGCCCTTTGAACAAAACCAGGCGTTCTAACTCGCGCTGAATAATGCCGCGATCGGTCGCCAGTCGGGCGGCCAACATCTCTAGGGCTTGCGCCTCTATGCGGTAATTCTCTGTTTCCATAAACCCGCGCGCCAATTGGGTGATGTCGCGGGCTTCCAGTTCATAGCAAGGCAGAGCCATGGCGCGGTCGTCTTTTTCGGCCAATTTACGCAAAGCCGAAGACGGTTTTAAATTGCCCGCCTCAATCACCACAAGGCTGGCTTTGGAGGTTGCCTCGTTCAAGGTTTCTAAATAGACCCGCGCCGCCTCGGGCACAGCGCCGCCCCCGCCGCTGACCACAATAATTTTTTCGTCGCCAAACATCGGCATGGCCGCCGCCTCATCCGCCAGCAAACCCGCTTGACCAGCCAATTGCGTGTCTGCCACGGAGACAGATTGCAACGGGTCATATTGTTTGCCCAAGAAAGCTTTCAACACGGTTTTCGATGTTTCGCGCACGCCGCCTTGGTCGGGCCCATAGATTAAAATCAACGCCGGCGCCGTGCTGGGCTTAAGAGCGGCCACATAGGCATCTACTTTATAGGCCTGTAGCTTCATTGCGGCCTCACGATTTATCGGCCAGTGTTTGGGCTGGCTCGGGGTGCGGCGCAAGGGTTTGCAGAAAGCTCGTAAGCTTATCGGTCAATTGGTTGATGGCCAAGGCGCGCAAAGCCCGCACTCGCGCCATTTCATCGGCGCCGCTATTGCCGCGGTCGAAAAACTGCTCTTCTTGAAACACCACAACCCGCGTTTTGCCCGTGCGGCTAGACTTTAGGGTAAGGGTTAAGCGATGACTTAACCGCGACCGCTGGGCGACGCCCTGGCTATCGAGTTGCATGTTTTCCCGCGTCTCTTCTAATACGATGGTGGCCGACCAAGGGGCGTCTGGCGAAGGGACAAGGCGACCGCGTAAAGCGCGCTCCAATTGTCGGCCCAATCGGCTATCGGGAACCGCAAGCTCGGAAAGAATATCGGTGCGCAGATTATCCGCCCGATACATCGCCTCAAACCCGCATCCCGCCAGAGCCAAGCCGCTTATCGACACGACCAGAAACAGACGGCGGATGCGTCTAAAGCACAAGGTTGATAATCCGGCCAGGGACAATGATGGTTTTTTTAATCGGCTTGCCATCGACAAATTTCTCCACCTGCGGTTCGGCTAGAACCAGGGCTTCAATCATAGCGTTATCAGCGTCTTTCGGCACTTTAATTTCGGCGCGCCGTTTGCCGTTGATTTGCACGGGCATTAAAATCTCATCGCTGGCCAAAACGCTCATATCGGCCTTGGGCCAAGCCGCTTGTGCCAATAGGCCTTGGCCGCCGACGATACGCCAACCACTTTCGCCCAAATGCGGCATCATCGGGCCGATTAACTGAGCCAATTTGGCGAGGGCATAAAGATAGGTATCGGTATCTTCTTGGGTTTTTGGCACAAAGCCAGAGAGCGCATTGGTGAGCTCATAGGCGCGAGCCACCGCGCGGTTAAAACCAAGCGCTGCGAGGTCTTGTGTTATCGCATCTATGGCCACTTGCGTGGCGCGATAAATCTCCAGCGCTGCCGTGCCAGAAGGCACCGCCAAGCTGTCGCTGGCTTGGCCTAGCCCGCGCGCTTCATCGAACAAACGCCAGACGCGTTGGACATATCGCCAAGCTCCTTCGATGCCATCTTGCGTCCACTGAACATCGCGCTCGGGCGGGCTGTCGGACAACATAAACCAACGGGCCGTGTCGGCGCCATACCGCGCGATAATATCATCCGGGTCGACGACATTTTTCTTCGATTTCGACATTTTTTCAATGCTGCCAATGCGCACTTCCACGCTCGGGTCTTGAGCCAAAACAGCGCCTGTGTCGTTGCGGGTAATTTCTTGTGGCGACAACCAAGCGCCTTTTGGGTCGTCTTTCACCCGATATGTCTCATGGCACACCATGCCTTGGGTAAACAATCCATCGAAAGGTTCTTTCACGCCAAGGTGGCCGGTTTTCTCCATCGCCCGCGCATAAAACCGCGCATAAAGCAGATGTAAAATCGCATGCTCGATGCCGCCAATATATTGGTCAACCGGCAGCCAGTGATCGACGGCTTGGCGGTCGGTTGGGCTGTCGTCGCTGAGCCCTGCAAAGCGCGCGAAATACCAACTGCTGTCCATAAAAGTATCGAATGTATCGGTCTCTCGTTCGGCCGCTTGGCCACAAGACGGGCAATCCACATGTTTCCAAGTCGGGTGATGATCGAGCGGATTGCCTGGCTTATCGAAGTGAATATCCTCGGGCAGCACCACGGGCAATTGGTCGCGCGGCACGGGCACGGTGCCACAAGTCGCACATAGCACCATGGGTATGGGGCAGCCCCAATAGCGCTGGCGCGAAATACCCCAATCGCGCAGTCGGTAATTGACTTGGCGCTGGCCTTTTTTCTCAGCCTCGAATTGGGCAATTATTGTATCGCCCGCCTCGGCCGGGCGCAGGCCATCCAGCGCGCCAGAATTGACCATCACGGCGTCTTGGGCGTTGGGGCCGGCAAAAGCGGTGTCGGTGACTTGAAAATCAGCTTGGTCTTTCGGCCGTACGACGGTTTTTACCGGCAGGCCATATTTTATCGCGAAATCTAAATCGCGTTGGTCGTGGGCGGGGCAGGCAAAAATCGCGCCCGTGCCATAGCCCATCAGCACAAAATTGGCGACATAAACAGGCAAGGTCCAGGTTTCATCCAGCGGATGTTTGACCCGCAAGCCAGTGTCATGGCCAAGTTTTTCGCCGGCCTCAATATCGACTTCCGAGGTGCCGCGGCTGGCGCATTCGGCGCGAAACGCGGCAAGGGTTTGGTCTTCCTCGGCCAGCTCAATGGCCAGCGGATGGTCGGGCGAAATGGCGCAAAAGCTTGCGCCATACAGCGTGTCGGGCCGCGTGGTATAAACCTCTAAGGCGTCAAAACCTGCGGCCGGTGTTTCCAGCTCAAAAGCAAAGGAGAGGCCTTCCGAGCGCCCAATCCAATTGGCTTGCATGGTGCGCACTTTTTCGGGCCAACGCTCCAACCCGTCGAGAGCGTCTAACAGCTCGCCCGCATGGTCGGAGATTTTCAAAAACCATTGGGTTAGTTTTCTTTGTTCCACGGCGGCACCAGAGCGCCAGCCTTTGCCGTCAATGACCTGCTCATTGGCCAGAACGGTCAAGTCGACGGGGTCCCAATTGACCACGCTCTCGCGGCGGTCGACGAAATCGGCGTCTAAAAAATCGAGAAACATCGCTTGTTCGTGGGCGTAATAGCTGGGGTCACAAGTGGCAAATTCGCGCGCCCAATCGATCGACAGGCCCAGCTTTTTGAGCTGCGCGCGCATGGCGTCGATATTTTCATAGGTCCATGTGCCGGGGTGGGTGTTTTTTTCTATCGCCGCGTTTTCTGCGGGCATTCCAAAGGCGTCCCAGCCCATGGGGTGCAGCACGTTAAAGCCCTGCGCTTTTTTAAACCGCGCCACCACATCGCCCATCGCATAATTGCGAACATGGCCCATATGAATGCGCCCCGAGGGATAGGGGAACATTTCCAAGACATAATATTTCGGTTTTCCGCCATCGATGGCCTCGGCAGCAAAACAATCGGCCGCCTCCCAAGCGGATTGCCAATCGGCCTCATGCTCGGATGGGTCGTAACGCGACATGAAAGCTCCTAAGGATTGTCGCGGCGCGCGACTTTAAAGTCGCGGGCGCGGGTCAGAATAATATTTTCCATTTGCGTGGCAGAGCGGCTCGAGACGGCAATCGACGTCCAGCGGCCCGACACTTGTCGCTCGCGGAAAATAGACACCCGCAAAGCGTCGGCGCGCAACTCTAGGCCGCTAATCACCACATTGATTTTCAGCCGTTCGTCCTTGGTGCCCGGGTCATTATACCAATCGGTGATGATGACGCCGCCAAGCGGGTCGGCGCTGGCAATCGGCATGAAACGCAGTGTGTCGAGCGACGCGCGCCATAAATCTGTGTTCACGGCAATGCCGAGGGCTGGTTTTTTGGCTTTCGGGGCGTCGCTTTTTTCGTCTGCGCTGGTGCCAAAGCTAAAGAAATCGAGGAAAGAGCCCGTGTCGTCCCTCTCGCCATCTGTGCCATCTGGATAATTGGCCTCAATATTGGCACCACAAGCGCTGACCAGAGCCGCCACCCAAAGGGCCGCAAAACGCGTGCGCAAAGATTTGCCAAAAGAGCGGCCAGACGCGGGCCCATCCGCGTCGCGTTTTGATAGCGTCAGCGACGCCCAAGGAAAGAGTGAAATGCGAGTTTTGGCCATGGGTTCATCCATCAAGAAGCCCGAGCGGGCGTTGGTTATTCTGGCCATAACTATTATGGCGATGGCGGGCAAATGTAAAGCCATGTCACGGCGTTACGGCGCAGCTGGCTTGTTTGGCGCAAAAGCATCAATGGCGCCAAAGCCTTGAAAGATGGTTTTCTGCGGGTCAAGGCGATGCAAGCCCGCCTCGCTCATGCCGCCCAGCGCGAAAACCTGCAGGCCCTTTTGCCGGGCAAAGCGCGCCAGCGCGTGGGCCCGAAGGGGGCCAAGCGGTTGAACACCACGATGGCTTTGCGTGGCAAACACGGGGGATAAAAAAACTTTGCCAAAGCCCGCTTCGCCGGCTTGATGGATTTGCGCTTGGTTATGCACGGCGGCCAAGTCTTGCGCCCGAGCCGGCCCCAAGCGGGCGGCGGCGCGCGGCAGCAAATAAGACGGGCAATGAAACCCGGCGCCATATTTGGCGGCCAAAGAAGCATCGCCCGCAATGGCGAACGTAAATCTCTCGCGGGCGCAATAGGCCGCCATATCGCGGGCCAATTGGGGGCGCTCGGGGTGGGCATAGTCGCGCAAAATCAATCCGACTTTATGGGCGCCAGCCCCCGAAGCCAGAGCGAGGGCGGCGCGCCAATCGGGGCAGCGGTGCTGATCGCTGAACACCCAACGAGAGATGGTTTGCGCTGGCATGCGAAGGGCTCCTTTGCGGCCGCGGGTTGCAATGGCTAGACTTGTCAGCACCGCTATCAAATTGTAGCTTCAAACGCGTGCTTTGTCTGAAGCGCCAGCTTCGCCGCTTTGCTGCCAGCTGGCAAGACACCAAGCGCAAGTATAGAGGAAGAGACCCCAGATAATGCCACCAAAAAAACCAGAGATAGCTGCCGAAACAATCGACCTTCAAGCCTGTGAAGCCCGCTTGCAGACCGTGCAGGCCGAAATTGCGCAGGCCGCGCTCGCGGCAGGTCGGGCCGCAACAGAGGTGACTTTATTGGCGGTTTCGAAAACCAAATCGGCCGCGCTCATACAAGCGTTTCTTGATTTGGGGGTGCGCCATTTCGGCGAAAACCGGGTGCAGGAAGCGGCGCAAAAATGGCCAGAGCTGCGCGCCGGAAACCAGATTGAGCTGCATCTCATCGGGCCGCTGCAAAGCAATAAGGTCAAACAAGCGGTGGATGTGTTTGACGTTATTCAGACTTTGGATCGTGAAAAATTAGCCCGTGCCCTAGCCCAGCACAAAGAAGCAGAAGGCTTTCCAAAGCTCTATATTCAGGTCAATAGCGGGGCGGAACCGCAAAAATCGGGTGTTTTGGTCGAAGATTTGCCCGCTTTTCTCGATTTCTGCGCCGATTTGGGCCTAGAGATAGCGGGCCTCATGTCCATTCCGCCGCTCGATGAGCCTGCGGGCCCTCATTTCGAGCTCTTAGCGGCTCTCGCCGCCCGCCATAAGCTGGCAAATGTGTCTATGGGCATGTCCGGCGATTTCGCCACGGCGATTGGCTTTGGTGCCACGCATGTGCGGGTGGGCACGGCACTTTTTGGCGCGCGCGAGGCGGTTTAATCTCTCTTGAAGCTTAGATAAGCGGCTGTTTAAGCCGCCACTCAGCTTGATGGCGCGATGGTGACAACGCAACCCGGATGGGCGTGCGCGAGAATGAAATCGAGGCTCCGCCAGCTCACCGCAACGCACCCCAAAGTAGGTTGGAAGTTGTTTTTCTGTAAATGTAGGAAAATAGCACTGCCTTTTTCGGGTTTTGGGCGCACATCATTATAGCCAAGCTCGAAAAAAACATCATAAAGCCCATCTTGGCGCCATAATTTCTCGTGCGAAGCGGCAAAGGGAAGCTCAATCGGACGATTGTAAAACAGGCTCTTTGAATCGTCGCACCAGCCGCTTTTTGGCGAAATATAGTGAATGGGAAAGCGCGTCAGCGGAAGTCTTACACGGTCGGGCCGAAGCCAGAGGCGACGCAATTCAAACTGGCCGATGGGGGTTTTTTGATCCCCTTCGGTTTTTTGCAAACTAACGCCGCCAGCCCCCAAAGCACAGGTCGCCCGATGGGGGCCAAAATGTAAGTCTGCCAAACTGGCGGCGCCACGGCGTTGGGTAACGTTAATCCTTTGTTTAAACATAATCCCTAGGCTGGCTAAATTCGCAGCGGTCTGCAAGCCACTTATCGCTCTCAAAAGGTGGCTTGCAGACCGCTTTGAATTCTGGCTATCTAAACCTACCCGACCATGCGGGGTAAAATCTGGGATGGAGACTGCGAATAATGTCAGCCGCGCAACGCATTTTGCTTGTTGAAGATGATGATGCCCTGGCAGAAACGCTGGCGGAGCAATTGGCTTTGCACTCAGAATTTTCGCTTACCCGAGCGGAAACCGCCAAACAAGCCCTTGAGGTAACCGGCAGCATCAGATTTGATTTAATTTTGCTCGACGTTGGCCTGCCAGACCAAGACGGGCGAGAGACTTGCAAAATCTTGCGCACCAAAGGCATTGCGACCCCGATTATTATGTTAACCGGCGCCGCCACCGATGCGGATACGATTTTAGGGCTCGATGCGGGTGCCAATGATTATATTACCAAACCGTTTCGGTTTGGCATTTTGCTGGCTCGAATGCGGGCGCATTTGCGCAGCCAACAAAATTCTGAAACCGCGGTTTTGGCCATCGGCCCCTACGACCTTCGCCCCGCCGTTAAAGTTTTGGAAATGCGGGCAGGCGGCGATAAAATTCGGCTGACCGAGAAAGAAACCAATATTTTGAAATTCCTCCACCGGGCCGGCGGTGCGGCGGTGCCGCGTGAGGTTTTGCTGCATGAAGTGTGGGGCTATAACGCCCAAGTTTCGACGCATACTTTAGAGACGCATATTTATCGATTGCGCCAAAAAATCGAGGCCGATCCGTCAGACGCACAAATTTTACAGACCGTCGAAGGCGGCTATTGCCTGCAGCTATAGCGGCGTATTGAGTTCAAAAAAATCGGCCGCTGCCGCATCCACACGATACCCCTTAGCATAAGCGGGCGCCATGCGGCAGGCCTTGGCGGTCGATAATTTCATTGCCGCGAATTGGCTCATGCCCATGGCCAAGGTTTTGCCCGAAGCCTCGCTTATCATTTGAAAGCGGCGGGTTAATTTCAACCGAGCATCATTGCGGGTAATCCAAGTGGCGATATGAACCGTGTCGCCCGCCAAAGCGGCGGCGCGATAATCTATCTCATGGCGGGTCACCACGAAGCCGCAATCATGGGCCTCATAGGCTTTAAAATCAAAACCCAGCGCTTGCGAATGAGACCAAGCGGCGCGCGCCATCCAACCGACATAGACCACATTATTGACGTGTTGAAAGGCGTCTATGTCTTCGTCGCGCACGGGCACGGCAAGAATATGTTGCGGGGCCACAACCCACCGTAAATTCTGGGGCAAATTCTCGGGTAAAGTCTGGGCGGCTCTGGTTGTGTCCGAAGAAGGGGGCGATGGGGTCATGGCCGCCAGCTTAGCAAAAGCGGGCGGCATCGGCCACTTGTGTTTATCGCGTGGCCTGTCTATTTTAAAACGCACGAGCTTTAGGGTCCCACCCTCGGGCGTTTGGAGGGCGATTATGGACCACACGAAAATCGACATGGACCAATTTGGCACCGCGCGCGACGGGTTCATCACCCGCGCCGAAGACTGGCCGCCGAATGTCAAAGCCGCCGATGAAAAACCGTCGCCCAGTTCGGCCCATTTGGGGCTCGAGCTTTTGGCGGTAGACCGAGACCGCGGCGTGGTGGAGATGGCGTTTCAGGCCTCCGAGGCTTTGTGCAATAAATGGGGCGGCATTCAGGGCGGCAATGTTGCGGCCATGTTGGACGATGCGATGGCTTTTGCCATTGGCTTGAATTTAGACTGGGGGCAAATTTCGCCCACGCTCGAGCTCAAAGTTTCGATGATGGCCCCGGCCCGCCCCGGTCGGCTTTATGCTGTCGGGCGTGTGGTTCGCCGTGGCCGTTCGGTCGGCTTTGTCGAGGGCGAGCTATATAATGACGAAGGACAATTGCTGGCCGCGGGGACCTCGACGGCCAATTTTGTAACGCTGAAAAAGCGCTAACTGAAACCCAAATAGGCGAAAGCCTCGATAGGAGCCTGCCATGGCGCATTTACCCCTCGCCCCGCAAGACAAGCTAGACGACGTCAAAGACGAGCTGGCCCTGGCCGCGGCCATTATGGGGTTTGAGCCCAATTCGCTGAAAATTATGGCGCATCGGCCTGAGATTTTGCGCGGCTTTCTGGCGTTAACCGCCAGCGTGCTCGGCCCCGACGCCAAGCTCGACCCGGCGCTTCGCCAGATGATTGCCTATATTGCGAGTGCGGCGGCCGGCTGCAATTATTGTCAGGCGCATACGTCGCACGGGGCGCATGCGCAAGGGGTTTCGTCTGAGAAAATACAAGCGCTTTGGTCCTATGAAACCAACCCGCTGTTCTCCGAGGCCGAACGCGCAGCGCTCGGTTTGGCGCAAAGAGCGGCCAGCGTGCCAAACCAGGCGACGCAAAGCCATTTTGATGCTGCGCGCGCGCATTTTGAGGAGAGCGAAATTGCCGAAATCATCGCCGTGGTTGCGACTTTTGGATTTTTAAACCGCTGGAATGACTCGCTGGCCACGGATTTGGAAGACAGTCCTTTGGCCTTTGCCGAAAGTCATTTATCAGCCACCGATTGGACCCCGCCCCGTAACAAATAGCCCGTCGGTTTTGAGAGTTGAGTGTGAGATTATGAGCCCAGACAATCCTTCGCGCCCCATGCACAAATCGGAATGGCGGCTGAACCAGGTCACCGACGAGCTGAACGCGCGCCCTTTTCCTCGGTTTGGCCTGCCGACAGCGATTTTCCGGCTTTGTCTGTCTGGCGCCAATAGTTTTGCTTCTTTGCGCGCGGCTTTGTCTGACCAGCTGCCGCAAATCGATTGGGATGGCAGCGCGCCCGCCCGCCTGATGCGCGCCACGCATAAGAACATTCAATTTAATATCGAGCGGCACACGGAATTTATTTCCCTGACGATTATTGATGAAAAGGGCGATGGCGGATCGGCCGCCCAGCATTTGCCGGAAGACTGGTTGTCTAAAATCGATGCCAATATTGTTGTGGCGGTAGATTGCTATTGTGCTGTGCGCGGCCAGCCGCGCGAGAGCTGGACTTGCGCCAGTCAGCTAGAACAAGGCCTGGCCGATTTGTTTTTCGACTTCAAAGTGGCCGAAGATGGGCATACGAAAATCGCGCTTGATTTTGACCCGAAAGCGGATGTGCGCGACATTGGTCGCATTGCGTTGCAAGTTGTGGAGATTGAGACCTATCGCTCTTTCGCGGCCATTGGCTTGCGCCGCGCCCGCCAAGCGCAAGCCCGCCTCGCCGATATTGCTGATCGGGTGCCCGCCGATATGATGTTGAACCAAGACGAAGGCCAAGACGGCGAGCGGTTTATGGAGCTCAGCCGATTGGCAGGCGAGTTGGGCGAGATTTGGCGCAAGACCTCGTTTCGGTTTTCCGCCTGCGAAGCCTATTGGGCGCTGGTGGAGGCGCGGCTGCATTCCTTGAATGAAGCGCCGCATGACAATCGCATCACCGTGGGCGGCTTTTTAGAGCGCCGCCTTCTGCCGGCCATTGCCACCTATCAATCGACCGAGCGGCGGCGGCAAGATTTAGCCAAGCAAATTGGCAATATGACGACCCTCTTGCAGACCCGTATTGAGCTTGGCTTGCAGCGTCAAAACGCCGACCTTTTGGCCTCGTTGAATAATTCAGCGGCGCGCCAATTGCGCCTGCAACACACGGTGGAAGGGGTGTCGACGGTCGCCATTTCTTATTATCTGGTGAGCCTCTTGAGTTATCCTGCGGACTGGCTGTTAACGCTCACGCCGACGCTTGAGCCGAGCTTGCTGCGCGCCAGTCTGGTGCTGATAACCGTGCCCCTCGTCTGGTTGGCGATACGCCGTTTGTTGCGCGCGAGCATCGACCGCCGCTAGAGAGGTTTCGAGAGTTTTTGAAAAAATATTTCTGGAGCGGGCGATGAGATTCGAACTCACGACCCCAACCTTGGCAAGGTTGTGCTCTACCCCTGAGCTACGCCCGCGTCACACGCACCACTCTCTCAAACCCTAGAAGTCTAGCGTTTTTACTCTAGCAGAACTCTAGGGTATTCCAACCTAATATCTTTGAATGCCTGATCCACTGTGACACCACTGTGACAGACCACCCCCCTCTACGGTATGGGCGCGCGATCAATACGGTGTTCAACAAACAGCGCGGTCTGGCGCTCGGCGTTGCTCTTTCGGGTGCCGGTGTGGCGGCCACATTTGGCCCGGCTTTCATCAGTTCCGCGATCGACGCCTTCGGCTGGCGGGGGGCTTACTACGCCATGGCTCTGTTTACCCTGATTGTGGGGATGGTCATTGTTATCGTTTTATCGCGTCTCAAGAGCGCCACAGCGGCGGCAAATATCGACCTCCACGCGGCGCGCGAAGATTTCAAAAAGGCGAAGGCGAGCCGCACCTACTGGACCATCATGGCCGCGATATTCTGCCTGTCGCTCGGGCTTGGCGGGTTGATGATTCATTTTGTGCCGATTCTGCTCGATATCGGCTTCACGACAAGTGATGCGGTCAAGGTTGCCGGCGTTATTGGTATCGCCGTTGTGCTGGGTCGTCTGCTGGTCGGTTTCGCTGTGGATCGCATGTTTGCGCCGCGCGTGGCCATTGCCATTCTCTTTGCCTGTATCTGCGGTGTTTTGGCTTTGGCGATTTTTGGTTCGGTTGTCGCTATACCAGCGGCATTTGTTATCGGATTTTCCGTCGGAGCCGAAGTGGATTTGATTGGCTATCTCGTCGCAAGATATTTTGGAATGCATGCCTATGGGCAGATTTACGGAAGACAATACTCAACCTTTTTAATCGCCACCGGTCTCAGCCCGGTAATTCTCGGTGCGGTTCGTGACGTCACGGGCAGTTACACCGCCTCTTTATTCACAGCTGCGGCCTTTATGGTTGTATCGGCGGCCTTGTTCGCAAGGCTCCCCAAATTTGAGAAATAATACCGAAAGCCCTCACGCAAACAAATTGTCATCAGAAAATATAATGGCATGATAAGTGCCAATATGTTTGCATAATGGCCAAGGCCGTGTATCATCCTGTGTATGAAATTGAGAAAAACCCCTGACAGCCGTTTTGATAATCTGCCAGATTATGATT
>JABJKE010000042.1 GCA_018660505.1 Rhodobiaceae bacterium | reverse complement strand
GGGTGTAATCGGGCAGATAGCTGGTCGAGCCATCTTTGATTAACGAGCGGACTTGATAGGTGAGGCCAAGCCCCACTTGCCAGCGCGCCTTGGCTTAATATTGGGCAAAAATCGAATACATCGTCTCGGGCAGCTCGCGCGGGGTTTCGTTATCTGCGGTTTTACCATCGAGCGACGTATAGCCGAAACTCAGCATCAGCTCTGGCAACACTTGACCTTTGATTTCCATTTCATAACCATCGATACGCAGGCCCTGAATGGTGGAAATCAAACCACTGCCATCGTCTTTGGCTTGGGTCTGTTGGCTGTCGAAGAGGCTGCTGGCAAAGCTAAGCTGCGGGGTGATATCCCATTTCAGGCCAATTTCCGTATTTTCAAACACATCGGGGTCTAGCTTCGCCTCGCTGGCTTCCAGTTTTTTAAACTGCTCGCCCGAGCGGGGCAAAAAGCTCTCGCTGCGACTGGCGTAAACCGAGACATTGGCTTGCGGTTTATAAATCAAACCAGCGCGCGGCGAGATTTCCTCATCTTTGCGAGACTGCGCGGTGATGGCGTTGGGGTCTTGGGTGTCGGTCACGGTGATGTCGAAACGATCCAACCGAGCCCCCAGCAAAACTTGCAATCTATCGGTCAGTTTAATCTGGTCTTGCAAGAATACCGAGGCGACAGTGATTTGTGTCTTTGTTCGGGTTTCCAAATCACTGGCGAAACTCACCGAAGAGGCGACGCCTGATGCGTTTTGCGTCAGGTCCAATGGACGGGCAATCGAAAAGCTTTCCGACTTGGCGTTATTTGAGGAAAACGTGGGGTTGTAACGATAATTATCCGATTGCGTATCGATATAATCGCCGCCGACCAATAGGGTATGCGAGAGCCCGGCGAGGTTCCTCTCATGGCTCACGTAGCCAGAGACAATCATATTGCGGCGCGTCGTCGGGTCCCGATAGCCTTTCAAGGTGACGGTATTGGCGGCGGCGTCATAGCCATCGGCATAGAGGTTTTGGTAGATTTTTTCATAGTCGCCATAATGCAGCGTCAGCGCGCCAGTTGTTTTATCGGAATACATGCGGGTGACCCGCGCGCGCCAAACATCGGCTTCCAAAGTGCTGATATTATCTGTGGCACTGCCGAAAACCGTGTCGCGCAGGGCGGCGACGGGGGCGCCCGTTTCGCGGCTTGTGACAATGCCGCGGTCGATAAACCGCTCATGGTCCATCCGCTCGTAAGATAAATCTAGCGTGGTTTGCGGGCTGAGGTTGATTTTCAAGGTCGGGTTTATCCCGCTCCGCTCGCCATCGTAAAAGTCTCGGTCCCCGTCCAAAGTCTCGCCATAGGCATTGACCCGCAAGGCCGTGGTTTTGCCCACGGGCAGATTGACGTCTGCCGCCAGATGGGTGCCGCCGAAACTGTCGAGGCGGATATCGACATCTTGAAAGGGGTCGCCAAGCCGTGCTTTCTTGCTCACCCGATTGACCGCGCCGCCCGTGCCGCCGCGGCCAAACAAGAGCGCATTGGGGCCGCGCAAGACTTCCACCTGCTCCAGATTATAAAGCGGGCGGTAATATTGCACATCGTCGCGCATGCCATCGATGAAGAAGTCAGCCGTCGAGCGGACGCCGCGAAAGACGATGGAATCGCGATGCCCTTCGCCTTGCGATGCGCTGAGGCCGGGCGTGTAGCGCACGATATCGCCCAAGGCACGAAAGCCGCGTTGCTGCATCTGTGTGGCGTCGATAATCGAGAGGCTTTGCGGCACATCGATGAGCGGCACAGGCAATTTAAGCGCGCTCGAGCGCGTGTTGGCGGGAACGGTAACAATAACCTCATCCATGGCCATTGGGGTTTGCGCCATCGCTGAGGCCATCGCGCTGCAAAAGGCGAGGGGCACGAGAGCCGCCACGGCCAAGTAATTTTGAGATTTTGGGGTCACGGACATGCTCCTGTAAGTGATAATCATTCGCATGTATAATGCTATTGAGAATTATTCGCAACAAGAATCTGCGTTTTTTTTAGGGGCTTAAAAACGCTTGGGTTTTAGCTGTTTTCTGGGTCGGCGGATATTTTGCTACGGATATGGTCGAGCAAAGCGTTGATGTCGCCACGGTTGTTTTTCAGCACAGAGGCGAAACTATCGCGCTGTTCTTGCGCCATCCAGACGCCCAACACCCGCACATCAAACAGGGTGAAGCTGCCGTCTTTTTCGAGCCGCAGCCACCAATCGATATCGATAGGGTCGCGGCCATTGGCAAACTCAATACGGCTTTCCACGATGACGTTTTTCTTTTTCGCCTGCGCTTTGCCGACAATCACTTTCTCATCGGAATATTCCCCGAGGCGATTGGCATAGACTTTGACAATGAAACGATTGAGCAAGGCCTGATAGGTTTCGAAATCGGGTTTCGAGATTTTGCGGCCGAAGGGCCCCAGCGTAAAGCGGGCGATACGGCGCATATTGGCTTTTTCATTGAGCAATTTGCTAAAGCGCGCCTCGCGGCCGGCGCGCGTGGTCTCGCTCGATAGAATGACAATCGCGTCATCGGCCAGCGCGGTCACAAAAGCCCGGGCCTTATCTAAATCTGGCGCCGCGCCTTGCGCCATGGCGGGCAGAGGTAGGGGCAGAAGCAGCAGGGCAAAAACAGCAAAGCTATAAAGGGTCGCGCGCATGGGTGGCTCCTAAAAATCGTCTAAATCGTCAAGGTCGTCGATGTCCGGCAGATCATCGATATTGGTGACCCCATTGTTAATTTCGCTCTCGCGGTTTTGCCGATACAGGCTTCGCACCGTCGCGTAAAAATCGATGGAGCTTCGTTCTATTTCGTCAATTATACCCATATTGGCGGCCCGTGCGTCAACACCATCTAATGTGTAGCGCACGATGGGGCCCGTCAGACTGTCACTGCCTGTGTAGGTGACCGGGTCAAACAACCAATCAAAACCCCAGCCGAATAAATCGCGCGGCGGCGATGGCCCAAGCAAGGGGATATATAAATACGGCCCCGGCTTCACCCCATAGGTGGCCAAAGTTTGGCCAAAGTCTTCTTCATGGCGCTCAAGCCCCAGGCGCGTGGCGGGGTCGAACAAGCCGCCGATGCCCACCACAGTATTGATGCCAAGCCGCAAGGCGGTGGTGCTGGCGCGCGCCATTTCGCCTTGAAACAAATCATTGGCCAGCGTGACCGGAGAAATCAGATTGTTCAAAAAATTGCGAAACGACCGGCGCACAGGCTGCGGTACATAGAGATAGCCCTTGGCGACGGGCTCTAAAACATAGGCGTCGAGGGTTTGCTCGACGGCGAACATTTTGCGGTTGAAGCTTTCATAGGGGTCGCGGTCTGATCCGGCGGTTGCCGGCACAGCGCCCGAGCTGGCACAGGCCGCAAGGCTGGAAGCCAGCAGGCTTGCCATCAGGAACTTTTGGATGTGTTTGACCATGAGAATACCCCTCCGATTGGCCTCAACGCTATTCTTATTCGGTGTTTTGGAAAAGGGGGGCAGAGATATTTTTTGCCAACTGTGGAGAAAATTCATCGATAAAAGCCCGACTTACTGGCTTATTCCTTGACATATAAGGATATGTTTATGTATAAACCGAATATGGAACAGCTTTTATCCGCCCTCCGTGCCGCGGGAGAACCGACCCGGCTTCGCATCCTCGCCATTTTGGCGCTAGGGGAGTTGACGGTGTCTGAGTTAACGCAGGTGCTTTTGCAAAGCCAGCCGCGCATCTCGCGGCATCTTAAGTTACTGGCCGATGCAGGTCTGGTGCAGCGCAATCCCGAAGGCAGCTGGGTGTTTTATCGGCTGCATGAGGGCACGCCCATTGCCAGTGTGTTGCCGCAAATTATCGGCCATATTCCCGACGACGACCACGATATTTTGCGCGACCGCGAACGCTTTGCGGAAGTCCGCCAATTGCGGGCCGAACGGGCGCAAAACTATTTTGCCGCCAATGCGGGCAGTTGGGACGAGTTGCGCGCGCGCCATATTCCCGAAACCGCGGTGGAAGAAAAAATGGCGCGCCAGCTCGAGGCACATGGCGGCGCGATGAATTTGCTGGTCGATTTAGGCACGGGCACGGGTCGCATGTTAGAGATTTTTGGCCATCGCGCCGACCGCGCCATTGGCTTTGATGTCAGCCCCGATATGTTGACGCTGGCGCGCAGCAAGTTGGACGAAGTGGGTGCGAAAAACTGCCAAGTGCGGCAAGGCGATTGCGCCAATGTGCCGCTAGAAGACAATGTGGCCAGCATCGTTATTTTGCATCAAGTGCTGCATTTTTTAGATGACCCGCAACGCGCCCTCAATGAAGCGGCGCGCATTTTGGCGCCGGGCGGCAGCGTGTTAATCGCTGATTTCGGTCCGCATGAGATGGAAGCCTTGCGCGACGAACATGCCCACCGTCGCCTTGGGTTTAGCGATGCCGATATGCGCGCCATGCTGGCGCATAGCGGGTTGCAAATCGCCCAGACGCAAAGGCTCTCGCCCGAGAGCCGCCATAGCGAACAAGATTTAACCGTGGTGATGTGGCAAGCCCAAAAACCAGAAACACTTGAAGATAAAAATAGGAATGGCATATGACCGCGATTAGTTTTGAATTTTTCCCGCCCAAGACCGAGGTGGCCGCCGAGAAACTGTGGCACAATATCTCGCGTCTGGCGCCGCTGGGGCCCGATTTCGTGTCGGTCACCTATGGCGCTGGCGGCTCGACGCGCGACCGCACACATGCCTGCGTCAAACGCATTATCGATGAGACAAATTTAAATCCGGCGGCGCATTTAACCTGTGTGGCGGCCAGCAAAGCCGAGGTCGACAGCGTGGTCGATGATTATGCGGCGGCAGGCGTGAAGCACATTGTGGCGCTGCGCGGCGATATGCCAGACATGGGCGCCTTCTCGCCCCATGCCGATGGCTATAGCGGCTCGGTAGAGCTTATTGAAGCTCTGGCCAAACGCGGCGGCTTTGAAATTACGGTGAGCGCTTACCCGGAAAAACACCCGGAATCGGGATCATTAAGCGACGATATTGATTTGCTGAAAGCCAAAATAGATGCGGGCGCCACGCGCGCCATCACGCAATTTGTTTTTGATACTCAGGCGCATTTGCGGTTTCGCGATGCGCTGGCGGCGGCCAATATCACCATTCCGGTTATCCCGGGCATTATGCCGACCACGAATTTTGCTGGCGCCCAACGCATGGCTGCGGCTTGCGGCGCGCATATGCCAGAGGCGCTGATGGCGCTTTATGCCGGGTTGGACGAAGACCCAGATACGCGCAAACATATCGGGGCTTCTGTCGCAGTTGACCAATGTCGTAAACTGCTGGAAGAAGGTTTCGACTATTTGCATTTTTACACGCTCAACCAAGCCGATTTGACATTCGCCGTGTGTCGAATTTTGCAATTGGGCACCCCCCTAGAAGAAGAAAGTTAAGCCATGAGTTGGACCCGCGAAAGCCGAGTGGAAGCGCTGACCACGCTCACCCAAAACCGTATCCTGATGTTGGATGGCGCGATGGGCACGATGATTCAACGTCACAAATTGGACGAAGCGGCCTATCGGGGCGCGCGTTTTGCCGATTATCATACCGATGTGATGGGCAATAATGACCTCTTGTCGCTAAGCCAGCCGGATATTATTCGCGATATCCATAGAGCCTATCTAGAGGCGGGCAGCGATATTGTGGAGACCAATACATTCTCCTCGACCACCATTGCGCAGGCCGATTACGATATGGAAAATCTGGCCTATGAGCTGAACCTGGAGGGCGCCAAATTGGCTCGCCAAGCGTGCGATGCCATGGAAGCGCAAGACCCGACGCGGCCGCGCTATGTGGCGGGCGCATTGGGGCCGACCAATCGCACGGCGTCCATTTCGCCAGAGGTCAACGACCCGGGCTATCGCAATGTAACTTACGATGAATTGCGCGAAGCCTATGGTGATGCCACCAAAGCGCTGGTGGAAGGCGGGGCGGATATCATTCTGGTCGAGACGATTTTTGACACGCTAAACGCCAAAGCGGCGGTGCATGGCGTGCAAGATATGTTCGAGCAATTGGGCCTAAGCTTGCCGATTATGATTTCGGGCACCATCACCGACCGCTCGGGCCGCACTTTGTCGGGGCAAACCACGGAAGCCTTTTGGAATAGTTTGCGCCATATTAAACCGTTTGCCGTGGGGCTCAATTGCGCTTTGGGGGCCGATGAAATGCGTCCCTATGTGGCGGAAATCGCGCGTATCGCGGATACCAATGTGTGTATTTATCCCAATGCGGGCCTGCCCAATGAATTTGGCGAATATGATCAGCTGGCCGAAGAAATGGCCAGCATTGTGGGCGAATTTGCCAGCTCCGGTCTGGTTAATATTCTGGGCGGCTGCTGCGGCACGACGCCCGAACATATCGCGGCCATTGCGGCGGCGGCGGCCGATAATGTGCCACGGGTTCTGCCGCAAGTGCCGCGCCGCATGCGTCTGTCGGGGCTGGAGCCGTTTACCCTAAGCGAAGAAATTCCTTTCGTGAACATCGGCGAGCGCACCAATGTGACGGGCTCGGCCAAGTTTCGCCGTCTCATCACCGAAGGCGATTATGATACCGCCCTTGAGATTGCCCGTCAGCAAGTCGAGAACGGCGCGCAAATTATCGATGTGAACATGGATGAAGGCATGTTGGACAGCCAGCGCGCCATGGTGCGTTTCCTCAATCTCGCCGCCACCGAGCCCGATATCGCCAAAGTGCCGGTGATGATTGACAGCTCGAAATGGTCGATTATCGAGGCTGGGCTAAAATGCGTGCAAGGCAAAGCGGTGGTAAACTCCATCTCCTTGAAAGAGGGCGAAGCGCCGTTTTTTGAGCAAGCGCGCCTGTGCCAACGCTATGGCGCGGCGGTTATCGTGATGGCTTTTGATGAAGACGGCCAAGCCGATACGGCTGAGCGTAAGTTTGAGATTTGCAAACGCTCCTATGATTTGCTGGTCGATAAAATCGGCTTTGCGCCGGAAGATATTATCTTCGACCCCAATGTATTTGCCGTGGCGACGGGCATTGAGGAACATAATAATTACGCCATGGATTTCATTGAAGCGACGGGGCGTATTCGGGCCGAACTGCCACATGCGCATGTGTCTGGCGGCGTTTCCAATATTTCCTTCTCGTTTCGGGGCAATGAGCCCGTGCGCGAGGCCATGCATTCGGCGTTTTTATATCATGCCATCGGCAAAGGCATGGATATGGGCATCGTCAACGCCGGGCAATTGGCGATTTATGAAGACATTGAGCCGAAGCTAAAGCTGGCGGTCGAAGATGTGTTGCTCAATCGGCATGACGATGGCACGGATAATTTGCTCGCGGTGGCCGAGACCTATCGCGGCCAAAAGGGCGCGCAACAAGTCGTTGATTTGAAATGGCGCGACGGCCCCGTGCGCGATCGGTTGATGCATGCTTTGGTCAATGGGCTGGCAGATTTCATCGAGGAAGACACGGAAGAAGCGCGCCTGCAAGTGGAGCGGCCGCTACATGTCATCGAAGGCCCGCTGATGGATGGGATGAATAAAGTCGGCGATTTATTTGGCGCTGGCAAAATGTTTCTGCCGCAAGTGGTGAAATCGGCACGGGTGATGAAACGCGCCGTGGCGCATTTAGAGCCCTTTATGGAAGCCGAAAAAATCGCCTCGGGCGCCACCTCCAGCTCCAAGGGCAAAGTGCTGATGGCGACGGTGAAAGGCGATGTGCATGACATTGGCAAAAATATCGTCGGTGTGGTGTTGCAGTGCAATAATTTCGAAGTCATTGATATGGGCGTCATGGTGCCAGCCAATGATATTATCACCAAGGCCATCGAAGAGAATGTCGATATCATCGGCTTGAGCGGATTGATAACGCCGAGCTTGGATGAAATGTGCCATGTAGCGGCCGAAATGGAACGCCAAGGCCTCGATATTCCACTGCTTATCGGCGGGGCGACGACGTCGAAAGTGCATACGGCGGTTAAAATTAACCCGAATTACATCAAGGGTCAGACCGTCTATGTCACCGATGCCAGCCGTGCCGTGGGCGTGGCCAGCAGCCTTTTGTCAGACGATAAAAAGGCCGATTATCAGGCAGAAGTTCGCGCCGATTATGAGGCGATGGCGCAAGCGCATGCGCGCGGCCGCAGGCAAGAGAAACGCCGCCCCCTTGCCGATGCCCGCGCCAATGCCTTTACGCCCGCGCAAGGCTATCAGCCGGTCAAGCCGCAGTTTACTGGCCTGAAAGTGTTTGACGATTATGATTTGGCGGAATTGCGCGACTATATCGATTGGACGCCGTTTTTCCAAAGCTGGGATTTGCATGGCCGCTATCCAGCCATTTTGACCGATACAGTGGTCGGCGAGGCGGCCACCTCTTTGTTCCAAGACGCGCAACAGATGCTCGACCAAATGATTAGCGAGAAATGGATTACCGCCAAAGCGGTCATTGGCTTTTGGCCAGCTGCGCGCGATGGCGATGATATTGTGATTTTCGAAGACGAAAGCCGCACCCAAGAGCGCACGCGCCTGCATAGTTTGCGCCAGCAAATGCTGCGCAAGGGCGAGGGCGATAAAAAACGCGCCAATTTTGCGCTATCCGATTTCATTGCCGAGGGCGCCGATTATATTGGCGGTTTTGCCGTCACCACAGGCCATGGCGAAGACGAAGTGGCCAAACGCTTTGAAGCGGCGGGCGATGACTATAGCTCGATTATGTCGAAAGCCTTGGCCGATAGATTGGCCGAAGCCTTTGCCGAGCGCCTGCACCAACGCGTGCGGACGCAGTTTTGGGGCTATGCGAGCGATGAAGCGCTCGATAATGTCGGCCTTATTGAAGAGCACTATCAAGGCATTCGGCCCGCGCCGGGCTATCCAGCGCAGCCCGACCATACGGAAAAAGGCACTTTGTTTGAGCTGCTCGAAGCCGAGAAACACGCTGGCATTTCCTTGACCGAAAGCTATGCCATGTGGCCCGGCGCTGCCGTGTCTGGGCTTTATTTCGGCCATCCGGAAAGCCAATATTTTGGCGTCGGTAAAATCGACCGCGACCAAGTGGCGGATTACGCCAAACGCAAGGGCATGGAGGTGGCGCTGTGTGAAAAATGGTTGTCGCCGATTTTGTCCTACACGCCATAATGAATCTTCCCTAGAGTAGCCTCATGTCGGTATGGGGAAAAATTGCAGGCATAGCGACAGGCTATGCTTTGGGCGGTGTGCCAGGGGCGCTCGTGGGGGCGCTGGCCGGCCATTTTGCGCTCGACCGCTTGGGCGATAGGCAAGTTGTGTTTACCATTGCGATGATTTCTCTGGCCGCCAAAATGACCCGTGCCGATGGCGATGTCTCGCCCATTGAAGTGCAGGCGGTGCAAGATATGATGCGCGTGCCAGAGAGCGAACAACGCAATATGGAGCGGGTGTTTCGTCTGGCACAAGAAGACGTGGCGGGCTTTGATAGTTACGCCAAACAAGTGGCGCAAATTTATGCCGATAGCCCGCAAGTGCTGGAAGATGTGCTGGATGTGTTGTTTTATATCGCTTATGCGGATGGCGTTTTGCATCCGGCCGAGCAGCAATTTCTCGAAATCGTGGCCGATATTTTCGCCATTGGAACCAGCGATTTCAAACGCCTGCAAGCCCATCACGATGGCTCGATTGTCGACCCCTATACGGTGCTGGGCGTCAACCGCCATGCGGAAGACGAGGCGGTGCGCAAAGCTTGGCTGGCGGCGGTGCGCGATAATCACCCCGACCAATTGCAAGCGCGGGGCATGCCCGTAGAAATGATGCATATTGCCACCGCGCGTATGGCGGCGATCAATGAAGCTTGGGCTTTAATACAAAAGGAACGCGACTTATGAGTTGGAAGACACGGATTTTACAACCCGATACAGCGGTTGAAAAAATGAAACAAAAAGCCGCTTTGCGCGCCTTGGAAGAAGTGCGCGACGGCATGAAATTAGGCTTGGGCACGGGCTCGACGGCGCGCTATTTCGTCGATGGTCTGGGCGCGCAAGTGGCCGAGGGGCTCGCCGTCGTCTGCGTGCCAACCTCCGAAGCGACGCGGGCCCAAGCCGAGGGTCTAGGCATTCCTTTAGCCTCGTTAGATGCCTTGCAGCGGCTCGATTTAACCGTCGATGGGGCCGATGAGTTGGACGCGGATTTGCGCCTGATTAAAGGCGGCGGCGGGGCTTTATTGCGCGAAAAAATTGTCGCGGCTGCTTCCGATAAAATGATTGTTATTGCCGATGACACCAAGCTGGTTGCCACTTTGGGGGCGTTTGATTTGCCCGTCGAGGTTAATGCTTTCTCGCATGGGGCCACGGCGGCCGCCATGGACGCGGCGCTGGCGACGACAAGAAATGCTGGCCCGATGGCCCTGCGTATGGGCGATGGCGACAGCCCTTTTCTTACCGACGGCGGGCACTATATTTATGACATTGCGCTGGGCACGATAAACGACCCGGAAGCGCTGGCGCAGGCTTTGTTAAATGTGCCGGGCGTTGTTGAACATGGTCTGTTTCTAGGCTATGCCACAGCAGCCGTTTTGGCAGGCGAAGATGGATTGCAGGAAATGGGAACTCTATGACATATGATTACGACCTGTTTGTAATTGGGGCGGGCAGTGGCGGCGTGCGCGCGGCCCGTATGAGCGCAAGCTATGGCGCGAAAGTGGCCGTGGCGGAAGAATATCGCGTGGGCGGCACGTGCGTCATTCGTGGCTGCGTGCCGAAAAAACTATTCGTCTATGCCAGCCATTATGCTGAAGATTTCGAAGAAGCGGCAGGCTTTGGCTGGCACGTCGGCGAGCGCCATTTCGATTGGTCGACCTTGATTAAAAACAAAGACGCCGAGATTGACCGATTGAACGCGATTTACATTCGCAATCTAGAGGCCAGCGGCGTGGAAATAATCACCGGTCGCGCGACGCTGAAAGACGCGCATACGGTGTTACTCAATGGCCAAGAGATTACCGCCAAATATATTCTCATCGCCGTGGGCGCCACGCCTTTTCTGCCGCCAATCGACGGCATTGAACACGCGATTAGCTCCAATGAAGCGTTTCATATCGAAACCCTGCCGCAGGATATTATCGTCGTCGGCGGCGGCTATATTGCGGTGGAATTTGCGGGTATTTTCAACGGGCTTGGGGTCAACACCAGCCTTGTCTATCGCGGCGAGACGATTTTGCGCGGCTTCGATAATGAAGTGCGCCATCACCTAGCCGAGGAAATGGCCAAAAAAGGCGTGCAGATTAAAACCAACAGCGACATCACCGCGATAATGCCCAAAGGCGATGGCTATGAAGTTACCTTCCAAGACGGCAGCCAACAGACCACGGGGTTGGTGATGTATGCCACGGGGCGGGTGCCCTTGACGCAAGATTTAGGGCTAGAAGCAGCCGGCGTCGCCACGGGTAAAAAGCAAGAAATTCTGGTCGATGCGCGTTCGAAAACCAATGTCGATAGCATTTATGCGGTGGGCGATGTCACCGAGCGGGCTCAATTAACGCCGGTGGCCATTCGCGAAGGCGCCGCTTTTGCCGAGACCGTGTTCAACGACAACCCACAAGAGGTGGACCATTCCATCATCCCGACGGCTGTGTTTTCGCAGCCTCCCATCGGCACGGTGGGCATGAGCGAAGAAGAAGCCAGCGCCGCCGGGCATGATTTTCATGTCTATGGCTCCAGTTTTCGGCCGATGAAACATACGCTTTCGGGCAGTGACGAAAAAACCCTGATGAAGCTCATCGTCGATAAGGCGAGCGATAAAGTGTTGGGCCTGCATATTGTGGGGCCCGATAGCGGCGAGATGATTCAAGCTTTTGGCATTGGCGTCACCATGGGGGCCACCAAGGCGCAATTTGATGCTACCGTTGCGGTTCATCCCACGGCGGCCGAAGAAATGGTCACCTTCAAACAACCACGAGGCGAATAATTGGTGCGCAAACAAACTGAGAGAGCTCGTCAAGCGGCCAATAAAGCGGCCCGCAAAGTGGCGGATAAAATGGGGGAAGTCGATTTTTCCCGCATCGATCCGCGCAATGTCGAGCTGCCTAAAATCGATTGGGAGCGCGGCCGCTTGGTGCGCAAAGACCAAGCGCCAGCCATCGGTCATAGTTTCCATGCCGAGGATGTGGCCTGGCCCTTGCGTCTGGTCGGTTGGTTGGTGCATCGCTATATTCGTCTGTGTGAGGCGACCACCAGCCTGCTGGTGGCGGGCGATGGCCCATTTGTGCAACTGCAAATTGCGCGTCAGCCGATTATCGTTTTGGTATGGCACGGGCGCAATTTTCAGGGCATCCCCATGGCGCGACTGTTCCACAGCCCCATCACGGCTCTGACCTCGCGCTCGCGCGATGGCGCGGTGATTGCCAATATCATCCGCCCGTTTGGCTTTCAGTCGATACAAGGCTCGGGCACGGGCAAGGCGGCAGGCAAGAAAACCAATCCGCGCAAACGCGGCGCACAAGCGTTTCGTGGCATGTTGAAACATTTGAAAAATGGCGAAATGGTATTGGCCACGGCCGATGTGCCGCCGGGCCCGGTGTTTGAAACCGGCCCCGGCATGGTGAAATTAGCCGCCATGTCGGGTGCCGCGATTGTGCCCGTGGGCATTAGCTATTCGCCAGAGCTGCCGGTGCCGGGCACATGGGATAAATCGCGCTTGCCGCTACCGTTCGGCCAACGCTCGCTGGTCTTTGGAGAGCCGATTTATATCGCCCGCGATGTGGCTAAAAAATCTGCCAATTCGGCCAATGTAGAAGACGGCGATGCGCCAGAAAGCCCGGAGATGATGGCCGCTTGCGCGCTGGTCACCCAGGCTTTGCAGCAATCGCAAAAACAAGCCGAAGGCTTGCTGGGCAAAAAGTCTTAGCTATTGCCTTCAGAAATCAAGAAAGCTAATTCCAGCGCTTGGCTGGCATTGAGACGTGGGTCGCAATGCGTGTGATAGCGGCTCGATAAATCTTCTTCCGAGATGGCTTGCGCGCCCCCCAAGCATTCGGTCACATTCTGGCCGGTCATTTCAAAATGAACGCCGCCCGGATGCGTGCCTTCGGCTTTATGCACCGCCATAAACTGCTGCACTTCGTTGAGGATGAGGTCAACCGGACGGGTTTTATAACCGTTCGAGGCCTTGATGGTATTGCCGTGCATCGGGTCGCAAGACCACACCACTTTGCGGCCTTCCGCTTCGACTTTGCGGATAAGCGCTGGCAAATGTTTCTCGACATTGTCATGGCCAAAGCGGGCGATGAGCGTGATGCGGCCCGCTTCGTTTTCAGGGTTTAATTTATCGAGCAGGGTTATCAGCTCATCTGGCTCCAGAGAGGGGCCACATTTCAGACCCAGCGGATTTTGTACGCCAGATAAAAACTCCACATGCGCGCCATCGGGTTGGCGCGTGCGGTCGCCAATCCACAGCATATGCGCCGAGGTGTCATAATGCTCCCCGCTGGTGCTATCGAGGCGGGTGAGCGATTGCTCATAGCCCAGCAGCAAAGCTTCGTGACTGGTGAAAAAATCGACCATGCCCATTTGCGGCGTGGTGGCGCTCGACACACCACAGGCGGCCATAAAGGCCATGGCTTCGTCGATTTTTTGCGCCATTTCTTCGTAGCGTTCGCCTTGCGGGCTGTCGGCCACGAAATCTTGGTTCCAGCGATGCACTTCATTGAGGTCGGCATAGCCGCCTTTGGCGAATGCGCGCAGCAAGTTCAGCGTCGAGGCGGCTTGGCGATAAGCAGCGATTTGGCGTTCCGGGTCTGGCACGCGCGCCGCTTCGTTAAATTCCATACCGTTGATAATATCGCCGCGATAGCTTGGCAGTTCCACGCCATCGATGGTTTCTGTGTCGGCCGAACGCGGCTTGGCAAATTGACCCGCAATGCGCCCAACTTTAATGACCGGCAATTTGCCGCCATAGGTCAGCACAATCGACATTTGCAGCAGCACGCGGAACATATCGCGGATATTATCGGCATGATGCTCGGCAAAGCTTTCGGCGCAATCGCCGCCTTGCAGCAAGAAAGCACGGCCTTCGCAGACCTCAGCCAATTGGGCTTTTAAATTGCGCGCTTCGCCCGCAAAAACCAATGGCGGATAGCTGGCCAGACGCGCCTCTACATCGGCCAGAGCCTTGCCATCTTGATAGGCAGGTACTTGCTTAATCGGGAAGTCGCGCCAGCTTTGCGGTGTCCAAGCCATGAAAATATCCTCTGTTACCTCGTGGGCGTTACGCCCCTCGTCGCTAAAGTTCGAGTGCCTGATATACGGATTTTAGAGATAAAAATAAAGCACTTAGATTGATTTAAGCGATTGTTTTTATAAGGCGGCGGCCAAAATTGGCTCCGGCAAATAGCGCTTCATAGGCTTTGGGCGCATCTTCTATGCCTTGGCTAATGTCCTCCGTGTAGCGCAAACTCCCATCGCGGATCATTTGCGCCATAGCGCTTTGCGCTTCGCCAAATTGTTTGCGGTAATCATAAACCACCAGCCCTTGCATTTTTAAGCGATGGGTAATGAAGGCGGTGGTGTTGCGAATGCCATGCGGTTGCGCGCGGTTATATTCCGACACTTGCCCCGACACGACAATGCGCCCATTGGGTTTCATGTTTAAAATAGCCGCGTCCAACATCTCGGCGCCCACATTATCAAAGTAAATATCCACGCCATCGGGGCAGGCGGTCTTTATGGCGGCGGGCAGGTTTTCGGCCTGTTTATAGTCAATCACCGCATCGAAACCCAGCTCGCTCAGATAGGCGCATTTCTCGGCACCGCCCGCAAGCCCCACAACCGTGAGCCCCAAAGCTTTGCCAATCTGGCCCGTGGTGGCGCCCACCGGGCCTGCCGCAGAGGAGATGAGCAAAACCTCGCCCGCTTTCGGTTGGCCCAAATCTTTCAAGCCGAACCATGCGGTCAGCCCGGGCACGCCCAAAACCCCAATGGTCGCGGTCATGGAAACTTTATCGTCGAACAGGGCGGGGTCGAGTTTTTGCAAGCCGCGGTCCGACACCACATTGCCCGCGCACCAGCCGAGCCCGCCCATCACTTTATCGCCAACTTGGTAGCGCTCGGAACGCGAGGCGACAATCTCGCCAATGCCAGCGCTTTCGATTAAATCGCCAATTTGCAAACCCGCCGCATAGCTATCGCCGCTCAAGCGTCCGCGCATGCCGGGGTCGAGCGAAAAATAATGCGTGGCAATCATCACCTCGCCCTCGGCCAGCTCTGGCATTGGCGTGTCGACCAAATCGAAACAATCGGGCGTCGGCACGCCGCTGGGGTGTTTGGCGAGGCGCCATTGAAGAAAGCTTTTGGCAGCAGTATGGGTCATTTTATTTTCCTTCGAATTTAGCCGGTCGTTTTTCTTGAAACGCCGCGACGGCTTCTTTGTAGTCTTGCGAGTGCAGTGTCATCCCTTCGGCTTGCAAACTAATCGGCATCACGCTGGCCGAGACGGCGCGCATATAAGCGTTGACGGCCGCCTTAGAGGCGGCAATGGCCAGCGGTGCGCCGGCGGCTAATTTATCGGCAATCTCGAGCGCTTTGGGCATGAGGTCTTTGGTTTGCTCGACGTAAAACCCGGCCAGCCCCATATCGGCGGCTTCTTTGCCGGAAATCATATCGCCCGTCATCAGATAATATTTGGCCCGATTGACGCCAATGAGCATCGGCCAGATAAGCTGCCCGCCATCGCCCGCGCCAATGCCCATTTTCACGTGGGTGTCGCCAAATTTGGCGTCGGGGCCTGCGACCACCACATCGCAGAGAAGCGCAATATTGGCGCCCAGCCCCAGCGCATAGCCTTGCACGGCAGAGATAATCGGTTTTTCGCATTCCAAAATATGGTCGATGATGCGCCGCGCTTCGGTCAGGCTCGGCATGTCGATGGCGCTATCGGCGCTAAAGTCGCCGCCCACGCAAAAGGCTTTGCCTTCGCCGGCCAATACCAGCACGCGCAAATCGGGGTCATCGGCGAAGTCGCGGCTGAAGGTCATCATTTCGTGATGCAATGGATTGTCGATGGCGTTCATTTTCTCGGGTCGGTTTAAAGACACCACCACCACGCCATTGGCACGGCGGTCAATCTTCATCCGCTGATATTTTTCTTGCGTCAGCATTTGGCATTTCCTATCGCGATAAGACTTTATGTACCTTTAGTATCGCCTTGAAAAACCAAATTTTGCAACGGATTTCCGCTCTGGCGTATATCAAGACTGCTACTTGTCGAAAACGCCCCCACGCGCTACATAAGCGACATGGAAACTGGCGTAAAAACTTTGAAAATTGCCCTCGCTCAATTGAACCCGACCCTAGGCGCAATTGCGGCCAATGCCGACTTGCTGCGGGCGGTGCGCGCAAGTGCCAGCGAGGCCGACGTCGTCTTGGCCAGCGAATTATTTCTAACCGGCTATCCGCCCGAAGATTTAGTGCTGAAACGCGCGTTTTTGGCGCGCGTGCAAAGCGAGGTCGACCAGCTGGTAAAAGACACCGCAGATGGCGGGCCAGCCTTGGTTTTTGGCGCGCCAATGTTAGAAAACGGCCAGTTGTACAATAGCGTCGTGGTGGCCGATGGCGGCCAAATGGCGGTGCGCCATAAACATCATTTGCCCAATTATGCGGTGTTCGATGAAAAGCGCTTATTCGCCGCCGGGCCTTTGCCCAAAGCCGTGGAACTGCGCGGCGTGCGCGTGGGCTTGCCGATTTGCGAAGATATTTGGTTTGAAGATGTTTGCGCCCAGCTGAAAGCCGATGGCGCAGCACTTTTGCTGTCGCCCAATGGCTCGCCGTTCGAGCGCGGCAAACAGGCGCAACGCATGGCCCATGCCGCCGCCCGCGCGCAACAAACCGGATTGCCCTTGGTTTACGTTAATCAATATGGCGGCCAAGACGAGCTGGTGTTTGACGGCGCCAGCTTTGCCGTCAACGCCGATGGCGCGCTGGCCGAACAACGCCCCGCCTGGGCCGTCGATACGCAGGTTTTAACTTTGCACGAGACGGCCGATGGCTGGAAAATCGAGCCGTCCGGCGCGCGTCCCAAACCCCAAGATGAGCTGGGCGATATCTATGCCGCCGCGGTTTTGGGTCTGCGCGATTACGTCGAGAAAAACCGTTTTCCAGGCGTTTTGCTTGGGCTATCGGGCGGCGTCGATAGCGCGATTTGCGCCGCCATGGCGGTCGATGCTTTGGGGCCTGAGCGGGTGCATTGCCTGATGCTGCCGTCGCGCTATACCAGCGCGGAAAGCCTGACAGATGCCGCCGCTTGCGCCAAACAATTGGGCATTCGCCTGGACGATGTATCAATTGCCGGCCCGGTGGATAGTGTGGAAAGCGCCTTGTCAGAATTGTTCAAAGGCACGCAAGCCGACACCACCGAAGAGAATATTCAATCGCGCCTGCGCGGCACTTTGCTGATGGCCGTGTCGAATAAATTCGGCGCCATGGTGGTGACCACAGGCAATAAATCGGAAGTATCGGTGGGCTATGCCACGCTTTATGGCGATATGAACGGCGGCTATAATCCGATTAAGGATATTTATAAAACCGAAGTTTTTGAGCTTTGTCGGTGGCGCAATGAAAATCTACCTGCGGGCGCTTTGGGCCCTGCGGGCGAGGTTATTCCGCCCACCATTATCGATAAACCGCCCAGTGCCGAATTGCGCCCCGACCAAAAAGACGAGGACAGTTTGCCGCCCTATGCGCAGCTCGATGATATATTATTCGCCTTGGTGGAGGATGAATTGAGCTTTGACGAGATTGTGGCGCGCGGCCATGGAGCCGAGACGGTGCAGCGCATTGAGCATCTTCTTTATATCTCGGAATATAAACGTCGTCAGGCGGCGCCGGGGGCTAAAATTGGCAATCGCAATTTTGGCCGCGATCGCCGCTATCCGATTACCAATGGTTTCCGCGATGCGCGTTAGCTTTTATCGCTTTAATAGGCCCTCATAGAAAGTATGTCTCATGACTGTTCGCACTCGTTTCGCCCCTAGCCCAACTGGCCGTTTGCACGTTGGCAATGCGCGCGCCGCGCTGTTTTGTTATTTATTCGCCAAATCGCAAGGCGGCCAATTTGTTTTGCGGATGGATGACACCGACCAAACGCGCTCCACGCCAGAGTTCGCCGAGGCCATTCACACAGATTTAGCTTGGCTGGGGCTGGCGCATGATGAGACGGCCAAACAATCGAACCGCTTCGAGCGCTATGAAGAGGTGTTTGCGCACTTAAAAGCGCAGGGCTTGGCCTATGCCTGCTATGAAACGCCAGACGAGCTGGACCGCAAACGCAAACGCCAATTGGCGCGCGGCCTGCCACCCGTCTATGACCGCGCCGCCTTAGAGCTGAGCGCCGATGAGATGGCCGCCTTTGAAGCCGAAGGGCGCACACCGCATTGGCGTTTTAAGCTTTCGGGCCAAACGGTTTCTTGGCCTGACATGGTGCGCGGCGAGCAAAAAATCGAAACCGCCAGCCTGTCCGATCCGGTCATTCGACGCGGCGATGGCACGTGGCTCTATACCTTGCCAAGCGTGGTGGATGATTTGGATATGAAAATCAGCCATGTTATTCGCGGCGAAGACCATGTCACCAACACCGGCGCGCAAGTTGAGCTTATTGCCGCCCTTGACGGAGAGGTGCCGATTTTTGGACATTTTTCTTTAATGCTGGCGGCCGATGGCGGGGCTTTATCGAAACGCCTTGGCTCGCTGTCTTTGCAAGATTTGCGCGACCAAGGCCTCGAGCCGATGAGTTTAAACTCGCTGATTGCCCGCCTCGGCACGGCCGATCCGGTCGAGCCCGTGCGCGATATGGCCAAGCTGATTGCGGGCTTTGATATGTCGCGTTTGGGCCGCGCGCCCGCCCGCTTTGATGCCGAAGATGTCAGCCGCCTCAACGCCCGTATTTTGCACGATATGCCCTATGCCGAAGTGGCCGCGCGTTTGCAGGCCATGGGCGCGCCCGAAGGGGCAGAGTTTTGGGACAGCATTAAAGGCAATCTGACTTTGCTCAGCGATGCCGCCGCTATGGTGCAGCTTATCAATGGCCCAATTACCCCGATTATCGAGGCTGAAGACGCCGAGTATCTGGCGCAAGCGTTGGCTTGCTTGCCGTCGGCGCCTTGGGATGAGCAAAGCTGGTCGCAATGGACGGGGGCGCTGAAAGCGGCGACGGGGCGCAAAGGGCGCGGTCTTTTCATGCCGCTGCGCCAAGCCCTGACGGGCCAAGCGCATGGCCCCGAAATGCAGCATTTGCTGCCACTCATCGGCTATGATAGGGCTACAGCTCGGCTGCAAGGCAAGGGCGCGGCTTAAAACGTAAAGGAAGCTACAGATGGCGCGAGAGCGGCTTTATATTTTTGACACAACTCTGCGCGACGGCCAGCAAACCGCCGGCGTGGATTTTTCTGTGTCTGATAAAATGAAGCTGTCGCAAAGCCTCGATGCTTTGGGGGTCGATTATGTGGAGGGCGGCTATCCGGGCGCCAATCCAACCGATACGCAATTTTTCGAAACGCTGGGCCGCCTCGAGAGCGCCAAATTAACCGCTTTCGGCATGACCAAACGAACCGGACGCAGCGCCGACAATGACCCGGGCTTTAGGCAAATCCTCGACGCGCCCTGCGAGGCCGTGTGTCTGGTGGCCAAGAGTTGGGACTATCATGTCGATGTGGCGCTGGGCATTTCCAATGCGGAGAATATAGAGAGCATCCGCGATAGTGTGACGGCCATTTTGGCAAGCGGCAAAGAAGCGATGATTGATTGCGAGCATTTTTTCGATGGCTATAAAGCCAATCGCCATTATGCGCTGGCCTGTGCCAAAGCCGCCGCCGAGGCGGGCGCCCGCTGGGTGGTGCTATGCGATACCAATGGCGGCACGCTGCCCGAGGAAGTGTTCGAGATTGTCAGCGATGTGACCCAATATATCCCGGGCGAAAAATTGGGCATTCATACCCATAATGATACCGAAAATGCAGTGGCCAATTCTTTGGCGGCCATTCGCGCGGGCGTGCGCCAAGTGCAGGGCACCATCAATGGGCTGGGCGAGCGCTGCGGCAATGCCAATCTCGTCTCGCTGCTGCCGAGTTTGCTGCTGAAACCGGGCTATGCCGATAAGTTTGAGACGGGCATTGCCTTGGATAAATTACCGCAAGTCAAAAACGTATCGCTGCTGCTGGATGAGATTTTAAACCGCACGCCAAACCGCCATGCGCCCTATGTGGGGGCGGCGGCTTTTGCGCATAAGGGTGGCATTCATGTGTCGGCGGTGATGAAAGACCCCACCACTTATGAGCATGTGGCGCCAGAGAGCGTCGGCAATGCGCGCGTGGTTCTCGTGTCGGACCAAGCGGGCAAAAGCAATGTGCTCGACCGCCTGAAGACCGCCAATATTGAGGTCGATGCCAAAGACCCCGCCATTGACGCTATTTTGCGCGAAGTCAAAGACAAAGAGCTGGACGGCTATAGCTATGATGGCGTCGGCGCTTCGTTCGAGCTTTTGGCTTTAAAGCAATTGGGTCGCTTGCCAGATTATTTTGACGTGAAGGGCTATACGGTTCATATCTCGAATGAGGGCGGCGCCAATACTGTTTCCGAGGCGCGCGTTTCTTTGGTTATCGATGGCGAAACGGTCGAAGGCCGTGGCACAGGAAATGGCCCGATTAACGCCCTAGATATGGCTTTGCGCGGCGATTTGAAACGCTATGCGGCAACCATTGGCAGCATGCGTTTGGTTGACTTTAAAGTTCGCATTTTGAATACGGGCACGGAAGCGGTGACGCGCGTGACCATTGAGAGTGTCGATGAGGCGGGCCAGAGTTGGCGCACCATTGGGGTGAACGCTAATATTGTGGTGGCTTCTTTTGAGGCATTGAAAGACGCTGTCGTCTATAAATTATTTACCGATGGTATTTCCGCCGTTCCTGAGACGTTAGGTCTTGGGCCGGGTGAGAAATAGAGAAAGGCTGAACATGCGTGCACTTAAATCCGTTCTATTCCCGATACATCCTGAGGGCTTTCGCTTTATCGCGATTTTTGCCTTTCTCACGCTGTTGCTGTTTTTCGTCTCGGATGTTCTTGGCTGGATTGGGGTTATTCTCACTTGCTGGTGCGCGTGGTTTTTCCGCGACCCGGCTCGGGTGACGCCGCAACGCAAAGGTCTGGTGATTTCGCCTGCCGATGGCGTGGTCAATATGATAACCGAAGCCGTTCCCCCCGCCGAATTAGGTTTGGGCGATGAGGCGTTGACGCGGGTTTCCGTGTTCATGAATGTGTTTAATTGCCACGTCAATCGTCTGCCGGTGACAGGTCGTGTGGTAAAATCTTTATATCGCACAGGCCAGTTTTTAAGCGCCGACCTCGACAAGGCCAGTGATAAAAACGAACGCCAATCTTTGCTGATTGAAACTGAAGACGAAAAGCAAATCGTCGTGGTGCAAATTGCCGGTCTGGTGGCGCGTCGCATTTTATGTTTCGCCCATGAGGAGCAAGAAATGCACGCGGGCGAACGCTTTGGGCTCATCCGCTTTGGCAGCCGCTGCGATGTCTATCTGCCCAAGGGCACATCGCCTCTGGTCAGCCTTGGCCAATCGGCGATTTCGGGGGAAACGGTTTTGGCAGATTTAAAATCCAAAGAAAAGCCCCGCAAAACAGTAACGAGCTAATCGATGTCTGAACGTCAGAGTAAAACCGCGCGCAAAAAGACCAAACCGTCGCCAGAGAACCTCGGCAGTCGTCGCTTTCCTTTGCGCCGTATCGTGCCCAATGCGGTCACTTTATTGGCTTTATGCTTGGGGTTAACCTCGTTTCGCCTCGGTTTGAACAATGCTTTTGACCTTGGCGTTTTATGCATTGTCGGGGCTGGGTTTTTAGATGCTTTCGACGGACGCCTGGCGCGCATGTTGAAAGCGGAAAGCCCGCTGGGCGCGCAATTAGATTCGCTGTCTGACTTTGTGAACTTCGGCATTGCGCCAGTTCTTTTGGTTTATCTTTGGGCTTTGCAATCGACGGGTCGCGTCGGTTGGGCGGTTATTCTCATTTTCTCGGTTTGTTGCGCGCTTCGTTTGGCCCGCTTTAATGTCGATATGGAAGAGGCCGACCGGCCAGCTTGGAAGAGCCAGTTTTTCATGGGCGCGCCGTCTCCATCGGCGGGCGGTCTGGTCATGCTGCCGATGTATTTACACCTCGGCGGCCTGATGGATATGTCTTCGGCCACGCCGTTTATTTTGCTCAATACCGTGGTCGTCGGCATGTTGATGGTGACCAATTTCCCAACCTTTTCGGGCAAGGGCCTGTCCACCATTCGGCGTGATTTTGTGCTGCCCCTGATGCTGTTCATCGGCTTCATGGCGGTGATGCTCTTCACCTTCCCATGGATAACCCTCACGGCGATGTGCGTATTATATTACCTCGCCCTGCCGCTGAGCTGGCTGAGCCACCGCCGTTACGCCGCCGCTTAAAGCTCTAGTTTTTCCAGCCCGTCGTCGTCTCGTTTCATCCGATCGCTCATTTTTTGGCGCAGGCCTCCATTGCCGCTCAAGCGCGATAGACGGTTGGCGAAAGTATCGGGCAGCGACAACATAACGGGCACGAGCACGAGGGTCAGCAGGGTAGAAAAGCCCAAGCCGAAGATAATGGCGGTCGATAATTGGATCCACCAAGCCGCCGTTGGCTCATTGATTTGAACGGAGCGGTCAAACACATCGACCGACACTTGAACGGCCATGGGGAAAAGACCAATCATGGTGGTGACCGTGGTCAGCAGGATAGGGCGCAAGCGCTGCCCCGCGGTTTTCAAAATCGCATCGACGCGCTCCATGCCCGTCTCCAGCAAGCGCTGATAGGTATCGATGAGCACGATGGAATTATTCACCACAATACCCGCCAGCGCCACAACGCCTGTGCCTGTCATGATGACCGAGAAAGTCTGGCCCGTAATCACCATGCCCAGCAGCACGCCAATGGTCGATAGAACCACGGTAGAGAGCGTGAGTAAGGTGCAATAGAGACTGTTGAATTGCATCAGCAGAATAATGAACATCAAGAATAGCGAGGCCAGCATGGCGCGGCCTAAAAACGCCGTGGCGGCGGCCGCTTCTTCATTGGCCCCGCGCAGTCGAACCCCGACGCCGGCCGGAACCTCTTGGGTTTGTAGCCAGCTCAGGAAGTCGTTTTCCAAATCGGTTGCCAAATACTCAAGCCCGGTTTCGGGATTGATGGTCATGGCGGCTTTGACTTCGAAAACCCGACGGCCATCGACGCGAGAAATGCTATCGCGGCGTTCGGAGGCTTCGCGGGTAACGAAATTGGTAATTGGCACATTGCCGGCTGGCGTGCGCACCCGCAATTGGTCGAGCTGGTCGAACGAGCGGGCATCATCTGGATAGCGGGCCCGAATTTCAATTTCATCGTCGCTATCATCGGGGCGATAATGGCCGACCAAAATACCATTGGTCACCAATTGCACCACATTGCCGAGGGTCAAAATATCGGCCTGAAAACGCCCTGCCGCCTCGCGGTCGACCGCCAAATTCCACTCGATACCAGGCAAGGGCAGCGTGTCTTCCACCTCTTGATACAGGTCCGAGCGTTGGCCGAAATAGGCCTTGATGCGGTTCGACATGAGGGTCAATTGGGTCAGGTCTTGGCCGCTAATTTCGACTTCAATGCCTTTGCCAGAAGGGGGCCCTTGTTCGCGTTCTTTGATTTCCACTTCGATGCCCGCAAATCGGCTGGTTCGTTCGGTAATGTCTTGCATAATCTGTCTGGCGGGTCGACGGGTGGTGAAATGGGTAAATTCAATGCGCACGATGCCGATAAGGTCGGCCGGCATTTCGCCATCGCCCATATTTTGCGAGCCATCACCACTGCCGAGCGCCGGTCCTGCTTGCGCGAAGGCGGTTAAAATGCCCGGCGTGGCAAGAATGATTTCTTCGACCCGCTGGGTCGCCGCATCGGCTTCCGCGACCGATAGATTGCCGCGTCCTTTGACCAGCACATTGGCCTGATAGGGTTCAATACTGGTCGAAAACTCGACGCCCGCGCCATAGCGCCCATAGAGCATAACCACAACCACCAAAACAGCGACCGCGACGCTAATGGTGGCGATGGGCCAATTAATGCAGGTTTTTAAAAACCGCAAATAGCGACCCGTAAAACCAGGGGTTTGGCTGACATATAGTTTTTTATCGCCTGCCAGACTGCTTAACAGCGGGTCGCCCTCTTGCTCGGATTTGCCAACCAAGCCGCCGACAACGGGCAAGAAAACCATCGCCGTCACCAGCGAGGCACAAAGCAGAATGATAACGGTAATGGGCAAAAACGACATGAATTTGCCGCTCACCCCGGGCCAGAATAACATCGGCGCGAAAGCGGCCAATGTGGTGCCCGTCGACGAGACAATTGGCCAGAACATGCGCGAGGAGGCCATGGCATAGGCTTCTTTGCGGTTTAGCCCTTCGGCCATTTTACGGTCGGCATATTCGACCACCACAATCGCCCCATCGACCAAAATACCGACGGAAAGAATGAAGCCGAACATAATCATCATGTTCAACGTCATGCCCAAAAGGTCGACGATTAAAAAGCCGACGAGGAAGGAAGTTGGAATGGACAGACCGACCAATAAAGCCGACCGCAAACCCAGCGCCGCGATAACCAAAATCATCACCAGCAAAATGGCGTTGGAAATCGAGACTTCTAACGAGCCCAACATTTCAAAAATAAAGTTTGAGATATCGGACGAGAAATCGACTTCTATGTTTTCGGGCCACTCTTGGGTGAAGGCCAAAGAGAGGGCGCGCACGTCGCGGGTGGTGTTGACAATATTGGCGCCAAGGCGTTTGGTCACCTCGATTGAGATGGTTGGCTGGCCATTAAAGCGGGCCACCACAGCTTGGTCTTTAAAGCTACGGCGAATGTCGGCGATATCGCTGAGGCGCACCACGGCGTCGCCTTGGGTTTTAATCGGCAATTTATAAACATCATCGGCATTTTCGATAAGCCCCGGAACCGAAAGCGCAAAACGGCCATTGCCGTTATCAATGCTGCCCGCGGGCACCAATTGGTTGTTGCGGGCCAGCGTATTATAGAGCTCGGTGGCGGTAATATTATAGTTTTCCATGGCGCTTGGATTGATAACCACTTCCAAGACTTCTTCGCGATGGCCGATTAATTTGGCTTCCAGCACGCTTGGCATGCCGGATATTTCTTCTTTTAATTTGGTCGCATAGGCAAATAGCTCGCGCTCGGAGCCGGGGCTGGTGAGATTGACCATAATCACCGGAAACAGGCCGGCGTTGAACTCGCGAATATCGGCTTCTTCGGCGTCGGCTGGCAGCTCCGCGCGCACTTGGTCCATTTTCTCGCGCACATCCAGCAGGGCTTGGTCTTTATCGAAGCTGACATCAAATTCGAGAATAACCGCGCCATAGTTTTGCGAGGAGACGGAGCGCATTTCTTTCAGCCCCGTCAGGGTGCGCAGCTCCAGCTCAATGGGTTTGACCAGCAAGCGTTCGGCGTCGGTTGGGGCAATGCCCGGCAGCGCAACGCCAACATAAATAATCGGAATGGGGATATCGGGGTCGGCCTCGCGCGGCAGCGTGACATAGGAGGCCAATCCGCCCAATAGCAAAGCCGCCAGAATGGTTAAAACGGCACGGCTTCGCCCAATGGCTGCGGTGATAAAATTATAGATCATCGAATTTGTGCCTCATTTTGGCTGGCGGCAGAGACCGCTTCCATTTCAAAGTCGACTTCACGGCCATCGCGGGTATATTCGCCACCGCGAATAATCACTTTTTCCGAGGCCGCCAATCCCACAACCACGGCGCCGCCGCGGTCATCGGCGATAACGCGAACCGGGCGAATGGCAACGCGATTGCCATCGACAACCCGCACGCTCAATTGGCCACTATCGCCAAGCGTCAAAACACTTTGCGGAATGCGGGTCGCCAGAACGCTGCCGGTTTTAAGTTGCAGCTCGGCGCTGACGCCATCGCGTAATTTAAAATCTTTATTGGCCACTTCCAGCTCAACCCGGAAAGTGCGCGTGGCCATATCGGGAGTTTCCGCAATATAGCGCACAAAGCCGCTAACGGTTTCTCCGGTTGCCAATTTGGCCGTTCCGCGCGCGCCAATATCAACTTGAGGGATATAATTTTCCGCCACATGGGCCACAATCAGCAGCGGGTCTTTGTCAATAATCGTGCCACAGGGCTCGCCGACGTTCATAAAATGACCAACCTCAAAGGGTCGCTTGTCCAACACGCCGCCAAAGGGGGCTTTAATTTGGGTGCGATTATATTCCACCAAAGCGCCTTTCACGGCGGCGACAGAGGCATCATAGGCGGCTCGCGCGCTGGCCAATTTGCTTTTGGAAGTATAGCCTTGTTTGTTCAGCTTAACGGCGGCATCAAATTCAATTTTTCGGGCGTCGCGCAGGGCTCTGGATTGGTCGAGTTGCGCTTGACGCGCGCCCAAGTCGATTTTGCAAATGGTCTGGCCTTTTTGCACGAAAGCGCCTTTTTCAACGGGCAAACTGGTAATGGTTCCGCCGGTCTCGGCCGAAATCGTGACGATTTTATCGGCTTGCGTGCGGGCTTGCAGTTTGATGTTATTGACAAAGGGCTCGGCCTCGAGGTTTTGCACCACAACCTTGAAACGCGACGTCGTTTGATTGATATCGATGATCGGTTTGGCCATCGGCAGGGGTTCGGAATTTTCCGACAAGATGCCGCTCATCAACCAAGCAACAATGCCCAAAACGACGACCAGAGACGTCCAAATGGCAGGGCTTACGCCCAACCACCGTCTGGCGGGGCGCGCAACAATTTCTTGGGTCTCGTGGTTTTCAGGATCAAAGGCCATGTTTGTCTCTTTTTATAAATACCGAATTACAACTATAACGTGCGAGCTTGCAAAACCCGTTGTTTTTATTGTTCCCGCCTAGTTTCTACGCAGCGGCGCCGCCTTCGGTTTATTTACACCCAAAAAGCCTAGACGTCATGTGTTTTCACACTTCATCTCGAACCAGCATGCCCGACGCGAACCGCACCACAGTTTGCCCCGCCCCAAAAAAGGAGCCAGACGTAAGATAGTCCGATTTCTAAGGCTTTTTTAAGGCCGCTTTGAAAGCCTAAATCGCGGCGGCTAACTCGCAAGCCTGCTTGATGGCCGCTTTGGCATCAAGCTCGGCCGCCTCATAAGCTCCGCCGACCAGCTCCACGGACGCATGATTGGCTTCCAGCGTATCATAGAGGGTGCGCAAAGGCTCTTGTCCGGCGCAAATAACCACAGTATCGACTTCCAGAATATCGGGTTGTCCATCGCGGGTGATGTGCAAGCCAAGGTCATCGATTTTGCGGTAGTCAATGCCATTGAGCATTTTCACGCCGCGACGCGCCAAAGTCAGCCGATGCGTCCAGCCGGTGGTTTTGCCCAAACCTTTGCCGACGGCTGTGTCTTTGCGTTGCATCAGGAAAATTTCTCTGTCGGCGCTGGCCACCTCTGGCTCAATGCCGGTCACGCCGCCGCGCGGATGGTTTTTAAAATCGACGCCCCATTCTTTGGCGAAAACATCAATATCCAAAGCCCCCGATGGGCCGTCGTGAGACAGGGTGTCGGCGACATCAAAACCAATGCCGCCCGCGCCCATAATGGCCACGCGCTTGCCGACAGGCTTATGGCCTTGCAAAACGTCGATATAGCTCACGGCTTTTTCGTGGCCAATGCCTTCCATGTCTGGCACGCGCGGGCGGATGCCCGTGGCCACCACCACATGGTCAAAATCGCGCACCATATCGGCTTCCACGCGGGTGTTTAGCTTCAGCTCAATGCCCAGTTTCTCAATCATTTTGCCGTAATAGCGCAAAGTCTCGTAAAACTCTTCTTTGCCCGGCACTAATTTGGCCAGGTTGAATTGCCCGCCAATCTCAGACCCCGCATCCAATAAAGTCACCCGATGGCCGCGTTCGGCCGCCGTGGTGGCATAGGCCAGACCCGCAGGGCCAGCGCCAATCACGGCGATGGTTTTGGCGTTTTGCGTTGGCTCATATTTCAAAATCGTTTCGTGGCAGGCGCGTGGATTGACCAAGCAGCTGGTGGTTTTGCCGCCAAAGGTATGGTCGAGGCACGCCTGATTGCAGGCGATGCACGTATTAATCTCATCGGCGCGATCTTCGCTGGCTTTGAGCATAAATTGGCTATCGGCCAGCATTGGGCGCGCCATAGACACGAGGTCGGCATCGCCGCGCGCCAGCACATCTTCGGCCACTTGCGGCATGTTGATGCGGTTGGAGGTGATGACAGGTATCGACACTTCCTTGCGCACACGCGCGGTCACCGAAGTAAAGGCGGCGCGTGGCACCATAGTGGCGATGGTCGGCACGGCGCTTTCGTGCCAGGTAAAATGCGTCGAAATAATGCTGGTGCCCGCTTTTTCAAGCTCTTTCGAGAGCTGCGCCACCTCGTCCCAGCTCATGCCGCCTTGCAACATATCCATGGCGGCGATGCGGAAGACAACGATGAAATCTTCGCCCACAGCCTCGCGGACACTGCGCACCACCTCGAGGGGAAAGCGCATACGGTTTTCGTAGGAGCCGCCATAGGCGTCGGTGCGCTGGTTGGTTTTCTCGACCAGAAACGTCGATAGCAAATAGCCAGCCGAGCCAATAATCTCCACCCCATCATAGCCCGCGTGTTTGGCGAGGCGGGCGCATTCGGCGTGGTCGGCGATTTGTTTTTCCAACCCTTGCGCATCCAGCTCCAGCGGCGGCGTGCGCGAAATACGAGATTTAATGGGCGAGGGGGCCACGGGCGCCTCATTGGCGGCCAGGGGGCCCATGTGCAAAATCTGCATCACCATTTTGCAATCGGGCGCGGCCGCATGCACGGCATCGGTCACCAAACGATGGCCTGCGGCTTCGGCCTCATTGGATAATTTGGACGCGGCGAAAACTTTCTCGCCATTTTTATCTTGCAGCACCATGCCGCCTTCTTCATTGGGGGCAATGCCGCCGGTGATAATCATGCCCACGCCGCCAGCGGCGCGTTCGGCGTAATAGGCGGCCATGCGCTCAAAGCCGTCGGGTTGTTCTTCCAGTCCAGTATGCATGGAGCCCATAATCGAGCGATTTTTCAGCACCGTATGGCCCAGCTCCAGCGGCGTAAACAAACGCGCATATTTCTGATGCCCTGATTTAGGGGCGTTGGGTGATATTGGTTCCGCAGCACTCATGATACTCTCCTGTTAAGGGGTAAACTCTAGAGGTCAATTTCGCGTCTTACAAGCCACAGATGCGGTTTTCCACTAGCGAGACGGCTAATTATCCTTAAGCTGAACAAACAGCAAAACCGCCCTCAACTTGAAGGATGCCCAGCTATGCCTAAAAACAAGACGCCCCAGATAGCCTCGGCAAAGCAACCCGCTTGGGCGATTGTCGCCATGGTGGGGCTTATGCTCATCGGCCCGTTTTTGCATATTCAATATATCCATGTGGCGCATCATTGGCGTTTGGCGCCGGCTGGCGTGCGGGGCGAACAGGCGATGGTGGTCTCGGCGCATTTTCTGGCCTCTGAAATTGGCCGCGATGTGCTGCGCGATGGCGGCAATGCATTTGATGCGGCGGTGGCGGTTAACTTCGCCTTGAGCGTGGTCTATCAGCAGGCGGGCAATATCGGCGGCGGCGGGTTTATGGTCTATCGCTTGGCCGATGGCGCGCGCGGCGCGCTCGATTTTCGCGAACGCGCGCCGTTAAAAGCCAGCCGCGATATGTATCTCGACGCGCAAGGCGAGGTCATCAAAGGTCTCAGCCTCAAGGGTCATTTTGCCGTGGGTGTGCCGGGCAGTGTGGCGGGCATGGCGGCTTTGCACGAGCGCTTCGGCTCCAAACCCTGGGATGGGCTGGTGCGCCCCAGCATTCATTTGGCGCAAAACGGATTTGCGCTGACGCCGAAAGCGGCGCGCATGTTCAACCGCTACCAAAAAGATTTCCGCGAGGTAAACCGCTTTGCCCCGGCCGTGGTCCACCCAGATGGGGCTTGGAAAGCTGGCGATAAAATCACCTTCCCAGATTTAGCCCGCACGCTCAATCGCATCGCGGCGCAAGGCCGCGCGGGGTTTTATCAAGGCGAGACGGCACATTTAATCGCCGATGAAATGCTGGCGGGCGGCGGGCTCCTCAGCCTAGAAGATTTAGCCGCCTATCGGGCAGTTTGGCGCCAGCCGATAGAAGTTGCCTATCGCGGCCATAAGATTATCTCCATGCCGCCGCCGTCGTCGGGCGGGGTGGCATTGGCGCAGCTTTTGCAGGGTGCGGAGGCTCATGATATCGCGGCGATGGGGCATAATTCGGCGGCGCATATCCACCTGATGACCGAGCTAGAACGCCGCGTCTACGCCGACCGCGCCACCCATATGGGCGACACCGATTTCGTCTCGGTCGACATCCAGGGCCTCACCGATAAAGCCTATATTGCGGCGCGCAATAATGATATTTCCCTCCACGTCAAAACCCCCAGTGAGCAAGTAAAACCGGGGTTTGTGCAGGCCATTGAAAGCGTGGAGACGACGCATTTCTCCATCGTTGACCCGCAGGGCAATGCGGTGGCCATCACCACCACGTTAAACGGTAATTTCGGCGCCAAACTGGTGGTGCAGGGCGGCGGGTTTTTCCTCAATAATGAGATGGATGATTTTTCCATCAAGCCCGGCCATGCCAATCAATTCGGCCTGGTGGGCGACGATAAAAACGCCATTGCGCCGGGCAAGCGCATGTTGTCCTCGATGACGCCGACCATCGTAGAAAAAGACGGCGCGTTAAAAATCGTACTCGGCACGCCGGGCGGGGCGACGATTATCACCTCGGTGTTTCAAACCTTACTCAACCTCATTGATTTCGGCATGACGGCGCAACAAGCCGTCGACGCCAGAAAAAGCCACAGCCAATGGCAGCCCGATTTCGTGATGCTAGAAAAAGGCACGATGAGCGTCGCCAATATGCGCGGGCTTCTGGCGCGCCAGCACAAGCTTTACCCCTGGCCGCATTTCAAATATGCGCTGGGTCGGGTAGAGGCGATTGTGGTGCAAGAAGGCGGCACGCTAGAAGGCGCAGCAGACGCCAGCCGCGGGGAAGACGATAGGGCGGTTGGGTACTAGAAGAAAAGTCTAATTTGAAGAATTGATAATACAAACTCAGTCTTAAAGCTAAGACTGAGTGAAGGAGAAAGCAGAACCACGGTTGCAATGCAGTGCAGCCGTCCCCGGCTGTAATCTAATCATTTCGTCTAAATCGGCTATTTCATTTTCATACTCTCCCAAAAGATCGAAGGCATTAGAACGTTTTAAGTATGCTTCTAAATCATCGGGGTCTTTGTCGATGCGTTCTGTCATTCTATCGACTTCGAGTTTAAGGTAAGTGCGCTCGTCTTCTGTCGACTTAGCATTCTCGTCATCAGCCATTTTCCGCTCCTTTTGCAGGATGTTCTTTTCTTGCGTCAAACCTTAGTCACGTCCCCCAGCAAAGACAATTGAAATCCGTGCCGATTTCTTGCACATTCCCCCCATGAGCATGACCTCCCCCATAGCGGTGCCGTCCGCGCCGGCCGAGACGCCTTTTATCGTCGCGGCGTTTTATAGATTCGTCCGCCTTAACGACTTCGAGGCGGTGCGCCCGATTTTGCAAACCCATTGCCGCCGCGCCGGCGTTTTAGGCACGATTTTGCTCGCCCCCGAAGGCATTAATGGCACTGTCTGCGGCTCCCAAACCGCCCTTGAAGCCTTGATGCAAGCTTTCGCCGCCGATGCTCGTTTGGCCGATATCACCCCGAAATTCAGCTTCGCCTCCGAGGCTAATTTTCACCGCATGAAAGTGCGCCTGAAAAAAGAAATCGTCTCCATGGGCCAGCCCGATATCGACCCGGTGGGCGATGTGGGCGCCTATGTAGCCCCCGAAAATTGGAACCAGCTGATTAGCGACCCCGATACTTTGGTCATCGATACCCGCAACGCCTATGAAGTCGCCATCGGCACATTCGAGGGCGCGATAGACCCGAAAACCAAATCGTTCCGAGATTTCCCCGAATGGGTGGATGGCTATTTGGCCAAATTAGACGCAGCCGAAAAGCCGAAGAACATCGCTATGTTTTGCACGGGCGGCATCCGCTGCGAAAAAGCCACCGCCTATCTGGTCGGCCAAGGCTTTGAAAACATCTTCCACCTGCAGGGCGGCATTTTGAAATATCTCGAAACCGTCGCCGAAACCGACAGCAAATGGGACGGCGATTGCTTCGTCTTCGACCAGCGCGTCAGCGTCAAACACGGCCTCGAAGAAGGCGACTACGACTTGTGCCACGGCTGCCGCATGCCGTTAACCCAAGCGCAAAAGCAACACCCAGCCTATGAGGCGGGCATCTCTTGCGAGCATTGCATCGACAGCCATTCCGAAGCCGACCGCTTGCGCTTTCGCGAGCGCCAAAAGCAAATCAAATTAGCCCGCGCCCGCGGCCAGACACACATCGGCGAGGCACACATTGGCCAGGCCAATGACTGAGCGCCCCCAGCTTTATAGTTTTCGCCGCTGCCCCTATGCGATGCGCGCCCGCATGGCGGTGGCCGTGGCCGAAGTGCCCGTGGTTTTGCGCGAAATTGTTTTGCGCGATAAACCCGAAGCCATGCTGGCGCTGTCGCCCAAGGGCACGGTGCCCGTGTTGCACCTGCCTGGCGGTGACGTGATAGACGAAAGCCGCGCGGTGATGGATTGGGCGCTGGCACAAAACGACCCGCTCAATTGGCGCCAACATAAAGACGATGCGCTCATCGACCTGTTCGACACAGATTTCAAACATCATTTAGACCGCTATAAATATGCCACCCGCTACCCCGAAGAAGCGGTGGACGTAACCGAACAACGCGCCCATTGCGTGCGCTTGCTGGCTCCGTTAGAGGCGCGCTTAACCGAGGCATGGCTTGGCGGCGCAGCACCGGCCTATACGGATGTCGCTTTGCTGCCTTTCGTGCGCCAATTCCGCATTGCCGATATAGCTTGGTTCGACGCGCAGCTAGACTTGGCCAATGTGCGCGATTGGGCCTTGCGGTTTTTAGATTGGCCGGGTTTTGTGCGGGTCATGCAAAAATACCCCCTATATCTCGACGGCGAACAAGAACACGCCTTTCCGCCCCCGACCGAAGCACCCCCGACCTAAGTATAAGGGCGATAGAACGGGTGGCATTGAAAATAGTCTTGTGTAATCTTGGGGGCCTATGAGAGTGGGGGGCGAATGTTGGAAGAGCTGAAACAGAATTCGAAAATATGCATTGTGGGCGCTGGGTGCTCTGGCTTTACCACGGCCAAACGGCTGAAACAGGCTGGCATCGACTATGACCAATTTGAAACCTCCGACAATATCGGCGGCAATTGGTATCATAAAAACCCCAATGGCAAATCGGCTTGCTATCAATCTCTGCATATTGATACATCGAAATACCGCCTCGCGTTCGAAGATTTCGCAGTGCCGGATGACTGGCCCGACTTCCCGCATCACAGCCAGTTGTTTCAATATTTCAACGATTATGTCGACCATTTCGACTTGCGCCAGAACATCACTTTCAACACCTCCGTTGACGCGGCGCGCCGCGACGAAAACGGCTTATGGCAAGTCACCCTAAGCACGGGCGAGACCCGCAGCTATGGCGCTTTGGTGGTTGCCAATGGCCACCATTGGGATGCCAAAATTCCGCAAGAATATGGCGATCGGTTCAACGGCATTCAAATCCATTCGCACCAATATGACTCGCCGTTCGAGCCGCATGATGTGCGCGGCAAAAATATTTTAGTGGTGGGCGTTGGCAATTCAGCGATGGATATTGCGTCGGAAGTTTCGCAGCGACCGATGGCCAAAAAATGTTTCGTGTCGGCGCGGCGCGGGGTTTGGGTTTTGCCCAAATACCTGAACGGCGAGCCAGCCGATAAAGCGGTGATGCCAAGCTGGATGCCGCCTTCGATGGGTCGCTGGCTGGGCCAACGCGTCATTGAAAAAGCCATTGGCAATCCAGAACAATATGGCCTGCCCAAGCCAGACCATGATGTGCTGACGGCGCATCCGTCGGTTTCGGGAGAGTTTCTCACCCGTTTGGGCTGCGGCGATATTCACGTCAAACCGGGGGTCGAGCGCTTAGAGGGCGACGCGGTGAGCTTTACCGATGGCACGCGCGAGCCCATAGATATGATTATTTGGGCGACGGGCTATCGTATTTCGTTTCCGTTTTTGCAGCAAAACGAATTGGCCGTGGATGCCAATCGGTTTCCGCTTTATCGACGCATGGTAAAGCCGGGCTGGCGCAATTTATTTTTCATGGGACTGGCGCAACCGCTGCCAACTTTGGTAAACTTGGCGGAGCAACAATCTAAATTCGTCGCTGCGGTTTTAACGGGCAAATACCAAATGCCAGACGATGCGGCGATGGAAAAACAAATAGAATCCGACGAGAAGCTATATCTCGGTCACTATTATAATAGTGAGCGCCATACGATACAGATTGATTTCGGTCGCTATGTCAGCGATTTGAAAAAAGAACTCGGCGGTCATTGGACCGCATAATTTGAAGAAGACTCTTTTGGGGAAGACTATGAAACGCACACTCTCGCTTTTGCTTGCCAGTTTTTTGATGCTTGGCAGCACCCATAGCGCCGATTTCGCGCGCAAACCGGCCAGTGCCCAAACCAAACAGGCACATGAGAAAGTCATCGAGCGCCTGCCGTTTGAAAACACCGAAGACTTTAAATTGGCCACCCGCGGTCTGCTGGCCAAGCCAGATGCTCTGGTGATTAAAGATAAATCTGGCCGTGTGGTCTGGAATATGACGGGCATGGAATATCTCGATGGCCCGCGCCCCGATACGGTGAACCCAAGTCTCTGGCGCCAAGCCAAGCTGAATGCCATTCATGGGCTGTTTGAAGTGACCCAAGGCATTTATCAAGTGCGCGGCTATGACCTCGCCAATGTGACTTTCATTGAAGGCAAAACCGGCTGGATTGTGGTCGACCCGCTCACCGCCGCGGAAACCATGCAGGCGGCCATGGCGCTGGTCGATAGCCATTTCGGCAAACGTCCGGTGAAAGCGATTTTGGCCACCCATAGCCACGCCGACCATTTCGCGGGCGTGCGCGCTTTGGCCAGTGAAGATGACCTCGCCTCCGGCCGCATTCGCTTTGTCGCGCCGGAACATTTTGTCAAAGAAGTATCGAGCGAAAACGTGATTGCGGGCAATGCCATGGGGCGTCGGGCGGGCTATATGTTCGGCAATTTGCTGCCGGCCTCGCCGCAAGGCGCCATCGATAGTGGGCTGGGAAAAAGCGTTGCCTTTGGCTCCATCACCTTGCTGACACCCACGGATACGATTACCAAGACCGGGCAAAAACTCATGCTCGATGGCATTGAGGTGGAGTTTCAACTGACGCCTGGCGCTGAGGCGCCGGCTGAATTTGTATTTTATCTGCCGCATCTCAAAGCGCTTTGCGTGGCCGAAGAAGTAAACGGCGTGATGCATAATCTATACACGCCGCGCGGCGCCAAAATTCGCGATGCCTTGGTCTGGTCGCGTCATCTCACCGATATGGTGGAGCTATTTGGCGAGCGCACCGATGTGGTTTTCGGCTCGCACCATTGGCCGCGTTGGGGCCGCGAGGCGGGCATGGAGTATATTTCCAAGCAACGCGATATGTATCGCTTCATGCATGACCAAACCGTGCGTTTGATGAACCAAGGCTATACGTCGACCGAGATTTCCAACATGTTGGACTTGCCGCCTTCGCTGGCGCAAGAGTTTTACAACCGCGATTATTACGGCACTGTTAGCCATAATGTTCGTGCCGTGTATAATTTCTATCTCGGCTTTTTCGATGGCGTGCCAGCCAATTTAAACCCCCAAGAACCCGAAGTCCGGGGCCGCAAAATGATGGCTCTGGCGGGCGGGCCCGATGGGCTATTGCGACAAGCCAAAATGGCGTCCGAGGCGGGCGATTATCGCTGGGCGTCGGAATTGCTGAGCCATTATGTGTTCGCCCATCCAAAGCACAAGCAAGCGCGCGCTCTCTTGGCCGATGCCTATGAGCAATTGGGCTATCAGGCAGAAAGTGGCCCGTGGCGCAATTTCTATCTGACGGGCGCGCAAGAATTGCGCGACGGCGTGGTGTTGGGCGGCAGCGTGCGCACCGCCAGCCAAGATGTCGTCAGCTCCGTGCCAACAGGCATGTTCTTGGACTTCATGGCCGTGCGATTTAATCCGGAGGGCTTGGATGATGTGGAAGTGAAAATCAATTTAGATTTCACCGACACGAAAGAGAAATTTGTTCTCTCGCTCGACAATAGCGTGCTGAACAATATCCCGAACAAACAGGTTGAAAATCCGGATGCGTCGCTGACGCTCACGCGGGCCATTTTCAATCAGGTGGCCGTGGGCCAAACCAGCTTTGCGAAAGAGATTGTCAAAGGCAATGTGAAAGTGGGCGGCAGCCCGCTGGCGTTGATGAAAGTGTTCGCCAATCTGGATGAGTTCAACCCAGACTTTAATATCGTCACCCCTTAAATAAGGGCGACGTCTGGTCATAAAAAAGCCCCGCTCTCTGTTGAGGGCGGGGCTTTTCTTATTGTTTTGCGGTGGTATTTTAAGCGGCGAAAGCTTTCAGACGCGTCGAGATAATCTCGTCGGCTTCTTTCATCATACCGCTGATTAAATCATGGCAGCTTGGCACATCGTGGATAAGACCTGCGACCATGCCACAGCTCCACGCACCCGAGTCCATGTCGCCATCGGACATGATTTTCGGATAGACGCCAGCCACTTCATCCATAATGTCATTGATTTTAATGTCGGCCCCCAGCGATTTCTCTTTTTCGAGAATGCGATTGACCGCATCGTTTTTCAAAACCCGTTCGGTATTGCGCAGCGGACGCATAATCAAAGTCGTGTCCAGCTCGCTGGCCCCGACAAGAGCGTCTTTTACATTTTGGTGAACCGGGGCTTCTTTGGTCGCGATAAACCGCGTGCCCATATTGACGCCATCGGCACCCAGAGCCAAAGCGGCCACCAGCTGTTTGGCATTGCCAATACCGCCCGAAGCGACAAAGGGGATGGACAATTCTTCGGCCGCGCGGGGCAGCAAAATCATGTTTGGAATATCGTCTTCGCCGGGGTGGCCACCGCATTCAAAACCATCGACACTCACCGCATCACAACCAATTTTTTCGGCTTTCAACGAGTGGCGCACGCTGGTGCATTTGTGGATGACTTTAATGCCAGCGTCTTTCAGCAGGGGCATATATTGCTCTGGGCTGCGCCCCGCGGTTTCCACAATTTTCACATCATGGGCGATAATCGCTTCGATATAGCCAGGATAATCAGGGTCGGCAAAGCCGGGCAAGAACGTCAGATTCACGCCGATGGGCTTATCTGTCATGTCTTTGCAACGCGCGATTTCATTCGCGAGATCTTTTGGGGTGCGTTGCGTCAGGCCGGTAATAATGCCCAAGCCGCCAGCGTTCGATACGCCCGCCGCCATTTCAGCAAAGCCCACATGGTGCATGCCACCTTGAATGATGGGATGCTCGATACCGAATAATTCTGTAATACGCGTTTTCATTTTTAGTCCTCCTAAATATCGGACACATGTTAAGGCGTGGCGATAAATGTGCAAATGAAATTTCACTTGTCGGAGCGCGGGCGCATTTGGTAAGACTGTCGGCAAGTGATTTTCAAACTTTTGATAACATTAGGAGAGCCCCATGGCCGAAGCATATATTGTAGCCGCAGCACGCACCGCAGGTGGTCGCCGCGGAGGTAAATTAAAAGATTGGCACCCAGCCGATTTGGCAGCCGAGGTGATTAATAACCTCATCGACCGCACGGGCGCGGACCCAGCATCGGTAGAAGATGTCATCATGGGCTGCGTTGGCCAAGCGGGCGAGCAAGCCGGCAATATTGGCCGCAATGCGGTTCTCGCTTCTAAATTGCCAGAGAGCGTGCCAGCCACCTCGATCGATCGCCAGTGCGGGTCGTCGCAACAGTCCATTCATTTTGCTGCGCAGGCCGTTATGTCTGGCACGATGGATTGCGTTATCGCCGCCGGCGTGGAGAGCATGAGCCGCGTGCCCATGGGTCTGCCTATCTCGCTGCCGTTTAAAGAGGGCCACGGTTTCTACGTCAGCCCGAACATGCAAGAGCGCTATCCAAATGTTCAGTTCAGTCAATTTGTGGGCGCCGAAATGGTGGCCAAGAAATATGGTCTGAGCAAAGAAGATATCGATGCCTATGCCTATCGCAGCCACGAGCGCGCCATTGCCGCCACGCAAGCGGGCGCCTTCGATACGGAGATTGTTCCCGTGGCCGTCACCAATGAAGATGGCGATACGGAAATGCACAAAACCGATGAGGGCATCCGTTTCGATGCCAGCCTCGAGAGCATCTCTGGCGTCAAGCTTTTGGCCGAAGATGGGGTCATCACGGCGGCCTCGGCCAGCCAAATTTGCGATGGCGCTTCGGGCGTGATGATTGTGAATGAAGACGGGCTGAAAAAATTGGGCGTGAAACCATTGGCAAAAATCATCCACCTATCGGTGATGGGTCACGACCCGGTGATTATGTTGGAAGCCCCCATTCCGGCCACCAAACGCGCGCTTGAAAAAGCGGGTCTGTCGGTCGACGACATCGACGTGTTTGAAGTGAACGAAGCTTTCGGCTCGATTCCCGTGGCTTTCGCCAAAGAATTGGGTGTCGATGAAGACAAGCTCAACGTGCATGGCGGCGCCATTGCGCTGGGTCATCCGCTGGGCGGCTCGGGCACTAAATTAATGGCGACTTTGGTCAATGCCTTGCAACGCAAAGGCGGCAAATACGGCCTGCAAACCATGTGCGAAGGCGGTGGTATGGCCAATGTGACGATTATTGAAAACCTTCAATAAGCGCACATCTCATTGAGAAAGCCCCGCCGCAATGGCGGGGCTTTTTTATTGCGTGCCAAGTCATCGCGTCCCTATAGTGTCTTGTAACGAGTGATAGGAGAGCCAGATGAGCCAAGCCGAATGTCCACAAAAAGCGCCTTATAAAACCGAGGTCAAAGCGGGAAAAACCTATTTTTGGTGTTCTTGCGGCAAGTCGGCGCGCCAGCCGTTTTGCGATGGCAAGCACCAAGGCAGCGATTTCGAACCCGTAGCCTATACGGCCGAAAAAGATGGCCAAGTTTATTTCTGCGGCTGCAAAGCTTCGGCCAAAGGCGTTTTATGCGATGGCGCCCATAATAAACTTTAGCGGGTGAGCGCGTAAAGCGTCACCGCGGTAGCCGTCGCGACATTCAGCGTCGCAAAGGCTTCGCCGCTGGCGCTTTCGGCGACGGGCAGGCGGGCCAGCATATCGCAGGTTTCGCGCGTTAGCCGACGAAGGCCCGGGCCTTCTGCGCCCATAACCACCGCAATCGGGCGGTCTTTTGATACGTCCTCGATGAGCGTCTCGCCGTGTTCGTCGAGGCCGACGCTCATATAGCCGGCCTTGTGCAGCGTCTCGAGCGCGCGCGCCAAATTAGTGACTTCGATAAGCGGCATAACTTCAAGCGCGCCCACGGCGGTTTTGGCCAATGTGCCTGCGGGCGGCGGGCTGTTTCGCTTGGTGACAATCACCCCGCCGGCGCCAAACACGGCGGCCGCGCGTAAAATCGCGCCCACATTGCGCGGGTCCGACACTTGATCGAGAATAATCAGCAATTTACCCGAGGCCGCCGCATCCTCTAACGAGCGGGGCACCAGCGGGCTGGCATCCAACACCATGCCTTGATGCACGGCATCGGCGGGCAAAAGCGCGGCCAATTCGCCGCTGGTTTGAATTTCGGCCGAGATTTTGCGTTTGGCGCAAATCGCTTGCAATTCATTGGCGGCATTTTGGGTGGCGAATAATTTGTTGACCCGTCGTTTGGGATTTTCCAAAGCAGCGCGAACCGCATGCGTGCCATAGAGCAAAGTCACCGCAGTTTCGGAGGTGATTTTTCTTTTATTTCTTAAATGGTTGGGCTTGCGCTTGGACATACAATTCCTTATAAGGCTGATGACATTGATGTGCAAATATTGCGTCGCTGAACTTGTTTTCGTTGAAAATGAGGCTGGCGGACGGTGTTTTGTGCATTAATTTCGTATTAAAATCAAGCGTTTGCTTCGGTATGCGTCGGATTTTACCTTTGGGCAATTTGCCTTTGGGAGGGGGGATGCCCGAGTGGCTAAAGGGGACGGGCTGTAAACCCGTTGGCTATGCCTACGTTGGTTCGAATCCAACTCCCCCCACCATTTGCTTATCCATGGGGGATAAGTGCGTGGTTGAGAGTGATTAAGAGGCGGGTGTAGCTCAATGGTCGAGCAACAGCCTTCCAAGCTGAAGATGAGGGTTCGATTCCCTTCACCCGCTCCAGTCTGACAAGGGTTGGGCGAAACGAAATTTAAAACGGGGCCGAGCCCCTAACCGAACGAGGAACGACATGTCGAAGGAAAAGTTTGAGCGGACAAAACCGCATTGTAACATTGGCACGATTGGTCACGTGGACCACGGCAAGACGACCCTTACGGCCGCGATTACGAAAGTATTGGCTGAAGTCGGCGGTGCTGAATTTTCGGATTACGCTGACATTGATAAAGCGCCAGAAGAAAAAGCTCGTGGCATCACCATTTCGACAGCCCACGTTGAGTATGAGACGGATGCCCGTCACTACGCGCACGTGGATTGCCCAGGCCATGCTGACTATGTGAAAAACATGATCACCGGTGCGGCGCAAATGGATGGCGCGATTTTGGTTGTGAACGCCGCCGACGGACCTATGCCACAAACCCGTGAGCATATTTTGTTGGCGCGCCAAGTGGGCGTTCCGGCTCTGGTTGTTTTCTTGAACAAAGTCGACCAAGTCGATGATGATGAGCTGCTGGAGCTGGTAGAGATGGAAGTGCGTGAGCTTCTGACCTCTTATGAGTTCCCAGGCGACGATATTCCAATCGTTAAAGGTTCGGCTTTGGCCGCTTTGGAAGGTCGCGATGACGCGATTGGCAAAGAAGCGATTATGGCTCTGATGGCGGAAGTGGATGCTTATATTCCCCAACCAGACCGTCCAAAAGACCAAGCCTTCTTGCTGCCGATTGAGGATGTATTCTCGATTTCCGGTCGCGGTACCGTGGTCACGGGTCGTGTGGAACGCGGTGTTGTGAATGTCGGTGACGAGATTGAAATCGTTGGCATTAAAGACACAGCCCTGACCACATGCACAGGCGTTGAAATGTTCCGCAAACTGCTGGATAGCGGTGAAGCGGGCGACAATGTGGGGGTTCTTTTGCGCGGTACGAAGCGCGAAGAAGTGGAACGTGGCCAGGTTCTTTGCAAGCCAGGTTCGATTACGCCACACACGAAATTTAAGGCAGAAGCTTACATTCTGACGAAGGAAGAGGGCGGTCGTCACACACCTTTCTTTACCAATTATCGTCCACAGTTTTACTTCCGCACGACGGATGTGACGGGTGTTTGCAGCCTGCCATCGGGTACGGAAATGGTTATGCCTGGCGATAATGTTGAGATGGAAGTGGAGCTTATTGTTCCGGTCGCCATGGAAGAGAAGCTTCGCTTCGCTATCCGTGAAGGTGGCCGCACAGTAGGCGCCGGCGTCGTGTCAGCAATTATTGAGTAGACGAACCAGAGGAGTGTAGCTCAACTGGTAGAGCACCGGTCTCCAAAACCGGGGGTTGGGGGTTCGATCCCCTCCACTCCTGCCACTTTTTAAAAGTGGCGGAGGTTCGAAAGAAAAAAATGGGTCCCGATTGCGGGGCCCCGCTAGAGCGCCTTTTGCGCCCAAGCGTTTATTAAAGGAAAGAAGCGGCCCATGGCTAACCCGCTAAAGTTTGTGCAAGAAGTGCGCGCCGAAACATCGAAAGTAACGTGGCCGACCCGGAATGAGGTCGCTGTTACGACGGTGATGGTGTTCGTTTTGGTTTTCTTTGCGTCGCTATTTTTCTTTCTCGCTGACCAGGTTCTTAGCTGGTTTGTCGCTCTGCTTTTAGGATTGGCTAATTAAAATGGCAGCACGTTGGTACATTGTTAATGCTTACTCTAATTTTGAGCACAAGGTTGCGGACAGTCTCCGCGAGCAAGCCGCTCAAGCTGGATTAGAGGATTGTTTTGAAGAGATTCTGGTGCCGACCGAAGAAGTGGTCGAAATGCGCCGCGGTCGCCGAGTGAACAGCGAACGTAAGTTCTTCCCTGGCTATTTGCTGGTGAAAATGGAACTAACCGATGACGCCTATCACTTGGTGAAAAACACACCAAAGGTAACGGGTTTCCTTGGTTCGCAAAACAAACCAGCGCCGATTACACAAGCCGAAGTCGATCGGATTGTAAATCAGGTTCAAGATGGGGCCGAGCGGCCGAAACCATCTATCGTATTTGAAGTGGGTGAGCAGGTTCGCGTCAGAGACGGCCCATTTGCTTCGTTCAGCGGCTTGGTAGAAGAAGTCGATGAAGAAAAGGCACGCCTCAAAGTGGCTGTGTCTATTTTCGGTCGGGCAACCCCGGTCGAACTAGAGTATGGGCAAGTCGAGAAAAGCTAGCCTAAATTGAGACTAGGTGTGGTAGGCAGAGCAAACTGCCGTCCCACGCCCCATTATCGTAAAGGAACGAGAGATGGCAAAAAAGATTGATAGTTACCTGAAGATGCAGGTACCTGCAGGGGCGGCAAGCCCGTCTCCACCTATTGGCCCGGCTTTGGGTCAACGTGGACTGAACATTATGGAATTTTGTAAGGCTTTCAATGCGAAGACGCAGGAAATGGAAGCCAATATGCCAATTCCGACCATCATCACCATTTTTGAAGATAAGTCCTTCACCTTTGTGACGAAGACGCCTCCGGCTTCTTACTTCCTCAAAAAGGCTGCAAAGCTCGACAAAGGTGGCTCTGAGCCAGGTCGTTCGGTTGCAGGGTCTGTGACCATGGCGCAATGCCGGGATATCGCGGAGCAAAAAATCAAGGATTTAAACACGACCGATCTGGATGAGGCGCAGAAAATGATCGCCGGTTCAGCTCGCTCGATGGGCTACGAGGTGCGTGACTAATGGCTATCGGAAAACGTATGACAGCTGCCAATGAGGCAGTCGATAAAAACAAACTTTACGCGCTCGATGAAGCGGTAAAAATCGTGAAATCATTCGCCACGGCGAAATTTGATGAGACCATTGAAGTGGCCATTAATCTGGGTGTCGATCCTCGTCACGCCGACCAAATGGTTCGTGGTGTGATTGAATTGCCAAGTGGCACGGGCCGCAATCAGCGCGTTGCTGTTTTTGCTCGCGATGCCAAAGCCGATGAAGCGAAAGCG